>CAZSTW010000070.1:0-34445 GCA_964609845.1 uncultured Planctomycetaceae bacterium | reverse complement strand
TGTTGGCCGAACTGGATTGGCTCCTCGAATGACAGGCTGCTCAACGCTTGCCACTCGGACGTCATTCCTGGCTGACCGCTGATCGCTGACCGCTGGTTGCTCGCCCCTGGCCCATTCTGGTTCATCAGTTTCTTGATGTGCTGCCGGTGCAACTCGCGCAGGTCGTTGAACAGGCGGCGAGGCGGGATCCGCAGTCAGCAACATCGGCCTGGCATGCGATGGAATCAACGGAACGTCTTCAGTGGGTTCTGGTTCTGTCTGCGCGACGATATCCGGAATATCTGACGGCAAGGGAGCTTCGACGGGAGCGGCAGAGCTGTTTTCTTCCAGTGGTGCCATTTCCGAATCGATGAGTGCACCTTTGTTGGCTTCACCCAATTCGACAGGAATGAACCCGCTTTTCCATGCCAGGCCGAGGCTGACGCCAATACCAAACACCATCACCGCCAGGATTGGAGTCTGCCGAAGCCACATGTCCGTCGTCCGTGACAAGAACACTGATCTACATGCTGTGCAACGTCCTGATGTACAGCAATTTGAAGCGAGAACGATTCACTCGCAGTGTCGTGTAGCAGAATTCGCCGAATCTGCCAATCCGAGATCCTCGCGTTCAAACGCAGATTTGTCGATACTTCTCGCTATCCAGATTCTGCCTCGACGATCAGACCGTTTGATTCCGGAGATGACCTGCCATCATGGATGAGTCGCAATTTCAGTCCGCGTTTCCTCGAACCCTTGCTGTGATTGACCAGGGGATTGAACGTGGGCTGCATACCGGATGTCAGATCTACATTTCTGTTCGCGGTACGACGCTTGCCGATCACGGTGTCGGGATGTCACGTCCGGACATTCCCATGTCGAGCGACACGATCAATCTCTGGCTCTCGTCCGGCAAACCACTGACTGCAGTTGCGATTCTTCAGGCATGGGAACGTGGCGAATTACGATTGGACGATCGCGTTACTCGGTTTCTTCCGGCCTTCGGTCAGAATGGAAAAGGGGCGGTAACGATCCGTCATCTGCTGACTCATACGGGTGGGTTTAGAAATGTCGAAACCGGCTGGCCAGAGACATCGTGGGACGAAATCATCGATCGGATCAACGCGACCCCGCTGGAAACGGGATGGATCGTAGGTCGGACTGCGGGCTATCACACTGCCTCGAGCTGGTTCGTGCTTGGCGAGATCCTGCAGAGAATCGAGAAGCGTCCCTATTCGGAGCTGTTGCGAGATCGATTGTTGCGACCGCTGGGGATGAACGACACCTGGGCTGCGCTGCCGCCTGATCAGCATGCGGCCTACGGAGATCGCATCGGTGGAATGTTCGCACGCGAACAGAGCGATTTACTACCTCTCGACTGGACCAATGCCGCTCGATCTGCGGTTCCTTCACCGGGTGGCAATATTCGAGGGCCGATTCGGGAACTCGGTCTCTTCTACGAAATGCTACTCAATGAAGGGGCGGCCCCCGCAGGCCGGATCATCAGTCCTCAGTCTGTCGCGGCACTGACGGCGCGACATCGCGTGGGTGAGTACGATCAGACTTTGGGGCATGTGATCGACTTTGGACTGGGAGTAATCATCGATTCCAATCGATATGGTGCCGCCACCGTCCCGTACGGTTATGGGGCGAAATGTTCATCACGTGCCTTCGGACATGGGGGGGCCCAGTCATCGCAAGGCTGGTGCGACCCGGAAACAGGTCTGGTGGTGACTTACTATTTCAATGGTCGCGCAGGCGAAGGCCAGCATAATCGCAGAACACGGCAACTGAACGAAGCAATAGCCGCAGACCTTGGAATTGGCGGCGAAGCCCACTGACTGCGGCTCAGGTTACCGCCGATCTTTCCGCTTGAAATACCAATTGCTGGCGGTGGGTTTTGGACACCGGCCATCACCTGCTGTTCAGGTTACAGCAGGCACGATTAGTGAGGGAGCCCTACGAGATCCTCTGGCAGCGTCTTGACGTCTTTGGCCTGTTCTGCGGCAAGGAGCAACTTGAGTTCTGCCACCTTGTCCGCTTCCATCCTGACCAGATCGGTCTTCTCGTACGGGTCTGCTGCCAGATTGAAGAGCTGTGACTTACCTCGCGAATCGGAAATCAGTTTCCAATCCCCGTGGCGCAAAGCCCAGGCACCGGGCGTAGCGATGTAAATCGTACGTGGCTGGTCAGGCTTCTTGCCTTCCAGAGCAGGCATTTGATCGATCCCATCCCATTTCAACGCATCCGACTGAAACCCAACCAATTTCGCGATGGTCGGAAACCAGTCGACAGCGTGCATCGGAACTGTTGATTTGTGCGGCTTCAGGCGGCGCGGCCAGTTGGCAAACGCGCAGACCCTGATCCCACCTTCGTACAGCGTCGCTTTCTGTCCACGGAGCGGGTCGTTTTCACTGTTCAGCGGTGAATGTCCCACATTTCCGACGTATGCATTCTTGAGGGATTCAATCCCGCCGTTATCGCTTGTGAAGATGATCAGGGTGTTTTCTTTCTGTTTTGTCCGTTCGAGCGCAGCGACAAACTGACCGATTTTGGCATCAAGTTGTGAAACCATCGCCGCCAATCTCAGGCGAGAATCGTGTTTTTCGGGATCTGCGTGAAACCTGACGCCATCGTAGATCTTCTTGTACTCATCAGGGGCATCGACCGGCGTATGGACCGCATGAAACGGCACGTAAATGAACCAGGGGGTGCGCTGTTCTTCGATCCGCCGCAAGACTTCGGCTGCCACGAGTTCAGTGGCATTTCCTTCCTCATCGATCCGTCGCCCATCACGGTGCCAGGTGTCTTCGTAAGGCCCCTTGCGATACTTATGTGTCCAGGGATCGGCGGCACCTGTCAATGTGCCGTAACCGCGATCAAAGCCGAAGATGTTTGGTCCCCATTCACTGCGGGCTCCCAGATGCCACTTGCCACTTTGCACGGTGTAGTAGCCCTGATGCTTCAGCGCGGAAGCCATCGTCACTGTTTCAACTGGCATGGCGCGAAGATTGCTTGGAGAGAGTGTGTGAGGCCCGAAGCGGCCCGGATAACGTCCGCTCATCAATGCCGTTCGAGTCGGTGTGCACACAGGCTGCACGTAGTGTTGATCAAGCTCAACACCCGTGCGAACAAGCTCATCCATGTGCGGTGTTCGGGCAATCCCACCGTGCCAGCCGACATCGCTCCATCCCAGATCATCGGCAACGATCAGCAAGATGTTGGGTGGAGCCGGTGTGGCGGCGACGGCGAATTCACACAGTACATTAAGGATCAGGAATAGTGATAGGAGGCGTAGAGGCATGATGTCGATCCTGATCAGGTGAAAATTGAACGGCGCGTGATCGCCAGTCTCCACGATCTTCACTGAGACGGCAACCGAAAGAGCCTCGGCACAGAAGACGTCGAGAATCCTTGGACACGGAGGGGTCGGAAGACACGGATGAATCTGAGGAAATGAAGTGTCCAGCAGATCGTGTCCGCAGGTGACAAGTGAGTCGGCTCGCAGTAGTTTATACCGTAGACCGAATTCATCAGAGCCGTGAATGGGCTTTGTGATTTTCGGTAAAATGCGATCCGGTTAATTCAGGAACGTGATGCATTCTCATGCCGTAGATTCCCAAGTCGAATGGAGACGCTCATGTTGTTTCGAACTGCCTGCGTGACGCTGGCAATTGTATTCAGTTTTTCACATTCGTCGGCCTTTTCCCAAGAGACGCAGGGGGCAAAACGTCCAGATCCGATTCGGGTTGGAATCTGGAATGGACGTGCGCCTGTCGGAGATGGGAAGTTTCAGGAAACTGAGGTCTTCATTACAGTTCATCAACCGGCCACACCGAATGGGACCGCCGTTTTGATTTGCCCAGGAGGAGGCTATGGCGGACTCGTGACAGGAGGCGAGGGGCATGGAATCGCGGCCTGGTTAAACAAGCATGGAATCGCTGGCGTCGTGCTGGAGTATCGATTGCCAGCAGGAAGAACTTTTGTCCCGCTGAGTGATGCACAGCGTGCAATTCGTACAGTTCGTTCCCGAGCGAAGGAATGGCAGATTGATCCGGGAAAAATCGGCATCATTGGATTTTCGGCAGGGGGGCACCTGGCTTCGACGGCGGGGACTCACTTTGATGGCGGTGATCCCAAATCGGCCGATCCCATTGAGCAAGTCAGTTGCCGACCCGATTTCACGATCCTGATTTATCCCGTCATTTCGATGGGAGAAAAGACACATCAAGGATCCCGAAAAAACCTGCTGGGGGCTCAGCCGTCTCCAGAAATGGTTGAGCTGTTTTCGAATGAAAAGCAGGTCAATGAGAAGACCCCGCCAACATTTCTGGCTCACGCACTCGACGACAAAGTCGTGGTTCCTGAAAATTCAAAAATGTTTTACGAGGCCTGTCAGGCTCACAAGGTTCCTTCGATGTATCTGGAGCTTCCGTCGGGGGGCCACGGTCTGAATGGATACAAAGGTCCAATGTGGGACGCGTGGCAGGAGAAGTCACTCGTCTGGCTGGCAGATCTGAAGTTACCCAAGTCGAAGAACTAACCACGACATTTTGGCGTTCAAACCCTCCGTCGAAAACGTTCGCGTCAGCGACTTGGCCATTTAGCGGATAAGTACGTCAAACGCGATTCGTTGCCGATTCATCTGGCACTCCTGGATTCTTACTTCAGTTAGTACATGGCGCTGCCAAAGCCCTGGCGGTCGCTGGATAACATCGACGTTCAATAAGGAAATCTCATGCTCCGTTTGTGTCCCTGCCTGACGATTGTCTGTGTGTTATTTCTGGGTTGCACAGCGGAGCCTCCGGCCAAAAATACTCCTTCGCCCGTTCCACCAAGTGGTCCCAAGCCCGCCGTAGCGAGTGCCGTGGACGCACCTGCCAGTGGCAATTCTGCAGAGCAGGCTACGACAGATCAGTCCACAACGCAGAAGCCAAAGAGCGAGGCTGCCAAGGCCGTCGATCAAACAGCGGAAAAGCAGGATTCTGCCGCTGGCGCCTTGGAACTTCCCGGTGCTGATGGACATAACTGGTTAACGCGAGAAGAACTGGATGCGGGTTGGGTCCGCTTGTTTGATGGTCACACCTTGTTTGGGTGGACAGCAAACAATGACCTCAAATGGATCGTCAAGGACGGGGTCATCTCTTCGGATTCGGAATCGGGGAGTCCTGGATTGCTCTGCACGACAACCCGATTTGCTGACTACGAATTGCGATGTGACTACAAACTCGCAAAAGGGGGAAACAGTGGCATTTTCCTGCGTACGCCATTGAAGCCGACAGACCCGGGTGTCGACTGCTATGAATTGAATATGTGTGACACTCATCCCGCGTTTGGAACGGCAAGTCTCGTCAAACGAGCCAAGCCGGAATCGCCGATTTTGGGCGATGGAGACTGGCATAGTTTTCATGTACGTGTTGAAGGCCCCAAAGTGACAGTTCAGTTCGACGGGAAGCCCGCCCTCGAATACACAGATGCCACACAAAAGCCTTTGACGACCGGGTTTATTGGCCTGCAGATGAATGGGGGCAAGATCGAGTTTCGGAATGTCTATCTGAAACCGCTGGGAACCGCATCACTTTTCGATGGACAGACATTGGCAGGTTGGCGCGAAGTTCCAGGTTCCAAGAGCAAGTTTTCCGTTCAGGAGGGAACCATTCATGTCACCAATGGCCCGGGCTTTCTTGAAACCGAACAAACCGCGGGAAATTTTGTACTGCAGTTCGAAGCGATCACGAACGGCGACAAGCTAAACAGCGGCGTCTTTTTCCGGGCAATGACCGGGACTGAAAAGACACCTTCGCACGGGTACGAATTTCAAATTCAGAACGGATTCAAGAACGGCGACCGGACGCAGCCCGATGACCATGGTTCCGGTGCCATTTTCAGGCGAGCACCTGCTCGGCGCGTCATTGCCAGCGACCGAAAGTGGTTCAGTGCGATGCTTGTTGCCGATGGTCCCCACTTCACATCGTGGATCGATGGTGTTCAAGTCGTTGACTGGACCGACGAACGTGCAGATAACGAAAACCCGCGACAGGGACGCCGGCTGGAAGCTGGACACTTCAGCCTGCAGGGACATGATCCAACGACGGATCTCGCATTTCGAAACTTGAAACTGGCCAAGACACCCGAGTAGTTGCTTCTGGAATGGGAGACCTGACCGACTTCAATGCTGAAGAATTGAAACGCAGAGACTCGGGAACGCAACGTGACAAATTCAATTTTTGTGCATCCCAGTGTCTTTGCGTTCCTCTACTGATTTCGTAAATCTGCTCGCGCGATATGACTAGTGCGTGTCGCACTTCCATGTCGCGTCGAAACATGGGTTAGCCGCTGTAGTTTGATGCCCCCGGGACGCCGCACCTAAATGAGATACGCCCTAAGAGAATTCTGGAAACGCAGAGGGCGCGGAGATCGCTGAGAAAAGACTGGAGACGTGATCGCCGTTGGCTCTTACGTCAGCCTCCTCTGCGGACTCGTAGCTTCTGCTGGTTTCATGAATCGGCAGGCACACGACGTTCGAGTCTTTCAAACGAACGAACGTCTTAACTGCGATTGGATTGGATTGCTCAACTTCTGTCGAGTTACGGCACAAAGCTCACAACTTTGGCAAAACAGGCTCAACAGGTTTTGGTGCCGGCTTCTTTGGCTGCGGCTTCTGCTGCTCCGGAAGCAACTTTGGTCCGGGCTTGGCCTTCGCAGGATCTGCTTTGGGAGTCGGGGGTGGAGGTGGAATAAAACGCTCGACCAGTCGAATTCCAAATCCGTCTTTCAGTTCGCGTTTGGCCATCATTTCCCACGGAGTTCCCGGTGCCTCCTTGATGACGCGCTGCAGATGTTCTTCTGCAATCTTTGCCTGTTTTTTCAGTGACGGCGCGTAGTTCAATTCCTTGTCGGGGCGGAAGATGAAATGGTTGACCTTCGAATTGATGTCAGAATCGGTGTACGTTCCCTTCAATTGCGCCAGGGCCGAATTGTATTCGAAGGCCCGAACCTTTTGAGCCAGCAGACGACCATAATCCAGGCTGAATGCCAGCCTCCAGCGGAGAGATTGCTCGCTGGAATAGAGTTTTTCGGTATTCGGGGGCATCTTTGCCAGGATCGAATCGATCGCCAGGCTGCTGATCGCTGCCGATTTTTGAGCATCTGCAAATTGCTGGCGGAAGTTGTTGGCCTGCACCCGGAATTCCAGTACCGGCGTCCCCTGGGCTCGCAGGTTTGTGGTCTGGCTGTATTCGGCCATTCCAACAACCGCAGCACGCAGCGGATGCTGCATGATGTCTTTCATAAACTGATCTGGCGAACCGAATCGGTAATCGGGTTCGTAAGCTTTCATCATCGCTGAGTCAAATTGACCAATCGTGCTCAGTTCCGAATTCGTGGTCATGTTGGTCATGAAGTAGACACCCCCAGTCTCCTTGACCAGTCGATTCAAGGCATAGGGCCCGAAACCTGAGGAGAGATAGGTCAACTGGGGACCTTCGTACCAGTAGGGGAGATCGACGTTTTCGACAACGACAGACTCGGGACCAAGGTCGATCGGAATCTGATAGGTACGACCGTTCTCTTTGGCGACAAACGGAATAAAACCCTTTCGACGCCCGAATGGGGCGGCAGGTCCGATAACGTATGCTTTGGCCCCATGTCGCTGACATTTATTGATCGCGAATTCGAGTGGTGGGCCGTGATCGTCGCCTGCTTCGTCTGTCAGAACGACGAGCATAATGCGTCGGCCATTGTCGGTCCGGTACTTATGCCATTCGTCCATCACCTTGTTCACGGCGGTAAAGACGTTTTCGACTCCGCTCGGGTCGACCGGAGCTGACTGAATCCCGTTTACGATGTCATCGTATTTGTCGGTCGGTTCTTTTGTAATGAAAGTAGTCTGAGCGCCAAACAGCACCACCCCGCTGATGAGGGGTTGTTCCTGCCGTGGCAATTGACCGGCCGCGTCGAGTGCCCCCAGTTCCCCATAGATTCGCTTGAGTCGTTTGACGAGTGCCTGCCGTTGAGGAACGATGCTGCCGGAACCATCAATCATCCAGACAACAAGAACTTTTCGCTCTTGCAGGTTGCGGGCGATTTCCCACGTGACGCGATCCAGTGCTGTGTCGAGTTGAACCAGACCTTCTCCCGTTGTTCCAGGAACAACGACAGTCTTACTCAGTTCCATCCCCTGGGGAATGTCGTATTTCGGCAGCGTCTTCAACTCAGGGCTGATCTCCATCAGATGGACGGGCGCGGCTTCAGGAGTCGGCTTGTTGGTCAGTTCCAGCCCAACTGAACGCGCATTGACTGCTTTACGAACTTCCATTTCCCGATCATCAGGATTCGCCAGTTCGTATTCAGGGACTTCAACGGCAGGTTCGGGCGGAGGTGGATTGGTGAAAACCGTTTCGATCGGTTCCATCTCGATCATGTCATGATCATTGAACGAGATTCCCGATAGCGTGAAGATCAGCCAGAGGTGAAAGACAATACTGAGACCTGCCCCTGCGATGCCGCCGATCCACGACGAATCCGTCGGCGGGATCCCATCATCTTCGACAGCCAGTTCCAACAGAATCGGTTCTTCTTCCGGAAGGAGTCCGCTGTCCCAGTGACTGGCGTCGTATTGGCTTTCGACGTCGTATTGATCGCTATCGTCATACCGGGATTCGTTGAGCATGGTACTCTCCCTGACATCACCAAAACATCACCCGAAATACTTCCCGAGCCATTCGCGCGACGGATACAAAACCTCACGCCACCGTCATGATGGAAGGTTTTCGAAAGCGGTCAGAAAATAATCCGCAGGAATTCTAACGTCTGGAATTGTAATACAAAACAACAAATCCTGATGATTTCAACACTTTCCTCGGCTGTTCCGCCCTATTTTTTTCCGAGGGATCTTTGGATTGCGAAGAATTCCCGCAGAATATCACGGCATTCCTCACGTAAAACGCCTCCAATCACTGTGGCGCGGTGGTTCAGACGCGGGTCACTCGTGATCTGATAGAGTGTATGACAGGCTCCAGCCTTTTCGTCAGTCGTGCCGTAAACCACTGTGGGAATTCGAGCTTGCACGATGGCTCCGGCGCACATCGGGCAGGGTTCCAACGTCGCGTAGAGCGTACAATCCAGCAGTCGCCACGAACCCAGTGATTCAGCCGCCTGGGTAATCGCAATAATTTCTGCATGTGCGGTCGGGTCTTTCAGTTGCTCTCGCTGATTTCCAGCGGCACCGATGATGCGGTCGTTATGAACGATGACGGCACCAATTGGAACTTCACCCTCTTCAAACGCCTGACGCGCCATATCGAGGGCGGCATGCATCCAGATCGAATGAGGCTGCAGGAGATCATGGTCATATTCTGGCACGTGGCACTCCGTCTCGTCGAAATTCTTGTTTGGCGACAAATCTCATCGACCGCAACGTCGCGGCTCAAATCGGCATGTTCTGGCAGTTTGATCGAACTTGTGATCGATGTCGCAACGGGTGTTCCGGCGGTTTCTGCCGAAGCCCCAGGGGTGATCATAGCGAAACAATCGTTCAGAAAAACACCGGTCCAGACTCCGCAAACGGCCAAGCAAGCGTCTCAATCCCCCCAACTTCGGTGATCGGCCCACCAATCTGCTGAATCCGTGAAGGTTTACCGGATTTGCGGACGATACTGACGATGCGCAATGTGCCCGATATGCGGCCTCGAACGATTAGTCAGGCTTCGTGAGGGAACGTTGCGAACCATTGAGATGACGAGTGGGGCAATTATCGGCTGTCAGGGGGATCCGTCCAATGCGATGGAGACGATCAATTCGTTGGGTCAATGCAATCCTGTTGTGCGGCGCGGTCGGTTGTCGTTCGGCACAGGAAGTGACGTATTTCGGTGATGCCGAACTGTCGCACTATCGTGACAAGATGCTGCAAGTCGAGTACCCCAATGTCGACCAGGCCACTCCACAGGAAGTCGCCTATACGCAGCGACCGCGGACCATTAAAGAACCCAACGATGACGAGATCTGGGAAATGACGTTGATGCAGGCGGTTCATACCGCTGTGCAGAACAACAAGATGATCCGGACACGAACCAGCACCCAGCAGATACTGAATAATCCTCAGCAAGCTCCGTCGATTTATGACCCGGCCCTGGGCGAAACGGGCTTCCTGTTTGGCAATCGCGGTGTCGAAGCAGCACTGGCTGACTTTGACGCACAGTTCAGTGCATCGACGCAATGGGGCAACAATGCCACGGTTCAGAACAGCTTTTCGACGTTCGTCAACAACAATGATACCGGTTCAGTGACAACAGGGCTGTCGAAGACGCTCGCAACCGGCGGTAGTTTTGCGGTCAATCATAACTGGAATTACCTCAGCACCAATTCACCATTTACGCCGATTTCATCGAACTACACTGGAATCCTGCAGGGGGTCTTTACTCAGCCATTGTGGGCTGGTGCAGGCGTAGAATTCACGCGAATCGCTGGTCCACCACGTGCAGGTTTTGGTGCGATTACCGGGGTATCACAGGGGGTTTCGATTGCCCGGATAAATACCGATATCGATGTCGCCGACTTCGAACTCGCTGTGACCCAGATGGTCAAGGATGTCGAGGATCTCTACTGGGAGTTGTATCTGGCATACCGCCAGTTTGATGCGGAAGTCGCCAATCGTGAGAGCGTGCATCGATCATGGGTCGAAGTCAAAGCCAAGATGGATGCCGGTGCTCGTGGCGGTAGTGCGGCAGATGAAGCTCAGGCTCGCGAGAATTATTTCGATGCGCAATCTCGTGTTGAAACGGCACTTTCGACAATATTTGTCACAGAAAATCAGTTCCGGAAAATCCTCGGCCTTGCTGTGAACGACGGGAAAGTCATTCGCCCGGCGGATGATCCGATGGAAGCAGAATTTGTCGCCCAGTGGGAATCGAGTGTCCTGGAGGCGCTCACGCGGAGAGTCGAACTGCGTCGGCAGAAATGGCAGATCAAAAGCCTGGAATTGCAGCGTAAAGCGGCCGAAAACGTTGCCAATCCACAGCTGAACTTTGTTTCGTCATACCAGTTGAACGGATTTGGTTCAAATCTGATTTCCAACAGTTCCTCCGGTCCCTACCCCAGCATGTACAGCACACTGGGAGATGGCAGCCTGACCGGTTGGACGGCAGGATTACAGTTCAGCATGCCGATTGGTTTACGAGCCGCGCGAATGCAGTTGCACAACACCGAATTGCAACTGATCAAGGCTCGCGCTGGTCTCGCCGCCCAGGAGCAGGATATCACTCACGATCTGGCGGAAGCGGTCCAGAGGATTGAAGCCGCCTACAAGATTGCCAAGACGCAGCTTGATCGAAAGATTGCCGCAGTGGCACGCGTCAAAGCAACGACAGCCATGTACGAAGCAGGTGCAACTGACGAACGACGGCAGGGAGTCACATTGGACCTGGTATTGCGTGCGCAGGCATCCAGTGCAGCCGCAGAAATTGCCTATTTCAATTCGTTGATTGCTTACAATAAGGCAATTACGGAATTCAATTGGCGACGTGGGCTGCTGCTCGAAATCGATGGAATTCAGCTTTCAGAAGCTGACTGGGATGATTGTGCCAAAGAAGATGCACTGAAGCGGGCTTGGGAACGGAGCTTTGGAAAGCCTGCTGAATATCTGGAAACGAAGCCGGAAGAATTCGGCTCACCGGTTCCCTATCCTAAGACAGACCTGTATCCCGGATTGCCCCAAGGGGCGGAAATCCACTCCATCTCTGCACCGACAGATGGTCCGACCGAGGTTCCGTCGGAACTTCCAGCTAGTCCCCCAGCCCCTGCAGAACCGCAGGCACGGAGCAGGTAGTTTCGTGGATGAATTCAGGGCAAATATGCCAACTCGATCCCATGGATGTCCGGCAGCAATCCACGGATAGCAAGCAGATCCTGAAAGGCTGACGTTCCTGGCCATGGCAGACTATCGCGTTCATCTTGATCTCTTCTCCGGTCCATTGGACCTGTTGCTGTATCTCGTACGTCGAAACGAAGTCGACATAGTTCAGCTTCCGATCTCCCGGATTGCCCATCAGTTTCTTCAGTTTCTTGAGGTTCTTGAATTTCTCGATCTGGACCTGGTTGGTGACTTCGTCGTCATGGCCAGTACGCTCGTCGAAATCAAGAGTCGGCAGGTGCTGCCCAGGACGATCGAGGAAGCGCCCGAAGAGCAGCCCATTTCCGACGACCCGTCCAATGAGCTGATCCAGCAACTGATGGAATACAAGCGATACAAAGACGCGGCGCTGGCGATGGAGCAGCGGGCGGCAGAGTGGCAGGAACGCTACCCGCGTTTGAGTGACGAGCGCCCGAGTGCCGGGAAAGACCACGCCGAAGATCCGATTAAAGAAGTCGAACTGTGGGACCTGGTGAGTGCCTTGTCGCGAGTCATTCACAAGAAAGTTGTCGAAGAATCGTCGAGTATCCGGTATGACGATACACCGATCTCGGTCTACATCGATCGGATTGGTGCGCGTGTCCGCGAAGTCGGGCGGGTTCCGTTTTCTGAGTTCTTCGAGGGGACGAACCTTCGCAGCAAAATCATCGGCATCTTTCTGGCCGTTCTGGAATTACTCAGGCACCACGGTTTTCGCGCGGACCAGATTGCAGACTACGATGAGATTTATGTGTTGCCACCATCTGGTGACACGACGCAGCAGGATGCGCCCCGGAATGATGCCGAGCCGAAGTCTGATAACACTCTCGTCGCAACAGAGTCTCGCTAACCAGGTGGAATTCAACGCTGGCCCCGCTTTGCTTTACATATCGGTCGCGATACGCGATTGCAGGCACGCTTGGCGGCTGGAAACTAAAGAATTCTCTATCGATTCCGGGTTCCAGGGGAGGCACATGGTTCTCCCGTTAAACCACGCTACGCAGGATTGGGATTCGCTTCGCGATTTCTGAAAATCCCCACGATACTGCTGTAACAAAGATCGTCAGGATTGGCACAATGGCAATGTAAGGCAGCGTTCGAAGGCCAAGGCGGTTTTGGTAAAAGGCGACCCGAACGACCGTATCCAGGATGAGTACATGGGAAACATAGATCCCAAGACTTGCTCGCCCGAGCCTCGCAAAAATCGTTGTAAGCCGACCGGGCTGTCCATTGGGGATTGTGGCATTTAGTGGTCGCAGCAATAGAAATGTGGCGATTGACATGATCATGACCAGCGGATTGGTGTAGTCGCCAATAAAACCTTCAAATTGAGTCGACTGGCTGTTGACGGACCGGACGAGCAGAATGCATGTGATCAAGCCGATCAGGTAGACCACGGCTGACATGAATTTCGCTTTCCATGAGACGGAAAAATTGCGAAGAGCGTAGCCGATGACGAAATACCCCGTGAATGTCGGCAGGGCTCGAGTAAAATTAGGCTCCACGACGAATTGAAATCGGTGCTCCAGAGCCCACGAGACTCCTGCGACGAAGAGCCACAGAATCCCCAGTTTCAATGCACCACGCTCGCCTGTTGCACAGACATAAGAATTCAGCATTGGCGAAATGATCAGCAATCCGGTTATCGAATACAAAAGCCATAAGTGATAGTGAGCCTTGCCAGCGAAAATTCCCAGGAGATCATTAACCGTCGGCGTTCTGTGCGAAGATAAACGGTAGGTGACAAGGTATGCCAAGCTCCAGAAAAAGAGCGGAACCAATGTTCGACCGACCCGACGAACGTATCCGCGGTTGATGAATGATCGCTCTGGCGAGCCAAGAGTGACTGCACCGGAGAGCATAAAGAATAATGGCACGCAGACTCGGCACGAGGTGTTTATGAAATTCAGAATCCACCAGGTGGCCGTTGGGGGCGAAGACGAAAGTCGATACTGGAAGATGCCATTCGTGTGAATACACACGACCATCAGAACCGCAGCACCCTTAGCGGCATCAATCCATGCCAGTCGCTCTTTCGGGGCCATTCATTTCGTCCTCTTCGTGTCACTGCATTCCCGTACGTGTCGCTAATCCATGAACAGTTTCAAACCAATCGTCGTACGACGGGAATCTTTGAAAACCCCGTCGTACCTAACCATGAGACCAGCGTGATCAGAATTGTCGTAACTGGCACCAGCAATGCGATTGGTATCGTTTCTTGTACCAGCCGATTTCTCCAATATCCGAAGTGGAAGGCTGATTCGAGCAGTAAGACATGTGATAAATACACGCCAAAGCTCCCACGCCCCAGCAATGCAAAGACGGGGCCGATGCTTGATCGGCGAGGTTCACTGGACGTTTCTTCAACGGGTTTCAAGAGTAGGAAAGCCGCAATCGACATCACCATGACTACCGGGTTCAAATTGTGAAAGCCTCGATTGTCAAACGATTTCATCTCGTGATTGAGGTAGTCGGTAATCAGCAGGGAAAATACTGAACTAACGACAAATGCCATTACGGAATACTCGCGAAGCCGCCGAGTTACTTTCACCGACCGAAGTCCGTATCCAAGGATGTAATACCCTGCATAGACTGGAAGTGGCTTAAATAGATTTGCGTCGAGCCAATACTGGAATGCGTTTTCGAGTGACCACGCCAGTCCTGTTGCTCCAAGCAGAATTCCTCCGACCAGCAGGCTTTGGCGTTCGCCAATGGCGATGACAAACGCATTCAAAACGGGAGTGATCATGTAGAGTCCGATGATCGAGTATATAAACCAGAGGTGGTAATAGACTTGACCATTCAGGATTCCAAGAACGTCATTCCACGGAACACGTCGAATCTCACCACTGGGTTTTATGCTCATGTACACGAGAGCCCAAAAACCGAATGGAACCAGGATTCTGAGCAATCGAATCATGTACGCACGATCGAATTGGCTCTTGGAGGGAGACCCCAGATTTACCGTCCCTGAGAGCATCAGAAACAAGGGGACGCCAACTTTTGATACTGCAGTGAGAACCGTTAGAAACCACCACGTTCCAGGTGGAATATTTGGAGGCGTGCGGTAAAGAAATCCGCCACATGTATGAATGCACACGACGCCCAGTATTGCAGTGCCGCGAGCAGAATCGACCCATTCCTGTCTCGAAGTGGAACTCATTGCAGGCCCCCGATGTCATTTAGGCTATCAATGAGTGCTGCGTAATGCAATGCTATCTAGTCTTGGGTGATCGGCATGGGGGGCGGTATATTTGTATGGTGGGCTCCGTCGAGTAAATTAGTGGCCCGATGTGTCCACGCCTCTTCAGCCGAAGAATTAAAAGGCTTTAATGCAGTGGTTCGTAGACGACCAGAACTGCGGGCCTGTTCTTGAGCACTGGTGCCTCGCGAAACCATGCTCGAAACCAGTCTTTCGAGTCGCCGTGGAGCATGAATCCGTGATTTACATGGTTGCCGTCCGTCCAGAATCGAATCGCGTCCACAAAATCCCAGCTGCCGCAGATCGGCTGGCTGGGACCATGTGCAACATAGATTGGCCAGAAATCGGGGTCGTTACCCTCCCATGACATTCCGCCGATGGCGTTCCAGTGTTCGTCCTTGGCGTACCGGTAGGCGTCGACTTCGTTTTCTGTCCAGGGACGTCGGCATGCCTCAGCCACCCACATGTTGGGCTTTAGCGGGCTATGCTCCTTGGCGGGATCACCAGACCGAACAACAAGAAGTCTGGCCGCTAGAATTCTGGAACCAACAGGGATGCTCGACAGATCGACTCGCATTAGTGGACTGCGGTGCCGCATGAATATTTCTTGAGTTGCCGCCGATCCGAAATTGGTACTCCGATCGACATTCAAACTGTCTGGGCCATGACTGGACCAGTAGGCGTCCTGCCAGCCTGCAAATAATCTGTCAGGATTGGTTCGATCAAATCCGGCTTCTCCATCGCGCAAGATCGCCAGAACCGCATGCGGGTGAGTCAATTTCAATTTCTCGTAATCAGCTTTAAACCGGCTTTCCACCTGCTCAACAGTCTGTGGCTCGGGCATAGCCCATTTGTCGATGAACTTCTTGCCCAACTCCTGAACACCCGAGACAGTCACGTCTGTTCCCAGTACCTGAAATTTCTGCAAATTTTCTGCTGCTGGAGGAGTTTTCCCCTTTAAAACGCGAATATTGTCGATGAAAAAGGACTCACCCTCGTGCGGCCGATAGACGAAGAATTCGAGGCTGACGACTTTTCCCAGGACGCGTCCGTTTTCCAGCTTTGCCCGCAACGCGCTCCATTCATTGGGATGCAGATTTCCCGAGATCGTGTTCCGCCCGGGTTGTAAGAATTGAGTCCTGGCCCAGCGACTGACGCCGCCATCCCAGCCGGGGTCACGGGTACTCCCTTCCTGCATCACACAAAATCCGACAACACACTGACGAGGTGCAATGACATCCGCTTGAAAAGTGTGCCATTCTGACCAGTCGCCAGGCACCTGTGATGAGATGACTGTTGGCCAGGTTCCGCCATCAAAAGTCACCTTAAGGGACCCCGACCCTGAGGTCGCGTTTTCCGTCGTCTGCTCGATTCGTGGACGAGGTTCCGAAGCTTTTGGCAGTTCCAGGTGACGCCATGTCTGAGCGTCAGGTCCTTTTTCAAAATCAAATAGTACCAGCTTTTCTTGAGACTCGTTCACCGGCAGATCTGGCCGTTCTGCTGCGATGGAAATGCCGAAAGGGAGTCCCATCAATGAAATTATCAGGAGATTTCGCACAAGAGACTCCGGTTCGGGGCGAGACTGGATGGTGCATGAGAATCTTATCTCTGGCGTATGGACACATTCAATTATGTGGAATCCGCTACGAGGAAAGTGCATGTCGTGCAACTCCCCGCGCTCCAACGTGTCGCGATGGCCGTTTCCGCCAACACAAAGATTTGATCGAATGCGGTAAACCGATCGTCCCGATCCGGCAAAGTTGACGCAGTTTATCCATTCAAAAGCAATTGCGCAGCCAGACGCAGTTTCGGTACAGGCTCGTGGCTAAAATGACGATTTTGCCGACTGGAGCAGCTGATACGGCTGTGACTCCACTGTTTCGCCCACCGTATGGTAATCTCGACATTGCGCGACGCTCCGCCATTCGGGAAAGGATGTCCTGGCATGGCTGCCCGAGTTCGACTGATTTTGACTCTGCATAACCATCAACCGATCGGCAACTTCGACGGAGTGTTTGAAGGGGCTTATCAGGATAGTTACGCCCCGTTCCTGAATATCCTTGACGAGTTTCCTGATCTCCCGGTTGTCTTGCACATTTCCGGCAGCCTGCTGGAATGGCTCACAGACCGACATCCGGAATACATCGATCGAATTCGAGCCCTCGTGGCCCGTGGGCAGATTGAACTTCTCGGCGGCCCGTTTTACGAATCCATTCTGGCGTGTATTCCACGTCGTGATCGACTCGGACAGATTCGCGAATACAAGCGACACCTTGAAGAACTCTTCTCCACGACGGTGCGTGGTATGTGGGTCCCCGAACGGGTCTGGGAGCAGTCGTTTGCGGGAGACATTGCTGAAGCGGGAATGGAATACACGCTTCTCGATGATTCTCATTTTCGCAACGCTGGCCTGCACGATGACGATTTGTACTCCTACCAGTTGACAGAAGAAGATGGTCGGCTGCTGAAAGTGTTTGCAGGTGGCGAACGTCTGCGATATCTGATTCCGTATCAGGACCCGCAAGAGACGATCAATTACTGCCGTGAGGTTGCCGAACGCCACCCGAATTCCGTCCTGGTCTTCGGAGACGACGGTGAGAAATTCGGGGTATGGCCAGGATCGAACGAACTCGTCTACCGTGATGGCTGGTTACGCCGCTTCTTCACGGCACTCAGCCAGAATCGTGACTGGCTGCAAGTCACGACAATGTCCGAGACGGTTGATCATGTGTCACCTGCGGGCCGGATCTACCTGCCAGACGCCAGCTATCGCGAAATGACCGAGTGGGCACTGCCGACCGAGAAGCAGGGACACTTTCGCCAGTTGATCCAGGAACAGCAGCAGCGGCACGACTGGTACCGAACCAAGCAGTTCATGCGAGCCGGTTTCTGGCGCAACTTCCTGGTGAAGTATCCGGAAGCCAACGAGATGTATTCCCGGATGCTCCAGGTCAGTCGTCGCGTTGAAGAGGTTTCGGCGACGGTGGCGGATGTGGCTGCGAGACAACTCGTTGACGACGCACGTCGGGAGCTTTATCGAGCACAGTGCAATTGTCCGTATTGGCACGGTGCATTTGGCGGTCTGTACCTTCCACATCTGCGAAATGCGATCTATTCGAAACTGATCACGGCAGATACGCTGCTTGAGCGTGCCACCGGGCGGCGTGGCCAGTGGGTCGATATTCAAGCCGATGATTACAATCTGGATGCACGCAAGGAAATCCGACTGTCAGGGGACCGGCTTGTTGGTTTTCTTTCCCCGGGCAAAGGCGGCCACCTGTACGAACTGGATGTGCGAGCGATTCAGATTAACATGCTCGCAACGCTCAATCGACGGCCGGAACCGTATCATGACCGGATCCGTCAACATGCAGGGCTGAGTGACAACTCGTCTGGCGGTGGCGTTGACCCCAATGGCGGTGTCTGCTTCAAACAACCGGGACTCGATCAAAAACTGCAATACGACAATGCTCCCCGGAAGAGTCTGGTCGATCATTTTTTCCAGCCGGGTTTGCAACACGAGTCCTTCTGTCATGGTCACGGCGAACTTGGCGATTTTACGGAAGGGGTGTACCAGTCGAAATTGCGACGCGGCCCGGACCGGGTTGAGGCCGGAATGTGGCGCGAAGGAAAACTCGGTCCCTACACGGTTAAACTGACTAAGTCAGTCGCATTGGCGACAGCTGAAAGTGGAACATTGGATATTGTTTATACACTTGAGAACTTGCCGCCCAATCTGCCAATTCACTTCGGGGTAGAATTCAATTTCGCGGCGATGCCCGCGAATGCCGCAGACAGGTATTACTACGGTGAGAACGGCCAATCACTCGGAACACTCGACAATCGCCTGAATACCGCACCTATCAGTCGACTCGGCCTCGTGGATGAATGGCTCGGAATCGACGTTGCGTTGGAGACTTCCCAGCCGGCTGGATTCTGGTCACTACCGATTCAGACCGTCAGTCAATCGGAAAGTGGATTTGAGCTTGTCCATCAAAGTTGTGCTGTGGTGCCGCACTGGCAGTTCGTTGCACCTGCAGATGGACGATGGACGGTCAGGCTCTGTCTGTCTTTCGACACTACGGTCTCCCAGGCAAGAGCCTTGGCAGAACTGAAACCGCTTGGACGAGAACTTGCCAGCACGAGCCGCCGCTAGATCGTGCGGGTCGCTACTGCCGTGTCGCGCCGAAACATGGGGTCAGGCACTGCAATTTATTGCTCGCGGGACGCCACACCTAAACCGGACTCGCTTCAACTTGATGGGCGAACGAGACCTCTCCGTTTTGCGGCGGATTACCATCCTGCAAAGTGCATTGCCATCCGTCGTGGCATGAGTTTCTCGACAACGCTGCGACATCAAGGGGCCGGGCAAACAGTTGGCGTGGGTTTGATTGAGTCGCATCCATAGCCAAAGAATGCTCAGAGGCGTCTCGATGACTCGAAACGCCCCTGAAACATACTGAACTGCAAGTGCGGGCCAACGCGTGCAGCCAGCACGTCTATTATTGGCAGTTTCCATGCCCGGATAAAGATTCGAATCGCAAGAATCGAAAAAATCTTTCAAAGTCGCCTGAAACCACGATGCTTTGCGGGCTTCCGCAAGAACGATTTGAACGACTCGGCGCCATGTGGCGCGATGATTTTTGATTCAGGTGCAGTTTCTTGCAAATGAAATTCAATCAAACCGTTCCACGCCATTCGATCGCTGTCCGCCTGAAGATGGCAATGTCGTTTTTCTGTCGAGATTTCATTCTTTGGAAGGCGTGAGGCGAATTTCTCAGCGACTGGTATGAGTGGCCGCCGCAATGCTGCTGGCGTACTGCACCAGTCTTCCAACCACATTTTCGAGTTGGCTGGAATCACTCGAAAGATCCTCCAGATGCCGGACAATGGCAGACCCCACAATGGCACCGTCTGCAAGTCCACGCAACTGTTCGATCTGCTCGGGGCGATTAAGGCCGAAGCCAACAGCGAGTGGCAGGTCGGTTTGTGTCCGCAGTGTCCGCAACATGTCGGCGAGTTGCGGCGCAAGCGATTCTCGGGTTCCTGTCGTACCAGCAACTGCGATGCAGTACACAAACCCGCTGGCGTTCTTCAGGATTCTTGCGGAACGATCTGCTGGTGTCGTCGGAGCCACCAGTTGGATCAGATCCAGTCCGTTTTTCAGTACCAGTTCGTGAAACTCCGCCGCTTCATCGCCAGGCAGGTCAGGTACGATCAAACCGGCGAATCCGGCAGACCCAGCCTGCTTCACGAATGATTCCGTTCCGATTCTGAAGATGATAGCGTAAGAAACCATGGCCACCAGCGGAGCGGTGATCTTTGTCGACACAGTTGCGATGGCGGCGAAGATGTCCGGTACATGCAGGCGAGATCGCAGGGCTCGCGTGTACGAAGACTGAATGACCGGTCCGTCTGCAATCGGGTCACTGTAAGGAAATCCAATTTCGATCAGGTCTGCACCTGCCCCCGCAAGTTCCTCGATCAGGCGGCAGGTCACTTTCAGGTCGGGGTCGCCAGCGGTCACAAATGGCATAAAGGCCATCTGCTGTTTCTGACGGCGGGCAGCAAACACATCGGCGATACGAGTGGGTCGAGACACCTGGAAGTCTTTCGAAAGAACAGTCTGCCGATTACAAAACCGGTGACAAGGGAATAATTGAATTCAGTGGCAGTCGGCAACGCGTCCTAAAGGTCTTGTCCCGTCAAGCGAGCGACCTCGTTGACATCCTTGTCGCCACGACCTGACAGACATACAACAATGATCTCGTCGGGCTTCCTCTGCCGAGCTCGTTCCATCGCATAAGCCAAGGCATGCGAACTTTCCAGTGCCGGCAGAATTCCTTCTGTACGTGCAACCAGCTGTACTGTTTCGAGAGCCTGTTGATCGCGGACCGCAACGTAGTTCACTCGGCCGGTATCGCGCCAGTAGCTGTGCTCGGGGCCGACCCCAGGGTAATCCAGTCCTGCGGAAATCGAATGCACATCCATCGTCTGGCCATCGGGATCCTGCAGGACATAACTGTAACTGCCGTGCAGAACGCCCTTTGTTCCAAACGTCAGCGTACTGGCATGTTCACCAGGCTTATTACCGCGACCACCCGCTTCGACCCCCGTCAACGCCACGCCGACATCATCGACGAACGGATAGAACATTCCTGCGGAGTTAGAGCCACCACCCACGCAGGCGACGACCTCGTCAGGCAGTCGGCCCACCGTCTCAAGGCATTGCTGCCGGGCTTCGCGTCCGATCACTGACTGAAAATCGCGGACAATCATCGGGAACGGGTGCGGTCCCACGACGGATCCAAGGATGTAGTGGGTTTGCTCAACCGACGACATCCAGTCTCGCATCGCTTCGTTAATGGCATCACGCAGGGTTCGCGAACCACTGGTGACAGGGCGAACTTCGGCCCCCATCGTTTTCATGATGAAGACATTCAGTTTCTGTCGGCGGATGTCTTCTTCACCCATGTACACCACGCACGGAAGGCCAAATCGGGCACATGCCGTCGCCGTGGCCACACCATGCTGTCCAGCTCCGGTTTCAGCGATGACTCGGGTTTTCCCCATCCGCATCGTCAGCAGGGCCTGCCCCATCGTATTGTTGATCTTGTGGGCACCCGTGTGATTCAAGTCTTCGCGTTTGAAGTAGATTTTTGCTCCGCCGCACATTGCGGACAGGCGCTCGGCAAAGTACAGAGGGTTCGGCCGTCCGACAAATGTCCGCAGCAATTCGTCCAGTCGACGATTGAATTCAGGGTCTGCCTTGGCTCGAGCGTACTCCACCGTCAATTCTTCAAGGGCGTGCATCAAGGTTTCGGGAACGAATCGCCGCCCGAACTCGCCGAATCGACCTTCGGAATCAGGAACATTGGAACTCGCCTTGCCGGGTACCGCCGCTGAAGTTGACATGAAAGCTCTTCTGAAGGAATCCGTCGTCGGGAAAATCTCAATTGAATGGACGATTATTGAGGTACCGTCCAGCGTGGTCAACTCGACCGCACACGCATGTTCGAGAAAACCAAAGAACGCAACAACGCGACCGGATCAGTTCCGGCCGCGTTGAATAGGAGATTTTTCGAAAGGCCTGTGGTGGATTACCGGTTGGCAGGAGCCCACTGGGCCTGCTGGACCGTCGTCGCTTTTGGCGGGGCCGAAACTGTTGACAGTGGCGGTGGGGTCGTCAGAACGCCCATGGTTGGGACGGATGAAGGGGTAGGTCCAGATGTCACGACGCCTGGCAATCGATGGAATTCTTCGACCGACACATGTTGGACCTGTCCGTTCGCTGGTCGCTGGAATGTTGTTGATTCCGAACTGCCAGGAGCAGGAATCGGCTCGTTACTGGCTGGCGGCATCGGTGCTGAAGAATTGTTTGGAACGGGGGTTGGCTGGACTCCTCCAGGAACCGCCTGAACAGGTGTCGGTGTTGATGGGGCATAGTTGTTGAGTGTCGGCGCACCATGTGATTGCCCGCAGCCACAGCTTGAACCGCCACCGCCTCCATAAGTCCCGATGCTGCCATCGATTGTGGAGCCAGACATGCCGCAGCTGCCACCGCCGCAAACGGAGCAACTCGAACAATCATCACTCCAGCTGTAATTCTGGCAGCAATTTCGTGCGCGACAGGATGCGATTTTCGTATGCAACCAGTTTGTCAGGCAGCAGCCGCCACCTGACATTCCTGACCCGCAGGGATCACAGGGGTTTGATGACACGCATTGAGTGTGGCAGCAACCGACCGACGTCAGCAGCATGGCACTTAAACAGATCAGTGGACGCAGATTCATGGGAAGCCTTTCCCTAAACTCTCGATTTGATGGACACCCGAGACAAAATCTCCTGCATCCATTCATCGACCGTTACAATCCGCAAACTTTACGGATTCTACCTGTTTTTCTAAAAATTCGTGTTTGGACGAATGGGTCGAATGAGAGGTTTGCGACGACTTTTCTGAATAAAGCGAGTTTGACGACTTGGCGTCAATCTTGGATCGTGTCGCGGCTGTGCCATAAGACATTGCTGGATAATGCCTTGCAGTTCTGATTTGCAGAGGGCCGTTGCGACGGATGCGGAAGCATCATCGATCCGTCGAACGATCCTGGATCCGAACCACAGCCTGGGCAGACATTTGCGCTCAATAGCGTTGAATAAAGTTCCCCGGAAGACGACGAACAAGGCGTTTCATTTCCAGGATTGTCAGCGTAGACAGAACGCGCGACGCTTCAATTCCAGCTGTCCTCATGACATCGTCGACTGGAATTGGTTCTGTTGTGACCAGATTCAAGATCATCCGCTGCTGATCGGAGAGTTGCAGTTCGGCGGGACGATGGACCGATTCATTTGGTGTTCGTTGAACGGGAGCGACCAACGGCCCCAAAGTACTTAGCACGTCATCGACGTTACGAATCAATGTTGCGCCATCACGAATCAGGTCGAGGCAGCCGAAGCTCGCCTCGCTGTCGATTCTTCCCGGAACCGCGAAGACTTCTCGGTTCTGCTCCATGGCATGGCGTGCGGTATGCAAGGCCCCGCTGGCGCGTCCGGCTTCGATCAGAATAACTCCCATCGACAGTCCGGAAATGATCCGGTTTCTCTGGGGAAACAACCCGGACTTGGGCTGCTGGTTCATCGGAGCTTCTGTCAGAAGGCAGCCATTCTCGCGAACACTTTTGGCGAGTTCAACATGCTCGGGAGGATAAATCGTATTCATCCCTGTGGCACAGACTGCGATCGTTCGTCCACCTGCCTCCAGGGCACCTTTATGGGCTTCGGCATCAATCCCGCGCGCCAGCCCACTGACAACAGTCACACCTGCACGAGCTAATTCCATGGCAAGTCGGTGGGCAGTCTGGCGACCGTAGGCGGTACAGTGCCGTGATCCGACGATGGCGACAGCGAGTTGATCGGTCGGTGTCAATGTTCCCAGGCAGTATAAGACCGTTGGTGGGTCAGGGATTCGCGTTAGTGCCGAGGGATACCCTTCTGTGTCACGGATTAGAAGCGTCACCCCGGCTTTACGCGCGATCTCCAGTTCTTCCCGGGCGGCGGCCTCGGTCCCATGCGTGATTAACGACATGGCAAGTTTGGGACCGACATTCGGAACTTCCTGCAACTCTGCGACTTTTGCTGCCAGAATTCCCGCCGGAGTTTCAAACCGCTCCAGCAGCATTTGATACGTTCGAGGACCAATTCCAGGAACAAGATTCAAACGCAGAACATCCAGCAGGTGCCGTTCGGGATCAGCGCTGGTTAATGCTGTTTCACGGGGAAACAATTCCTTTGCCATGCGATGAATCTTATTACAAGAAGTAAGACGATCTGGCTCACTCATGCCTGTGTATCAGAGCCCGAATTAATTGTATCGAGGCTTCAATCACTTGTTCCAGACATCCCTTTTCCAGAATAGAGACTTCTTCCTGGTATAACCCCTTTCCAAACGAACGAGCGTCGGGCAGGTACCAGACACTGGAACCATTCGCGATCGTTCCGATGATCAGCATGTGATTCGGAAAGGTCTGTCTCAGTGTAGTCTGCAGGACGTTGTAATGTTCACCATCATATGCCAGCCAGATTGCATCGCCGATCCGCCAGGCTGTGATTGCGTAGGGGTATGACTCCCCTTCGGGAAGCGAGGCAACGCGTACCAGTCGACGAGTTGTTCGCTCGATCATGGCTCTTGCATCGCGCGCCTCATCAGCGGTTCCCACAGCAATCGCGTCCGATTCGACCGCTCGCCAGTGAATGAGGTCTTTCTCCAGTTGTGATTTCACCGGGATGTCCCTGCGATACTTGATTGAAACAATGGCCGTGCGAACATCCCACGCACTGATGGCCCCGGTTCTTTCTTCGGTTTCTGGTTGGAATTCCCAGACCCCCAGTGTCGCACCGGAAATCACGGGCTTCACATAGACGAAACGCTGCGTCGGCGGTGCCAATCCTTCGATTGCTGCCAACGACGCATAGCCCAGGCGTCGCCCGTTTCGGTCTGCTACAGTGACGTCTCCGACAAATCCTTCGCGGGGGCCGATATCACCTGACGCCCCCTGAATAAAGAAGCATGGGGCATCGGTCGCCGATTCGATGATTTCCCGCATCGCTCCGATGTAGTCCGGACTGATCAGCGTGTTTTCCCAGGCCAGCGTCGTCGGATGGCAGGCGTAGTTGACGATTGTCGCGAGTGTTATACCATCGTCTCCTGTCACGCGCGCGACAATAATCGTGTCATCAGCAAATCCCTTGGGCTGGTAGCCACAGATCGCGTGTCCCCGAATCTCATCAAAATTATCGCGATTTGTCGCGAGATCTGATCGACCTTGTCCATAAACGATTGTCGCAGGCTGCAACTGCTCGATGGCCTGAGCGATCAGCTGAGATATTCTGGCCGCAAGATCTGCAAGATACGGGGCAATCAGGTCTCCGCCGGGAAGCTCAGACCGTTCCATTCCCATCAGGCCCGCTCCGTGAGTATGGGAAAAGAAGACCGTCAATTGTTCGACGGGGATCTTCGCTGCCTGACTAATCTCCTGCAGCAGGTGATTCATTTCTGTCGTCCAGAGCAGGCAATGATCCACCGCAACGGCGACACGCTGATGAGAACCGTTGCCCTTGAGATCTCGCAGCACCATCACCGTGGCAGTGAGCGGACGGTGGACCCCTGTGGAACGATCATGCGTCGCGGCGCCCCACATTCGGTGATAAATCCCAACAGGGGGCGTTATATCACAGCGGGTCACACCGAAGCGGCAGCGGCTTTGTGGAAATTCTACGACGTTCATTCGAATCCCTGCTGGCGATAAATTCCGTAACGACAAGTCTTCCGGTGATTCTCAGTTTGAACTTTCGCGGACCCGCGCTCGTTCCAGTGCAGCCGCAATTTCTGCTTCGAACCGTGGGAGTGGATTCAGAGGAGACAGGGGATCCGCGACCGCAGTGACCCGGTTCGTCTTCGGGTCCCAGTTAACGGGGCCGAAGCGAGCGGGGTCTTTTCGTCCTGTTAGAATATTTCCCATCGCATCGCCCTGGTTGTAGTGCCAGAACTCAAACGGGAAGTGAATGAATCCATGAGCCTCCATCATTCCCATGATCTCCAGACGGTTCTGCAGAGCTTCAGGCTCGACAAACGGTGACCGCATCGGTGTTCGTTCGCTCATTTCGAGGTATGGGTTGCCTCGCCAGACTTCCGTCCCATCATCGCGGCGAAATACCGAAATATCGATCGCCGACCCGGACATATGTGTCCCGATCTTGGGGATGTTGGCAATCAGCACCAGTGCCCGTCGAAAGACGAGCTCAACAGGGGGGATGCCGCCGAATTCCCAGATACATTTTCGCAGGATGGCGTCGAATAACTCGGGCTTTCTGACGAGTGTTCCCTGCATCTCGAGAGTTCGGTAGCCGTCTTCAATCTTCAGAATCCAGCCCCGATCGTTCATCGCCCTTCCGACAGCCATGACATCCTTGACGAGGCTTTCCCGCATAAAATAAATGCGGTCCATTTCCCCCGCGATCTTGGACTCCGAGAAGAGCATTTCGATTCCCGCGGCCTGTGCGGCTTCTGGTATCGACGCAAAACCTTCCCCGCATTCGCGGACTTCCAGCGTGAGTATTTGCTGAATCAGGTCATACCCGGCCTGCATCTGGTCTGCCCAGTAGGCACGTCGTGCGGTTTCATTGGCTTCAGTCATAATTCAGATCGCCTTATTTCGCAGTTCGATCAACATGGTCTGTGACACGGTGTGCCCAAACATCACCAGCGCCGGAAAATGTCCGCCTGTGGCGTGTACTCAAATCCTTCGTCGAGCGGAAACATCGGGCGTGCGCATTTCTTGTGCCCCAGTCCCTTGACGTTGGCGCTCGTCGAACCCGGAGCATCGACATTGATCAACCTGGCACACCAGGCGGCAAACATCTTGTGTTCACAGTGAGGCGACTTAACGACAACCATGTCGAAGTGGCGAGGATTCTGTCCGTTGGCCCAGAACCACGACCGGTCAAACAGGCTGACCGGACGTGTTCCAACAACCAGCGTCAGGTGATCTGCTTCCAGTACAGCCGTATCGCCAGAATCCCAGGGCCAGCCAAATGACTCGCTGCGGAATTTCCCATCGGACAGCAATCGAACTTTCGCAGTCAATTCCAGCGGCGTGAATCGCGCGGGATCGACAGCGCCGCCGAGGCGCGTCTGAATCGTCGCTCCAATTCCTGCGGCGAAGGCCTGGCGGACGGCTGCCGGATCGACAATCGGTGCCAGGACCCGTCCCCGGTACCCCTGCTCGATGACCTCGCGAACAATCGCATTACTGTCGCCTGAAGCCCCTGAACTGGTGGCATCCGCCGCATCGATCATGGCGACAGTTCCAGTCGTGACCGATGCTGCGATCCGGACACTGTCGGACAGACTCGTCAGCGGAACTCGCATTCTTTCATGATGCCGCCAGAAGATATCTGCGATTTCAAGAGCTTTTGCCTGGGCCGCGGCCACGTCGCCATCTGTAACGACGAAGCTGTTGGTTCGCAGTTCTGGAACATCTGTAAATGGATTGCCCCACATCACCGCGGCCGAAAGGCCATCGCCGGATGATTCAATCTGCTGAGCCAGCCGGATACATTCGCCGACTAATCCCGTCTCTGTGATCATTTCATCGCCACGGACCAGAGCTGGGATCTTGACACGGGCAGTGACTGGACGGGCTCCCTCAGTCAGGATTCGCATCAGCACGCGAGCAGCACGTGCACCAGTTTCAAAGAAGTCAATGTGAGGATACGTGTGGTATGCGACGACAGCATCACTGTGCTGCAGCATCCGGTCCGTCAGAATGCCGTGTAGATCCAGCGAAACGACGAAAGGAATCGATTCCCCGAAGATCCGACGTGCCTCCTGCAACAGAAACCCTTCGGGATCGTCTTCGTTCTCGGCCTGCATGGCGCCGTGCATTGAAAAGAAGACGCCATCCACCGGGCCAGCGTCTGCGAGCGACTTCAGGAATTCACCACTCAATTTCTCAAAATCGGCCCCCGTCAGGATGCCGCCGGATGTGTTGGAACTGGCACCAAACGTCGGGACCAGTTCGACACGGTTGTCGGCATCAAACACGCTGATTGCACCGCCGACTTCTTCACGAACGCTACGGTGATGATCCAGCAGCGACTGCCCCCGAACGATTCGAAAGTCTGTGTAAAAACTTCGAGCCGGGCTGAACGTCGAAACTTCCTGTTTGCACTCTGCAATTGCGATTCGGAGCATTATTCATCTCGATGGTGTGGCACGACTGAAAAACGAAACTCACTTCGTCACAGGCTTGAAGGATTCAAACACATCGGCCAGAACCTTGTCGGCCAGGCGACCGAGTTCATCTAGGATCAGCGGTTCTGCTTCCGGGAGCAACGGTGACATATTCGGCTCATACCCGCCGTACTGATGCGATTCGGCAGTACAGATGTACCCCAGGCTGTCATTCGCATATCCTACGACGATCGGAATCGCACGGTCTGCAATCGCCTTTTCGATCTGGAACCCATACTCCACCATTGGTTCACCTGGAATTGTCAGGAACAGGAAGTCACCGACACGGATCGCCTGCATTTCGCACGCAACCTTTTCCTTCTTGCCGGGAAGTTGGATCGTGCTGGTCGCAACTTTCAGGGGATAGATCGATTTCCGTTTTGCCAGGTTCTCGCGGACTGCACTACGGTCAACAGCACGAACGACAGCACATCCCAGGCTGCGGCCCGTCCAGCGGATATCAGCTTCATCTCCACAGCGGTATGGTACTCCGGGCAGATTCGGGCGAATGTCACCAGCACAGCCCTGCAGGAAGAGTGAACTCGTTTGAGTTCCGTAAACCTTTTCGACAAACGTCTGGGCCTCACCCGGGAAATCCGCGCTGATTTTCGGGAATCCATTGGGGAATGGAGGCGTCAGTTTGTCGCCCCAGGTGAAGACGCACGGATGACAGACCGCATGCATCACGACCGCCATCGGTTCCAGAGTCTGGCCATCGTCGAATCGCAGCACCTTGACGCGATGATCGCAAGGGCCTTCAGGATTCAGACGAACGACGGCCCGTCCGTTGATCACTTTGCGACGGTTAATGTTGAAGTCAATTTCATCTTCGGCGTAACCGATAGAAACTGGTCGCATTTTTCCCACGGCTGCGCTGGTGGCCTGGCCGATTTTCTCGACCATCTCACGACTCCAGGCGGTCTCACGCGACCAGCCGGGCCCCGAATGATTATGGGACGCAGCAACCATGATATTTTCGCGAGGTATCTCGGTCTTGCTGGCAACAACATCTCGTATCGCTGCCACCATTTCACCGGGCGTGTTGATCAAGTCGAGCGTGACGATGGCGGCACGCGTCTGTTCATTTGCCAGCAAAAGAATTCCGGCGCGCAGGGGATCGCGAATTCCATTCACCGGGCGGATATGACCTACAACCGGCGTATCCTGTGGTGGCGTAATGTCAACTTTGGCAACAGCCGCTTTGAGATTGGATTCGACTCGGAATGCCGCAGGTTCGGCGGCCGGGAGCAGGACAGCCAATGCTTGAAACAGCATGGCAGCAAGATTGAATCGAATGATTCGCCGCAAAGGGTCCGCAGGCGAAGAATGCATGTCCGGATTCTTTGAAGCTGTGGCTGGCCATTTCAACTCGATCATTGAATGCTCCCGCTGTTTGAGTTGCGCCGCACCAAAGCCTGACGTCCGATTCCAAAGATTCGCAAGACGCCATTTTTGCGGAGCGCTGTTAATCCTCCAAGCCTACAGTTTTGTGTCACTGCGCGGGAGGGCTGGGAACGAATTACTTGGTAATCCATTCTTGGCGAGTAGGTTTCCCGAACCACGCAACGGCGCGCTGCCGCACTTACTGCGAGCGGAACGGCTCCAACGGTGCGAGTAACAGCACCCGTATCAGCTTAATTAACATACGCCTGCCGAAAACGACTTTCGTGAGTGGTGCTCAACTGGTACGTGATCACGGCTGAATTCGGTTACGACGGACATTCCGTCCGTAAAAATGGACTGTGCCGACGGACTGGATGTCCGTCGGCACAATTTCAGATCAACCTGCGAATTAAGTCTGGACGAAGCGCTAGTTCTTGGACTGCACCGGGCGGAACGGGTAGACCCACGAAAGCAACGGGTGGATGTAGCGCGTTTGAATCCAGACTTTTCCTTGTCCTGAAAACTTACAGACCAGCCCTTCACCACCAAACAGGAAATTCTTGATTGTCTTGGCGGGGCGTGAACCGGGCAGGGCCACGACTTTGTAGTCCAGCGTGTCTTCGAAGGCGACGATGTAGCCGGTATCGACGACATAGTCGTCGGTCACATCAATTTCAAGAATCGCGCCGAACGAGTTGAAAAACAGATCTCCGGTTCCCTGTGCCTTCAACAGGACCAGACCATGTCCACTGAAGAAGCCCTTGGCGCCACCCCACTTGGCGGACATTTCCAATCCCTCGGAATGAGCGAGGAACGCCCCACGTTGCAGAAAGATGGAATTGTTGTCGAGGCGATAGTGCATCAAGTCGCCGGGAATCCCCGGTGCGAAAACAACTTCGCCCGGTTGTGATTCAGCGGTGAACGTATTCACAATCATACTTTCGCCCGCGAACATCCGGCCCAGGGCCTTTTTCAGTCCCCCCTTCAGTCCTGCCTTCATTTTCAGCGAGGGAGTCATCGAAGCCATGGCGGCTGGCTCGGAATATACAGATTGTCCAGGCTGAAGCTGGACTGAAACAATGGCAAAATCGGGCCGTTGCGAAATTTCAAAATCGAGTCCACTCATGATAACCTTCCAGTACGTATGCACGAATGATCGGTGAATTGGGAATCAGGATTCCTGACGAATCGGGTTGAACCACGCGAGTTCAAAACTGCGGTCAGCGAGGCTTCAGGTTTGGCCCCAGCAGTTTGCCGAAGTTCGGTGGATTGTGACTCTGGCAATAGAGCTTTCCAGTTCCATTGAACTTGCAGACCAGCCCTTCGCCACCCAGGAAGCTGCCAATCAGACTCGCTCCCGCTTTGACGATCTTGAATTGCAACGTGTCTTCAAACGCGACGATGTGTCCCGTGTCGACGATGTACTCACCATCGACATCGACTTCATAGATCGCCCCGAAGCTGTTCAGGAAAATCGAACCTTCGCCCGTCGCCTTGACCCAGAACAGCCCTTCGCCGCTGAAGATCGCCTTTCCAAATCCCTGCCAGGTGGCGTCGATTTTGATTCCGACGTCACTGGCCAGCCAACTGGATCCCTGGATCACCAGCGAACCGCCACGCAAGTCATGATGAACGATGTCACCCAGCATGGTGGGGCCGATGATGAGGGTCTGGTCGGGCTGATTTGCCGTGAAGTGATTTAAGAAAAAGTTCTCGCCCGAAAACATTCGCTTCAGGCCTTTGAAGAAGCCTCCACTGGCTCCTTTCATTCCCGAGGTAGTTTCGACGGAAATGCCGGTCGACATGGCAATCATTGCACCGACTTCGCAGGTGATGGATTCGTTTGAATCAAGGGTCAACTTGGCAACGGCCGCAGCAGGGCGAGCCAGAATCTCATATTGCATGAAACGGTCCTTGTGGTTGAAGGAGACGTCGTGAGTGACGCGTGATGAAGGGATACAGAGCGTGACAGGATTGATTTGACGCGTATCACGTCATGTGTGCATTCATCCAGGCCGTGAGACCGCTGAAGTTACGTGACTGCATATAGATCTTGCCGGGACCGCGAACCTTCGTGACGAGTCCTTCACCACCAAAAAAGCTTGAAAAGATGCCGCCAGCCAGACCGACGCGGATGTTGATCGAGGGTTCATAGGCGACGAGATGGCCGGTATCAACGATGTATTCGTCGGTGATCTCACGGCTGAAAATTCCGCCGTAGGCCGAGAACCACACGCGGCCGTTCCCCTTGACCTTCAGGCGGAACAAGCCTTCACCCCCGATGAAACTGGCGAGTCCGGCCCAACCCAGGCCCAGTGAAACCCCGGGCTCACACGCCAGGAACGCTCCCGGTTGCAAGTAGAGAGTGGTCCCTTTCAGTTCAATCGATTCGATGTCCCCGGGAAGCCCCTGTGTCAGGACCAGTTCTGCAGGTGCGTCTGCGGAAAACTCGTTGACGAACAATGATTCTCCGCCGAACATTCGCTTCATAAACGCCTTGATCATGCCACCGCTGAATCGAGTCTTCATCCGCACGTTGGCAGACATACTCGCCATTGCGTCTGCTTCCGCAATGATCTTATCGCCCGGCTGAAGTTTGATCTGAATGTTCGCAAACGACGGACGGTTCCGAGTAATGGCATCCATGAAGGGTCCTTTAGCCTGCTGGAAGTGATACGAATTCTGCCACAGATGAGCGACTTGACGATGCGAGAATTGACATGAAGCGACCGGGAAATACATTTTGACTGTTATTCGGCATCGATCTCCTTCAATCGCTGCTGAACTTTTTCCCAATCGATATCGAGCTCACGATATTCTTGAGGCGGTAGCTTCGCAAGCTCACCGCGAATCGTTGCGATTCTTTCATCGTGCTGGGGGTGAGTACTGAGCCACTTGATCGCCGCTGGAAGATCAGGACCTTCGTCCTTCAGCATTTCAAAAAAAGATGCCAGTTCAAGCGGGTCAATCGCCGCTGCGTGAAGCATCCTCACCCCTGTGACATCTGCCTCGGTCTCGGCCTCACGACTATAACTGGTGAGGGCCGCTGATTTGCCGAGTTCGGCGCCGAGTGCGACCAGACCACCAACATCGCCGACCATCAGTTCGATCGCGACAACGATTCCGAGCGACTCCATGACTCGCCTGAGTCCATGACGTCTGATGGCATGCGACATTTCGTGGCTTAGAACCCCTGCCACCTGCTCAGGCGTTTTTGATTTCTTCAGCAAGCCGGTAAAGACGACGATTTTACCGCCGGGAAGGCAATAAGCGTTGACTTCTTTCGAATCGACCACATGGACTTCAAAGCTCAGTCCCTTCAAATCCGCATGTGGTTCCAGGCGAGCGACCATCTCTTTGACGGCATTCACAACGATCGGATCGTTGATCTTCGGACCTTCGACAGTCCGCGATTCAAAGGCAAGTTTACCGATTTGCTCATCGACGCTGATCGGGACGGCATTGATCGAGGCTTTTGCTGCAGCAAGAAGACCGTAGTAACCACCAAACAGCGCGAGCAGGCATACTGCTGTGCCGACGACCAGCCACATCCTCCAGCTGAATGCTTCAGACCGCCGCAAGCCACGCACCGCAGCTAGTTGCTCAGCCAGTTCGACAGATCCATCGAGTTGCAATGCCTTGGGGAAGCGGCGATCTTCGCAGAAAATCGTCAGCTTTCGATCCTGGGTTCGTACAAACACCATCCGTCCGGAGGCCCCGCCCATATCCAGGACACATTCCGAATAGCGGATTTCGAATTTTTGATCGGTGCTGGTTAATGCTTTGACGCTGCCGGCAGTCAATTCGATCGTGGCACTCGCTCGACCTCCTTCGATGGATTCATGGAAGACGCCCCCTTCGAATTCTTCGGCTCCATACATGAACCAGTCTCCATCACGACTTTTGCTGATGACATGTCACCGACCGCAAAACCTGATTAGTGCAACCCGTCCGAGTTCACAGGTTCTGCCGGATTGTGGGATGTGTACCTCGTGCATGTTGCCAAATGCGCGGTTGGAATTCTATTCAGTCTGTTGATCCATGGTTACCTGTCTGAACTTTCTGACTGGCACAACTGCCACACTGCCTGAACGGGGAATTTCAACGGCCCTGAGCTATGGGGTGTTCCGGTGTTGTTTGTTCGAAACGCCGACATCATCCCGCGCCATTCACTGCAAAACATTACTGGCGTGAAGGTTGTGTCTCAGGGAGCATTTCTTCGCCACAGCGGATGAGGCGTTTTGGAATCATCACGGTTATCGCAGCGGGAACGCTGTTGCAAACGCCCAGAAAATCCTCAAAACCCGTAACCTCATCTGTGGAAGGCAGTTGTGGCCGATCCCGACTATTGGATGTTTCAGAGGATTGACGCTTTTCGTGTTTGGCATCCTATCTGCTTTACATCTTGTTCATCGTGCGAAACACCAGTGACAACAACGCGAGACAGCAGGATTCACTCGCCAACAGCCAAACGCCCGATACTTCAGAAAGACCCGACACCATGACGAACCTCATCAATGCCCTGATCAACGACGAAGCCGGTTTTATCATCTCCGCAGAACTGGTTCTGGTTTCAACAATCGCAGTGCTTGGCATGATCGTCGGACTGTCGGAAGTTGCCCTGAACGTCAACAATGAACTGGAAGACGTTGGTTCCGCGATCGGTGCGATGAACCAGACCTATCACGTCAAGGGTGTCAAAGGCC
>CAZSTW010000069.1:30178-35197 GCA_964609845.1 uncultured Planctomycetaceae bacterium | reverse complement strand
CCGAAGGATTGTACTGCTACGACTTTGAAGGCCATCAGGTCTGGAAGCATGATTTCGGTAAACTGGCCTCAGGTCCATACGACGCTCCGACCTTGGAATGGGGGTTTTCCAGTTCCCCAGTCATTCACGACGGACGCGTCATTGTGCAGTGCGATTGTCTGAACACCAGTTTTGTCGCAATCCTTGATATCAAGACCGGTAAAGAGGTCCGCCGTATTGATCGTACGGGCGAAGTTGCCACCTGGTCGACACCGTTGATTGTTGCGACGGCAGACCGCACACAGATTGTCTGCAACGGCTACCGCCAGATGGCAGGCTACGACTGGAACACAGGTGAGCGAATCTGGCATCTCAGCGGCGGGGGCGATGTTCCCGTACCAACTCCGCTGTTTGCCAATGGGCTGATCTATCTGACAAACGGCCACGGCCGCAGTCCGATCTATGCAATCACTGCGACTGCCGCTGGAGACCTGACGCTTGCCGCCAATCAATCCAGCCATGGTATGGCATGGTGGACACCGAGAGATGGTTCGTACATGCCCACACCACTGGTGAAAGGGAAGTGGCTTTACACGTGCAACGACAATGGTCGACTGGACACGCGAGATGCCGTAACAGGTGACCTGATCTATCGCCAACGTGTAGGAAATGCCAACAACACCTATTCGGCGTCAGCCGTTGCTGCAGGTGGCCATGTGTATTTTGTCAGCGAACACGGCGAAGTCACCGTCATCGAAGAAGGAGCGGACTTCAAAAAAGTAGCGACCAACAACCTGGAAGAAATCGTGATGGCGACCCCGGCAATTTCGGGCAATCGATTATTCATTCGTACCGCACGCAACCTGTATTGTTTCTCGTCGAAGTAACGTCGCCAAGTCGTCCCGCACAAGCATCGGAGAGCTAGCTTCGCCCGCAACCCACTCGTGAAACTGCGCTTTCACGCTGGTGGAACTGAACATCGATCGGTCGTCATTCAACGGGTAATGGAGGTGACGCAACCCCGTTTGGGGTAGAAGACCGTTGTATGTCACGCACCCAGGGTAGCGAGCTTTGCTCGCAACCCTGGGCTATACGACGTAACTCCGTTGGAGTAGAAGACGGCTCCTATGAGACGGCCGGTTTGTTAGAGCGGATGAGCTCGACATGAGAAAGGCGATTCGAATCAAATGACCTGCTGACATGCTGTGACCGACATCCGTCTGTCAGCTACTCCAAAGGAGTTGAGTCTTATAGCCCAGGGTTGCGAGCAAGGCTCGCTACCCTGGGTCTGCTGAATCCGACCACCTCCTACCCCGAATGGGGTTGCGTCGCCTTTCCGATTAAGTGACCTCAGCAAATTGGCAGATCTAGTTCTAGCAGTAAGATCTACGCGCCAAGCAAACAAGCCAAGCGTTAGTAGTATAAAGGGACCAACACCAGTTTGCGGTCCCTCAAGCTTTCAGCGTCGTTTCGTCTGAAAGCCTGAGTCACAACTTCTCAGATTGGTCCGTGTCGTCCGCGTACTCCGCGTCCCTCCCGCAGTCACGTCGCAGACTTGACGACGTTTTCGCTGAGGGCTCGATTCAGAGCTTTCAAGTAGGCTCGAGCACTCGCTTCGATGATGTCGGTACTGACATCCTTACCGTGGTAGCGTCGACCGAGATATTCAATCTCGACACTCGCGTCCCCCTGAGCATCTTCACCAACAGATACGGCCCGGACCTGGTAATCTTTCAACTCGGCAGTAACCCCGATAATCCGTTCCATCGCTTTAAAAACGGCATCGATCGGTCCGTCACCAATGACTGCTTCGCGGAACAGATTCGCTTCATCCGGCTTCGACGTGTCGCGCAAGACGATCGAAGCAGTTGGAATCGTTCCTGTCCCGGCACCGACTTGAAACTGGACCAGCTGCCATCGGTCAATCGTCACGTTGGACTGCTTGTCGATCAGTGCGATGATGTCAGCGTCGTAGACATTCTTTTTCTTGTCAGCCAGGGCGATGAATTCATCAAACACTTTCTGCAAACGGGCGTCATCGAGTGTGTATCCCAGTTCTGCGACACGGGCACGAAACGCGTGGCGTCCGCTGTGCTTTCCGAGAACCATGTTCTCGCCGATGAATCCGACGTCTTCCGCTCGCATGATTTCATAGGTTGAGCGGTTCTGAAGCATTCCATGTTGATGAATCCCGGCCTCGTGGGCAAACGCGTTCTGGCCAACAATGGCCTTGTTTCGCTGGACCAGCATTCCAGTGGTACTCGAAACAAGGCGACTGATACCGCACAGTTTTGGGGTGTTGATCCGAGTCTGCACGTTGTAATAGTCCCCGCGAGTTTTGATCGCCATCACGATCTCTTCGAGAGCCGCATTTCCAGCCCGTTCTCCCAGGCCGTTGATCGTACATTCGACCTGGCGGGCCCCCGCTTCAACCGCAGCCAGGCTGTTCGCAACAGCCAATCCCAGGTCGTTATGACAATGAGTGCTGATGACGGCCTTGCTGATATTGGATACGTGCTGTTTGAGATACGAAATCACTTTGAAATAGTGTGTGGGAGTCGCGTACCCGACCGTATCGGGAATATTGACGGTTGTGGCACCGGCAGCGATCGCCTTTTCGACGACTTCGCACAGGAACGGGAGTTCCGTGCGTGCAGCGTCTTCGGGTGAGAATTCAATGTTGTCGCAGAATGATCGGGCGAGTTCCACATGTTCCACGGCCGCCCGCACAATTTCCTGTTCGGCCATCTTCAGTTTGAATTGCCGATGGATCGGGCTGGTTGCGAGAAAGACGTGAATTCGTGGCTTGGAGATCCCTTTCAGGGCTTCAGCCGCTCGTTCGATATCTTCGCGGCGACACCGCGCGAGACCACAGATTGTCGCTCGATCGCCAAACTGCTGCGCGACCGCACGGACCGCTTCAAAGTCGCCGGGCGACGCGATCGGGAATCCCGCTTCGATCACATCGACACCCAATTCCACCAGTGCTTCTGCAATCTTCAGCTTTTCAGGCATCGTCATACTGCAGCCCGGAGACTGCTCGCCATCGCGAAGAGTGGTATCGAAGATGGTGACGGTGTCGGTCACGGCGGTTTCGGTCATGGAAATTCCCTGTCGAGATAAACGGAAAGTGTTGGCTGTCAGTCAGATACAAGTCAAACCGGGCATCCTGTGGACCACAACCGCGGACTTCTTGCTCTCGCCTGAAAACAAAAAACCCCGAGGCCGCGAGACCTCAGGGTGAACTTATGCAACGGATGCGACGAAACGTTCCCCGGACCTCGCTTTTCAGCAGGGTAGTAGCAGACCTCGTAGTCCGGGCAGAAATCGCGTCATCGAAAAAGCCTTTGAGAAATCAGTATCCGCAGATGATATCGGTCAGATCGAGGTCAGTCAAGAACGCTGAAGTTGATCCGCCAATCTGGAAATCCAAAATCAATTTCTGAAGACTCCTTGGAATTCCAATCCGTGGAGTCGACAGGTTAGGCGAACAAGACCGGCCATTCATAAGGGAATGACACGAAATCAACGGCAATGTTCCGCGGAATTCTGTCAGGATCGGATTATTCCTGCAAACCGGGCCGGGAAAACAAGACCGAGAACAGGTTGAACGAGGAATCAAAGCGGACGCTACACGATTCGAGCAGGGGTTGTATAATCCTTCCCTTGATTCGGGGCGCGACAAACGGGAGTGACATCTGATGGCGGAACAGATTTATCTGGCAATCGATCTTGGGGCGGAAAGCGGCCGTGTGATGGCTGGTCTGTTTGATGGGAAACAGGTCCGTCTGGAGGAGTTGCACCGATTCCCCAACGGCCCGGTCCATGTCGCCGACACAATGCGGTGGGACTTGCTTCGCCTGTGGTCCGAAATCCAGTCGGGACTCGCCAAAGCGGCAGCCCGTTTCGGCCAGAACATTGTTTCCGTCGGAGTCGATACCTGGGGAGTCGATTTTGTGCTCCTCTCGAAAACTGGCGAAATGTTGGGGCAGGCTTATCATTATCGCGATCGCCGAACGCTGGGCGTGCTTGAGCAGACTTTTCAGAGAGTTCCCCGGAATGAGATTTTTGCTCAGACCGGCCTGCAGTTCATGGAAATCAATTCTCTGTATCAACTCGTCGCGATGAATCAGGCCAACGGTCCGCTGGTGGAACAGGCCGATCGATTTCTGATGATTCCCGACTTTTTCCACTGGCTGTTGTCAGGAAGCCGTGTTGTTGAATTCACGAACGCGACGACTTCGCAGATGTTCCATCCGACGACTCGAAACTGGGCATTCGACCTGCTGCGTCAATTGAATATTCCAACGCAGATGTTTGGTGACGTTGTTGATCCCGGCACCAGGCTGGGGAATCTGCGCGAAGAGGTTGCGCGTCGGGCAGGGTTGCCGCGATTGAGCGTTGTTGCACCGGCAACGCATGATACCGGGGCCGCCGTCGCTGCAGTTCCGACCGAAAATACCGGGCGGGCTAACTGGGCTTACATCAGTTCGGGAACATGGTCCTTGATGGGGTTGGAACTGCCGCATGCGGTGTTGACACAACGCGCCCTGGAATTGAATGTGACCAATGAAGGGGGGATCGACGGTACGTATCGGCTGCTCAAGAACATCATGGGGTTGTGGCTGGTTCAGGAATGTCGCCGCTCCTTCGAACGGAACGGGACACCGTATGATTACGGCCTGCTGGCTCAGGTCGCTCGAGATGCCCGGCCATTCCGCGCATTTGTTGACCCCGACGACCATGCGTTCCTGGCACCGCTCGACATGCCCGAGGCTATCCGTGAATGGTGTCGGAAAACGAATCAGGAAATTCCAGATTCAGATGGCGGTGTCGTCCGTTGTGCACTGGAAAGCCTGGCACTCAAGTATCGCACCGTGCTTGGCTGGCTCGAAGAACTGTCGGGCGAGCGGGTCGAGGTCATTCATATTGTCGGTGGGGGGACCCAAAACGAACTGCTCAATCAGTTCACTGCGAACGCCACTGGTCGGCCGGTGGTAACGGGGCCAATTGAAGCGACAGCGCTGGGAAATATCCTTG
>CAZSTW010000069.1:16712-30074 GCA_964609845.1 uncultured Planctomycetaceae bacterium | reverse complement strand
CCCGATTCCTCGGCGACATCTTCGACAACGAGTTGCTGCGCGAAGCGATGACCGCTGGCGCGGTTGGTTCGTTGTCAGAAATCCGGTCAGTCGTCCGGGCCTCGTCGACCATGCGTCGCTACGAACCCCAGAATACGGCAGCCTGGAATGAAGCATATGCCCGTTTCACGGCGATTCTGGGTCGGAGATAATCCGCAGATCTGGATTTTGTCGCATCAGCGAGTTTCCGGAACCTATCTGGCCGGCTTACCGATCCGATAGAGCCATTCCTGGCGGGGACCATTGGCAGCGTCCGCAACGCGCAAGTACAGGTCACCCTGACTGACGGCAGGGCTGGCGAAACCTTCCGTTCCGAGTGTGTTTTCTGCGACGACTTCAAACTCGTTGGGATTCGCCCGGAAGACGGTCGTTTTACCTGCCATGCTGGTCACGATGATGTTCCCGCCGGAAGCAACCGGTGAACTGCGGAATTCTCCGCCGCCCAGTCGCTTCTGCCAGGTCTCTTTTCCGGTTGTCGCGTTGATACATCGGGCGATCCCTTCGTTGACAAGGTAGATATGGTCTTCAATGGAGATCAATGATGGGACATAGGAGTGCGACTTGTTGCGCCACGCGACGGAACCATCTGGTTTCAGTGCCATGGTTTCGCGTTCAGGCCAACCGGCGCTGGCAATGACCAGATTTCCTGCGACGACGGGTGATCCAACACCGGAATCGGCGGTCCCCTCAGTCGACCAGAGTTGATTTCCCGTCAAAGGATCATAGCTGCTGACTTGCTTACAGCCGCAGATGACCAGTTGATCCTTCCCATCCAGAGTAACAACGCGTGGAGATGCATAACTCGACTTCTCCGGTCGTGGTTTGCGCCAGACGATGGCTCCATCAGCACGGTTGAGTGCCGCGATATATCCACCTTGCTGATGGTCAGCGGCCAGCAGAACCAGCGACTTGTAGAGCGTGGGTGAGGCCGAATAACCGAACTTGGCCGCAAAGCTGCCGACCTCAGTCTGCCAGACCTGCTTGCCGTCCAGATCGAGGGCCGTCGCCCAGATCTTGCGGTCATTCAGAAACAACGCGAAGACCAGTTTGCCGTCACATGCCAGTGTGCTGGAAGCCTGGGTATTCTCACGATGCATTTCCTGTTCGAAGTTGTCCGTGAAAAGCGTCTTCTGCCAGAGTTGCTCGCCCGTATTCCGGTCCAGGCACAGGACGGACTGTGTCTTTTGCTGTTCATCGGCTGTTTCGAAAAAAATGCGGTCTTTGATGATGATGGGCGACGAATGCCCTCGTCCCGGAATCTTAGTTTTCCAGACGACGTTTTCGGTTTCGCTCCAACTCGTCGGGACTGCGGGACCGGACGCAACTCCGTCGGCATTTGCTCCTCGCCACATCGGCCAGTCAGTTTCTGCAAACTTGAGATCGGCCGTGTTGTCCCCATTTCCGCTTTTGCTGGCCGTAATCTCGGTTGTTTTGGGAACCGGGGGTCCATGCGGACGTGGACGCCCACAACCGGCAACAACCAACAGGGAACAGATCATCATGAGATATCGAGGCATGGGAGATCCAGGGGGTAACAGGGCAGCATTTTGTCGCCAATATGCTCAGAAATACGGACGATTTCGCAGTGCGACGGCTCTACGTAAACAACTCCGGGCCAAAGAAACAACTCAACCGCAGGTCACGATTGGTGCGTGTGACCTGCGGTTGATAATGTTGGGTGCGGCAGTTCGAGGGGAGCCATCAATTACCACTGGCTGTGGGTTTCACCAGTTCCAGCGATCCCCTGGATGTCGCCACTGGCGTCGCAGTGATCGATGTTGTCACGGAATTCGGTACCGCTGACGTAGCCTTGGCAGCCGAGGATTCCCTTGAGGCAATAGGTCTGATTGAGAGCACCGAAGGCTGAACCAACGTCTTCCAGTTCATTATTTACGTTGATGGCAACTTCGGAGAGGCCGACAACCATGGCAAGAACTGCGATCGTGGAAACGAGGACCAGTTCGGCAGAAATAATGAAGCCAGCTTCGTCGTTGATCAGGGTGTTGATGATGTTGGTCATGGCGATGGTCCTTTCTGGGACAAGAAACAGGAAACTGATAGTGAACGACGCCTGCTGAGTCGTTTCGTTGATGGTGTTGTGTGTTTCGCAGGATGAACGAGATGTAAAGCAGAACGAGTGCCAAATCGATTTCCGTGTACAGATTTGTTTTCATCGCATTCCGCCACACGCTTGCAAGCCGTTAACTGGATTAACATTGCGCCTGTGCAAAAAAATGGAGAGAGCTGAAATCTCGCGGACCATTGACTCCGCCATCGATGTGGCGAATCGTCAACACGATGGCCTTTTTCGAAAGGGTGAATGCTGTGTAAATGGTTACCTGCACAGCATTAGCGGTGCGCGCTGGGGAGCAGCTGAAGGATGTTGCGGATCGGCAACGTGATCACGGCGGGTATTGGTCTGTGTAAGCCGGTTAAGTCGGGGAAATTCACGGAAACTGTTTCCGGAGCGCGATAACCGAGCGCCGATCGCTTGACGCGCATGGCTGAACTGGCATAATTCGTTTTCGCCGGGGCAGCATCATGCGGGTGTAACTCAGTTGGTAGAGTACCACGTTGCCAACGTGGTTGTCGTGGGTTCGAGTCCCATCACCCGCTCTTCCCCCTCGACGTGCCGGTTCCCCCAAGATTGGGAAAAGTTGCTCCGACGCGTTCTTTGGATGGATGCGTCGAAATGTGGAACTGAGCGTTTTCGGGCCTGAGTGCCCATTCAGGGTGAATTGGTGCAAGCTGATTGCCTGAATCCCAACCGGCACTTGAGCCATCTCTAAACGAGGAATTGACTGTGACAGAGGCCGAAACCGCGGTAGCGGAAGTTCAGAACGAAGCCGCCGAACCCGCTCAATACCGCATGTCGATTCAGGTCGACATTCAAGATGTCGGACCTTGCAAGAAGCACGTTCGGGTCAAAGTCCCGCGAGCTGACATTGACCACTTCTCCGAAGAAGCGGTCGCCGAAATCATTCAGACAGCAGCCGTCCCCGGCTTTCGGGCTGGTCGCGTCCCGGCAGCACTTGCCAAGCGACGGTTCAAGGACGAAATCGCCGACTCGGTCCGCCAGCGAGTTTTGATGAGCAGCCTGGAACAGCTTGCCGACGAAAACTCACTCGATCCAATCAACGAACCAGACTTCGACGTCGAAAGCCTGCGGGTTCCGGAAGAAGGGGACTTCGAATACGAATTTGACGTAGAAGTTCGTCCTGAATTCGAAGCACCCGATTACGGCGGCCTGAAGATTCAACGTCCTGTCCGAACGGTGACAGACGAAGATGTTGATGGCTACCTGCGAAAATATGTTGGTCAGTACGGAAATCTGGTTGTCCACGAAGGTGCCGCCGAACCGGGTGACTTTATTCGCGCCAGCATCGAATTCACCCGCAACGGGGAATCGTTCCGCAAGATTCCAGAAGTCGACCTGCAACTGAAGCCAATCGTTCGGTTCCGCGACGCCGAAATCAACGGATTTGCCGACCTGATGGCGGGCTGCACGTCTGGAACAATTAAGACCGTCGAAATCACGATTTCGAACGAAGCAGAGCAAGTTGAGATGCGTGGCGAAAAGCTGACCGCGACGATCGTCGTCGGGCAGGTGCTGCGCCTGAGCGTGCCAGAACTGAATGCCGCCTTCTTCGATCGCATCGGATATGGTTCAGAAGAAGAACTCCGCGACGAAATTCGCGGAATGCTGCAGCGACAGGTGACGTACGATCAACGCCAGGCATGCCGACGTCAGGTTCTGGAAAAGATCACCGAATCGGCGACATGGGAACTGCCCGAATCACTGGTGAGCAAGCAGACCGAAAACGCCATGCGTCGAGAAATTCTCGAAATGCAGCAGGCTGGCTTTACGACACAGCAGATCCTGGCTCGTGAAAACGAACTTCGCCAGAAGTCGATCAGCAGCACGCGTCAGGCGCTGAAAGAACACTTTGTTCTGGACCGGATCGCGACGAAAGAGCAAATCGAAGTGACGCCGATCGATATCGAATCGGAAATCAATATGATGGCACTGCAACGAGGCGAAAGCCCACGTCGCGTCCGTGCCCGGTTGCAGAAGAGCGGTGTGATCGAAAACCTGGAAGCTCAGATTCGCGAGCGAAAGGCTGTCGATTTCATCCTGCGTTCAGCCCAGTTTGAAGACGTTCCGGCTGCCACAACGTCGCCATCGGATGACGTTCAAGCGTTGACCATGTCCGTCTGCGGAATTTCATCGCTGGTTGTCGAACCCGATGAAGACGGGGCTGCTGACGAGTAATTGATACGTATCCGCAGGGATACTGAGGAGTTCTGAAACGGCCGGCTGGGAACAGTCGGCCGTTTTCATTGGATGAAACCTGCGTCTCAGCCTTGTCTGAAATCGTGCTGGCGCGTACTCTTCCCGCGACCTGCTCATTTTGGGAATTGTTTGGGTTGTGCCACCCAGGCAGGTGCTATGCCGGCCCTAGTGTGTTGAGGGATTCTGAATGCTGGATTCGCTGTCTCGTTCCTTCGAACCCATGGCCAATGCCGCGCGGGACTATTCGCGTCAGCGTCAGATGGGTATTGGCGATTTGCTGCTGGAAAATCGGATCGTGTTCCTGGATGGCCCGATCCATGATGCCAGCGCCAACGTAATTGTGATGAAGCTGTTGTACTTGCAGTCCGAGAACAAGCACCAGGACGTCCACTTCTATATCAATTCGCCTGGCGGTTCTGTCACCGCGACAATGGCGATCTACGATACGATGCAGTTCCTGCAGTGCAGTGTGGCGACCTATTGCGTCGGGATGGCTGCCAGCGGTGGTGCAATCCTGGTTGCAGGTGGTTCCAAAGGAAAGCGATTCATTCTGCCGCACGCCAAGATGATGATTCATCAGCCGTTTGGTGAAGTCGGCGGTCAGGTCTCGGATATCGAAATCCAGGCCAAAGAGATCCTGGAAACTCGCGATGTCCTCAACCAGATACTGTCCAGCCACACCGGGCAACCGGTGGACGTGATTGCCAAGGATACCGGTCGTGATCGTTATCTCAGTGCAATCCAGGCGAAAGAGTACGGACTGGTCGATGAAATTCTGACGAACACCAGCAAGACCAAGGCGTAACCAGACGACACGATTCCGGCACCGAAGACCGCAACTTCCGAAAGAAGCGCTGCGGAATGGTAGCCCGTATTGAGCCTGAACCAACTCATTCCAACCATGACAGCGAGCCTGCGATGACATCACTCGTTCCATTCGTTATTGAAAAGAGCGGGCGCGAAGAACGCGCCATGGATATTTACAGCCGGCTGCTTCGAGACCGCATCATCCTTCTCGGCAGCGCCATTAATGACGACGTTGCAAACAGCATCGTCGCCCAATTGCTGTATCTGCAATTTGAAGACGGCAAATCCGACATTCACATGTACATCAACAGCCCCGGGGGCTCGATCACCTCGGGGATGGCGATCTACGACACGATGCAATTCGTGACGTGTGACGTCGCCACCTATTGCCTGGGTCAATGTGCCAGTATGGGTGCGATGCTGTTGACCGCCGGAACCAAGGGGAAACGATTTGCGCTCCCCAACAGCCGAATCATGATTCACCAGCCGCTCGCCGGGATGCAGGGAACTGCTGTGGAACTGGAAATCCACGCAAAGGAAGTCCTGCGAACCAAGCGTCGGATGAACGAACTGATGCTCAAGCACACCGGCCAGACTCTGGACAAGATTGAAGAAGACACCGACCGTGACAACTTCATGTCGGCTGACGAAGCGAAGTCTTACGGTCTGATTGACAATGTCCTGGAACACCTGCCTGGTCCCGCTTCAGCTCCGTCTGCTTGATGGATGGCCAGCCTGATCGTTGACCAACCTGATATTGTCGAAGGGGGAGGATACGGATATCTTCCCCCCGCAGGACGGTCCTTTTGGATCGTCGCGCGCAGATTCCATTGAGTCGCTTCAGACTCAATGACTCGTGCAACGTGGAGAATGGAATGCGAGTCGTGCTGACATGGATGTCGGCTCTGATGCTCTGCGGGTGCCTCGGACAGGCCAAGCCTGATGTCCTGCAGGCCCGCTTGCGAGAGCAGCAGCGGTACGTCATGGAGGTCGAGCAGAAAATGGAAACTGCTCAGGCCGACTTGAAACGTGCGCGACGTGAAGCGGAACAGCTACGCATCGAACTCGCTCGCTCCGGGAAGCAAGTCATTGCTGCAGAACACTCTGAAGCGATTGTGCGAGCCAGCAAACTACAGATCAACTCTCTCCTTTCCGGAGGAGTCAACCGCGATAGCCAGCCCGGAGACGACGCGATGGTCGCTCACCTGACTCTGGTGGACGATGATGGCGAAGCGATCAAGCTGCCTGGTGCCATTGAATTGACGTTGCTCGATCCGAGCCAGTCTGAACCCATGCGGCAGATTGGGAAATGGCGATTTACGGCAGAAGAATGCCGCAGCAAGTGGACGCGTGGGTTTACGGGGTCTGGCTACCAGTTCACCGTCCCGCTCGATCATCCCGTGAGCAGTGAGCAACTTGTCTTGCACGCGAAGTTTACGGCGGCCGACCGGGTATTTGATTCCAGCCAGCTCGTGCGAGTAACGGCGGCACCGTCGGCCACAGAATTGCGGGCGAAGGTCCCTGGGATCGCGGCCGAACCACTGCCGCTGGACGACATTAACGATCCGCCACCCGCACCTGTGAAAGCTGCTGCTGGCGTCGAAGCCTCTGGCGATCCAAAGTTGCCGGAGTGGGATCAACCGGCCAGCAACGAAAACAAGGCCTCCGTGCTTCGCGATTCGACGAACTGGACCAAAGATGCCATCCCCCAACGTCGGTAACAGCAAATCTGGTTGAGCGATGACTGTCTGCATTCGCGAAATGTAAGACAGACTTCCCGTCTGTCGAAATTCGTAACGGACAAGAGGTCCGTCATCCATCAAACCGTTGGCGAACACATCGAGATCGAATGTACAGCAATTCGTCATGGGCTGAACGGATTCTGCTGCTTCCGTTCTGGTTCGTTGAAAAAGTCGTGGGTCGACTGGATCAACCCGGAATACTGGCTCTGGCCGCCTGTCTGACGATTGTTGGAATCTGGATTGCCGTTTTTCGTCGTTGGCGATCTGCGCAATATCCTGCCAGATTTGTCGGCGTCTACCTCGCTGCTGTCACGGGACTTCCGCTGATACTTTTCCTGAGTATCGTCTGCACTCCGCAGCAATTCGCTGACCGGTTGCTTTTGATAGTCGTGCAGACCTACTTTTGTCTGTCTGCCCTGTCGCTGTGTGAATGCTACTGGAATCATGGTTCCCGAGCAGCCTGGGTCACAGCGGGGCTCGCCGTGCTGACGGCTTTGCCGATCTGGCTCATCACCGGTTTCTGCTGGGCGTTGTCAAGGCAGTAGGTACTGTGTTTGCAGCACTGTTTTTGCTGCTCCGTGTTTGCGGCCATCGACACCGAGCCTCGCAAACACATCAAAAAGTTGAGATTCGTGTCACTTGACGAAAATCTTGACAATGTGACCGATCGCCAACCGAGCTATGCCACCTTTCCAAGGCTCATTCCATCGGCATAATGCGATCTGAACCGAGGAAAGCGAGATTTCGGAGCTGTCTGAGGGATTCCGAACTGTGATCGGGCCTCGCGCTCGGGTACAGTCTGGGAATGACTCAAAAACTGTTTTCTGAACTGGGCCTTTCCCCCGAGTTGCAAAAAGCTGTCGAACGGATGGGGTTCGAACAAGCATCGCCGATCCAGGCTGAGGCGATTCCACGTCTGCTGGAGGGTCGCGACGTTATTGGCCAGTCCCAGACCGGTTCTGGAAAGACCGCGGCGTTTGGGATTCCTGCCGTCGAATTGGCGGATCCCTCCAGCCGGGCTGTTCAGGTCCTGATGCTCTGCCCAACCCGCGAGCTTGCCTCGCAGGTGGCCGAAGAAATTTCGAAGCTGGCGGCCTTCAAGAAGGGAATTCGCGAGCTGCCGATTTTCGGTGGCCAAAGCTACGAGCATCAATTTCGCGGGCTGAAGGCGGCACCTCAGATCGTCATTGGCACCCCAGGTCGTCTGATTGATCATATCAATCAGGGGACATTGAAACTGGATCAGGTGAAAATGGTCGTGCTCGACGAAGCCGATCGAATGCTGGATATGGGTTTCCGGGACGACATCGAAAAGATCCTGGAATCGGTTCCGACCGAACGCCAGACGGTCCTTTTCTCGGCAACGGTTCCCCCTCCGATCCGCAAGATCATCGAGCGGTTTACCAGCAATCCTGTAACCGTCCGAATTGAAGCCACGGCGCTGAATGTTCCAGCGATTGAACAATCGTACGCGGAAGTCGACTACCGATCGAAAACCGAAGTTCTTTGTCGGCTGCTGGATCTGCACGACGTTCGCTACGGTCTGATTTTTGGATTCACGAAGGTCCAGGTGGACGGACTCACCGAAGCACTGGTGGCTCGTGGCTATTCCGCCGACAAGCTTCACGGCGATATGACGCAGGTCATGCGTGAGCGTGTGATGAAGCGATTTCGCGAGCGAAAGATTGAATTGCTGGTTGCGACCGATGTGGCAGCGCGCGGTCTTGATGTGGACGACCTTGAAATCGTCTTCAACTACGAGCTGCCACACGATGCTGAAGACTACGTTCATCGAATTGGCCGAACAGGCCGTGCCGGTAAGAGTGGCAAGGCGATCAGCCTGGTCAGCGGTCGTGAATTTGGTCGACTGCAGCAGATTATCCGGTTCACCAAAGCCAAGATCACGCGAATCTCGGTTCCGCGGCTGGAAGAACTCGAAGAAAAACATGCCAATCGTCTGGTGGAATCACTGCACAACACGATTCAGGCGGGCGAATTCAAGCGGCAGGATAAACTGCTGGAAGACTTGATCGAAGCCGGACATGCTCCGGGTGAAATCGTTTCGGCACTGATGCATTTGCTCGCCGGTGAAAGCGTCCGTGCCCCAGAGCGTATTCCCGAGGATGATCCTCGCCAGCAGCGACGACCACCCCGCGAACGATCCTTTGAAGGATCGTCACCGCGTCGTGATTCCGGTTACGAGGAACGGCCTCGGTCAGGAAAGCCTCGTGATTCGGCCCCGCGACAGTTTGATGGTCCCGCTCCACGGGTCGATGAAACGGGTATCTGGCTGAAGTTCAATATTGGTGAAAACGCTGGAGTCGCTCCCGGTGACTTCGTCGGTTGTATCGCCAATGAAGCCGAGGTTCCCCGGACAGTGATCGGTGGAATCCGCATCCTGGCCACAGTCAGCTTCGTTCAAGTTGCTGCGGAATTTGCGGAGCACATTATCGAGGTGCTGCGTGGAGTTCGACTGCGCGGGCGAGCGGTCACTGTCATGCCCGGAATGCCTCCCCGTCGCGACTTCGGCTCCAAGCGAAGTTAGTGCGTGTCGCACTTCCGCGTCGCGTCGAAACATGGGTTAGACGCTGTCGTTTGATGCCCGCGGGACGCCACGCCTAAATGCGACGCGCTCTAAGTCGGCAGGTTTCACGCGATCGGACTGACCAGCAAAGTCGTTTCAATCGATTCGTCTGGTTTCTTCGAAACAGCGCTGCGGGCTGCGCGGCTGGCGGGAAACGAACGTTGGTTCAGGCGGAATTACCTTGCCCGCCGTGAAGTTATCGTCGTAGAATTACGCGTCGACATTTCCAATCGTATCGTCAGCCCCACTTAAAGCGAAAATGCGGCGAGCGGCATCACCAGCGGTAGGGGTCGTGCCAGCCAGTCGCGACTTTTGCCTCAAGTTTGTCAGCCGAACACGGGTCGTACGCAAATTGCCAGGGGGAATTGGTCGATGAATTGTCGGAGATAGCGGAGTCGCAGGTTCGTCTTGCGAATCAGTGCATGGTCTGCGCCACATTGCGCAGGAAGTATCGAGCGGAGTCGGGTCAACATGGCCATCAGCAAGAAATACTTGAGTCTGGAAGAGGCCGCCGCACTGTTGAAGGTGAAGACGGAGGAACTGATCCGTCTGCGCGAGAAGGGGGATATCCGCGGCTTTGCTGACCGCGGGACCTGGAAATTCAAGGCGGAAGATGTCGAAGAGTTCGCGCGACGACGTCAGCCAGACTCTGATCCCGATGTCGCAATTCTTGATGATGACGAAGACGACGAACTCGGACGCCAGGCAACCGTGATCCGCAAAGGACGCGGCTCGACATCCGACAGTGATGTCCGGCTGGTTCTGGACGACGGACTGAAAGGTGGACTGACGGGCAGCAGTGGTGAGCTTCCTGTTCTGAGCGAAAAGCCAGACAGTGACAGCGACGTCAAACTCGTGAATCCCGGTCCGCTGCCTGCGGATTCGGACAGCGATGTCAAACTGATTGAGCCTTCACGCCCACGTATGTCTGACTCTGATAGTGACGTGCGGCTGGCTCAGTCTGACAGTGATGTCAAACTTGTTCCACTTCAGGATAGCGACAGCGACGTCAAGCTGATCGATCAGCCGCGCAGCAAGAAATCCGCTTCCACCAGTGACAGTGATGTCGCCTTGCTGCCGATGTCGTCATCGAACGACGAAGGTGCAGGTTCCCTGTTTGATGATGATCCTGGAATTACCCTCCCGGGAGATGACAGCGGAATCCAACTGGGTGGCGACAGCGGTATCAAGTTGATCGGCGACAGCGGGATTCGGTTGACGGGTGGGGGTGGACTTTACCAGCCGGCGGACAGTGGCATTCTGCTGGAAGGTGATAGCGGCTTAACCCTCGGTGAAGGAGACAGTTCGATCACACTGTCTGAAGACAGTGGATTGAAAATGCGTCCCTCTTCGATCAGCAAGAAGAGTGGTGGGAGCAGCAAGAATCTGAAAGGTCGCGGGAAACCTGCGGATGACCTGGATGCCACGGCCCCCATGCTGCTCGCTCAGGACGTCGATTCGCATGATGATCTCGGTGCCACGGCTCCAATGCTGCTGAGCGATGATGATCTCGATGCGACGATGGATGTTCCACTGCTTTCCGATGATGATGACGATCAGGCCTCGACCAGCGTCATCATGTTCGATGAAGAAGAGGACGCGGATCAGACTTCAGCAACCGTCGTCAAGAAGGGGCGAAAGCCAGTCGACGCGACGATGTTCGACCTGGATGGGGATGGGGACAGCGAAGAATTTGAAGACGACGAACTGGAAGTCAGTGACGAAGTTCTCGGCGAAGACGATGAACTCGAAGATCTCGACGCATTTGAAACTGACGAAGACGAGTTTGATGAGAGCTTTGAAGCCGGGGCGAGCCGGATCGGATTTGGTGCCGGGGCCGCCAAGATCGTCGCTCCTCAGGAAGCGGAATGGGGAACGGGCTTCTTCCTCAGCCTGATGCTGTCTGGCGTCGTCCTGCTGTTCGGCGCATTGATGTCAGCAGACCTGCTGCGAACAACGTGGGCGGGAGAAAGCACTGTCTACCAGGGTGAACTGCTCGACAAAGTCGGCGACCTCTTCAAGTGATCAACCATTCGGCGTCGTGATTTCGCCCATAATACCCAATGACCCGACGGGTCGACCGTTCAAGCCGCCAGGCCTGTGGCTCATCGACCCCGTGAATACGGGTACTGCTCTGGATAGTCGCTCGGCTGACCAGGTGCCGACCGTGCCTGTGGGGCGCTCTGCCCACCATTCCACATCGGGATGGAATTTGGCGAATTGCCATTCGCATTTCCACTATTCGCTGGCCAGGGCCCGTTGAAGGGAGTCGCTCCATTCATATTGGGTTTCTCGGCCCAGTTGGAATGGGGGTCATTCGGCAGGCGTTCGACAGGTTCGTTACCAAACCGAGCGCTGCCCGTGGCTCCGCCTGCCGGGGTAACGCGATTCTGTCCCCAATCGGCTGTTGGTGAAGCGGGAGACAGTGAAGAACCTTCTTCAAAATTGGCGAAGCGCGAGGGAGATCGGGAGGGTTGAGGGTTCGAATTTCCCCAGGAATTCATCGAGTTTCCCTGTCGCTGATCGCCTGCCCCCAACGATCCACGGCCCGGCAGTTCGACAGGATTCTGATACTGTGGTGGCGAGGGGAATTCTGCGCCGAATCGAGTCTCCATCGCGGGTTGTCGCTGCCCGGCACCTTGTCCGGAGCCGGCATCGGGTGGCAATGCGGGGAACAACCCACCCACATTCATTCCCAATTGTGCGGCAGCGAGATTGTCGTTTTGATCCACACCACGCATGTCGGCCCCGCGCATGTCGGGGACTCGCTGAGGCTCATTCATATTGGGAAGGCTCGGTTGCAGGTTGACACCGGGGATCTGGCGATTTGTCGGGGGACCATAATGAATCGTGGCGGGTGGAACATTGCGTGAAGCTCCAAACGAGCCATTCCCGGCCAGGTCCTGATTCTGACCGCCAGTCGGCTGAATTCTCTGATCACGACTGGCACCGTCCCAGACATCCATATTCGGCCGTGATCCAGGTTGTTCCTGGGGATAGCCGTTCCCGGCCTGAACGTTTGGCTGTCCTTGCCCAAACCCATTCGGCTGTCCGCCGTTGCCGTTAAAAGATCCATTGTTGGCGAATCCTGAATTTCCTCCGCCCGGTGTCACCGTGGGAAGATCATTCATCGGATTGGGATTCGGGCTCTGATTCTGATTCTGTGATCCGCCAGGACCGAGGACGATTGGCTGACCTGACCGTGGATCAGAATTCGGTCGCTGGTTTTGCGGCGGAACATCGGTCATCCACTCCTGACGTGGTGGCAATTCGGCCATCTGCTGCTGACGACGGCGTTCGATTCCTTCCTGCTTTCGACGGTTCATCTCCGCCTTCAACTGCTCGGGATTCATATTCAGCAGGTCGAGAGGGGGTTCCTGGCGAGGCGTATTGGCTGGTGGCGTGTTTCGAGCGACTGCGAAATCAGGATTTGCTCCGTTCGTGGGATGCTGAGGAAACAGTTTGGCAACATTCTGCATCGCCTGAGCTTCCGGGCAACCGCGACGGAACATCGCCACAGTATCTTCGTATCGCCCCTGCTTGGCATAGATCGCTCCGAGGTTGAACATGGCACCTGTATGCGATGGAGATACGTTCAGGGCTTCTTTCAACGTCGATTCTGCGCGACGATCATCGCCACGCAGAGAATACGAATAGCCGATATCACTCAGCAGGTTAGGATCACGCGGTCGCAGTTTGAGTGCCGCTTCGTAGTGGTCATCTGCCTGACCAAACATCCCCTGTTTGTCAGCAATGACCGCCAGGCGATGGTGGCAGTCGGGATGATCGGGCCGCAGTTCGAGAGCCCGCATATAGTCTCGTTTGGCATCTTCCAGACGGTTTTCTGTCAATCCCAGGTTTCCCTGGCGCAGATACTTGTCGAACAGGCCCACCAG
>CAZSTW010000069.1:12910-16702 GCA_964609845.1 uncultured Planctomycetaceae bacterium | reverse complement strand
CTTGTCGAATGCAGCTTCGCGAGATTCTTTGCCTGTGACGGCGAGCTTCGACTTCAATTCGTCTGAATTTGGTGCCTTGGGATCTTTTTTCTTTCCGAACCCCACATAGTTGATCGTTTCCCGATCATTCGGGTTCTTGGGGGTTGGCTTCGCCTTCCAGGCCGTCGCCCATTCCGAGGGGCTTTTCATCGACGCACAACCGCAGTGAGCCAATGCGACTACGAGAATCGCGCAACTGCTCGCCATCCGTGGCAGCACGTGGTTGTTGATCATTTCAACCGATCCTTGGTTGAGACTTGTTGTCGAACTGGACTATCCGGAGGATATGAACGAGAGGCCTCGATCTCCGCCGCTGATGTGTTTCATCGGAACGATTTTTGACAATCTCGTACCGACTCTCGAAAAATGTTAGAGTTTCGGCAAAAATGTGTCGAGACGAGGTTTTGGCTCGCGGCTCTTCCTAAACTGCCAAAACCACTCATTTAGACTGACTTCTCGACTTTTTTGCAGCCAAGCATCGGCACAGACTGATCGAAGACCAAAAATGCTCGCCAAACGGATCATCCCCTGCCTCGACGTTCACGGTGGACGTGTCGTCAAAGGTGTCAATTTTCTGAACCTGCAAGATGCAGGAGATCCTGTCGAAGTTGCCGCCCGCTATGAAGAGGATGGTGCCGACGAACTGGTGTTCCTCGATATCACCGCCAGCCACGAAGAGCGGGCGATTCTGCTGGATGTGGTCCGGCGAACATCAGAAGTCTGTTTTATGCCTCTGACCGTCGGTGGTGGCATTCGCACGATCGATGACATTCGATCTCTGTTAAACGCCGGCTGCGATAAGGTCTCCATCAATTCATCGGCGGTGAAGAACCCGCAGTTTGTCCGCGAAGCGGCGCTGAAATTCGGCAGCCAGTGCATCGTGGTCAACATCGATCCGAAGCGAGTGCAGCGCGACGGCAAAGAAGTCTGGGAGGTCCATATCAATGGTGGACGTGTTTCAACCGGCCTGGAAGCAGTCGCGTGGGCTCAAGAAGTCGAACGGTTGGGAGCCGGTGAAATCGTTCTGACATCGATGGATGCGGACGGTACAAAGGATGGGTACGACCTGCCGATGACACGAGCCGTCGCCGACGCCGTCAGTATCCCTGTCGTCGCCAGCGGCGGGGCTGGCAACCCAGAACACTTACGTACCATCCTGACAGAAGGCCACGCGAGTGCTGCCCTGGCCGCCAGCATCTTCCATTACGGGACTCATCCGATCGGCGAGACCAAACGATACCTGGCCGATCACGGGGTTCCGATCCGGTTCAACACACTGGCTGGCGCAAAGCCCTTCTGATCAATCGATGTTCGGCGCGAATCTCTCGACTCCGCTAAAACACGCAGTTCGCTGCTCGGCGCGGGTCTCCCGACCCCGCCGAATCACTCGACCGAAGGTCTCCTCTTCATTGGCATGAAAGCCAGACATTGTCAGAACGATGGAGAATCACGATTCTGATTTCTTCCATCATCCTGCCCTCCATCATTCTGCCCAATTCTTTGCTTTCAATTGGAAACGCAGAGAACCATGCGGCGAATGGCTGTAGCAGACAGTCTCAAGCCAATTCTCAGCGATCTCTGCGCCCTCTGCGTTTTTCTCCAATCGTGACCGATCACTGCGAATTCGGTCCGAATGGGTCTTGTGGATTTCCCTCATAATCGTAGCGGAAGCCAAAGACGAGGCCGCGGCTGACTGTTGTTGATGTCGGCGAATAGTCGTCGTACGTCAGGGAACCATGGCGTTTCATCAGGATTTCAACAAGTCCCTGCTGATCCGGGGCTTTCCAGTAGGCTTGCGCCTCGCGAATGGTATCCCAGGGATCAAGCGACGGGTCGGCTGCCATCTGGACCTGCCAGCGCACTACGGCGAGATCGTCCTGCTGGATCGCGCGACAAGCATCCATGACCGCGGTTCCAGGTAACATCTGGCCCGCCCCGATGACCTGCCCCGGCTGAGGGTTTCTTGTGGTTTGAGCTTGTCCATAAAAACGGTAAGGATGATTGGACCCGAGCACCGGAGTTTTCAACCCCGGCAGCACTTCGATCACCATCGCCTGGTCCGGTCCAAGAAATAATCCGCCGAATTGCTGGATCGGATCACGCCCATACGCGGTCATAGGGATCGTGTACCCCTTGACTTTGTGGGGCTTGATCATCGTCTGAATCATCTGAATTTCAAAATCCCGGAAGTACCCAATCGGTATCAACCCGCCGATCACGGGATCAGCAGCGACCGAGGAATTCGTCCCCTGATCGTCTGGAGCGGCAATCGGAGTTGAATTGATACGGGTTTCGTAGAACCTGGTCTCGTTAACGGGGACACCGTTGGCCCGCAGCAGATCCCGGCAACGCAGTGTCACCGGGTCCATCATCGAATCGCGCAATGGGTTCAACAATCGGGATGGCGGATAATGAAAGAACTGCAGACTGCGATGATTGACCAGTCCGACTCCCAACGTCATGAAGAATCGCCAGTCGTTGGTCCCCATCGGATCCCACATCGGCCGATCGACGTTATCGGTACACCAGATCTATCGCGTTTGAATCAGGTTCACAATCCGTTCGTTGTAGGCCTTCCAGGCGATTGCCACGATACTGGTCAATCGTTTGGCATATTCTTCGTTCTGGCAGTCCGATGGCCCGTCCAGTTCGACATTGCAAAGACCATCTGACTGACTGACTGACTGACATTGATCGTGGCATTGTCGAATCCATCGCGAGCCAGTGTCTGGCCGAGCCAATGCTTGACGGTTTCTTCCAGCGATTCGTTCTGATCGGGAATGTTTTTGTAAGCAAATACAGTCTCAACAGTCGGAACGGTGCCGAGTGTGATGGTTTTCTTGGCCATGTGGGGAATCTCTTGAAGATGAAAAGACGTGATTATCGGACAGACGGGGCAGACTTGACCAGAATGCTACCACCATCACAGGTGAAAGCCAATTTATGCGTCTGAGTCGCTTTTTCCGATTTGACCATTTCGTCTCGTCAACGGATTCCCCAAATCTTTGGAAAGGTCATCCCGGTTCTCGGTCGATCACACAAGTATCGCTTGATTGGTGTCGTCTTTTGCGGCTACAATTCAGTGTGTCCTGCTACGCTGCCGACGGATTGACCTCCCGCCTCCATCATCCCGCCTTTGAGGAGCCACGCCATGTTGAACCTCTTTCCTGGCTTTGCGCGAACGTGCGAAGGAGTTTCTCGACGCAGCTTTCTTCAACTGGGGTCACTGGCAGGGCTGGGTATCAGCCTTCCGAACGCATTGGCACAGCAGGCTTTAGCGAAGAACAACACGGCCCGACATACTCCGCAGATCGGAACAGATACGAACTGCATCCTGATCTGGACTCAGGGTGGGACCAGTCACCACGATACGTTTGATCCCAAGCCCCAAGCACCGGTCAGTGTGAAGGGTGAGTTCGGCGTGATCGACACGGCCGTTCCGGGTATCCAATTCACAGAGATTCTGCCGAGGATGGCTCAGGAACTCGGCCGGTTTGGCCTGCTGCGAAGCTGGAATCCGATGAACGGCAGCCACGGAATTGCCGACCAGCATGTCCTTTCCGGGCGGAAATTCAATCCGGCGGTCCCGTATCCGACGATCGGTTCCGTGGTCAGCCATGAACTTGGTTTCAAGTCGGAGTTTTTTGATCGTCGGGTCCGGCTGAACGGCGCTGTCTTCCTTATGAAGTATAAGGACATGCAGCAAGATCTGGACGTTCCCGCGCCCGGCACATCGACTGGACGTGAAAACCG
>CAZSTW010000069.1:12266-12900 GCA_964609845.1 uncultured Planctomycetaceae bacterium | reverse complement strand
CTGGAGTTCAGACGTGTGCTCTTCCGATCTGGGGAGTTCCATCGACCACCGGTTCGGCGGCGGGACATCGGGCATTCTGGGTTTGGAACACAGTCCGTTCGAAATTCTCGCCGACCCCAATGCCGCGAGTTTTGTCGTCCGTGACATCACTCCACCCAATGGAATCAGTAACGAGCGTGTTGACCGGCGCAAGAAAGTGCTGGGAATGATCGATGCCTTTCAGCGGCCAACCAGCGTTCAACCCGTGGAATTCGATGCACTGGACGAGAACTACAAGACCGCGCTCAACATGATTACGGCTCAGGAAACGCGAAAGGCGTTTGAAGTTGACAAGGAAGATCCCAAGTTGCGAGATCAATATGGGCGTAATCCATTCGGGCAGAAGTGCCTGCTGGCTCGCCGTATGATTGAAGCGGGGGTCCGGTTCGTCACACTGACGGATGGCGGCTGGGACACTCATCAGAACAACTTCAAGAGCCTGAAAGACAACCTGATTCCCCGGATCGACCGGGCGCTGCCTCAACTGCTGATCGATCTGGAACAGCGAGGACTGCTGGAAAAGACGCTGGTTGTCTGGCTGACGGACTTCGGCCGGACTCCCAAGATCAATTCCGCGAGCGGTCGCGATCACTGG
>CAZSTW010000069.1:0-12122 GCA_964609845.1 uncultured Planctomycetaceae bacterium | reverse complement strand
CCGGCTTTGCCGTGATGGCCGGGGCGGGAGTTCCCGGTGGCAGTGTGATCGGTGCCACGGACGACGAAGGGGGACAGCCCATTCGGAACCAGTATTTCAGTGAAGACATCGTCGCCACGATCTACCACAAACTGGGCCTGCCGCTCGATCTGCATGTCCAGGCTCCGGACGGTCGACCTGTGCGACTGATCGAGGGGAATCTGATTCGCGAATGGGTGTGAAGGAGCGTTCGGCAGTCAGCTTTCAGCGGTCAGCAAAAACGCAGGCTGACTGATGTGAGTACGCGTGAGTGGTGAAGTCGCGATAACGCTGCTGGGGCTCCGACTGCGGCAATGTTTCGCAATTTGTTTTTTAGCAACAGTTTACGGCTCGTTAGCGTAAAATATTCAGTCTTTCCTCGGATGACTGGAATGCAAACGAGACAGAAGATATACTTTTCCTCCCTGCGCGGAACGGCGGTTTGCGCGGGGCTGATCGTTGGCCGCTGACTCAATAGCCTTTGCCCTTTGGTTTTTTATCCATGCCAAACACTGAAAGTGCCCGTCGTGCCCTGCGGAAAATGGAACGTCGCCGAGTGCGCAATCGTCATCAACGATCTGTGCTGCGAACGTCCGTCAAGAAGGTGCGCGCGGCTGCCGCTGCTGTTCCAGCCGGGACTCAGACTCTCGCTGAAGCCAAGTCGGCGCTGATGCTGGCGATCAAGAAGATTGATCAGTCGGCTGCCAAGCACCTGATTCATGCGAACAAGGCTGCCCGCGACAAGTCACGTTTGACGAAGCTGATCAACAAGCTGTCGGCTGCACCAGCGGCTCCTGCTGCTGACGCTCCCGCGACGTAACTCGTCGAAGGGGTCGATGCCCATTCCAGAAACGCCAGCATGGTTGCTGGCGTTTTTCGTTTGGTGTGCGGTTTTCGTGGTCTTTCCGAAAGTCGCCTTCACGCTCCTGCGTGAAGATAGCCGTCTGTCATTGGGCTTGTGATGTTCGTCGCAGATACGACAGTCGTTAAGAAAAAGGGGAGAAGCGAAGAGAAGAGGAGACCTTCGGTCGTCGGTTTCGGCGGGGTCGGGAGACCCGCGCCGAACAGAGGTCGAGAGACCCGCGGCGAACAGGGGCCGCGCCGAACGAAGGCGAGATTCGTGCATCAATGCTCGGCTTGAGGTTTCTTGTGCTGCACACCCAGCTTCAAGCAAGCTGGGCCCCCCCCCCCCGCAGCCGATCAAAGTTTTTTGTCTGATTTGCGGATTCCGATGGCGGGAGACGCGCGATCTTTCCAGAATGGGTGCGTTCACTGCTTTATTCCGTGATCCGTCGTTATACTCTGGCGTTTCCAAGCCGGACTCCGGCGGGTTTTGGGGGTTGATGTCCAGTTCTTGGCGGAAGGGCTTCGTATGGTCTGGGCGGCGTTTGTGCTGCTGGTGTTGTTCATCCTCGCTTTCGACCTGGGGATCTTCAGCAGGGAATCGAAGGCGCTCAGTGCTCGTGCCGCGCTGATTCGAACAACCGTCTATTTTGTTCTGGCAATTGCCTTCACGGTTTTCGTATTTTTCGCATACGAAAACAAATGGGGGGGGCTGGGCGTCTATGCACTGCCGGAAACGGAACAAGGCCATGAATTGGAACCGGGGACACATCCTGCCAGTGACCTGCCCAAAAATGGCTGGGAAGCAGCAGCCCAGTTCTTCATGGGATACATTCTTGAGCAATCACTGAGTATCGACAATATCTTCGTGATTGCGTTGATCCTCAGTTACTTCAAGGTACCGGCCGCCTATCAACATCGCGTACTGCTCTGGGGGATCCTCGGGGCACTCGTCATGCGCGGTGTCATGATTTACCTTGGTATCGAGCTGATCAAGCATTTCGCGGTCACCATGTATTTCTTCGGCGCCCTGTTGCTCTTCACGGCCTTCAAAATGCTGTTTGCAGGAGAAGGGGAAGTCGACTTCGAACAGAGTCGCATGATTCGCCTGACCCGAAAAATCTTCCGCCTGCATCCGGCATTCGTCGAAGATCATTTCTTCACGAGGATTGAAGGCAAGCTGGCGATGACGCCAATGTTCCTGGCACTGGTCATCGTAGAAACAACGGACCTGGTTTTTGCCGTCGATTCCATTCCGGCCGTCATCGGACTGACTCAGGACCCATTCCTCGTGTTCACCTCCAACGTTTTCGCCATCCTGGGACTGCGGAGTCTGTATTTCGCACTGGCCGATCTACTCGGGCGATTCCACTACCTCAAGTATTCGCTGGTCGCCATTCTGGGATTTGTCGGAATCAAGATGCTGGTTCACGACTTCCTGCCTCACAGCCAGACCGGACTGATTACGTTGATATCGCTGGGTTTCATCGCAGTCAGCCTGGGGGCGGGTATCGGAGCCTCATTAATGATTCCGGAAGCCTCACACGAAGAGAACGAGCCGACGTAGTTCGAGGCCGAAATACGATTGAAACGCGAAGGGCGCAGAGATCGCAGAGCAAAGACAAAAGAAGGCGATTGCCGCTTGTCTTGAGCTCAGTGGTCTCCGCGCTCTCTGCGTTTCAAGAACAACGAAGACTCTACGGATTGATGGATCGCCCGGATATCAGCGATCCAGTTGCCTCACGGAAACTCGACGCCAACGCTCGACCTCACCACACAGATCGCCGCTTTCGATTCTGGTGATCTCTATGACCACCGATTGAATGCATTTATCCACGCATTTTGGTTTGTTGTCGCGTCACTCTGGCGGCATACTACTCGATGCCAATCTGGTGGCCGCAAATCCGTGACGCTCAACTTGCGAGATCTCATAATGACACGCTGCACATTCATCTGTCTATGGGCCTTTGCGGCGATTGGCTTGACCTGTTGTGCCAGCGCCGAGGACTTCAGCGTCCACACCTTCGAACGCCAGCAACTGACGGACGAGTATCTTTCGGAAGGGGCCAACTTTGGCGACCTGAACAAGGACGGTAAACCAGATATCGTTCACGGTCCGTACTGGTGGGAAGGTCCAGAGTTCAAAAAGCAGCACGAGATTTACCCGCCGGTCCCTCAGAACCGGAAGGGCTATTCCAATAATTTCTTCACCTGGGTTTACGACTTCAACGGCGATGGCTGGAATGACCTGGTCAGTTGTGGATTGCCGGGTTCCCCCGCAGTGATGTACGTCAATCCGGGAGCCGACAAGATCGGTGATCCCAAACACCATTGGGCCACACACAAGGTTCTTGATGGAATCGGCAATGAATCACCTCAGTTCGTCAATCTGGTGGGTGATGAACGTCCGGAACTCGTCTGCAATCATCTGGGAAAATTCGGTTACGCCACGTTCGATCCGAAACAGCCGAACACGTGGGTCTGGCATGCAATCTCGGGCGAAGTTGGCCAGTATCCTTTCGGACATGGTCTCGGCGTCGGTGACATCAATGGCGACAAGCGACTCGACGTGATCTACAAGGACGGCTGGCTGGAACAACCCCCGTCAGTCGACGGGGACCCGGAATGGAGATTCCACAAGTATGTCTTCACGGGTCCGGGTGGCGCAGACATGTTCGCCTATGACGTCGATGGTGACGGTGACAACGATGTCATCAGCAGCCTGCAGGCTCATGCGTTTGGCGTCGCATGGTTCGAACAGGTCAAAGGGTCAGACGCAGCTCCCATTGATTTCGTAAAGCATGTGATCGTGGGTGAAAAAACGACGGACAGTCCCTATGGAGTGCTGTTTACCGAACCTCATACCGTTGCCCTGCACGATATCGATGGTGATGGACTGAAAGACGTTGTTACCGGAAAGACGTACTGGTCGCATCATGATCGCAGCCCGATGTGGGATGCCGGGGCTGTCGTTTACTGGTTCAAACTTGTCCGAGGCAAAGACGGAATCGACTGGGTGCCGTTCAAGGCCGACGGTGAATCTGGGGTTGGCCGGGAACTGATGGTCGGCGATGTCGATGGGGACAAACTGCCAGACATCGTGGTCGGCGGCATGAAGGGGGCTCACGTCCTGCGACACAAGGTCGCTCGCGTCACCGAAAAGGAATTCAAGGCGGTCCAGCCGAAGAAGGCTGTCGCGATGGCGGATGGACGGTCTCCAGAGGAAGCCGCGGCGGCAATGACCGTACCAGAAGGCTTCCAGGTGAAGCTGTCAGCAGGTGAACCTCTCGTTCATCAACCGATCGCCTTTACACTCGACCCCCGCGGCCGGATCTGGGTTGCCGAAGCGTATACCTATCCCAATCGGGCGAAAGCGGGTCAGGGGAAAGACAAGATCGTCATCCTCGAAGACACCGATGGGGATGGAACGTTTGAAAAACGCAAAGTCTTTATCGAAGGATTGAATCTCGTCAGCGGCCTGGAAGTCGGTTTTGGAGGCGTCTGGGTCGGAGCCGCGCCGTATCTGATGTTCATCCCGGACCGGAACGGCGATGATATTCCAGACGCTCCCGTTGCAGGTGCTCAAGACACACAGACAGGCTTGTTGTTTCCCGAGGATGTCCCCAAGGGAGCAACTGTCTTGAGAGACGGATTCGGCTGGCAGGACACTCATGAAACCCTCAACGCGTTTATCTGGGGACCTGACGGCTGGCTGTATGGGTGTCACGGGGTATTCACGCATTCCAAGGTTGGCAAGCCTGGTGCGGCGGATGCGGATCGGCAAGGCCTGAATGCCGGCGTCTGGCGCTACCACCCGACACGAGATCTCTTCGAAGTCTTTTCACATGGGACCAGCAATCCGTGGGGTGTCGACTTTGATGATCGAGGCCAGGCCTTTATCACCGCCTGCGTTATCCCCCACCTGTGGCACATGATCCAGGGAGGCCGCTATCACAGGCAGGGGGGGCAGCACTTCAATCCGTATACGTTCGAAGACATCAAGACGATTGCCGACCACCTGCATTACGTCGGCAAGATCCAGGATCATGCGTGGTGGGGTCACGAACCGCATGCCCCGACAGATACTCTTGCTGCAGGAGGCGGACACGCACACTGCGGAGCCATGATCTATCTCGGCGACAACTTCCCGGCTCAGTATCGCAATCAGATTTTCATGGATAACGTTCATGGCAACCGGATCAACGTCTGCAGGTTTGACGCGGCTGGTTCGGGATTCATAGGCCGCCGCGCCCCGGATTTCCTGATCGCCAATGATCACTGGTTCCGCGGGATCAATCTGAAGTACGGACCGGATGGATCGGTCTACCTGATTGACTGGTACGACAAGAACGCCTGCCATCGGACAAACCCCGAGATCTGGGACCGGACGAACGGCCGTATCTATAATGTGAAATACATCGGCCCAGGAGCACCAGCCGAGCGTCCGAAGTCGAATCCGCTCCAGGCAACCGACCAGCAACTGGCGGCACTGCACCTGGAAAAGAATGACTGGCACGTCCGTACCGCGCGTCGGTTGCTGCAGGAGCGGGCTGCGAGCGGCACGTTGACGGCTGAAGCAACCGACGCTCTCTGGAAAATCTACGACACGTCCGACGATGCCACTCGTAAGCTGCGAGCCCTCTGGACCCTGCACGCGCTGGGGAAGATCGACGACAAGCGATCCATGGAGGTCCTGAAGTCCAGCGACCCGTACCTGCGAAGCTGGGGGATTCAACTCGAAATGGAGGACCAGCAGGCCAGCATGCCCGTGATGACGAAACTGATTTATATGGCCGAGAGCGATCCGTCGCCTGTTGTTCGACTCTACCTGGCATCGGCACTGCAGCGGTTGCCGCTGGATCAACGCTGGGAACTGGCAGCCAATCTGCTGTCACATAGTGAAGATGCGACCGATCACAATCTGCCGCTGGTCCTGTGGTATGGGATTGAACCTCTGGTGCTGGCGGATCCTGCCAGGTCGATGACCCTGGCCAGAAATTCCAAACTGGAAAAAGTAGCCCGCTTTATCGTTCGCCGAGCGGCTTCCTCCAACGAAGCAGTCACAGCGGCCATTGAATGGCTCGCCAGTGCGAAAGAAGCGATACAACAGTCGATGGTGCTTGATGAAATCCGGCTCGCGTTCGAGGGACGTGTCAACATCCCTCAACCTGCAGCCTGGGTCCCCGCCTACGACGCCTTGCTGAAAAGCAGCGATCCTGCTGTTCGTGAAAAGGGAGATGCAATTGCCGTCGCATTTGGTGACAAGCGGATCCTGCCACGGATGCGAGGGTTGTTGGCGGATGCCAAGGCACCACTTGACCAGCGTCAACGGGCACTGGATCTGATCGTCAAAGGGCGCGATCACGAAGCAGCTCCGGCTTTACGAGCCGCCCTGGCTGACGCATCGCTCAGGGCACCTGCGATTCGTGCCCTGGCAACATTTGACGATCCTGCAACATCCCCGGCAATTCTGGCTCTCTATGCCAAGTTGAACGATGCTGAAAAGCGTGATGCCATCAACACGCTTGTCGCACGCCCTTCATCGGCGAACACCTTGTTTGATGCGATTGAAAAGGGAACTGTCCCTCGAACGGATGTGCATGCCTATCATGTCCAGCAACTGCTGGGATTCAAGGACGAAGTTCTTTCCAAGCGGATCACGTCGGTCTGGGGTGAAATCCGGGCGACGGCCAAAGACAAACTGGAACTGATCGCCAAGCACAAGGCGTCACTCACTCCTGCGCGACTCAAGACCGCTGACCTGAGTAACGGTCGACGTCTCTATGCCAAGACCTGCTCCGCCTGCCACACGCTGTTCGGTGAAGGTGGAAAGATCGGCCCGGATATCACAGGTTCCAATCGCGCAAACCTGGACTATATCCTCGAAAACATTCTCGACCCGTCTGCCATCGTCGGCAAGGACTATCGGACAACACTGGTCGCATTGACGGATGGCCGGGTGATCACTGGTCTGATCCAGAAGGAAACCGACAGTGCGATTACGGTACGCACGATCAACGATACGGTTGTCATTGCGAAGAGTGACATTGAAGAACGCAAATTGTCGGAGTTGTCGTTGATGCCCGAGGGGCAATTGAATCAACTGACACCGGATGAGCAGCGCGACCTGATTGCGTACCTGGGACATCCGACTCAAGTGGCGATTCGCGGCCCGAAGTCTCCCATCGATGCCAAGACGGGCAAGGTCCCGGGGGCAATTGAGGGAGAAACAATGAAGATCGTCGGTAAGACGGGCGGGAACGCAGCCAGCCAGGCCATGGGAGGTTTCACCAAGGATCGCTGGTCGGGCAACGATCATCTGTGGTGGACCGGTGCCGGACCTGGTGCCCGGCTGGAACTGGAACTGGCCGTCGCTGCCGATGGTTCGTATGACGTGGAAGTCGTGCTCGGAATGGCGGTCGACTACGGCATCGTGCAGGTCCTGCTCGACGGGGAACCGATCGGGGAACCGGTCGATTGTTTCAATGCTCCTGATGTGATCACCACCGGGGTCCTGACATTCGGCCCTCGTCAAATCACCAAGGGAAATCACAAACTCGGCTTCCAGATCATCGGAGCGAACCCGAAAGCGGTGAAAGGCTACATGGTTGGCATTGACTATGTCCGCCTGACACCGAAGCCCGCAGGCAAGTAATCAGCTCTGCATGTGGTAGCATGAAAAATGCGAATACTGGCCTACGTCTGGGCATTTCCAGTGACTCTACTGGGATTGTCATTTGCCATGCTGGAAGTGGTGACAGGAGGCGTGTTAGAAGCCTGGGGTGGTGCAGTGGCAATCGTCGGGTGGCCGGGGCTGGACTGAGGCTTTGCGAAGGAAGACCCGGGCTTCAACTGGAACACACATCCCGGGACTTCGCGAAGACGCTCCAGTCCCGGCCGTCCGGGAGATCAACGTCGCAAGTCACTTACGAAAAAAGTTCGGCGATTGGCGTCGGGTCACTCACCAGGTGGCTGGGGCGTCCTTGGGGGGTGTACAGGATCTGGTCGGGATCGATCCCCAGTTTGCGATAGATGGTCGACACGAAGTTTTCCGGTGACAGCACGCGATCGACGGCGTTGTAGCCGGCACGGTCGGTCGCTCCGATGATTTGACCACCCGGAATTCCAGCCCCTGCCAGCATCACACTCATGGCTTGTGACCAATGGTCACGACCTGCATCTTTGTTGATCTTGGGTGTCCGTCCAAATTCGCCCAGCATGACCACCAGCGTCGAATCCAGCAGTCCGCGCTGATGGAGATCATCAATCAGAGCCGCAACCGTGTTGTCCACTTCGGGCATTCGCTTGTTCAACGTCTCGAACAATTTCGTATGGTGATCCCAGCCCCCTTCGTTCAACGTGATGAACGGGACGCCCGCTTCCACCAGTCGACGGGCCAGCAGGGCTCGTTGACCGAATGCATTGCGGCCATACTTTTCACGCACGGTTGGCGGCTCTTTCTGGATATTGAACGCCGCCTGAGCCTTCTCGCTGCGCATCAACTGCTGCCCCTGCTGGTAATAATCATCCAGCGCCCGGACAGGATCGGCCGCGACGGTGTCGGTCACTCGCGGCAATCGATCGACGCGTGAGCGGATTGATTCCCGGACCGTAAATCGATCGTCAGTGATGCCGCTTGGCAATGCAACGTCGCGGACCCGGAACGATTCACTATTGGGATTGTCCGGCACCACAAACGGAGCGTACTGGGCACCGAGGAAATTCGGGCCGCCTGATCGAGTCATGCTGGGGATCGAGAAATACGCGGGAAGTCCTTCACGATGACCGCGAGCGTGTGCGGTGGCTGAGCCGAGGCTGGGATGAAAGCTGACGAAAGCCCCGCAGCCAACGGGAATCCGCGGCGGGGCTCCCGTCATCATGTAATGATTTCCGGCACCATGATTGCCCTGGTTGTGGCAGATCGAACGGACAATCGCCAGTTTGTCAGCGATGCTGGCCAGGCGAGTCAGGTGCTGCGAGAAATACGTGCCCGAGACCGAAGTGGAGATCGGCTCAAACTCGCCACGCACTTCTTTCGGTGCGAGGGGCTTGGGGTCGAACGTTTCGTAATGTGTCGGCCCGCCGTCCAGCCAGATCAGGATGCAACTCTTCGCTTCGACTCGAGTCGCACCACCATTTTCGGCAGTGTATGCCCGGCGAAGCAGACCGTCGGCAAGGCCCATGCCCAGGAAGCCCCCCAGGCCCAGTTGAAGGGCGCTACGTCGCGAGATACCGTTGCAGTTGCGATAGATTGCCATGAGGTCTCACTCAATCTTTGAACACAAATTCTGGAGTATTGATCATCGCCCACATCAGGTCTTCGCAGACTCGACGGCGATCTGCTCCCGATTCTTCAAACAGGCTGACCGCTTCTTTCAACTCATCCGCCGATGGACGCCGGGCATACAGCGACAGGTAAAGTTCTTCGACAATCTGTGGCGGTGTCAATTTCGATGTCGCCAGCAAATGAGCACGGCTGCCGTCGCTGGCCACCTTGCGAGCAAGCGTGTTGGAGTTCATCAGGTGCAGCGACTGCACGATCGTTGTATCAAGTGTCCGCTCGCACGGCGGGTCCTGATTGGGGTCCTGGCGTCCGAAGGCGTCCAGGAACAGCGAATCGATTCGCGCGGTCCACAGTTCTTTAGCACGCGATCCCTGTGGCATCGCTTCAAATTCTTCACGCACACTTGTTGCGGTGCTGACGGTGTCGAGCAACACTTCGGCTCGCAGACGAGTTCGGTAGTGCCGTGAGAAGTTGCGGTGATCACTGGCATTTCGTTCGTTCGGCAGGGAACTGATGCTGTAGACGTACGATGTCGCAATCCGTCGAATCAGTTGCTTGATATCGAACTTCCGGGCTCGGAAATCGTCACCGAGGGCTTTCAACAGTGGAGCGTTCGACGCAGGATTGGTGGCACGCAGATCGTCAACGGGTTCAACAAACCCGCGACCCATCATGTCGGCCCAGACACGGTTGGCCATCGCCTGGGCAAAGTAATGGTTCTCGGGCGATGTCATCCACTCCGCCAGGGCTTCGCGCGGATCTTCGACACCCTCCAGGCTGGGGGAGGTCCCGAACAGGGGCCGGGGTGTCATCGGGGTGTTCTTCAGCGGATGATTCACCGTTCCGTTGGTCCCGGCAAAGATGAATTCTTCTGATCCGGAAATCGGGGCGGAAATCCCGGTCCCCTTTCGTCCGATCTTCGCGAAATAAGCGGCAAACGAATAGAACTCGTCCTGCCCATAAACTTCAAACGGATGGTGATGACACTTGGCACATTCGAGGCGAATTCCCAGGAAGAGCTGGCTGGTGATCGTCGTCAGATCATCGGGGGCACGGCGGTCACGGAACATGACCGTGTTTCCATCACGGAATGTGCTGCCGCGTGCGGTGATCAGTTCCCTCACAAACTGGTCATACGGTTTGTTCTTGCGGAAGGAATCGCGAATCCAGGTGTCATAGGCCAAGGTCGACTTGATACCGACATGGTACGGATTCGGACGCAGCAGATCGGTCCACTTGTTTGCCCAGTGCTCGGCATATTCAGGATCAGCCAGCAGGCGATCAACCAGGGCCACCCGTTTGTCAGCAGTCTTGTCGTCGAGGAACTCGCGAGCTTCCTCTGCCGTGGGACCGCGACCGATGATGTCCAGATAAACGCGTCGCAGAAACGTATGCTCGTCACAGGGAGGCGACGGAGTGATGCGAAGCGTTTTTAACTTCGTCCAGACCAGATCATCGATAAAGTTCTGCTTGGGAAGAGTCGCGTAAACGCTGTCGGGAACGGCATCGGGATGAGGCACCGCGACCCCGCAGACCGCGATGTGTCCCATGTATCGAGCCATGATGGCCGTGTCACCAACAATCGGCCCGGCTGTCATCAGTCCTGAATCATCGACCGCCACCTGCGCGGCTTCGTTGGAAAGGTAAGCGGTCAGTCGAGTCACATCGCGTGTCGACCCATCGCTGTACTTCGCAGTGACTCGCAGTTGTTGCCGGGCGAGTTTGGGCAGAACGCGTTCACGAGGTTCGACACTGATGCCCGTCAAAGTGATGTCGGCACCGGCATCGGGTTGCGTTACCGGAACAGATCGGCGCGGCATTCCTGCGGCAACCCAGTCATACAGCACGCGATACTCGGCAGAATTCTTTTCGATTCGCTTTCCCCCACCGTGTGGGAGTTCGCCGGTTGGCTTCTGGAGCAGCAGACTTCGTTCGGCGGCGGGAGCAAACACACGGCGTCCGCGACCTTCCTTCGCAAGTGCTTCATAGTCGAAGTCGGGATCAAACCCGAGCAGACTGAGTTGAAACCCGTTCTGTCCACGTTGCTTCCCATGGCAAGCTCCGGCGTTGCACGAAAAGCGTGACAGAACCGGCATCACGTCTCGTTCAAAATCGACAGCGACAGTCTGCGTCAACTGAACAATCGTGACGGGAACCGAAAGAGCTTCGCCACGGATATCGATCCTGATAACGGCCTGACCATCCTGCAGTGGCCTTACATATCCCGATGCAGCGATTTCAACGATGCCGGGCGGGGTCGCGGTGTACTTCGCGTCTCGCGTCAGATCGACGGTTTTGCCGTCAATCTCCGTTTCAACGAGCAACTGACTTCCCGCGAGTCGTCCCGACAGTTGCAACTGCTTTGGCGAAACAACGATCTCGCCTCGGGCGGGTGAGAAATCACCAAGAGCCAGAATGCAGAAGTTCAATGCCAGCAGGGTCGCGGAGTGTTTGTGCATGACGGAAACACGGAAGGAAGGAAATTCGGCAGATTGCATCAGCATATACTGAAGTGATCGGCCACACCAACCCTGAAATCTCGCGAAACCCGAAGAAAAGTCGCCTTCGTCGTCTCAGGGAATTCAGCCGTTTCCGAAAATCCCGTCGTTCAATGGCACCCCAGGTACCTCACGCCCGCTTCGCTCAAGAAGCAAAGACGCACAGTCTTTACGTATTCCTGGCAGCCCGTGGTAAAAATCGTCGGGTGGCCGGGACTGGACTGAGGCTTGGCGAAGGAAGGCCCGGTCGTCGCGTGGAACGCACATTCCGGGACTTCGCGAAGACGCTCCAGTCCCGGCCACCCCCCTGGACATGACCTCTCTCCAACTCTCCCCCCCTTGGCGTCTTCGCATCTTTGCGTGAGACCTATGACATGAACTCACAAACATCCAGTTCGAAACACAGATCCCCAGCCAGTGCGAAAGCGGTCGGGTGGCCGGGACTGGACTGAGGCTTTGCGAAGGAAGGCCCGGTCTTC
>CAZSTW010000068.1:10780-35230 GCA_964609845.1 uncultured Planctomycetaceae bacterium | reverse complement strand
GCTGCTGGCGAAATTCCTGTTTTGTTGACCGCTGACGAGTTCCAGAAAGTTGCCGCCGAATTCGCCGAGGCAGTGGATCAGTCCGCAAAAACGAACGAGCAATTCGTCGATCTGGCCTGCCTGCTTGTTCTGTCACGATTTCCATCGCCAGCCGAAGCAGGTCAATTTGTTCCATATCTGAAGAAATCACCCGAACGTACCAAAGCAACCCGGGACGTATTAACGTTTCTGCTGAACAGCAGGGAGTTTGTCGTTCCACGGTGATGGTGGCCAGCCAGCTTGAAGCCCGCCATTTCACATGGAAATCTTTTCGGCAATTCGATCAACCGAAGTTTCCGCGGCTGTCAGGGTTGCCAGTTAAGTTTCCGATCGGCGATGATTCTCCACGAAATGTTTTGCCTTGCCAAATTTCAGGAGAACCCCATGCAGCGTCTTGTTGTGAAGCCTTCAGGCCTGGATCTGGAATCGCCCGGTCGCCGCGATTACTGGGTTGCACTGGAACACGACACGATGTGGGGGGCTCAATTGATTCCCGTCACGGTCTGGGTCGGACCAAATGCAGAGCCGGGAAAAGGACTCGTCGCATTCGGATCAACACATGGTAACGAATACGAAGGTCCAGTCGCTCTGAAGCAACTGCTCGGTGAGATCGACCTCGCTCAAGTCACTGGCCGGATCATCATCATTCCTGTTCTGAATGTCGAAGCGTTCCGGACGGGAACTCGTGACAGCGTCGAAGCAGATCGCGTCAACCTGAACCGGGCATTTATCGATGGCGCGGGTAAGCAACCGACGCTGTCAGGAATCTCGCATCGAATTGCCGCGTTCGTTCGTGATCATATCTGGCCGCAGGTCCATGTCGTCATCGATCTGCATTCGGGCGGCAATCAGATTCGCTTTGATATCTGTTCCAGCTTCCATCCCATTGAAGATCCCCAGCAGAGCCGCCTGATTGCAGAAACGGCAAGGTGGTTCGGTGTGCCGCTGATCATGGTCTACCAGAACAACACGCCAGGATTGCTGACCAGCGAAGCCGAACGTCTTGGTAAAATCACGGTTGGAACGGAACTCGGTTGGGGTGAAGCTGTCCTGCGAAAAGGAGTGACCTATGGTCGACAAGGAGTCCTGGCAGCAGCGATTCAGCATCGTCAATTGAATGGAAAAATCGAGCCGATCGCTCATCACGCCGATGGAACCCAAAAATGTGCGGCGATTGTAGACTTTGAATGTTACGTCCCCGCCCCATTTGCAGGCCACTATGAAGAGATTCTTCCCTGTGGTGCCCGCGTGAAAAAGGGAGACATCGTCGGCCGGTTGCATGACTTCGCCCGGATTGATGAACCTGCCTGGCCGGTCTGCGCCGGTGTCGACGGGATTGTGGTTGGACAGGCCTGGGCCGCTCGCGTGCGCCAGGGGCAATTCATCCTTTGTGTTGGACGCGAACAGCCCTGGCCACCTGCAGGTGTCCGATAGGATGAAACTCGGCTACAACACCAACGGTTTGACGGGGCATCGGTGGGATCAGGCTCTGGAATTGATGCACGAGGCTGGATACCGGTCGGTGGCAATCACGATTGACCATCATTGCCTGAACCCCTTCAATGATGATCTGTCCTCAGAACTCGATCAAATGCGAGGCTTGCTGGCTCGCTACGAGATGATTTCCTGTATTGAAACAGGAGCCCGATTTCTGCTGGACCCTCGTCAAAAGCACGAACCCACACTCGTCAGTGCAATGCCAGAGAAGCGCGCGATCCGGGTCGACTTTCTAAAACGCTGTGTCGACATCGCCGCATCGCTTGGTTCGCAAGCGGTTTCGTTCTGGGCTGGAGTTGTCCGTGACGGCGCGTCTCGCGACGAAGCTATGGACCGTCTTTCGAGTGGCATCCGTGAAGTGTTGCGTTACGCTCACGAGCGTCGAGTTCCCCTGGCCTTCGAGCCGGAGCCAGGCATGCTGATCGAAACGTTTGACGACTTTCGCGAATTGCTGTCCCGCGTTGAACCAGCAGAAGGATTAAACTCACAGCTTGGATTGTGTGTCGACATCGGGCACGTCCATTGTCTCGAGCCAAGGCCGATTGCCGACTATCTGATCGAATGGCGAAATCGCATTCTGACGATTCACATCGAAGATATGAAACGCGGGATTCACGATCATCTAAGGTTTGGTGAGGGGACGATTACTTTTCCACCGGTCCTCAACGCACTTCGCGACATCAATTACCAGGGAGGGTTAAACGTCGAACTGAGCCGCCACAGCCACATCGCCCCCGAAGTTCTGAGAGAATCCATACAGTTTCTGCAAGCACAGCTGCGGACATCCTGATCGTGCGAGTGCTACTTTCAACGGCCGTCATGGTGTTGTAATTGGTAACCAGCGAATTCCTGACTGTCGACGCAGGAATTCACGACGGCTTGGGTTTGTGGGCAACCCGATCAGCCAGCACCTTCAAGTCTGCACCGCGCAGAGCTCCTTCGAGCAGTTCTGGAAGTTTCTGCGGAGTGCAGCCGAAACAGGGGATTCCGAGGGCTGCCAGTTTGCGTGCCAGACCTTCATCGTAACACGGGACACCGCTGTCAGAGAGTGCCAATAGACAGAGTGTGCGAACACCTGCGGCAGCCATCTCACCCAGACGGCGTACCAGTTGTGCTTCATTGCCACCTTCGAACAGGTCGGTGATCAGGATAAAAAGGGTTCGGCGAGGTTCCTTGATGAATTGTTCGCAGTACCCGACCGACTTGTTGATGTCGGTCCCGCCTCCCAACTGAACGCCAAACAACATGTCGACGGGATCTTCGCCGCATTGTTCTGTCAGGTTTACGACTTCGGTATCGAAGGCGATCACATGCGTTTCCAGTGCCGGCAGGCTGGCGAAGATGGAGCCAGTCACCGCCCCGTAAACGACGGAATCAGCCATCGAACCACTCTGGTCCATGTCGACGATGACTGTCCAGTTGTTTGACCGCTGGGCCCGGGAATAGAAATAGACACGCTCGGGAATGATCGTATTCAAGTCACGATTGTAATTCTTCAGATTCCGACCGATCGTCCATTTCCAGTCGATGCAACTGGCATTGGGGATCGGCGAATGTTCGTTGCGATTTAATGCGCCCAGGACAGCCTGTCGGATTTTCTGCTCAAGCTTCAGCTTGATTTCGTCGACAACCGCTCGCACGACCATCCGGGCCGTCTCTTTGGTGCGCTCGGGGATCTGTCCCTTCAGGGACATCAGGGTCCCGACGAGTTGAACATTCGGCTGAACGTTTTTCAGCATCTCTGGTTCAAACAGGAGTTGCTTCATGCCGCGACGTTCGATCGCGTCCTGCTGGATAACGGTGACGACATCCTCTTTGAAGTAAGTTCGAATGTCTCCCAGCCACTTCGCGAGTCGTGGTGCGGAGCCACCCAGACCCGCCTGTCGCTGGCCGCCTGATGCGTCTCCGGTCTCATCATAGATTGCCGCGAGGGCTTCATCCATCAATTGATCGTCGCCAGAAAGTCCACAACCGCAATCCGAGTATTGCGACAGGGACTCTTGCGAGTCTTTCCCCAGAATCAGGCGCCAGCGTCTGAGTTGATCGGCATCAATGGGATTCGCCATCTTGAAAGCCTCACGGTGGGGGCAAGGGTGAGGGAGGGAGTGACGGGATCGTCGAGGGACCAGCAGGTGCTCCAGGATCAGGAAGTGGAGCCGCTGGCAAATTGGTTGCCGGTGCATTGGCCGGTGCAGCCCCCGGTTGATGAAGTTCCCACCCGCTTTGTCCCACAGCAAAGGTGTATGTTCCCGCCTTCAGCGTGTATCGAACACTCTCGGAACCTTCTCCCCCACGCAGGAACTCAAGCACCCATGTCCGATCTTCCTTAAACGTCTGGGAGTAGCCTGGCTGAATTGAGTAGATGTTGCCGTTCAGCGAGTAGGACAAGCCCCCCGCCAGATTCTTGGGGCAGATCAGCTTGATGTCGCCACCCACAGTTCGAACAACGGGGGGTGGGCTGGATGGGATGTAGGTTCGCGACAACCCCAGCGTCGGCTGCTGCTGGATCACCGTTGGATAGGTACTGTCTGCCACATAGGTGTACCCGTTTCCGTTGTTGGAATACTGGACGACGCCGCCGGTTGGTCCCCCGCGGATAATGGTGGTTGTTGTCCCGTAAACCGGATTCGGAGCTACGATGACAGGTGCACCAATGCCGTAAGTTGCTCCATACGCTGGTGCACCAATCCCGTAATACCCGGCGTTGTAGCCAGCATTGTATCCGTAGATATTGGGAAGCTGGCCTCCAACGTACCCCGGAAAAATGGTGCTGTACGGTACGGGATAATATCCACCAATTGAGTGCGGCGGGGCGAATGATCCCATCGATCCGCCACGGTATCCGTGGCTGCCATACCCGAACCCACCACCATAGAATTGTGCTTCAGCGTTTGTCGTCACACTTAGCAGACAAAGCACCAGCCCCGCCAACGCAGTCGGTCGCAAACGATTCATGATGAGTTCCTGTGTTGTCGTCGACTTCGACGTGGATTCGTCGGATCGCCTCCCATTCTGTAAGAATCAGGGAGTGGAAGTCAAATCGAAGTGCATCTGGTCAATCGGAAATGCCAGTTTTGAACAGAAGTTACGACGAGCCTTCCACGCATTTTGGCGTCATCCTGCGCGCCACTGGCATGCTGGTCAGCAGCCAGCCGACCACCGATTTGCAGCACTCGAAAGCTCAGTCGCCCGGTTGGATTCTCAACGTTTCGACAGCTTCCAGTCCGCACTCTCCAGATCCGTTTTGGTAAACTTTGACGATTACCTAAACTGTTACGCGGTCAAACCTTTTCCACTTCTCGTTTCGACTCAACTATTCGCGTTTTTCGGACTTCGAGGCTGAATTCTTCGGCGCGGCACAACCGATAGATTCTGTAGGGAACAAACAACCGACTCAATCAATTCCACTCCCACAACCCGTTGGAGAGGCTCAGTTGTGCCGGTTAAGGCTCAGACTCTTGCATCGCGCTCATGCAGTGTGATCGCTTATGAGGTTCTGCAATGAAGAAGTGGTATCAGCGGTGTGTATGGATGTTGGTGGCTTCTCTCGCTCTGGAATTGAGTGGGTGTGCCAAGGGGTCGGCTTATTTGAGCCGGATTACCGGGCGACAAAGCGAGGACCAGAAACTCGTTGATGTCGACGGCAAGACTCGCAAGAAGAAGAGCGACAGTTCTTCGAAGAAAAGCGATTCCCTACGAGAAAAGGCGAGCGATTCTCAGCTTGCGAAAAAGTCGTCCAAACCCAAAGTTGAATCGCGTGACGACTCCAATCGGGAAGTGGCTGACGCCAAAACATCAACCAAGCCGTCTGTCAAACCATCGACGAAACCGGCCAAAAAAGCCGTCGATGCTGATGACCCATTCCTGTCGGAAGAAATGCAGTCACTGGTTGACGCAGGCAATACTGCCCGAAAGGCAAAAGACGACGCTGGCGCATTGATTGGCGAAACGAAAGCCAAAGCGAAAAAGACGTTCGCAGAAGAGTCGACGCGAGTTCAAGAAGTCGCTCACAAGGTCGAAGACAACCTTGCTGATCTTCCTGAATGGGCCGCTGAAGGCGAATCCACGGTACGTCAGGAGATTGCGAAAGCCAGTCAGGAAATCTCCAAGACACGTGATTCGGCCAAGGCGATTGCTGACGAGGCGAAGTCGGAATTCAGTCACGATGCATCCGCAATCCGTGACGGCGTACAATCGAAGATAGCGAAAGCCGTGAAGACGGAAGTGAGTCCTGCTTCCGTCAACCTGGCCGGGCTGTGCCCGAACGCGCAGGGTGAGCTGCGCGAACTGATTGGCAGCCTGGACGAGAAGGATGTCGAAGGCCTGAAGCGTGGGGTGCACCGCATCGGCCGGATTGGACCAGACGCAGCAGCGGCAGCTCCTGCCATGGTCCGCCTTCTCAAACACAAAGATGGTTTTGTTCGAACGCACGCGGCGTTGGCCCTGGCTCGAATGCAAGCGTCACCTCCTGAAGCCGTTCAGACTGTTGTCGATGGCCTGAAGTCGACAGACCCTGGCTTAAGGTCGTTTGCAGCCGCAGTCCTGGCCGAAATGGGTCCCCAGGCAGGCGATGCTCTGGCGACTCTGGCAGAAAGCCTGAAAGACCAGGATGGATATGTTCGACTGCATGCTGCGGAAGTCCTGATCCGCTATGACCGATGGTCATATCAGGCTCTGGAGACCCTGCTGAATGGTTTGACCGATAAAGACGAGAACATCCGCTGGCTGGCGACGTACTCGCTGGCCGAACTGGCTCCTGAATCACAGGAAACAGTCGACGCATTGCTGGCTGCCACTCGAGATCCCGTGATGAAGGTGAAAGTCGGTGCGGTCTATGCTCTGGGCGAAATCGGCCCATTTGCCAAGAGTGCCAGTTCGCCACTGCGAACCCTGGCTGATTCGTCCACGAACCAGGAGTTGCACTCAGTCATCCTGAACGCACTCCAGCAGATCGAACAATAACAGTCGATGCTGATGACAAAAGCAAACGAGCCAGGGCAGATGTCCTGGCTCGTTTGCTTTTGTAGCTGTCAGCAATCAGCTGACAGCGACCAAGTAGACTTAACAGCCCCTTTGACTTTTCTGACTGCTGAAAGCTGATCGCTGACAGCTTTAATCCTTGACGGCAAATAAAATCTCGCCAATGCTATTCTGTCTGAATTTCCGCTCCCCGGTACCTGTCCCCAAGGGAAGTGTCATGGCACGCCTGGCAATCCACCACCCGTTTTCTCGTCTGCTCGTTGCTGCAATTGTCTGTTTCATCACCGTAGCAGATGTTGGCGCCCAAGGTCAGCCTGAAGCACCGGCCGATTCGTACACGTTCAATCAGCCCGTTCCGGTCAATATTCGGAAGTCGAACAAGGCGATTGTCCAGATGATGCTGCTTGGCATTGATCTGAACGGCATCCGAGTGATGTCCGCCCAAGGGAAGACAATGGAATTTGCCAACAACACGTTTATCAGTGCCAGCAGTCTGGATGGATCGTTTTTTTATTCACCGACAAAAAGCAACCCGGCAGAAGTGATCCAGCGACTCAACAAGCTGCAGCCTGCAAGAACGACGAATCAGAATCCCAATGTGCCGGGAACCGGGCCTGGATTCCCGATGCCGACGGCACCTGGTGCAGCGACAGTGCCCGGCGTTCACAATCAGATCCCCCCCGGTACGAATCCCGCGATAAGTACCTTCCCGAACACAACCCCGACGGCTCATGCCCAGCCACCGTCATATCCACAAACAAATTCGGCATTCCCCGGTTCACCGATGCCGACGACGACCCACGCGCAGACTCCTTCGAGTACCTACCCGACGACATCACCGATGCCAACATCACCGATGCCGACATACCCCACAGCGTCTCATTCGGCGATGCCGGGAATGGCGCACAACACGATGCCGTCTTCGCCATCACCGTCACCATCAACGCCTATGCCGACGACACCCCAGATGCAGTCCCCCGCGATGCCGAACATGAACATGTCACCGAGCATGACGACACAAAATATGTATGTTTGCGGCAAGTGCAAGCAGATCAACAAGGTCACAGGGACACTCCAGGCAGGCCATCGTTGTACGCATTGTGGTGTGGTGTGGGATAAGGTCCTCGATGAAAACGGGAAAGTGGTCTCTTCATCTCCTGCAGCCGCCGTTGGCGGTGCGTTCGGAGGCGTCGCGCTGATCATCGGTATCGTCGTCGCGATTGTTCGCAAGACGCAGGCGTCGTGAATTGAACCCGAGTCTACCGATTTTCTGGCTTGAATCCTGCGGATGGTGCTACTGAATAAGATTCCGTTTCACATCTTGCAGATCAGTCTTAACCTCGTGACGAAATGAACAGAGGCCGGATTTCGCTTTGCGAAATCCGGCCTCTTCTTAAGTTCGATTGTATTCGGAACCGGGGTTCCTCCCGGGCCGAAAGTTCGTCGTGTTACTCAACTGTCGATTGTTGCTACTGTTGAGAGAACTCTGGACGACGGCGACCGAGTTGTTCCTTCAGGCGATTCACGATGCTGGAGTGCATCTGGCTGACTCGTGACTCGGACAATCCCAGCGTCGTGCCAATTTCCTTCATCGTCAGTTCCTCGTAGTAGTAGAGGATGATGATGAGGCGTTCGTTGCGGTTCAGTCCCTTGGTCACGAGTTTCATCACGTCGCGTTTTTGAATGCCGCGCGTGGGATCTTCGCCCTTGGTATCTTCGATGATGTCGATTTCCCGGACATCCTTGTAGCTGTCGGTCTCGTACCACTTCTTGTTCAAGCTGACGAGATTCACCGCACTCGCTTCTGACTTCAGCTTCTCGTATTCCTCGACAGGAATCTGCATCTTGCGAGCGACTTCCAGGTCCGTGGGAGGTCGTCCCAATTCCGCTTCCGATTCCTTGCGGGCAGCCTCGAGCTTGCTTGCTTTGCTGCGAACAAGTCGTGGAACCCAGTCCATCGTGCGCAGTTCGTCCAGCATTGCGCCGCGAATACGCGGGACGCAATAGGTTTCAAACTTGACACCACGATCCAGGTCGAAGGCTTCAATCGCGTCGATCAGTCCGAAGACGCCCGCCGAGATCAAGTCGTTCAGATCGACTCCATCCGGAAGCTTCGCCCAGACCCGTTCCGCGTTGTAGCGAACCAGTGGCAAAAATCGTTCTATTAGTTTGTTGCGCAACGACTGGTTCGTTTGATCGCATTTGAAATCAGCCCAGATCTGGGCGATATCTTCTTCGGAAACCTTCGTGACCATCCAACCCTCCATGGTTGTCATTGTATCGCCAGCCGGGATCGCTCCCGTCGCGACGATGACGTCGTTGCCGTCAGATGATTACCGCTGCCGGCGGCTCGTTGGAACTTGCGTTCCGGTCATTCAAAGGCTTCTTGCCAAACCTTTCCGCACATCAGTCCCAGACCGTACACGACGATCAACGACAGAAGTGCGGCTCGCATTGTGGCATCAAAGCCTACCGACAAATACAGTCCTCGGACAATCGTCAAAACAAAACTGATTAAGGCCCAACTCAAAGCAAATCGTCGTGCCATCGCCCGTTCCATCCTGTCGAGCGGCCCGTCTGTCGTCACTGGGCAAAAGTCCCCCGTAACGGCAACAGTTCCGCTCCATCAGTATCGGCCGGGCCCGGCCGTAAAGTTGAATCAATTCACCTTATTTCTCCTGGATATTCCAACCGGACCGATTTTGGAAATTGTCCCCGCGAAACCAGAGTTCTCCTCATGTCGCGTGAGTTCAATCTCCCCGTTCATGGCATTTCGCAATGATTCCATACATGTCATTTCACGATCCGCCGTGACGACACGCATCAGACGTCTTGCCAGTGCATCCATTGCCTGCCGGGCCGGTGACTGCTCAACATCAGCCGCGCCACGGGTGATCAGTGGTGTACGTCGAAATACCGATTGGCTGACCTCGGAATCAAATGGAACGATCCCGGCCAGTCCGATATCACTCGTTAAGAAAGCCTTCGCGGCATGACGCAGACGATCCATGATCTGCAGCCCCTGGACTTCTGAATCCGCCTGGTTTACCAGTACAGAAATCGCGGTGACTCCACGACTGCAAAGACGCTTGACCGCACCATAAGCTTCCGCAACCGAAGTCGGTTCGGGTGTCGTGACAATCAATGTTGCGTCAGCAGTCGTCGCAAAGCCGGTCGCCTGGTTCAGGTCAGAACCGGTGTCGATCAGCAGCCAGTCATGTCGGTTCTCGAATTCAATGAGCGATTTCCAGGTTCCTGCTGAAACGGAAAAGTGACTCAATCGATCTGCACCGGGCAGAATCGTCACGCTTGGACTCACCGACAGTGTGACTTCCTCAAGCGTGCGGATGCCAGCAGCAACGTGATCCAGGTTCCAGTAACCATTCTGTCCACACAGCAGACTTAGACTTCCAGTGCCGGGGCTGGCATCCAGCAATCCAACGGATGTCTGCGCGAGTCCGAGTGACATGGCGAGATTCAGTGCCACGACGCTTTTGCCACAACCACCCTTGCTTCCGGCAATCACAACTGTCTTGCAACGCCGCGTGGACCGCGCCGCTACTGGCGACAACGCAGCCCGACGGGCGATCATTGCACGAAGTTCGCGCGCCTGATCGTTGCGGACAGTCGGTTCAGATGGTGTGGTCGACAAAGGCATTATGTGTTTGCTGTGAAATGACGTTGAATGATCGAAATGAATTGGAGGCCTGTGGTCAGGTGATCCAGAGGTGGGATTACAAAACTGATCTCTCAAGGGAGTCCGTGCCGACGATCAAGCGAGCTGCGCGGCAGGGGTTGGCTGGTTCAATATCTCGCGGAACTTCCTGCCCCGTGGTGAAGTAAGAAACGGGAAGTCCGATGTCGCGTGAAGCGGACAGGAGTCCACCGCAACCGGTCGCTTCGTCCAGCTTTGTAAAGACGAGCGAAGTCGGTTGAATCGCCGCAAATCGTTCTGCAGCAGCCCGCAAGGCGTTGGCACCTGAGGCCAGGCTGAGAACCAGATAAATATGATCGGGACACGCGGCATCAACCAGTTGTTTCAATTCCGCCAGTTTCCGGTCGTCGTGGGGGCTGCGGCCTGCTGTATCAATTAAGACCAGATCATAATTTGCAAACGAATCCAGAGCCTCCTGCATTTCTCCGGGATCTCCGACAATTCGCATCGGTAAATCGATGATTTCGGCATATGTCTTCAGTTGTTCTACGGCAGCCACACGGTAGGTGTCGACAGTAATCAGCCCGATTCGACACCCCTGTTCCACGCCGAACCGCCCCGCCAGCTTGGCGAGAGTGGTCGTTTTACCAACCCCCGTGGGGCCCACCACCATGACGATCTGACGCTGACCGGCTGTGGGAACGATCCCTCGATCACAGGGAATTCGCTGTTCAAGAAGTGCGGTCAGTAATGCTGTTGTCGAAGAGTCTTGATCATCTTCTGTGGACTTCACTGCAGGAGCGTGCCGCTTGAGTTGTTGAATCAATTCTCGAGCGATTGCTTCGTCAACGTCCGACTCGATCAGCGTCAGGTAGTGCGGAAAGAGATGCTGTGGAATGTCGCCATGTGCGTGGGAGGGAGAACGCAGGCCGAGGTCCGCGATCATCTGTGCCAGGGCATCGAGACGTTGTTCAATTGTCAGCGTAGACTCTGGCGATTTTGAATCGAGTACCGAGTTATTCGCTGAACTTCGACGTGGTCGATCGACAGATTCTGTCACGCGGTAAGCAATTGATCCTGACTCAGCGGTTGGCAGGTTTCGGACTATGTCCGCGATCAGTTGTCGGGGTGTTTCCAGGCGAGACGTGTTTGGAGACTGGAACGACGGTTCCGACAATAACGGCGGTGGAGGAGCCAGCCCGTCCGATTTCGAGCGGGCAGGCGTCGTCTGTTTCAGTGCAGCTTCATTCTGCTGTTTTGTCGGCTGATTAATTTCTGCGGAAGTCGAGACCTTTGCAGCGGCGGAAGCAATGGTGCCCTGTGTTGTCGGACCGGAACTCCGAATCTGGCTCGTCGACTTTACGGAACGTTGTGGATTCGTGGGCCGACTGGCGGTCACTTCGAACGTTTGACGTGAGGAAAGCCAGCCGAACAACCCACCCGCTGCAACCTGCTTCACTTCTACGACGACAGCATCAACGCCCATCTCGCGCCGCATTTGTGCCAATGCGTCGTCAGCAGTTGCTGCTCGGAATGTTCGAACTGGGTGACTCATGTTTTCCTCGCAAGACCGAGAAAGTCGTTGATTCAGTTGGCGACTTACGAAATGGCTGTAGCAATAAAATCAGTGGATCGATGGGTTGATGGACGACGTAAACCTTCCGTTGAAACCGGAAGCTTGATGGCATTCAATGGGACTTGACCAACCGACTTGATGGTCGTATCGCGTGGGATTTCGTTCAGGCTCAAGACATTGAGTCTGGGGAGCGGTGTCGACGAAATGTGTTTCAGGATCTGGCGGACGCGTGGTCCACAGACGACGACCATTGGCAGGCCTTCCCGGCTCAATTTCTGTACCTGCCGGGTCAATTCGTGGCAGACTCCGTCGGTGATCTGCGGAGTCAGTTTGACGATCAGTCCTCGTTCCGAGAATTCGAAACTGTTCGTCAGCACGTCTTCCAGTGCAGGATCCAGCGTAATGCAGTGAATGGTACCGCGTGAATCCCGCAATGGCTGGCAGATCACTCGACTCAGGGAATGTCGTGCGTATTCCGTCAGGATCGTGACATCCTTCGTTCGCTCGGCGTAATCGCCAAGTGTCTCCAGAATCGTTTCCAGATCCCGGACCGGAACCTGCTCCCGCAGCAGGTTTCCAAGAACCTGATGGACGTGCGATGGCTTGAGTAGTTCGGGAATCAGTTCGTCAATCACCCGTGGTGAGGTCTGTCGCAGATTGTCGATCAACTGATGGACGTGTTCACGTGTCAGCAGTTCGTCGGCATGAGTTCGAACGACATCTTCCAGGTGGCCGATCAGGACTTGAGCTGGCTCCGCGATTTTGAATCCAAGTTCACGAGCCTGTTCAGCCAGTGACGACTCAATCCATCTGGCGGGACGTCCTGAAACGGGATCTTGACTTGCCGTGCCAGAAATCTCGCCATGAGTTCTGCCTGTGTCGATTGCCAGCAATCCATCGACGCGAGCTTCACCTTTAGCCACGACAACTCCGCGGAGCTTGATCTGGTACCCACGGTCGAGCAATCTCAGGCTGTCTCGAATTTTGACCTTCGGCAGCAGGATGCCGAGCTCCTGTGCAATTCGCTTCCGAAGTTGAGTGATGCGTTCCATCAGATCGCCGCCTGCCTCTGTATTGGCGAGTCGGATCAGTCGGAAGCCGAGTTCCAGTTCCACCGGTTCAATTGCCAGCTGATCTTCTGGACGTGTCACAGGCTTTGCAGCAGGTGTGCTGGATGCAGCACTTCTGGCGGCGGCGGCTCGAGTTCGTTCTTGTTCGACGCGGATTCGTTGACGACGCAGATTTTCTCCTGCAATCGCACACCCGGCCCCCAGCACCAGCATCGGGATCATTGGCAATCCTGTGAAAGCGAGTGCAATCGTCGCAGCAGATCCCAGATACAGAGCCGCTGGTTCTTGAAATGTCTGGCCGATGATATCACGCGACAAGTTGGATGCGGACGAAGATCGCGTGGCAAGCAACGCTGCCGAAAGACCAATCAGGAAGCTGGGAATCTGAGTGACCAGTCCGTCGCCAATTGTTAATAGTGCGAAGACTTCCACGGCACGTTGCGGAGCCATCCGGTACTGAATCACGCCGACAAGAATTCCACCGATCAGATTTACCAGAGTGATTAAAATCCCTGCCAGAGCATCGCCGCGGACAAACTTTCCAGCCCCATCCATGGCCGCGTAGAAGTCGGCTTGAGCAGTAATCTCGGCACGTCGATGGCGGGCTTCTTCTGCTGTAATGAGCCCCGAATTCAGATCGGAATCGACGGCCATCTGTCGGCCAGGCATTCCATCCAGGGCAAATCGTGCAGCAACTTCACTGAGCCGGGTGGCTCCCTTCGTGACTACGACAAACTGGACGACAACAAGAATTGCGAACAGGATCAGTCCGACGGCCACCTGATCCTGTGCAACGAATCTGGCAAACGTATGGATCACTTCCCCAGCGGCCGACGTTCCATGCGAAGCAGCTCGCGTCAGGACGAGCCGCGTTGAAGCAATATTCAAAACCAGTCGCGAAAGTGTTGTCAGTAATAACAAGGACGGAAACGCGCTGAAATCCACCGGACGGGCGACGAAAAGTGTCGCCAGCAACAGGATCAGTGCGGACGTCAGATTCGCGGCCAGCAGCAAATCCAGGATTGCAGGCGGGACAGGCACGACAACCACGAGCAAAGACAACACCATCAGCACAGGCAGAACCAGCCCGGTTGAGGCGGTTGTGGGCGTGCGAGGGTGAATGGCGCTGTCCGTAGACATCCGTGTCTCCGCAAAGACGGCTGCTGAGCCGCCGTATTGGTGGTGGTGTGAGCGTTGAATTGTTTTGGGGGAGATTGAGCGGCGGGTTGATATCGGAAAAAAAAAGTGATGTCCAGACGAATGAAGTCGACATTCCGACGCAACTCGTTGCTCCGGCAGAATCTGCCAAAATCGAGTCCGGGAGAGCCAATTTCGAATCCATGTTGAGTTCGTGCCAGGAATCAAGTGTGTCGATGTCGGCAAGGACTGCCGGTTCGCTCTGTGCAGAGCCACGTTTCATCTTCAATTTGCCAGAGACGATGCGGAATTTGTGATCCTGCCGGATTCGCGTGCTTTCACTGCAAACTGAAGGATTTCTGAATGGGCCGGGAATGAATTCAGGGCTGTCGTCGCAACGCGAGCCAGATTCGATCAGCAGTTACTGCCGAAGTTCGAGGAATTTCGTCTGGACACGTTTGCCTTGCTGAGATACAGACCGTTCCCAGTCATTTCTGACCGTTGTTGGAGAGATTTTCTTATGCGATACCGGCTGATCGCTGCCTTGCCGGTTTACACAGGCTTGTACATTGCCTCGCTGGTGGCGGCATTCCTGCTGCGCTTTGACCTGCGTCTCAACCCAGATGTCATGGACACCCTCTGGACGGTGATGCCCTATTTCCTGATCATCAAGACGGCGGTTTTTCTTTGTGGTAGCGAATGGCGACGCTACCACCGGTACACGACGATGTCGGATCTGGCCTACATCATCGGACTGCGTACGATTGCTTCCACGCTGACATTCGCATTCTTTCTGACCGGCTTCTCGCCGCAGTCCCCGCCAAGGTCTGTTCTTCTGATCGATTGGCTGCTGACACTACTTGGAATCATCCTGCTGCGTGCGACGGTCCGGTATGTGCGAGAACAGTTTGCCCGTCAGTCACAGCCAACAGGTCGAAAGCGAACCATGGTTTATGGCGCAGATGCGGCTGCCGTCTCAATTCTCAGGGCTTTAAGGGCATCTGCGTCCGAGCACGACATTGTCTCGTTTCTTGATCCCGTGAAATCTGCGGAAAAGACGTTGATTGGTGGTGTTCCTGTCGTGCATCTGCGAGATAATCTGCCCTGGATCGCTGCGCGGTATCACGCAAATCATCTTTTCATCCCCAGTTGCGTTTCCGGACGCGCCGTTCGCGACCTGATTCAATCGTGTCATGAAGCGGGTGTGAAAGCCCACGTCATTCCGGCCATCAATGAGATCGTCGATGGTCGCGTCAAGCTTTCCATTCGCGATGTGACCATTTCCGACCTGCTCAGGCGTGAGCCAACTCAGTTGGATATGGATGAAATCGCCAAGTACATTACGGATAAGGTTGTGCTGGTCTCCGGTGCGGCCGGAAGCATTGGATCAGAACTGTGTCGACAGATTCTCGATTTCAATCCGAACAAACTTATCCTGGTCGATCAGTCTGAATTTGGTGTGTTCCAGATCGAACAAGAGTTTACTGCCAAACCCGTCGAAGATGTGGAACTTGTTTATGCAATTGCCGATGTGAACGACCAAGCGACGTTGTCGCGTGTGTTCAGTGAACATCAGCCGGATCTGGTTTTTCATGCCGCAGCCTACAAACACGTTCCGCTGATGGAAGAAAATCCACAGATTGCCATCCGAAATAACGTGCTCGGAACAAAAAGTGTTGTGGACCTGGCCGACCGGTTCGGTGTGGAACGATTTGTATTGATTTCCACAGATAAGGCGGTGCGTCCGACCAGCGTGATGGGATCAACAAAGCTGGTGGCAGAAAAATATCTTCAGGCAGTCGCGGCGACGTCGAGAACCCAGTTTATCACTGTCCGGTTTGGGAATGTTCTGAATTCAGCTGGAAGTGTCGTTCCAACGTTCCGCCGTCAAATCCTGGCGGGTGGCCCAGTGACTGTGACGCATCCCGACATGACGCGATTTTTCATGACGATTCCCGAAGCAGTTCAACTGGTACTGCAGGCGGGAGCCGTTGGAGAATCCGGGCAGGTTCTGATTCTGGACATGGGCGAACCGGTCAAGATTCTTGATCTCGCACGTGACATGATCAATCTCTCGGGATTGAGGTACCCGGATGATATCGACATCGTTTTCACCGGCTTACGCCCAGGGGAAAAGATGTACGAAGAACTTTTCTATGGGAACGAAAAGTATGCACAAAAGGTCCATGCCAAGATCTTCTGTGCTTTGCGTGAGCCTATTTCACTGACATCGATCAAGTCCGACATCAGTCGATTGGAGAAGGTAATACACGCCAGCCGGACTGACGCGAAAAAAACGCTGGAAAGCGTCATCGCCGGTTTGACGACCGAATCGAGTGCAGAATGCACGACCGAGCTGAAGGCAGCTTAAAGCAGGCGTTGCCAATCACGTCAGTAACGTCCCAGACGATTTGCAGTCTGTCGTCGATCCCGAAGCAGGTGAATCAACGAGGAGAACTGCGGTCGGCCGCTTCGAACAGGTCGAGAGACCCGCCCCGAACTTGCTGGCGTGTTAAAATGTGCCGTCTCTATCAAGGATTCTCGACTCGCTTCACGTTTGTGTCCGATTGCCATCATAGTCGGAATAAACGGAATTTCCCGATCCCCCTACCGGCTGGGTTTGCCGAAGTGTGGTGACGGACAACGATGGAGCGAGTCATGGCTGACCCCAATCTGATGGCAATTATAGATCATGCAGCACACGAACTTCTGATGTGGGTCGGCTTTGGAACTCTTGTCGGACTCTCGGCCAAAGCCATTATGCCCGGGCGTGATCCAGGTGGGGCCATCGGGACTGTTCTGATGGGAATCGCTGGAAGTCTGATCGGATGCGGTGTTCTTCTCCTGTTCGATACCGGCTTTCGAGTCACCCCGATCAGCCCGCTGGGATTTGCTGCGGGAACGGCAGGCGCATTCCTGCTTCTGCTTTTCTTCCGAATTCTTTCGAATTCCTACATTGTCGAACCGGTGGATGGTAAGGCGACCACGAACGGCGGAACGACCGTCACCACCTATTATCGCCGACGTGGCCGACGCGCAGCGTAAAGCCCCGAGGCTGTCGTGGGAAAGTGCGTCGAATCATCGTGACGACTGTACCTGCTCAAGCACAAAACTTGCCGTCCTGCATAACGTTCAGGAGTTCGCTCGGAACATGTACGACGCCCTCCAGCAACGGACTTGAAGTCCGTCGCCCTCCCGATGTCTATGTACCGGAAATCGCCTTATCAATGGCCGCATCGACACTCGTCGATGGTCTAGGTCCATCGACGGTGAACGCCAGTTGCCCCTTGCGGTCAACCACAAATACACCCGTCCGCGGCTTGTCAGTCTCAGGATCTATTCGCCCCCAGTGGCGGTGAATTCGCAGCAGTCCCTCCGGCGACAGCGGATCGAAGTCAGAAACCAGCGGGAAAGGAAACTCACCCGCTCGAGTGATCGCAGCGCGATTCTTCTGCGGAATCGCACTGCTGACAGCCACGACTTTGATCGAACGAGCCTGAAGTTCGTCAAATCGTTCACGCAATCTCAGCAGATCAGGGTCCTGATCTGCGCCCGCTTCGCCGTCGAAAAAAATGACGATGATGGTGTGACGTCCCAGGAAGGCACCAAGCCTGACCAGATGGTTATTGGAATCGAGTGCATCGAAGCCGGGTGCAGGACGCTGCACCACAGCTGCGGCCACCTGATCAGCATAATCTTGCGAACGATTGGACATTGTACGCCAGACGCACAACGAAGTGATCGCAAACGCCGCTGCCATCACGTACACGAATCGTCGATCCATCATGAATACTATCCCACGTACTGCTTCAGCAGCTTCAGAAACTCACGCATCATAGGCGTGTTGTCATGCCAGGTCCGTCCGCTGATCAGGTTTTCATCAATGACGACGGGTTGATCAACGTACCTGCCGCCCCATTGAGTGATATCCAGAGCACACTTGGCAACGGTTGTCAGTGTTCGCCCTGCCAGACAGCCGGCGGCGGCGGCAATTTCGACACCATGGCAAACGGTGCAGATCGGCTTGCCGGCATCGAAAAAGTGTTTGGTGACAGCCAGCAGATGCTTGTCGTACCGGATGTACTCGGGTGCTCGGCCTCCCGAAAGAAACAGCCCGACATAGTCGTTGGGATTGATATCCCGAAACGCGATCTTCGCCTGAATATGATAGGCGGGCTGTTCGCGAGTGATGTCCCACGGAATGCTGTCGTTGGGTGGGACCTCATGCATCACCCCGTGATATTTTCTCGCTTCTGGACCGGCCACAACGACCTCGAACCCATCCTCCGGAAGACGGAAGAATGGGTACAAAGTATCCATGACTTCAGTGGCATCACCAATCGGCATTAAGACTCGAAGCGACATTTTCCAGATCCCAGAGAATTTAGCTTTGATTCGCCCAAGTCATTGAACCTGATTTGGACTCTGATTACGGTACTTTCTTCCTGCGGGTGGTGCTACCGAACCTCGTTCACATCAGCAGGATTTCGTGAAACGAACATGAGATCGCGGAGAATTTCATAGCCAATTCGAGCTTACTGGGCATGACCGTCGTGTCCATTTCTTCACATGGAAAGCGTAATGACCGCAGGATTTCAGACTGTCGACGTATGGATCGGGCGATTTCCTTCCCGGAGAGATTTCGATGCCTACCTCGCCGAACACATCCATGACGATGACAATCGACCAATCTCACGGTTTGCTGCTGATCAAAATCAGCCGTACTACGATCACGATCTGGTCGAAGGGAGTTTCAAGCGTTCGACAAGTAATGTCGCCAACCTCCTGATGAACCATTCGTATGCCGGATCGTATCTGCAGATGGTTCAGGAGGCGTTTCACAAATCGGGTGTTCGAGCCGCTAATACGATCATCCTGGGCTTTGACGCTGTCATCAAATCGCCTTGCTCCTTAGAATCAGGAAATCTGTGGCTGACCTATCTGGGACGATTCGAGATTCTTCCTGAACCCGCAACCGGCGCAGGTGACAGCGGACCACCCGACGCGATTTACCTGCTGTTGGAGCAGGGCAAGCAAGTGGTCTTCAATGGCCAAGCTGTCTCCTCGATACCAGTAGATTCGCGTGGACTCGTGATCGGTCGAGGACTGTCTGAGTCATCGATTCCGCGATTGGACATCTCACAGTTTGAGCCCGAAGTTGCCGTCGATCAGGTTAAGGTCTACCAGGATCAGTTCGATCAATGGGTTATTGAAAATCTGTCCACAAACGGATTGACTTGGATCGGGAACGAACCACTTGAGGGTCGGACATTTCCCTGGCCCGGCAAACGACTGGGGATTGGTTCCATGTATTTGACATGGTCGCTTCATCCAGAATGAGCACGAGTGTTCGCAGGTGCTGAACAAGAAATCGACCGTCAACCCGTAAAACAGCCTGAATCCCGAATTATGAAGGACTGAAGAATCTTGGGGTCGAGTGCTCTGGCGGGTTTCCCGAGAATTGACGAATGGTTTCGAACTTCTTATAGATCAAGTGTTGTTTTTGGAACGAAATGTGTAGGGAATAGACGAAGAGCGATCTTTGCACTGGTCTCCAGCATGTTTCTGGTCGGTTATCTCCTCATCGAATCGTAGTGTCAGAATCCGGTCGCTTGTCGGCGACTTCAATAGTTTCATCTCTGGCTTCACGCGGACGCTTAAGTCTGAAGCCCATCGCTGATGCCTCCCCTCCGGTTGATTCCGCGAATCGGATTGGGTACCCCCCGTTGGAAGAATAAGAATGCAGATCACAGGATTTCGGTCAGAGTCACAGGAACTGGTATTGGATCTCGATCAATTGCCCTCGGCCGCAGCAGTGAATCGAGAATCGGGCCAGTGGGCGCTGCGTGGCGAATTGGGGAACGGGGCAACCATTCCCGCAACGCTTCCGGCGGAAAAAGTGATCGAGCTGGAAACAGTGACGGCCGAGGACGGCCGTGCCGAAGTCAAGCTGGCATTCCACGGAGACGATGGTTCCACTGTCACGCTTTCACTGGGATTGACCGACCAGGTCGATGCGGCCCGTGCGTGGATCGAAGAGGTCAAGAACGCGATCGCCAAGCGAGAGCGTCGTCCTCGACTGAATCCGACCGTTGATCTGGGGCAGGCTGTCGCTGTCCCTTCCATCATCGAATCATCTGCACCAGCACCAGTTTCCACAGATGGCAGCAGTGCACCCGCGGCTCCCGCGATCGATGCACCTCCGCCACCACCGGCGGCCCCCGTCGAAATCCCATACGGGAAAATGGCGATCGACGCCGACCTGGAACAGGAACTGGAAGCCGCGATGGCTGGCCAGATGACGGCACCAACAGCTCCACCAGCAGGAGCTCAAACGCCGAACCTGCATCAGACGACCGTTTCCGAGTTGCCGGAATCCGAAGATCAGCTTGAATCGGGAACGAAGCTCAAGGCAAAAGTCCAAAGCGTCACGGCCGAAGATGTCTTCTGCGAAGTTGGCTTCCGTTCTCCTGGTGTTCTTCCAGCCCGGCAGTTCCCGCAAGGGAAGCAGCCCCGGATCGGTGAAGAGTTTCTGGTTGTCGTGGAAAAGTACGACCCTGAAAACAGCGTAATCCTGGTTAACCTCCCCAAGGCCACGCGACGCGCGAAAGGGAACTGGGAAGAACTGACTGTCGGACAAGTTGTTGACTGCATGGTCACGAAGACCAACAAAGGTGGCCTGGAAGTCAACATCGGCCCGTTGCGAGCTTTCCTCCCTGCCAGTCAGGTTGATCTTGGTTTTGCCCCGGCACTCGACACCTACGTCGGTAAGAAGTTGACTGTTCAGATCACTGAAGTGAATCCCGCCAAGCGAAATCTGGTCGTCAGCCGTCGCGTCATCCTGATCGAAGAACGCAAGGAACTGGCAGTCAATTTCTGGCAGCAGGTTGAAGTCGGACAGCAGTACACCGGAACAGTCAAAACGATCAAAGATTATGGTGCCTTTATCGATCTGGGAGGAGCCGATGGGTTCCTGCATATCGGTGAAATGAGCTGGACTCGTGTGAAACACCCCTCGGAAGTCCTTCAGGAAGGCGCCTCTGTCGATGTGGTCGTGTTGTCTCTGGATCGAGACAAGCAGAAAATCGGACTGGGAATGCGGCAACTCGCCACGAACCCGTGGGCTGGCGTCGAAGATCGTTATCCGACCGGTAAGAACGTCACGGGCAAGGTAACGCGAGTCTCGGACTTCGGTGCCTTTGTCGAACTCGAAACGGGTGTCGAAGGTCTGATTCACATCAGCGAACTCGACCATCAGCGAGTTCGCAAAGTGACTGATGTCGTCAATGTTGGCCAGGAAATCGAGATGCAGGTTCTGGAAGTTCAGACCGATCGCCAACGCATCAGTCTCTCGCTGAAAGCCCTCAAGCAGAAACCAGAAAAGCCAAAAGACGAGGACTTGGCGCCGTCCAAGGGTGAGCAGTACGAACGCAAGCGGAAAGAACCGCTGCGAGGTGGGACGAGCAATGATGGTGGCGGTGGACTGTTCGGGAATCCTGGCGATTTCCGGAAGTAAACAGCTTCTTCGTTCGCTGTGAAGAGTACCAAAGACCTTCGGTCGGGCGTTTCGGCGGGAAGACCTGCGCCGAACTGCACCGAGGAGTTCAAAATGATTCGGACGTTGGCGCTGTTGGTCTTTGTCGGCTTTGCGTTGGGGTGTGACCAGCCAAAAGATTCCAAGCTGGCAACGGAGACGACCGAAAAGCAGATTGAAGTAACGCCGGCCAAGGCTGTGGACTCGAACGACGCTGGTATCGCCCGAATCGATTCCAAAGAAGCGCCGCCGAAATCAGAACAGCCTATTTCCGCAGGTGACTGGCCAATATTTCTCGGTCCCAAGGGAACCGGGATCTCGGATGAGACAGGCCTGATTGATTCCTGGGACGAAGCAGGCCCCAAGGTTCTTTGGGACAAGCGGATCGGAACAGGCTATAGCTCCCCTTCAATTCGAGGGGAAAAGCTGGTGATTCATCACCGCCAGCGGGAACTCGACATTATTGAATGCGTGAGCCCCGGCGATGGAACCGAGATCTGGAAGTACGAATACGACACCGACTTCTCGGACCCGTATGGATACAACAACGGCCCGCGCTGCTCGCCTCTCTTGACGGAATCTCGCTGCTACACGTTTGGAGCTCAGGGGCGCCTGGTCTGCCTCGATCTGGAAACGGGCAAGTTGATCTGGGAACGTGACACTGCAAAAGACTGGCAGGTCCCTGGCCATTTCTTCGGTGCGGGATGTACTCCGATCCTCGAAGGCAACCAGTTGATTGTGCTCGTCGGCGGCCAACCCAATTCGGGTGTTGTTTCTTTTGATGCCACGACAGGAAAGACATTTTGGGAAAGTGTCGGAAAAGAGACGTGGGACGGCGTGAAGACCGACGATCCAGGGAACCCGCCGCTGGAATGGACCGACAAGGAAATGCTGGTCAGCTATTCATCGCCGATTGCGGTCACAATACACAATCAGCGACACCTGCTGTGTCTGGTTCGTCAGGGACTCGTTTCGCTCGATCCTGCCACTGGAAAAGTAAGATTCAAATACTGGTTCCGCTCGCGAACCCACGAGTCTGTCAATGCCGCTCGTCCAGTCGTCATCGATGACAAGATCTTCCTGTCTGCCGCCTACGAAACGGGCATGGCAATGCTGAAGGTCCAACCCGACGGAACTGGCTACGATGTTTTGTGGCGCGATAAGCGAGGGATGTCAACTCACTGGTCGACACCCATCCACCACGACGGTTGCCTGTACGGATTCAGCGGTCGCCATGAAAACGAAGGAATGCTGCAGTGCATTGACGTCGAAACGGGAGAAAAACTCTGGGAGACAAACGGTGTTGCCGGAGACGTCGAGGAAATGCTGCGTAATCTGGCACGTGATCCTGCGACCGGCCAGATCGTCAACAAAGAGACTGGCAAGGTGGTCCCCTGGCCGTTTTACGGGCGAGGATCGATGACCATGGCAGACGGAAAGTACTTCATTCTGGGCGAACGCGGAACGCTGGCAATTGCAAAACTGGATCGCCAGGGCTGGCAGGAATCGTGTCGGGCTTCATTTCAAAAACTGAAATATCCAATGTGGGCATCGCCGGTTCTGTCGCACGGTCGTCTTTACCTTCGTAGCGAAGATTGGCTTACGTGCCTGGACGTCGCAAAAAAATAGGGGCTGAGGAGTTCTTTTGCGCGGCAAGCGACCATTTGCGTCTGGACCCGACGACTGCGTTTTTACGTGAGATGTCGACGATCATCGGAGCTTTGATCCTGTCGAGCGCCCGCATCAATGCAGGGAGGCCTGATTTGTGTTCGAGCTCGCGTTCTTCGGGATAAAGCAACCAGGTGATAAAGTTGCACGGTGCTTATTTCAATGAATGGGCGCTAGAGTTGTAACAGTACTTACCCATGGCTAGATACTCACCTGGCTTACAGCGACCGCCCACCCTGAACGAATCGATCGCCCCGATTCTCGACGGGTTGACCGAACTGGTGCCGACCGAGAATACAACAGAGTAGAAACGCAGAGGACGCTGAGATCGCAGAGGACTGAGGAGTTCTTGGTTCCTTGTTCTTCGTGCTTGGTTGGGGGCAGGCCCCTGAGCAACGATGACATCGCGGGAGAAGCAAAATCACACTTGCCTTGACTCTGCGACTTCTGCGTTTCAAAAACAATTTGGTAGAACCGCGAAATTCCAGGGTACAATTTGTCTTGCCAGCTCATTCTAGAGAAGTCAACAAGATAGAGCTTTGGGAAGAAGGCGATGGTCATCAATGAACTCACCTCGGCCATTATTGGGGCTGCGATTCGTGTACACCGGGTGCTTGGTCCGGGGTTGCTAGAGTCGGCATATCGTGTCTGCCTGGCCTACGAACTCCGCAAGCTTGGACTGGATGTGGTGGAAGAACATCCGATACCAGTCGTCTATGAAGACGTGAAACTCGAATGTGGTTTCCGAGCCGATCTACTGGTTTCGAAAACGGTGATTGTCGAATGCAAGGCGAAAGAAAAACTACATCCTGTCGACAAGGCCCAGGTCGCTTCACACTTGCGACTTACAGAACTTCAAGTAGGCCTGCTGATCAACTTTCATGAACTCGTACTGAAGGATGGTGTGCATCGAATCGTGAACAATTATCGGCCAGTTGAATAGCATCAACAGTAGAATGCTCGGCAGAGTAAGAGTAGAAACGCTGAGGTCGCAGAGAGAAGACGGAAGAAGACAATTATTTGCCTTTTCTCTGCGTACTCCGCACTTTCTGCGTTTCAAAAAAATTGGTAGAAACGCAAAGTTCGAGGGCACGACTTGCCTTGCCGAGTTGTTCTTGAGTCTGCATTTCGCGTCTTCGATGGCACCAACTGAGAATGCGAAGAAGTAGAAACGCTGAGGTCGCAGAGAGAAGACGGAAGAAGACAATCATTTGCATTTTCTCTGCGTACTCCGCGCTCTCTGCGTTTCAAAAAAATTGGTAGAAACGCAAAGTTCGAGGGCACGACTTGCCTT
>CAZSTW010000068.1:0-10680 GCA_964609845.1 uncultured Planctomycetaceae bacterium | reverse complement strand
ATTTCGCGTCTTCGATGGCACCAACTGAGAATGCGAAGAAGTAGAAACGCTGAGGACGCTGAGGTCGCAGAGAGAAGACGGAAGAAGACAATCATTTGCCTTTTCTCTGCGTACTCCGCGCTCTCTGCGTTTCAAAAAATGGTTGAAACGCACAGCCTGAAGTCGATGGGATTCCCCCCTTCGTCGTTCTCTGAGTTACAATCAACGGGGCTACTCCGCGAAGCAACGTCTCCTACAGACTTCGTAATGCAGCATAGGGCTGAGGGTCGATCTGTGGTTGCTGGTTGGTCAAGAGGTCTGCAACGAGACGACCGGTTCCTGTAGCCATCGAGAGTCCGAGCATGTTGTGGCCGGCAGCGACCAGCACGTTATCAAACGCGGGGGGACGATCAATGATCGGCAGACTGTTGGGCGTCATCGGACGCCAGCCGTACCATTGTTCCAACACCGGTTCTGCGGTTGGTTCGAACAGATAATGCCTGGCCCCCGCACGCAACATTTCCATTTTCCGTGGAGAAATTGTCGTGTCGTAGCCCGCAAACTCCATGATCGAGCCCAAGCGGTATCCGGAATCCATCGGCGTCACGGCAACGCGATGCTCCTCGAATATCAGCGGAGTTTTCGGGCAATTTGAAGGCCTGGCCATCGTCATTGAATAACCCTTGCCAGGCTGGATCGCGATGTTACATCGCAGTTGGCGATTCAGCATGGGCGTCCAGGCTCCCGTGGCAATCACGCACTGGTCGGCGGACAGTTTGCCCGTTGAGGTAACGACGTGCGTCGTCTGACGATTTGAAGTTTCAAACCCTCGAAATTCCGAATTCTCGTGTATGACAACTCCCCGAGACTTCAACAGTGCTCCCCATGCCGACATCAACTTGTCTGGCCGCAGATGGGCATCCCCTTCGTAATGCCAGGCTCCAGCCAGACCGGGCTTGAGAGCCGGTTCCAGCTTCACGGCAGCCTCGCCATCGTATCGGACTGCATGAACACCAAAATGCTCTCCCAGCAGATGATCGGTATGAGCGTAATGGTCCATCGCTTGCTGGGTCAGAAACGGAAACAGCAGACCCCTCGTCTGCCATTCCACGTCGAGCGACTCGGTCGCTATCAAGTCCGCATATCGCTGTCGCGAATCGGTCAGCAATGCATGAATGGCGCCGCCCGCATCGAGCATGTCTCGCGTGTTGCAGCGTCTGGCAAACTGCAGCAGCCAACTCCAGAGGGCCGGATCGAAGCGAGGCTTGATCGAGAACGGAGAATTGGGGCTGAGCATCGCTTTCAGCGTCTTCCCCATGACCCCCGGTCCCGCCAGCGGAAGGACGTGGCTGGGACAGACGAAACCACAGTTCGCATGCGACGCTCCACTGCCGATCGATTTCTGCTCAACGATCGTAACATCACACCCCGACTGCTGAAGATAGTAGGCACACGCCGTTCCAATGACGCCGCCGCCAATCACGATCACTCGCTTCGACACAAACCGATCTCCCCGTCGTCACCCGTCCTAACGCATCGGAACGTGAGTGAACGAAGTTTTTTATCCTCGAATTCCCATCTGAAACGGATCGCTGGGATTCAGCAGCAGCGTCGCTTCTGCGTTGACGAAGGCTGTTCCAGTCACCCGTGGAATCAATGAATCACCGTCCAGTCGGACTGAGCCTTCGAAAACGCTTCCCAGAATGCTTTCCTGACGCCAGACCTGACCCGGTTTCAATTTCTCATCAGCAAACAGGCAGGCCAGCTTTGCTGATGTCCCCGTACCACACGGTGATCGATCATAGGCGCCGCCCGGGCAAAGGACAAAATTCCGGCTGTGATTTTCAGGGCTGCCCGCCGGTCCGAACAATTCAATGTGATCGATCTCACCACCGTCGGCACCTGTGATTCCCTGAGACTGCAGCCCCTGTCGAATTCGCTGAGTGAGATTCGTCAGTCGACTGACATCCGCAATCCCGAATGCCACAGGGTGACCACTGCGGTCAGAACGAGTTGAGAAGTCAGGGTACGCAGAGTTATTGGCGTTTTGTGTATCCACCAGAAAGAACCAGTTCCCCCCCCAGGCAATGTCACCAGTGATGGTCCCAAGTCCCTCCACATCGACCGCAACGTCGTGAGCAAACCGATAGCTGGGAACATTCTCCAGGCTGACCTTGTTCGCGCCGTCGTAGTCAAACGTCACGAGACCAACCGCCGTTTCCAGCCGATGTGTCCCGGCCTTGATACGACCGAGATGCCCGAGAGTGACTCCCAGGCCAATCGTGCCATGTCCGCACATCCAGAGAGGACCGATATTATTGAAAAAGAGCACTCCCGCCGCGTTCTCGGGATCGACAGGTTCGCAGAGCAGAGCCCCGACGATCACGTCAGAACCACGAGGCTCATTGACGACGGCCGAGCGGAAATCATCGAATTTGTCGCGAAATAAACAACGCCGTTCCGCCATCGATCCTCGCCCCAGATCGGGACCACCTTCGATGACAACCCGTGTCGGCTCACCACCCGTATGAGAATCAACGACACGAACACGGCGAATCTGTGAGTCAGTCATTGGGAACCTGAAATAAGCGGGCAAATTCGCATGGCAGACGATCGTCGCAAGGATGAGTCGCGAACCGTCGGGCCACGTAGAAACGGACGCCAGTGCGTTCCGGCTGATAGCCGTATGATAACAATCGATTCTGAAAATGCCGGGGGCGGCAAAACGCCGCCCCCAGCCGAAACACATCCAAGAGTCAATCAAGTGAATCTATTTGCGGAACATGGCATCACCGGGATTGCCACGTGACAGCAAATAGGCCATCAGATCCAGAACTTCGTTCTCGTTGAGTTGCTTCAACAGATCCTTTGGCATCAATGATATCGGAGAAAGATGTTGCTCTTCGATATCGGTTTTCTTCAGTGTCACCAGCTTGGTGGAGTCTTCCGGATCGATCAGCAGAGTGATCGAATCATTGGAGAGCGACACCACTCGGCCCGTGTACGATTTTCCGCTCTTGGTTTCCACCTGGGTTGTCTTGTACTGGTCCGAGACAACCTTACTCGGGTCAATGATTGCTTCGGCGACATCCTTGAAGTTGAAGCGGCCAGCAGCCTGGGTCAGGTCTGGCCCAGTTGCTCCGCCGTCTCCACCGAATCGATGACAGACAACGCAACGTGCGGCTGCATACATCTTCTGGCCGTTCTTGAAGTCGCGGCCCTTCATGTTTGTCGAAGAGAGAGCGATCAATTCTTCCAGACTGTATTCCTTACCCGGACCGGCTGGCTTGGGAAGCTCGGGAGCCTTATACGGCTTTCTTGCCCCTGACGCTTCGACCAGGATACGATCGGCCTCAGGCATCGATTCATACGCTTCCTTGTCGATGTTGGTCAGGAACTTGCCGTAACTTGCCCCCCCGGACCAGCCGCGAGCTTTATCGAACCAGGCGAAGTAGGTCTTGCGATCATCAGCAGTCCAGCCTGCCTTCAAATTTCGCAAGCTGAACGCATAGTGATACTGCTGCAGGTCTGGCTGATTGGCCAGCATCGCGGCAATTGTGCCACCGTAGCCCGCATTGCGTTTCAGCAATTCGCCAATCTGTTCCTGCGTGGCAATGCGTTCACCTGCGAGCACAGGGACGATCTTCCTGGCTGCAACGGGCGACTGCAGATGAATCATCAGGATCGACAATTCGCGATTGATGAAATCTGACTTCTGTGGAAACAGATCCGCAAACTTCTGTCCCAGGGCAGCCACTTCGCTGTCCGCAGGATTTCCCAAACGGATGAAAGCGAGCTGGTAGGCACGCAGCAGACCCAATTGCTGTTCCTGAGTCAGCTTGAGGAAATCAAGCTTACCGAGTGCTCCCAGAACAGCAGGCAGCAGGTCACGTTCTCCCTGGCGAGCCAGGCCGACACAGCCGGTGATGACAGTTTCGGGATTGGTCGAAGTCAGCACGGCGTCCTTCCATGCGTCAACGGAACGCAATTCCAGACCGATCCGTGCCGCATAACGAATCGCCCGGTCAGGACTCGCCAGAGCCGCGGTCAGCAACTTGATCGTCGCAGGAGAACAATCGCTGACGGTTGAAGGATCATGGAGCTTTTCGAGGGCATGCCGCTGCTGACGCATCTCAGCGTTTCGGCTGTCCTTGTGATCGACGGGCTTTGTATCTTCCGTACCGACATAGGTGACTCGGAAGAGTTCCGATTGAGCCCCGCGACCGCCGATCGTGAAATACAGAGCGCCGTCATTACCTACAGTACAGTCGGTCAGCGGCAATGGGGTGCGCGAAACGAACTCTTCCTTTGTCGCAGTGTAGGTTGCACCCGACGGAGTCATGTGGATGGCGTACATCGTTCCGAAGGTCCAGTCGCAAATGAACAGGGCCTTCTGGTACTTCGCGGGGAATTTCGTTCCGTAGCCGAATTCGACACCGACAGGACAACCGGGCCCGATATCGATAACCGGTGGAACGCTATCGATGTAATAAGCAGGCCATTTCCCCGTCCCGCTGCGCCAGCCAAATTCACTGCCGCTCGTCGCATGGCCGACTCGAGTCGGTCGATACCATGGCGATCCAAAGTCCCATTCCATGTCAGCGTCATAGGCAAACATTTCGCCGTCCGCATTGAACGCAAAATCGAACTGATTCCGGTACCCCATGCTGACAACCTGCCACGTCTTCCCATCGGGATCGACGTTGCAGATCCAGCCACCTGGGGCGAGAATTCCGACGGCATGGCCTCCACCATCCCACTGACGAGGCAGGAGCAAGTCTTCGTCCCAGTTGGCCGGGATACGACTGGTCATTCCTTCCGGCAAGGTCGCGCGTAGCTGCTCGGCTCGCGGCCCCCCCATGGTCTGTGGCGGAGCATTGGTCTTCACTTCAAATGGCAACTTGGTGTGATTTCCGGAAATCACGTACAGCGATTTTCCATCGGGCGACAACCGGACGGCATGTGGTCCGTGTTCTCCACCGCCGGGAATGTCTTTCAGCTTTTCGACCTTGTCGAATTGATCGTCTCCGTCGGTGTCACGGCATCGATAGAGGCCGCTTCCCGGGCCGCCGTTGCAGACGACGTACAGCGAGTCGAACGCATAGAGCAGGCCTTGAGCGCCGGAGATCTGGCGATCGCCAATTTTCACGTTGAGCAATTCAACCTTGGTGGGTTCCTTGCTGCCAATGGGTGACGGGGTGATCCGGCAAAGCCCCTTGTCGCCCTGATCGCTGACGATCAATCGCCCCTTGTGATCGGTCGTAATATTCACCCACGAACCGAGAGTTTCCTTGGGAACGGTAAAGAGCCGCTCGACCTGGAAACCGGGCAGCAGATTGAACAGGTCGCGTGGAGTTGACGTGTCGATTTCGCCGAGAAATGGCTTGCCGCCGGGGTGGCCATCGAGCTTCGCGACGACCTTGGCAGCTACTGTCTGCTTGGCATCGCGCGTTTCCGCAACCTGCCAGCTATCGTCCGTCACCACATACCGATTCGTACCATCGCGACCGATCAGAGCCAGGCGAGCGACGAACCCCGCGATTCCCCCTTCGTTGACGATTTCAGCTTCGATGGTGTTGTCACCATTGGTCAGATGTTGTTTGACATCGATTTCAACTGGCGACTCCCAACTGCTGCTGGCAGCGACTTTCTTTCCGTTGACGTAGAGCGTCATCGAATTGTCGCACGTAGCTCGCAGTCGAGCGAATTGAGCAGTCCCTTTGAAGGTTTTGCGGACGAAGTATTTTTTGTCCGGGTTTTCACCCCAGATCCATACGGGAGCGGGACCTTCAGTCAGTGGATTGTTGACCGCTTCCGGCTTCGCTTCGGGAGCAACCTGACCGGCTGCCGGAGCGATTTCGGATGCTTGAGTAAACAGCTTCCCGTCGGTGGTCTCGGCGGCCAATACTGGCGCGATATATCCGCTTGCCAGCAGCACGGGAACTGCAAAAAGTTGAACGACAAATCGTCTGGGCATCAGCAACGGCTCCTCTGTAGGTGGGACGAATCAACTGAATTCGTTGGGTGAGAATCTTACAGTCCGGCAGGCCGAAAAGTAACTTTCCGTGAACAGCGATTAGACACGATCTTCAGGTTTCCCGAAAAACGATGAAACCGGTCAGACGGAGTTTGACCAGTTCGTACCAGCGAAATACGATAAAAATTGAAGCACGAGCCATTTCCATTTCTCAATTCGCGATGAAATTGCCGTATGCCAACCTGTCGCGGGGAACATTCCTGAACAGCAGGCGAATTTTCAGAACAGGCAGAAAATGTTTGGCACATTGATTCCTTCAGGTGGTGGGGACCCGATCCCTCTTCGCAAGAACCTGTTGATTGTTGGCCGACGCCCCAGTTGTGATATCCAGCTGGATTTTCCCAATGTTTCGTCGAAGCACTGTGAAATGGCCTTCGTGAATGGATATTGGCGACTGAAGGATCTGAACAGCAGCAACGGCGTGAAAGTGAATGGCGTTCGGATTGACGGCGAAAAGTTCGCTCAACCGGGCGACGCGATTTCGTTCGGAAAGCACAAGTTTGAAATCGAATATACACCCGACCCGAGTGCCGCTCCGCCGGAAGAGGTCGACCCGTTCTCGATCAGCCTGCTGGAGAAAGCGGGCCTCGCGGACGATTCACGATCGCGCCGTCCCGCTCGTCCCACCAAGGTAGAAGCCCCGAAGAAGCCGCCTTCCGAGATGGACGACGACGACCTGGCACTCGGCTGGATGGCCGACGAATAGCGAGCAACGCTCGATGTCGTTCGGCGCGTAGCACCTGTTAATTTGGTGCGGGGCTTTCGTCCCCGTCGAAAAACCCGACTTCGTTCGGCGCGGGTCTCCCGACCCCGCCGAAACCCCCGACCGAAGGTCTCGTCTTCGATGGGTCCCCGTGTTGCAGCGTCATCTCTACGGCTGCAACAGCCCCAAATCAACCAGCTTGTCCCGGCACTCATCGCGCTCACGGCAACGAGTCAGCCCAACCCACGTCGGATCCTGAACCGCCATGAAATCTTCCAGACTGTAAGGCGGAGCCTTTCCTGCGGCGGCAGCCTGAGTCATCAGGCCACGAATCACCTGTTGCTCCAGTCGACTCAGCGACGCCCCCCCCATCCGATAGTCTTCGAAGGCTTCCCAGACAACGGGAAACAGCGGACGCACGATTTCGCGACCGATCGTAGTGGCATATAGCCGGATCTCTTCCTGAGCATGAGAATCCATCCGCAGAGCCAGGAAATGAAGCAGGTTGTGAATATCGATTTTCCAATAAGCTTCAGTATACGTCGCCAGCGGCAGATCTTTGCGAGCCTGTTCGCGAGCCACCCCAGCTTCCAACCGAGCTTCGTAAACGCGCCGGGCCTCGTCGTGCAGGTGCTGTTCTTCGGCAGTCAGCTTTTCTCCGATTTGTGTCGGTAGCGGTGCACCACTTCCCTGGCGATTCTGTTCGGCTTGAGTCCGCCAGGCTTCAACGGGTGTTGACTGGGCAGAGTCGATCGCAACTGAGTACCGCGTGCTGTACTCGTTCACGCTTGCCATGCGATGGCGAATCCATTGACGCCAGCAATCCATGGGGACTCGCACCAGCAGCTTGATCTCTGCCATTTCAAATGGTGTCGTGTGACGATGCCGCAGGAGATAACGGATTAACGTGCGATCATCCGAGACCTTTTTTGTTCCTTCACCGTAGCTGACACGAGCGGCCTGAACGACGGACGAATCGTCGCCCATCACATCAACCAGACAGACGAATCCGTCGTTCAGAACAGGAAACTTCTTCCAGCGAAGCTCATCGACAACAGCAGAGTTTGAGGACATCAACGTCGATCCTGGGGAAATACTGAAAATGAGATGCGGCCGAAGGTCACGCAATCGTCTTGATCGGCGAGAGCAGCAGTTCGACCGGGGGGACGAAGTTAACCTTGCTTCGCTGACAAGTCCACTGCCACGCGCCAGTTGTTTCGAAAGTGATTGAGACTGAGCCCCCCCACCACCAGACTGGTCACACCGGGATGCCCCAGCACAAACCGAATCGATTCGTCAGCGGGGAAGCTTCCTGATCCTAACCCCTTCTTGACCAGGACCGCGATCCCGGCGGCGGCCGCTGACGTGATCAGCTCGGCATGACTCTGATCTTTCAAATTGAATTCCACCATCAGCGCATCCGCCCAGTCCATCGCGAGTTGCGCCCCGGCAACCGTTTTTCCAGAAAGCCCAATGGCTCCGATAATGCCACAAGATCTCAGATCCTGCAGGACTGGTACTACAGCCGTTTCTGTGAGAATTCGGTGATCTTCGCCATTGGAATGGATGAAGACGAGGTCAAGGAAATCTGTCTTCAAACGCTGTCGACTTCGATTAATGCTCGCCCTAACTGATTTCTCTGAATAGTCATACGTCGATTGTCCGTACTCAAACGTTTCACCCACTTTCGTGGACAGAAAAAAATCCGTACGGCGATGACTGATCGCACGCCCGATTCGCTCCTCACTGATTCCGTAGGCTGGGGCGGTGTCGATCAGATTACAGCCGAGATCCAGGATGCCGTTGAGAAGGATGGCAACCTCGTCATCGGTCGGCAGCGAATACCCGCTGGGATATTTAATACCTTCGTTTCGACCAATCTTGAAGGAGCCGAACCCAAGACGCGTCAGTGCGGGGACTCGCTGCGGTGTTCCGGACGTTGTCATGGCAACTTCCCGCGGGCAGCGATTGGCCAGATGGCTTCGAGGCGATTGCCTCGAAAACAGAGGAATTCATCGTGCAGCGGTGTCGTAAAGTCAGCGTAGCCAGCGATCAATTCGACGTGATCGCCGATCCTGAGGTTTCGGGATTCGGGGCCGAGTTCCAGCACGATATGTTCGGCACTATGCATGGTCACCTTCGCATCGGCAAACCCCTTTACCACAGGGGAATGCAATTCTGCGGTGATAGCCTTTCGGCCGGCATCGAGAACAGCACGGTCAATACTGGGGCGGGAAACAACCGTGCAGAGTACCGTTAACGCAGGGAGATAGCCGGAAACGCCTGGCATTCGTGTGTAAAACGGGTCGCCAAAGATCCCGCCACCCGACTGCAGTTCAGTAATTCCCGGCGACTGGATCGCGTAACTCAGCGAACCGGTGCCACCGGCACTGACGATGTCCGCACACAGGCCAGACTTCCGGAACTGATCGGCGCTATCGCTGAGGAGTGCCAGCGAATCACGGATCAGACGTGACTTGGCCTCGTCCTCCATTAAGGGCATGGCATGTCCTTCGTAGCCCATAACGCCGGCCAACTTCAGGCCCGGAAGCTTGTCGATCGCCTGAGCGAGTTCCAGGGCATCGCGTCCGGGTGTGATTCCTGTCCGGTTCATCCCGATATTGATATCGACCAGAACTCGACATGTGACACCAAGCTGTGAGCAGGCAGCCGAGAGGGGTCCGGCCTGCGCATAATGATCGCAAGTCGTGATGACATCAGCTGTTTTGCAGAGATTCGAAATTCGTTGTACGCGTGCAGGGCCAACCGGAAGATGGGCGATCAGGATGTCTCGAATCCCAACTGCGGCAAAAATTTCGGCTTCAGAAACTTTGGCACAGGTGACGCCGATCGCCCCCGCTTCGATCTGACGACGCGCAATTTCGGGGCTTTTGTGGCACTTCGAGTGAGGTCGCCACTGCTTGCCACTGGCAGCGATTGTGCGGGCCATCGATTGAAGGTTTGCCTCGAACCGATCCAGGTCGAGACAGAGAACTGGAGTTTCCTGCTGGCGTCCGAAGACTTCCCACCCCTCGTGTCGCATGAACGGCAACTTTCCGTAAGAAGAAATCCGGGTGGTCAGAGTTCAGTGTTTGAAGCCATGACCGCGTCAATGCAAATGGGGCGGACGGCAATGAACCGTCCACCCCATTGATGAATATCAACCTGCCGACTCCGTCGCAACGGAGCCGAAGTGGATGACTACTCCTTCTTTTCGCCTTCAGCTGGCTTGGCTTCTTCCTTCTTTTCACCTTCAGCTGGCTTAGCTTCTTCCTTCTTTTCACCTTCAGCTGGCTTGGCTTCTTCCTTCTTTTCGCCTTCAGCAGGCTTAGCTTCTTCCTTCTTGCCTTCTTCCTTCTTGGCTTCGGTCTTTGGTGGAGTGGTTGCTGGCTTCTTGTCGTCCTTCTTAGCTTCAGGAGCACAGCCAACAGCCAAAACCAATGCGACCAGTCCGCAAGCAAACTTCTTCATTACTGAATTCCTCAAACGTTTTCTCAACCCATTTCAATCTTGGCAGAACACCTGCCTCGTATTTGATTGGACCCACTATCCTTCCCTTTTATTCCCAAGATTTCAAGGAAAACAGTCCTTTCCCCAACGTTTTCGGTGGACGCACGTTACGGCGTCGTTCCATTCGTCATAATGGAAAATCTCCAGTTCGGCCCAGAAACATGCCGAAGAATGTTCCCTCGACTGCGGCAGATCGAACGGCCTCGGGGCACCGAAACTGATCGTAAACTGTTGTGGACCAGCCGTGATCCAAACAGTCGAATGGCGAGAGACGACAGCAGCGGCGGGACAGATTCCAAAAACCGAAAACAATTCTGGCCCGGCCAGTTGACATTCTGTCCGCCGAAGCTACCATACACCTCTCGCAAGTCACCCCACACGGGGCCGACGCAGCGAACAGATCTTTGACAATTTGGTTGGATGGTTCTGAGAATTCAGCTTTGCTGTATTG
>CAZSTW010000067.1:33209-35314 GCA_964609845.1 uncultured Planctomycetaceae bacterium | reverse complement strand
ATTCCGGTCATCCCTACATTTACAAACTGCACCTGACACATTGATTACACGTGAGACGGAACTCGAGAACTTTTCGATTTCACCTGATCACTCAACGATTCACCCTGACCTCATTCCGCGGAACACACAATGATCGCTGAAACAACTGCTCCACCTGCTCTTGATCCGCGACAGGCCTTCCAGCTCCTGAAGACCCGTATTCACCGACAGATGGTGGATGCGATCGATCTTTCGAAGGCTGGCCAGCTTCCCGAACGGGAACTTCGCAACAAACTGCGCGGCCTGGCAACTCACCTGTGTGCCCAGCAGACAGTGAATCTGCCCGCCGATGATCGCGAAGCGATGGTTCGCGAGATCATGGACGAAATCTATGGTTTCGGTCCAATTGAGCCGCTGATGAATGATCCTGATGTCAGCGACGTGCTGATTAATGGACCAGACAGCGTCTTCATCGAACGAAACGGTCTGCTCGAACGAACCGACATCCGGTTCGCCAACGATGACCACCTGATCCACTTCATCCAGCGGCTGGTTGGTCGAGCCGGACGACGCATCGACGAAGTATCGCCGATGGTCGATGCCAAGCTTCCCGATGGTTCACGTTTGAACGCGGTGATTCCGCCATTGGCCTTGCGAGGTCCTACGGTTTCAATTCGTCGTTTCAAATCGAAGGGTGTGACCTTTGAAGACATGGTTCGAACAGGTTCGCTGACACCGGAAATGGCCGACTTCATGGTCGCCTGTGTTCGGGGTCGCATGAACATCGTCGTCAGCGGTGGTACTGGTGCCGGTAAGACGACCATGCTGAACAACATCAGCCGGTTCATTCCGGAAACCGAACGTGTCGTTACGATCGAACAGACGGCCGAACTGCAGCTTCAGCAGCGAGACGTGGTGGCCCTGGAAACTCGACCACCAAACGTTGAAGGACGCGGGGAAATCTCGCAGCGTGACTTGCTGAAGAACAGCCTGCGAATGCGACCTGACCGCATCATCGTCGGCGAAGCTCGTGGTGGCGAAGTTCTTGATATGCTGCAAGCCATGAACACCGGCCACGATGGTTCCATGAGTACCGTACACGCGAACGATACCCGAGATGCTCTGGACCGTATGGAGTTGATGATCGCGTTGTCTGGAGTGGAACTGCCGATGATCGTTGCCCGGCAATACATCGCTTCGGCTGTTCAGATCCTGATTCATATGACCCGACTGTCGACCGGTGAACGTAAAGTGATGCGTATCTCGGAACTGTGCGGCTGTCAGGACGGGTCCTATCAGATCGAAGACATTTTCGTTTACCGCATGTCGGGCGTGGATGCAGGTGGTCGAGCTCGAGGGGCCTTCTATGCCACGGGTTACGAACCGCAAGCCCTGAAGCGTCTGGCCAGCCGTGGCTGTGATATCCCATCACTGATGTTTGCGGCCCGAGAATTGAATTCGACTCGCGAATATCGACCTCGCTGATTTTTAGAATTTGGCGGCAACATCCGTTGCCATCGTGCTGTTTTCGATTGCTATTTCCCGCTTCAGGATCGCTTCAGCGGTCCAGGCGAATTGAGTCCTCGATCGTAATTGTTTCGGAAGGAGAGTTCCGATGGCTGCAACCACAGGTTGGCAACCACCGCTGACACAACCCGATTTCTCGGACATCCTGAAAGAACAGGAGACGTTCGGTACGGGCCGTGGCGAAGGTGCGGCGGACCAGATTAACAGCTGGTTTGACGAACTGATGCTGCAGTCGGGCCTGGGGATCAGTCCCTCGATGATGGTAGCCCTGTGTGCCTGCAGCGCTATCACCTTCGGCGGTGCTCTGTTTGTCTGGCAGGAGAATCTGCTGACGACTGCTGTGGCCGCACTGGTTGGATTCATGCTCCCAGTGATCCTGACGATCATGGCCCGGACACGTCGTCAGGACAAAATGACCAGTCAGATTCCGGCGATGCTGGAAGAACTGGCTCGTGCAGCCAAGACCGGTCGCAGTGTCGAACAAAGCCTGGCGATGGTTGCTGCAGATACACCGGAACCACTGGGGGGCGAATTAAAGCTTGCCACGGGACGCGTGGAAATGGGGATTCCGCTGAAGGATGCCCTGCGAGACCTTCCCC
>CAZSTW010000067.1:9416-33048 GCA_964609845.1 uncultured Planctomycetaceae bacterium | reverse complement strand
TGACGTTGGGCTTGATGTGCATGACGCTGGTTGTGCAGCAGCAGACCGGGGGTGACCTCGTCACGGTACTGGAACGACTCTCTCGAACTGTCCGCGATCGTCTGCTGTTTATGGGCCGGCTGCGAGCCGCAACGGCAGCCAGCCGAGCGACAGCGATCCTGATGATTGTGTTGCCGCCGGCAGTTCTCGCCTTCTTCGTTTATCGCAAACCAACCTACCTGGACGAACTGTTGTCATCCGCCTGGGGACGCAATTCGACGATCCTGGCGATCTGCCTGGAAATCGTCGGTGCCTTGTGGGTTCTGCGAATCCTGAAGGACAGCGAACGATCGTAATGATGAATTCGGCATCGACAGATGGCCGCAGCAAGATTTAACAAGACCACAATCCGATTCTGGATCATCACAGATGCCCGGTTTCCCCCGAAACCCGGCAGAATTGAATAATGGCGGGAGTTTACAATGAACCCAACGTTCTTGATCGCCTTCTACAGTGCCTGCGGTGTCCTGATCGCCGGTTTGCTGGTTCGCATCTGGTTCAAGAACCGAGCGGCCAAACGAACCAGTCTGCCCACTCCTGCCGTTCAGCCACAGCCACGCCCAAAAGTCACCGAAACTGTGACGACCGTGGCACCGGCAACTTCGACATTGATTCCGCCGCCACCACCACCCGTTCCTGCTGCAGCGGATCTGGTCACTGCCGGATTCGAACGATCGATTCACAACGAGCAACATATCGCCCCATCGTCGTCAACGATCCTGCGAGCCTCGGCCATTCCGACCTGGGAAGATCGCAGTCTGTTCGAACACAAGAGCGTTCTGAACCGGCCGAACAATCAGCCGATGCCGCGAGTCCTGGCCGCTGACATCCCCGGTACCGACGACACGGATCGAACGTTTGGCGGCATCAACTCGACTCTGGCCTCGCTGCTTCCCGATACGCCAGAACGTCAGGAAATTGCTCGCAAGGAGTTGAATGCGGCCGGATACTACAATCCACACGCACTCGAAAACCTCGCTGCATTGCGTTATGCGTTGATGATGCTGTCCATCCTGGTCTTTGGAGGACTGCTGTTGATCGTGCCGACGCGGCTTGAGCCAGTCATTATTGGCTGTCTGGTCATCGCACCAATGCTCGGCTGGGCGTTGCCCATGCTGTATGTTCGTCGTAAAGCGGCAGACCGTACTCAGGAAATCGGTCGCGCGATGCCTGATCTGCTCGACATGCTCAATATGTGCGTAAGCCAGGGCCTGACGGTTCCCGAAGCCTTGAAACGCATCCTGCGAGATTTCCGCAACGTCTATCCCGCGTTGACTCAGGAATTGAGCATCGTGATTGAACAGGCACGGATCAACGACCTGCACACCGCCCTCGAAAGCTTCAGCCGCCGCATCGATCTTCCAGAAGTTCACTCGTTCACATCGCTGCTGATTCAGACCGAGCGTATGGGGACAAGTATCTCGGAAGCATTGACGACTTACAGCGATACAATGCGAGAAAGCTTGAAGCAACGCGTTGACGAAAAGGGAAACCGCGCAACATTCCGATTGCTGTTCCCAACGGTCCTTTGCCTGATGCCAGCCGTTTACCTGTTCCTGCTGGGCCCTGCTGTGAATGAACTGTCGAAGTTCTTCAATGAAGGGGGACGGAACTCGGTCGATACCGGAGCTCGCGCCATCCAGCGATTGAACGCCCAGCGTGGTATCAACCGTCAGAATTGACGTGGCTCCGATTGTCGGATTTGCGGAACGCCGTGTGGGAGTCTCCCCACAACTCGTGGATCATGGAAATCGTGGTGATCCGGGTGCCGCCAGGCCCCGGACTCCCTTTGATCCAGCAGCATCCTTGCGAACGCAATCCAAATCCTGGAATGCCGTTTCAGTTCGCAGGCTCAGAAGGATCGACGATTCCGACGCACCCTGCCGTACGATTGCATGCAACCATACGATCCATGCAGACATCCGACTACGGTGCGATACTCATCCCCGTTACCGGCTTCAGCACCAGCATCCCCAATGGCGGTAACGTCAGTGAAACGTGCTGAGTCTGGCCATGGTAACTTCCGGGAAGGCTGTAAACGCCCCCCGCGTTTCCGACACTCGAACCACCATAGAATCCTGCGTCGCTGTTCAGCAATTCCGAATAGAATCCGGCGACCGGGACTCCAACCTTATAGTCGTATCGCGGAATCGGTGTGAAGTTCACAACGATCAACAGAAAGTCTTTGGGATCTCTTGCTTGCCGAATGTAGGCGTAAACACTGTTCAACGAATCGTCGCACGAGACCCAGCGGAAACCGTCGGCTGACATGTCTGACTGATGCAGAGCAGGCTCGTCACGATACAGGCGGTTCAGGTCACCAATCAGCCGCTGGATGCCGTCATGCATCGGCTGTCCAATGAGTGCCCAATCGAGTTCAGCGTCATGGTTCCATTCCGTCCATTGAGCGATTTCTCCCCCCATGAACAGAAGCTTCTTGCCTGGCTGAGTGTACTGGTAACCGTACAGCAACCGCAGGTTGGCAAACTTCTGCCAGACGTCGCCAGGCATTTGCGAGATCAGCGAATGCTTTCCGTGAACAACTTCATCGTGCGAAAGAGGCAACATGAAGTTTTCGGTGAAGGCATAGACCATCCGGAACGACAGTTCGTTCTGATGGTGCTGACGGTGAATCGGATCACGCCGCAGATAGCGCAGCGTGTCATTCATCCAGCCCATGTCCCATTTCATGCCGAAGCCGAGCCCACCTGTGTAAACGGGTCGCGAGACACCACCCCAGGCAGTCGATTCTTCTGCGATCGTCAGGACACCGGGGAATTCCTGATGGAGAACGGTATTCATGTCCTTAAGGAACTGGATTGCCTCAAGGTTTTCCCGTCCTCCGAACATGTTTGGAACCCATTCCCCATTCTTTCGGGAATAGTCCAGATACAGCATGGATGCGACGGCGTCGACTCGGAGTCCGTCAACGTGATAGTAGTCGAGCCAGAAACGGGCACTGGAAACCAGGAAATCGCGGACTTCGCTTCGCCCGTAATTAAATATCAATGTTCCCCAATCGGGGTGGAATCCCTTGCGGGGGTCTGCATGCTCGTAACAGCAGGTTCCGTCAAACGAACCAAGCGAATGTCCGTCCGTCGGGAAATGGGCTGGAACCCAGTCAACGATCACACCGATTCCAGCTTGATGAAATTGATCGATGAATTCCATCAGATCGTGAGGGCTTCCAAACCGGCTGGTTGCGGCAAAATATCCCGTCGCCTGATAACCCCAGGAACCGTCAAACGGATATTCGTTGATCGGCATCAGCTCAATGTGGGTATATCCCAGTTTCGTGATGTATTCGATCAAACGCGGAGCGAGTTCCCGGTAGTTGAAATACTTCCTCCCATCTGTCGGACGCCGCCAGGAACCAAGATGGAGTTCGTAGACCGAGACAGGCAACTCATACCAGTTTGCAGATTCGCGTCGGGCAATCCATTCCGAATCTTTCCATTGATGTCCGTTCAGGTCATAAACGATCGAGGCACTTTTGGGAGGGACTTCTGCAGCAAACGCATAAGGATCGGACTTCTGCAGTAAGTGACCGTCACGGGTGCGCAGGGCGAATTTATAAGCGTCCCCGTGCTTCATCCCCGGAATAAAGCCCCACCAGACGCCGCTATCACTGGAATTCAGCGGATTCCGGCCATGCATCCACGAATTCAGGTCGCACAGGACAGAAACTTCAGATGCGTTCGGTGCCCAGACGTGGAAGGAAACGCCAGCAACGCCATCACGGGTTTCCAGATGCGCGCCCAAGTGGCGATACAGCGTCGATTCCATCCCTGTTACCTGATCTGTTTAAACAGCCTGAAAGTCTGATTGCTCGAGTGATTCAGTGACAATCACAACGATTGGGACATTCCTCACGAATGTGCCGGAAAAAACAACTGGATGGTATCAGTTGGCGCACGTCCCGACAATGGTCTCAATTCCGCGGGTATCCGTAGAAAGGACTGCAGAACTTCCGAAGTTCACGGTGTAGAGTTCCCCGTCTCGCCGGCATTTCCGCTGAATGCACTTCTCATGTTGGACGAGTAGGTTTGCTGTGACTTTACTGCGTGGGCAATTTCTGACGACAGGGCCGTTGGCATTGATTGCGGTGTGCTATTTCATAGCCGCCCCTTCAGTTCCCGCCAGCCGTGTTGAACAGCTCTTTGCCCCGGATTCCTCAGGAAAGCCCCATTTACTGGCCAGCAACTGCCGCGCGGTCGCTGATCAGTTGCAGCAGCAATTGACCCGTGACTGGAATATTGTCATTCACGAACCCTTCGTGATCGCTGGCGATTGTCCGGCAGTTCATCTTGATCGATGTTACCAGGATACAATCGCCCCCACCGCCAGAGCTCTTTCGGTACAATATTTTGACCACCGGCCTACCTGGCCGATCTCCATCGTGCTCTGCACGACGGACGAAAGCTACCGAGAATGTCATCTTCAGCTGGGAGATAAAGACCGCAGCGAGTACTCAGGCATCTACTTGCGATCGCAGCATCGAATCGTCGTCAACATCGCTACAGGCGAAGGAACACTCGCGCATGAATTGACGCACGCACTGGCTCACGCTGATTTCCCCGAAATGCCCGAATGGCTGGATGAAGGTCTCGCATCGCTTTACGAAGAGTGCGAGTTTTCGCCAGATGAATTGCGGCTTGTCGGACTGGAAAACTGGCGCGGTGCTGTTCTTCGCGGTGCGATGAAGACGGGTACACTTCGATCGATTGCCGAAATGACCGAAGCATCATTCGCCAAGACCGATCCTCCCGTCGAATATGCCCAGGCACGCTACTTCTGCCTTTATTTGCAGAAACGGAATCTGCTGGAACCGTTCTACCGGAAATGTCGTTCGCATGCGAAGTACAGTCGAAATGGACTGGAATCACTGCAGGAACTGATGGGAATGGATGAAGCCGCTATCGATCAGGCATTTCAAGCGTGGATGATGCGCGGGGACGTGAAGCGGTAGGTTCACATTCCGCACGGCGCACACCCGAAACCGGGAACTCGGCGAATCCTTTGAACAGAGCATTCACCAGAAAATAAAACAGCCCCCGCTGACTTATCAGCGGGGGCTGGTCTTTTAGCTGCCGAACCTGCAAATCCTAGAATTCCCGCTTGGTCTTGATCCCTGGGGCAGGGACGGGGTACTTCCCATTGGCGTCGGCCAGCAGTGGGGCAGGACCATCAATCACAAGCTTGTCGACGTCTGGCGCGAAGTCATGTTCGCAGTTCAACATCTCATCGTAGGTGACGATGCGGCCGGTATGACAGGCCATGCGCCCCATGGCCGTCACCAGACTTGCTTCGGCTCCCCGTTTCACTTCGTTGTACGGCAGATCTTGTCGGATGGCGTTCATCAGGTGATCCCATTCCAGCTGGTAGGGGCTGATCTTGTCTTCTGCCTTCCAGATCGCTTCACTTTCGACCATCTTTTGCCCCTTGTAGATCCGTGCCTTTGACGGCCAGTGGCCTGCGGCCGAGATCGTTGCGGAGCCCTTGGAGCAGTGAGCGTAGCTGGCGAATTCGGTGGCAGCACCGACCATTCCCCGGCCTTCGAGGAACAGCTTCGAACCATCAGCAAAAGTGTATTCGACGCTGTAGGTATCGAAGTTCTGGTCGACGTATTCGCCACGGTAATGGCGTCCGCCGTAGCCTTTGGCTTCAATGGGCCAGACGTTCTTGTCTTCGGTGTCCTTCATCCAGCAGCATTCATCAATGTTGTGGATCAGGAAATCGCTGTATCCACCACCGCTGGCCCACAGGAAGGCGTGGAAGTTGCGGATCTGGTATTCCAGTTCGTTCTTGTTGGCTGGCTTCGGACCAACAAACGCCGAACCGGTGGGACCAGCCACGCGATAGGCTCGCAGGGTGATGACTTCACCCAGATCACCGTTCTTGATGCGTTTGGCGAGTTCACCGCGGTCTGCACAGTGGCGGCACATCAGTCCGACACCGACCTTCAGGTTCTTCTTCAGCGATTCTTCATAGAGTGCCAGCATCTTGCGAGTGCTGGGGCCATCGACGGTGACCGGCTTTTCCATAAAGACGTTCAGGCCCTTTTCGATGGCATACTTGAAATGGACCCAGCGGAACGCTGGCGGCGTCGTCAGGATGACCACATCACCTTTTTTCAGACTGTCCATCGCGTTCTTGTATGCATCGAAGCCGATGAACTTGTGGTCGTCAGCGACCTGAACAAGCTCCTTCTTGTCGTTTTTGAGGCTGTCGTAGCTGGACTTCAACCTGTCTGGATAGGCATCGGCCATCGCGGTGAGTTTGACGGGACCGACTGTTGTTGACAGGGCATTCTGAGCGGCCCCGGTTCCGCGGCCGCCGCAACCGACAAGAGCGATGTTGACCGTTCCGTTTTCCCCGGCATAAACATGCTGAGGGATCGTCAACCCTGCCAGTGCCGAGGCTGCAGCAATCTGGCCGGTGGTTTTCAAAACGTCGCGACGCGTCAGTCCGCCGCCAATGCTAGTTGTCTCATCCACGGTTGAAGTCTCCTCAGTTGAATTCTTTCGCTTTCGCGACGGTTCCTTCGCGAGCGCGACGAACCAAAACACGCATCGTCCACAGTTTTACCGACATTTCCTTCACTTCGCGAGTGAGCGGGGACGTCGGGCGGGACAAGCTCGCTTCGAGCGCCGACCCACTATCTTTTACTGTCTTCTTTTACTGTCTGAACGGATTGTTGTTCTGGATTGGTGGGCCCGCGCAGCGAAGCGCCGCTGGTCCCACCCTACGTTTGCGACAACTCCGACCGCTCAAGAAATAGCGGTGCCAAACATTCTGCACACGTGCTTCAATCAATCTGCAAAACTTCGTTGCCGTAGTTTACGAAATCTTAACCTCGGTTACACATTGCGCAAACATTTCGCTGGCATCATCCCGCCACAAAATTATGGCCGGTGGTGTACCGGCAGTTTGTTGTTGGAATTCAGGACTTACTGAAGGGAGTTTCTGATGTCGGGTCAAATCAGGAAACAGAAGAAGCGCGGATTTACATTGATCGAACTGCTGGTGGTCATTGCAATCATCGCAGTTCTGATCGCTCTGCTGCTGCCGGCAGTTCAGCAGGCTCGCGAAGCTGCCCGCAGGACTCAATGCAAGAACAACCTCAAACAGTTGGGGCTAGCATTGATGAACTACGAAAGTACCCATTCGGTATTTCCGCCGGCTCGGATTGATCTCAGCGGCTTGTCCTATGTTCCCGGCGGATTCTACCAGGCCAGCTGGACGACAATGTGCCTCCCTTATCTGGATCAGACTCCAATCTATCAATCTTACAACTTCAATCTGACATGGAGTGATCCTTCAAATCTCGGTGCCACCACCAGAAACATTGCCGCATTTATCTGTCCGTCTGCAACCGGGAATCGGATTACTCCACCTGCCAGCGTCAAGGACGGTGTTGGCAACCCATACCCGACTGCGACCCCATATGGGCTTTGCGATTACGGATCCATGAATGCGGTCCGCCCGGCCTACTTTCTGAGCAACGGACTGCCGGTTCCCTCCATGGGGCTTGCGACGAACACGGCAACGCCTGCCAGCGCCAGCAAGTATGAGTGGGATGGTGGGTTGAAGAAGGGGGCAGCCACCCCGATTGCTGCAATCACGGACGGGACGTCCAACACAATGATGGTGGTGGAAGACGCCGGTCGTCCGCAGATTACGATCCTGTCGACGACGACCGTTGCCACGACCAAGGATGGCTGGGGTTGGGCGGATATTCAGGCCGGATACAGCATGGATGGAGCGACAGCCGATGGATTGATCGTTGGAAAGGCAAGCTGCACTGTTCCGTCAGGGCCTTGTGCACTGACAACGGTGGCTGCCCCCTACGCGATTAACATGCTGAACGACAGCGAAATGTATGCGTTCCATGTGGGTGGTGCCCACGTGCTGATGTGCGATGGATCGGTCAGATTCCTGAGCAGCAATATTTCGGCTTCAACGCTGAGTGCACTGGCGACTCGTAACACCAGCGATATCCCAGGCGAATTCTGATCGCGTCCATCGAACTTCTGCCGGATTCGTTTCACAAGTCCCCTTCTCGATCGGATATATCAGATGGAGATGCGGGACTTCCATTTTCCCACCCAGTACATTCACGGATCCCCCATGAGACTCCCCTGGATATGCCTGCTGGCGCTTTCAATAACCGCCGCAGGAACAGCAGCCGAAATTCGATTCATCGGCAAAACGGAAATCCCTTCCAGTATTCCCGACCGGTCCGGTGAACGTGGAAGTCTTGAGGGAGGAATTCCCGCGAATCAATGGGGCAGTTTCGGTTCCGGTATCGCCTGGCTGGGAACAGGAAATCGCTATGCCGTGATTTCGGACCGCGGTCCCGCTGACGGAGCGACATCCTACCGCTGCCGATTTCACATCGTCGAAATCAATATCAGTCCGCGGGGTGCCATCGGCGTAGAGCTCGTTGAGACACGACTCCTCTCCAATCAGAGTGGAAGCCCATTGATCGGATCATTGAAAGCACTTCCTGATCCGGGAATCTCCGCAGTGCGATTCGATCCCGAGGCCATCCGGCCATCAGGCCGCGGGACGTTCTTCATCTCGGATGAATATGGCCCCTCGATTCTGGAATTCAATTCGAGCGGACGCCAGATTGGCCAACTACCGATTCCGGAAAAGTACTTGCCACTGCATCCGGCAGCCGATCCCAATCAGGAACTTCCACCGGTCAATCTTCGCGGCCGCCAGCCGAACCGCGGCATCGAATCGCTCGCAATTTCTCCAGACGGAAGCACAATCACGACTTTGCTGCAGGGACCATTGATTCAGGATGGTGCACTGGACGATATGAACAAGCGCATCGGTGTGAATCTTCGAATGCTGGAAATCAATCGTACCACCAAGGCAACTCGAGAGTACCTTTATCAACTTGATCAACCAGCAAACGCCTGTCACGAAATCGAATACCTTTCGCCCGGCAGATTCCTTGTGATCGAGCGTGACAGCAAATCGGGCGTCGATGCGGGCGTCAAACAGATCATCGAAATCGACACTCGCGAAGCAACAGACATCAGCCAGATCGCATCTCTGCCGACAAAAGAGATTCCTGCAGAAGTTAAGCCCGTGACGAGGAAGATCTTTATCGATCTGCTCGATCCTCGCTGGAAGCTGGCAGGAGATTCCTTCCCCGAAAAGATTGAGGGAATCACAATTGGACCGACTCTGAAGGACGGATCGCGTCTGCTGCTGATCACCAGCGACAACGATTTTCTTCCGTTGCCAACATTTGTTTATGCGTTTGCCATCATTCCCTGAGGATCATGGCCGGTCACTGCGGCCCGCAGAAGATTCAGCGTTCACGTATCTTTCGAGTGATAGCAGATATTGCGGTTTCCAGGACGGACCATGTTTCCGCCGCTGGTAGGCAACCCAGTTGGAGTCCTGTAACAGATTCTGTCCCTCCAGAAATCTGGTCCCTTCAAAATAGCGCAGCAGATAGTCAGGCCTCAAACGATCGATCTGCCCGGGTGACAGATCTTCAACTCGATAGGCAGCAAGCGGTCGCTGGTTATCAGCCTGGGCAATCACAAATTCACTGTCGGGATGCGTAACGTGATAAATCCGTCGCGGCAACAGGTAATACGACAGGAAATAAAGCTTCTGGTCGCTGACGACAAAAATCCGGGCACCGGGCGAGGTCATCAGTGAGACATACCGAATGACATCGCGATTGGAATCACTGATGTTGGGCAGAATCGTACGTCCGGGAAGCAATCGATAAACCGGCCACTCCCACAGCCGGCGCTGAAGACTCATTCCGCCGTGGACAATCGCCAGACCGATCCAGGCAAGAACTATCAACCTGCAGATCGTCGATACGGCAAAGCCAGCCCCGGGCGGAGCGATTACCTTCCAGAATTCCTCGAATAGTCGTTCCAGGAATGGAACAGTTAATCCCTGTTTCCACCACGCGAGTGAAATTACCAGAAAACCAAGCGATGCAGCAACTCTCACCGTCCACACGGATGCTTCCGCCGCAGACGACGCCTCGTAGCGCAAGAACTCATCGTTCGGGACGCGATCAAGAGCCCAGGATTGAGCGACTTCAATCGGTAGAATCCATGCCGCGACAACAGCACCTAGAACGATCCACCACGTGCCAAGAATGGCCCTGTGGATGCGTCTATTCAGGAGCACAGACGATTTGGCGAGCACATGGGCCCCTTGGTGAATCGCGTTAATACATGCTGGCCGACACTGAAACCTCGTCTACCGTGTCGGAACCTGATCGCCGAACACCTGCTGACTATTTCCCGATGCAGTACAGAAACTTGTCGGACCGAATCAGAAGACGATTACCGTCGACAGCGGGGCTGCCATTAAAAATGCTACGATCTTTGAGATCGTTCATTGCCAGCAGTTCAAATTCAGGTTTTGCCGCCACGACGAAGGTTCGACCGTCTCGACTGACGTAGTAGATCTTTCCGTCAGCCAGCAGTGCGGACGAATAGACCTGATCTGCCCGTTCGAGTCGTTTCTGATAGACGATTTCGCCCGTGTCGGCTTTAGCACAGTTTGCGATGCCACTTTCATGTGCCCAATAGAGATATCCATCCCGATAAACGGGCGACGAAACGTTTGAGCCTTTGACGCTTGTCCAAAGGCGATGAGAATCGGTCACGTCACCACTGCCACCGGTTCGCACCGCAAGTGCCGCAACTCCAGAGCGACCGCCCAGGCAATAGACGATACCATCAGCTGCGACAATACTGGGAACCATGTACCAGCCAATGTCTGTCTTGCAGGTCCAGAGGGACTTCCCTGTTGCAGGGTCGAATGCCAGGACCTTCCCCTGCATCGCGACGATCAACTCTTTACGGCCAGACTTGTCTGTCACGACAACGGGAGTATTCCATGATTCGCGAATTCCAGACGCTCGCCAGACCTCTTTGCCAGTACTTCGATTCAGTGCGACCAATGATTCACTCTCGACACTCGCATTGATGAACAACAGATCACCATAAATGACCGGTGACGAAGAGGTTCCCCAGCCATGAGTCTTCGAACCGACGTCTGCCTGCCATTTTTGCTTTCCATCGTGGCTGAAGCAAAACACCCCCGTCTTGCCGAAGAAGACATAGATCCCGCTGGCATCGACTGCAGGAGTATTTGCGGCGAAGCCGTGGTCACGAATCCGATCTTCTTCCGGCAGTTTCGCAGGAACAGCCTGATCCCAGACTGTCGTACCGTCTATTCGCTTCAATGCGATCAAGTGACGCTTGAGATCATCCTTCTTGCCATCCTGACCTGGGACGAAGAAACCAGAATATGCAGTCAGGTAGATGCGGTCGCCAAATACAACGGGACTCGATGCTCCAGCTCCCGGCAATGCCGCTTTCCAGGCGATGTTTTTGTCGGTACCCCACTCCAGTGGCAGGTTCTTCGCAGAACTGATCCCCATTCCGCCCGCACCACGAAAGGCGGGCCAATTCTGATCACTGGCCGGGGACTCAGCCGCTACAACAAAATCATTTCTGGCGATCAGCGGTGCCAGCAAAACAGCCATCGTGATGCATGACGTACGAAAGGACATGAATGCTCTCCGTAAAGTACGAATGTACGTTGAACGGGAGAGTCTCGAAAATCAGCCGGGAAAGACAAGTCTCCGGTTTTCCGAAAACCACTCTGCCGGCTGATCGCTTCAATCACAATCCCGTTCGTCAACTGGTGGCTTTGGCCTCAGAACGCACACTTCGCTTCCGCTCTTGCTCCGTCAATTTGATCTTTCGCAAGCGGATGATCTGTGGCGTCACTTCAACATACTCATCATCTTCGATGTATTCGAGCGCCATTTCCAGCGACATTTTGCGTGGCGGCTTCAGAATCACGTTGTCGTCCGAGCCTGACGCTCGCATGTTCGTCAATTTCTTTTCCCGGATCGGATTGACGATCATGTCGGTGTCTCGCGAGTTTTCGCCGACAATCATCCCTTCGTAAACGTCTTCGCCGGGACCAACGAAGAATTCCTTCCCGTCCTGCAGCTTGAACAATGCGAAGGGAACGGCTCGCCCCTGCTCCTGCGAGACCAGCACACCGTTCTGTCGATGGGGGACTTCCCCTTCGATGGGCTTATAGCGGTCGAACCGGTGATGGATGATCGCCTCGCCTCGCGTGGCATTCAACATGCGGGTTCGAATGCCGATCAACCCGCGCGCCGGGATCGAGAATTCGATATGAGTCGTTCCCGTGGAATTCGCGGTCATTTCGATGACTTCACCGCGTCGATTTCCTGCGATTTCCATGACCGGACCGACTTCGCCTGTCGGGACGTCGATTTCGAGGATTTCGAATGGTTCGCAGAGCTTTCCATCAATCATCTTGCGAATGACGGTCGGCTTGCCGACGGAAAGCTCATACCCTTCACGCCGCATTGTTTCGATCAGAACGGCCAGGTGCAGCACACCACGCCCCGAGACCTTGAAAGCTTCTGAATCGCCAGATTCTTCGACGCGCAAGGCAACGTTGGACTCGAGTTCACGCATCAGTCGAGCATGGATATGGCGAGTCGTCAGGTACTTACCACCACCCGGTTGGCCTGCGAACGGCGATGAATTGACTGTGAACAACATCGAAATCGTCGGTTCATCGACGCTGATACGAGGCAAGGCCACCGGATTCACCGGGTCGGCCACTGTATCACCAATTTCGGGTTTGTTGAGGCCCGTCAAGGCAACGATATCACCCGCAGTCCCCTCAGAGACTGCAGTCCGGCCCAGTTTGTCGAAGACTTCAACAGCCACAATCTGTTCGGGAACGTTCTTGCCATCGGCCTTCATGAGGACCACTTTTTGAAGGGGCTTCACGGTTCCGCTGACAATTCGCCCGGTGGCAATACGACCCACGAACTGTGAGTACGACAGCGATGTCACCATCATCTGGAAAGGCCCGGTGGGATTCGTCAATGGTCCCGGGACATGGCGAACAATCATGTCCAGCAGTGGCTTGATTGAATCTGTCGGCTTTTCGGGGTCATGTGTTGCGTATCCAGCCCGACCGCTGGCGAAGACGTATGGGAAGTCGAGTGTCTTATCGTCGGCTCCTAATTCGACAAACAGGTCGAATGTTTCCGACAGCACTTCCTGAGGCCGTGCATCCGGCCGGTCGATCTTGTTGACAACGACGATTGGCTGCAGACCGACTTCCAGTGCTTTTTTCAGCACGAAGCGGGTCTGAGGACGGGGGCCTTCAAACGCATCAACGAGCACCAGTGCACCGTCGGCCATTCGCAGGACTCGCTCAACTTCACCACCAAAGTCAGCGTGGCCTGGGGTATCGATGATGTTGATTTTGATCTCGCCGTACATCAGCGCGATGTTTTTCGCGAGGATCGTGATGCCGCGTTCGCGTTCCAGATCGTTGGAATCGAGAATGCATTCCCCCTGCAGCTGCGATTCCCGGAACTGACCGCTGGATTTGAGCAGGCAATCGACCAGCGTGGTCTTACCGTGGTCAACGTGGGCAATAATGGCAATGTTTCGAATGTCAAACCGTCGCATGGTGGCCTCCGCGCGTTGCAAGTCCGACAGAACCGGGGTTTACAGTCCCAGGATGTCTGGAATTTCAGCGGGCGATGTCAAAAAACTCGTTGAGCCAACATCTCATATCGAGACGCAACTCTGGAACAATCGGGACAGACTGACAGACCGGCCGGGAATGGTGTTTAGTCGCGGTGGGCGAAATCACGGGCAGGCAAACTGACAGACACAGCATGCCTGGCAGTTCCGGGCAGGCGGACCATCAGGATAACAGAGAAAACAGGGGTAGAGAAGCCCACACCCTGGAAAGTGCCCGGCATTCCCCCAATTTTGGTCCATTCCCCTGGTCGACGACCAGATTCCCGCGGACATGCCGTTTTCCGCTCTCACAAAACAGTCAGGGGTTGTCGTGTTCAGACGACAACCCCTGATGTAAATACAATCCAGCACGGTAGCTCAGTCGAGTCGCTTGACCCGGATATTCTTGAAATGAACACGGCTGCCGGGGTCGTGAGCCTGCAGTGCAAAGGTCCCCTTATCAATCTTGCGGGTAAAATCCTTACCAGCTTCCAGTCCTGCGGGTTCGTCGTAATCAACAACAACCTTGTCGTTGATCTTGATCTTGATGTTCTTTCCCTTCACGATCACGGTCTCGGTATACCATTCGTCGTCTGGAACATGCTTTTCCAGGACTTTCTTGACCGCGTAGAGGCTTCCCGTCTTCTGAGGGTCCTTTTCATAGGTGTTGTTCACCTGTGCTTCGAAGCCGTACTTCGGCCATCCTTCTGGCTGGAACTGGGTGTGGAAATAGATCCCGCCATTGCTGTTCTTTTCCGTCTTGACGTCGACTCGCAATTCGAAATTGACAAATGGCTTGTCGTCACCGACATAGAACAGGTGGCTGCGATCACCATTGGCGACAATCGCGCCGTCAACAATTTTCCAGCTTTCAGGACGCTCATTGATTTTCCAGCCAGTCAACGTCTTGCCGTCGAACAGTTGGACAAATCCTTCTTCCTTGTCGGCCGCAATGGCGACTCCCAATCCTGCCAGGCAAACGATCGCCAAACTCATCAGCGCGCGAATCATGAATGGTCCTTACTTCTTGAAAAACTGATGTCACCGTCCGATCATGACAGGGAGAACTCCGAATCTGGCTCCTGCTGTCGGCACCGAGTAGTGTGCCGAAGCCGATCGCTGCTGTAAATCGTACCGCACGGACGGCCCATGGATCCTCCTCGGAACAACCGAGGAATTGGACGCGGATTTCACAGATGGCATGTACACATCTTGAATTTTTGCCTCGAGACCTGTTCGAATTTCACCCCAAGGGATGACTGAATTGCAGACTCCTGGACATCGCCCGAAATCTGGTGAAATGGTATTGCAGCACGTCATCGCTTTTCTGATCTGCGTGGTGTTTCCTGGTCTCGTGACGGTGGTCGCACCAGCGAGTTGGCTGACATTCCAACGTAGCGGGGACGTCGTGAGTTGTACGACTCGAACGTGCGTTTTCTTCGTTGTTCCGTTCAAAATTCAGCATGTGAATCAAGTGACCAGCATCGAACACCGGGAACGCACAGAACAAACCCGCCGACAACGGGAGCATGGACGCGAAACCAACAAATACGTCCATGTCGACGGTGAAGGATTCCTTCAAATCCTGGGCACCAATGACCAGAAGGCAGAAGTGAGCGTTGCACCTGCCAGTCTTGAAAGTATCGTCGAGAAATCCAGAGACTTCCTGGATTCACCGGACCGGGACTCGACGACAATCTTCGCCATTGCAAATTGGAAATTTGGCGCCCTGATGGGTGGCGTCCTGACATCGTTTACAGTTCTGTATGTCGTTGGGTATACGCTGAGTCTTCTGAATATGATTTTCAGAGGCGCGAAGAGAATCGTGATCCCCAGGCCCGATAACGAGTCGTGATGGATTGCCCGGCGGTTTTGTAACTGTACTTCAGAGCACAATCATGAAATGCACAGCCCGCAAGTAACCATTCGGCTGCCGCTCGGCAATCACCGGATGCGAGGCAAACCGGGAAAAAAGGCATTGGTCTGATTGCAGTATGCCTCGTAGTCGGGACGTCGTTCCTTGATCGTGCTTTCCAGAAGTGTCACCCCCGACACTTTCATGAGCAGGACCGACATCAGCAGCGGACTGCCGACAGTCCACCATCCTGCCGCAGAGATCGCCAGCAGATACAGTCCCCACCAGACGCAAAAATCACCAAAATAGTTCGGATGCCGGGTGTATCTCCAAAGCCCTCGGTTCATCACTTTTCCGCTGTTCTCTGGATTCGATTTGAAACGTGCCAACTGCCAGTCGCCGACGGTTTCAAATGTGAGTCCCAATCCCCAGACGCCGATTGCGAGGAAGTCCAGCCAGGATAAGGGAGGTCGATACGAAGCCGAGATAACGGCCTGAATCGGGAATGAGACAAACCACAGGATGATTCCCTGCAGCAGAAAAACCGTGAACAGGCTGACCCATGTAAAACGGGTTCCATGATAGTCTCGCATCGCCTTGTACCTGCGATCTTCTCCATGATCCCAGTTTCGAATTGCGAGAAAAATCGACAGCCGCATCCCCCAGACAGTAGTCAGGATTGCAATTACCGTCGAACGCATGTCAGTCGGTGCGTGAAGCCACCAGCACAGCCAGGTGACGACGACAAATCCGCTTCCCCAGAAAGGGTCGACAATACTCGCATCGCGCCGAACAATGCTCGCCAGCCATAACAGAACCATCAGAGCGAGCAACGTTCCGAGGCTGACGAGTAATGATTGAACGAAAGGTGACAACGGCTTCAGCCCTGAAAGAGTTAACGTACAGATCGTTGCAGCAGCGAGTGTGACACCATCCATTCCTGGCCATTCGCGTAACCAAACAATTCCGAAACGGCCATGAAGAACATCCGCCAGCGATGCAGCCATCGTCTCGACTCAACTGGTCCGTAAGCGTCGTTCAGGATGGGCATAACAACAGACCGTCGTGCGTCGAGTTGTTTCAGCCAGGCATCAGCGGTCCGCTGGTAGTGCCGACCATCCCATGTCCATTGCCGAATCACCTGTAGATCGTCACTGAAATTGCGCAGGATATTCTCGTTGGGCATGATCCCGCCCGTGAAAAAATAGCGGCCCATCCAGTTCGCGGCACCCTCTGTTTCAAACGGATAAACCAACGTGCGATGGCAGAAGATATGGATGAGCAACTTCCCGTCGGGCTTCAACCACGATGCAATTCGTGACAGCAGCAACGCGTAGTTGCGCATGTGCTCGAACATTTCCACCGAGACTACGCGATCGAACAGCGCACGCTGACCGTCGATGTCGGGGGGAGCGAAGCTGTTCATGTCGGCCGTAATCACGTTCAGGTTCGTCAGTCCCTCCCGTTTCGCCTGGGCTTCAATGAAAAGTCGCTGCGGTGTCGAATTTGAGACGGCCGTCACGTGACTGTTGGGATACCGCCGTGCCATCCACATCGACAACGATCCCCATCCGCAACCGAGTTCCAGAATGCGTTGCCCGTCAGCGATCTGAGCATGTTCGCATGTGGCACGCAGGGCATTTTCTTCCGCATCTCTCAATAAAGCGGGGCCATCGGGCCACAAGCAGCAACTGTACTTCCGATGCGGTCCGAGGACTTCCACAAAAAACTCTGGTGGAAGTTCATAGTGCTGTTCGTTCGCTTTTGCTGGAACAGGTGCAATCGATGCTGATCGCATCGATTCAATAAACCGCGATTGTGCCAGTACGACTCGCTCTTCACGGTCATAAGAAAGATCTCGTAGTCGCTCGCCGCACAGATTTCGCATGGCTCGACGGGTGATGGAATCGGGAACGAGTCCCCTCTCCACAGCGTTGATACCGAATTCAAGAAATGTCATGTCGATACCTGCTGCAATCCAAGCGAATGGTCTTGAGAATCCACGGACGCATCCCATTGATTACGTCGCATGGAATCCGAAGCCGCAACACTTAACTGAATTGGATCGCGGCGGCATTGCGGCTTGTCGAATTGAATCTGGATGACACCGACGTGACGCTCTTCGAAGACCGCTTCACAATAGCATAAGTAGTAGTTCCAGAGCCGAATGAATTCATCCGAGTATCCCTGCTGGCGAACCTCGTCCAGACGCTCGTGAAACACCTGTCGCCACCGCCTGAGAGTTTCCGCGTAATGGGGCGCAAAATCTTCGGCGTGGACAAATCGCATGTCTGTTGTCCGACCACTTGACTCAAGCATCGCGGCTGTTGAAGGAAGACATCCCCCCGGAAACACGAACCTCTGGATGAAATCGACGCCACCCAGATACTGCTCGTAGCGGCGTTCGGGCATGACAATCGCCTGCAGAACGGCTGATCCTTCAGGACGAAGCAGCTCACCGATCTTGCGAAAGTACGTATCGAAGTACTTGTAGCCGACGGCCTCAATCATTTCGATCGACACCAGTTTGTCAAATTTTCCGGTCAGATCGCGATAGTCCTGCTCCAGCAGTGAAATTCGATCAGACAGGCCAGCCGCAGCAATTCGCTCTCGGGCAATCGCTGCCTGATTGCGTGAAATTGTCGTTGTCGTGACCTTACAGCCGTAATTGGTAGCCGCGTGAATCGCTAACCCACCCCATCCCGTACCGATTTCCAGAAGATGGTCGGATTTATCCAGGGAGAGCTTGCGGCAGACACGATCAAACTTTTCTTCCGACGCCTCACGCAGGGAATTGTTGTCGTCGAGAAAAATCCCGCTCGAATAGGCCAGCGTCTCGTCCAGCCAGAGCTTGAAAAAATCGTTTCCGAGATCGTAATGAGCGCCGATGTTCTTGCGGCTTCCCATGCGGCTGTTTGACCGCAGCCAGTGATAGACTCGATTGACCAATCCCTGAATTCGCGCCAGTCCACCATCAAGTTGGTCTGCCTTGTTGAGATTGCGGACAAATATTCGAATCAGACGAGTGAGATCGTCGCAATCCCAGTCACCGCGGATATACGACTCAGCGACGGATAACGTTCCACCCAAGACGGTCTCGCGATAAAAACGCGAGTTATGCACTTGAAGAGTGACCTGCAAGTCCGAGACTTCTCCATGAACGGAGCTTCCCGAATCGTCCTTGAGAACGATTTGGCCTCGCTGAAGACCGGTGAGTCGGCTGGTAACAAGCCTTCGGGCAGCACGATCGATGAATCCTGGCCGAGTTACCGGAGTGTGAGTTTTCGATGCCGTGTTCATGCAGAGACTTCCTGACAGTCGGGGTGATCAAGTTTGTCGGCCACAGTCGACAGCGAGACAGGCGTCGAATGCGAATCAGATTGCGGCGCGGGGATCGCAGCCGGATGGGGAACATACGGGACTCGTTTCCACCATAACCGCAAAGCCTGCCAATAAATCCCGAGGAAGACCAGCAGGGTCATCAGGGGATATCGGATGAGCACTCGCGCCAGGTTCCAGGTGGTGATTGGAACTCGCTCGGTCAGCAGCGTGGCATCAAAAGGCTTTCCTCCCGTATCGCAATTGTCGATCTGAACGATCAATTGACTGCCCGGCTGATTCAGTCGCCAATGGTACGTGTAGTCCATCCCCAGAAACGGAGAAACGTGAAATTCTTTCTGCTGGAGTGCCGTCAGCATCGTTCCCGATTCATGCCGCAGATCGAGCACATAGGCATGGCGTTCATTCCATGGAGTGTTGCTGACATCAGCGACGACCGCCTGCAGGACTTCACCGCGATCGTCAAAACAGTAGTGAAAACTGACCGGATTCATCAGGAATCCGGCGTAACGAAAGTGTGTGAGCAGCCGAATCGGTCCTGTCGGACGCCAGTTCAGACGGCTTTCAACAAGGTCACGTACTGAGTCGGCAAGCGGTTGGTCAGGTGGCCCCAGATGATCTGCTCGACGAAACCAAGCAAGGCTTGGCCAGCTTGCTGACCAGAACCATCGACCCTGAAAAAGAGTCGGTAATTCATCAAGATCAACGTACATCAGGAAGAGACGATAGCAAAACTGATGGCCAACCGGGCTGAACCGTCGATGTCGCACATCGCCTTCATAAATGGCGCTCGCTGTTGTCACGATGACACCCCAGTCGTGCAGGGAAGCTTGTCACGTTGTTGTGATGCCGCAGGAATTCCAGACGATAGATTCAGACGCCGCACAACCTCCAGCGCACTGTTGACTCCATCTTCATGAAAGCCATTTCCCCAATAGGCGCCACAAAACGATGTCCGGTTGACATCAATCAGTTCCTGATGTCGTTTCTGTGCAGCGCTACGGCTGGTAGTGAAGATCGGATGGTGATACTCAAACCGCCCCAGAATACGAGCGGGATCGATTGCCTCTTCGTCATTCAGAGTCACGCAGAACGTCTGCGAAGACTGGATTCCCTGGAGTAGATTCATGTTGTAAGTGACAGATGCAGCCTTGCAGTCAGGCAGAACGCGATAGTTCCATGCGGCCCAGGCACCGCGCCTGCGGGGAAGCGCGGTGATATCGGTATGAAGTACCGCGATGTTGCGTCCGTATGGAAACTGCGACAGCACTTCACGCTCGACACTTGTCGCCGTTTCCCCCAGGATTCGCAATGCCTGATCGGAATGACACGCAAATATCACGTGATCGAAGGATCGCGGTTCACCCTCGGCGGTTTTGACCTGAACCGAATCACCCGATCGTGTCACTCGCAGCACGGGAGATTTCAGCCGAATCTGGTCACGAAAGCCCTCCGTCAGTTTTGCAACGTAATTCCGCGAACCCCCCGAAATGACACGCCAGGTGGGACGCCTGGTGATGCTCAGTAATCCGTGATTCTGGTAAAACTCGACAATGAAGCGGATCGGAAAGTCAGCAAACGTACCGGTTGGACAGGACCAGATGGCAGCCCCCATCGGCAACAGATACTCGTTGGCAAAGATCTCTGAATAGCTGTGCTGATCAAGAAACTCGCGCACCGTGGCTGTTTCAGAACACTCTGAGGCACATCGTACGGCCTCGCGATTGAAACGCAGAATATCGAGGATCAGACGATAGAACCGGGGGCGTAACAAATTTCGACGCTGGACGAACAGCGTTTGAAGCGAATGTCCATTGTACTCCAGATCCGTGGCATCATCGCGAACACTGAAACTCATGACGGTTGGCTTCGACTGCACCCCCAATTCGTCAAGCATTTCGATGAAATTCGGATAGGTCCAGTCGTTGAAAACGATAAAGCCTGTATCGATCGCAAATCGCTCGCCGTCCATCTGGACATCAACCGTGTTGGTGTGACCACCGACATAGCCAGCCGCTTCGAAGACTTCGATCTCGTGCTGCCGATGCAGGCGATAGGCTGCCGTCAGACCGGAAATCCCGGAGCCAATAATTGCGATTCTCATATTTGCTCGCCAATCCACAAAACGTCCAAATCGTTCAAGCGATAATAATCGCATTGCGGGAACTTTTCAACCCCGAATCGGCGTCCGCCCCTTGGACACTCGTCCATAAACTTCAACATTTTTCGAATTTTCTGCCGAAAAGTATTTCAGAGAAGCAACACAGATATCGAAATTGTTATGTTGACTGAAATGGACATCGATCACACCTGAAGCTACAATTCGTTCAAAACAACCACGCCTGAGAATTGCCGCCCAGCACGACAGGAAGGCTGTACTTAGTCACATCAGGGATAATTGCCTTGAATCCAGAACCGAAACAACTCGGGGCCGCGTAGCCGATGGAAATGTCAGAACTGGTTTCACCCAAACAGGTTTCACGTGCGATTGGCGTGAGCGAATCATCCCTGAAACGATGGTGCGATCAGGGTCTGCTTCGGACGGTTCGGACCGCGGGTGGACACCGAAAGATCGAAATCAGTGAAGTTGTACGATTCGTGCGGGACCGGAACTTGGTTTTGCGAGCCCCAGAAGTTCTCGACCTGCCACCGGCAAGTGAACGAGCGGAACTTGGACTGGTTCGAGGTCAGTCACTTTTGACATCCGCGCTGCTTGCCGGAAACGAACTCCTGGTCCGGCAGATTATTTTCGACTTGTATCTCGCAAAGCATCCAATCAGCGTTATCTGCGATGAGGTTCTTGCCTCTGCCTTTCGCGAAATTGGTGAACGCTGGGCCTGCCAGGAAGCAGATCCGTTTCAAGAGCGCCGCGGCTGTGAGATAGCCGTGCGAATCATGTTCGATTTGCGGCGTTGCCAGCGCCCCCCTGAACCAACCTGGAATGCGATCGGGGGAACGATTGAAGGGGACCTGTATTCAATCCCTTCAACGATGGCAGAACTCGTCTTGCGGGATGCTGGCTGGAATGCCATTTCACTCGGAACGTCCCTCCCCTTTTCGTCGCTCATTCGAGCGATTGCTGAGACACGCCCCAGGCTTTTCTGGCTGAGCGTTTCCTACATTCAGCCGTCGATTGACTTCATTCGCGAATTTGCCAGGCTTTCTCAGATCTGCATGGAATCTGGCACAGCGCTCGTTGTTGGAGGCCGCGCACTGTCCGAAAGCCTGCGGCTGAAAATGACCTACTCGGCGTATTGCGACACCATGCAGCACCTGGAAACTTTCGCTCGCACTCACTCGCGTGTCATCGCCGGAACCATCGACGCGTCGACAGGGGCAACACCGATCAACCGTGACGTCAGCCATTCAACGACCAACCGTCTGGAGAATTAATCGTGACACCCGCAAAGCAGATTTGGATATTCCTGCTGATTCTCCAACCGCTGGCGGGGAGCCTCGCATTCAGTGCTGAGCCGATTGCGACGTGGCCACAATGGCGAGGCCCCCGGCGTGATGGCTGCGTTGCTGGTGAATCGCGATGGCCCGACAAACTGGCAGGCGATTCCATACAACAGGTCTTTCGGAATCCAATGAGCCCCAGTTATTCGGGCCCGATTGTTTCCGAGACCATGGTGTTTGTCACCGAAACCGTCGGGAAAAAACGAGAAGTTGTTCGAGCACTGGATCGCAAAACAGGAAAACAGCTATGGGAAGCCGCCTGGGACGGTGCTTTATCAGTCCCGTTTTTCGCCAAAGAGAACGGCGACTGGATCCGATCCACGCCGGCATTCGACGGTGAATCGCTGTACGTAGCCGGAATTCGTGATTTCCTGGTCTGCCTCAATGCTGAGACGGGTGCAATTCGCTGGACCGTTAACTTTCCGAAAGAGTTCAAGGCACCTGTGCCATCGTTCGGGTTTGTCTGTTCACCCCTCGTCGATGGTGACTTCGTTTATGTTCAGGCAGGCGCATCGTTCGTTTGCCTCGATAAACGCACCGGAAACGTAGTCTGGCGGACCCTGAAGGACGATGGGGGAATGTGGGGCAGTGCTTTTTCATCGCCGACCATGGCAGAACTCTCCGGCAGACGGCAATTGCTGGTACAGACTCGTGAAAAGCTCGCGGGTGTCGAACCAACCTCCGGCGATGTCTTATGGTCACAAGAGATTCCCGCGTTTCGTGGAATGAATATCCTGACCCCCACTCCGTACGAAAACTCGGTTTTCACGAGTGCCTATGGAGGGATGTCACATCTATTTACGATTCGCGCATCAACGAGCGAGGTCACTCACGCGGAAACGTGGACCAACAAAGCTCGAGGGTACATGTCGTCTCCGGTGGTGATCGATGGCCACCTCTACCTGCATCTGCAGAACCAGCGGTTTACTTGCATCAATCTCAAGTCTGGAGAAACCCGCTGGACGACCACTCCCTATGGGAAATACTGGAGCCTTGTCGTTAACGGTGATCGTATCCTGGCTCTGGACGAACGTGGCGAACTCTTGTTGATTCGAGCGAATCCCGAAAAGTTTGAACTGCTGGACACTCGCAAGGTGAGTGACGACCCGACGTGGGCTCATCTGGCAGTCTGCGGGAGCGAGATCTTCATTCGCGAACTGAACGCAATGACAAAACTCGAATGGAAGTAATCAGATCCGAAGTGCCATCGATTCACCAGTCTGGTTATTGAGAAAATCGAACCCATGACCCGAATAAGGGATTGAAGCGTTTAGCATCGAGGCATACGATCACGCAAAGAGCCAGTGCACGTTGAATCGAACGCAAGAGCCTCTATGCCTCAAAA
>CAZSTW010000067.1:0-9271 GCA_964609845.1 uncultured Planctomycetaceae bacterium | reverse complement strand
CTCAAAAGCTGATCATCGACGCCGACCCGGGAATTGGTGACGCCCTCGCGATCGCTGTGGCGCTCGTCGACCCGGGGCTGGATGTGATTGCGCTGACGGGTGTCGGTGGCTGTGTTTCTTCCATGCAGTCCGGGCGTAACCTGCAAGCCATCATCGAAGCCCTCGATCCCCCGAAATGGCCTCGCATCGGGGTCGGCTGTCGCGGCCTTCAGCTTCCGGACGCTGAAGAATCGAAGCATTTCCCTGCGAGGTCGCAGGCGCCGGAATGGCAGCAGCACCTTCGAAATCTTAACGGTGCCGGGGGACTGGGAGAATGGCAGCCTGCGGCCGCGGATCTGCATCATACGCGTGATGCGGCCAAGTTGATGACGGAACTGACGCGACAGTACCCCGGCGAAATCATTCTTCTGACGCTGGGGCCACTCACGAATCTTGAACTGGCCTGCGATCTGGATGCAGAATTCCTGTCGAGATTGCAGGGACTTGTCTGCCTCGGCGGCACAGTCACGGCCCCCGGCGATGTCACACCAACCGCTGAATACAACGTTCACCATGACCCCGAAGCCGCTCGGGTTGTCTTGCGATTTCCGGCGACAAAAACGCTGGTTCCGCTCGATGCAAGCCAACGAGCAGTGCTGACGTTTGAGCAATACGATCGCCTGGGCCTGACAGACGCAACGCCGATCGGCCGCCTGCTACAACAACTGATGCCATTCGCCCTCAGAGCTCATCATCAGCACCTGGGTATGGAGGGCTTGCGACTGGCCGAGGTGACAGCACTGACGGCCATCGCAAGGCCCGAGACATTTCAGCGGACAACGATGGCACTCGATGTGGAAGTGGAAGGGGAGCTGACTCGAGGAACAACCGTCTTTGATCGCCGCAGTAATCCTGCCTGGCGGAAAAACATCGATGTCCTGAGCGACGTCGACCCGCAGGGGGTTCTTGATTATCTGTCATCGATTCTTGAGCAGTAAACTCCTGAGATGACCACCTGCACTATCACCGCGTCGCGATAGCTCTGGCTGACAGCAGACAGGTTTCCCGCTATTCTGATTGAAGGACAGTAACCCATCTTCTGCGACGGTAAAGGTACGAGTGATGTTCGTTCATGAAGACCCCAAGTATCAGTCAGGTGAGCCTCAAAAGCCTGAGGGAATTGAACCGGGGACCATCATCAGCCCGGATACATTCCGTGAGAATCGCATCCCGCCCGGACAGTCCCGGACTCGGAAATGGCCGGTTCTAGACGCCTTCGGACCACCACAGATCGATCTGAGTCGTTGGAGCCTGAAGATTTTCGGCCTCGTGAACACGCCACTTTCATTTACGCTAGAAGAGTTTCGCGCACTGCCACGCGTCCGCGTCTTTTCGGACTTTCATTGCGTTACCAAGTGGTCACGACTGGGAAACATCTGGGAAGGAGTCAGCACGCGAGAATTGTTGAACCGCGCCGGGATCAGCAACAAAGCCAGGTTTGTGATCTGCCATGGCTATGACCACGGCTGGACAACCAACCTGCCGCTGTCGGACTTCCTTCAGGAAGACTGCCTGCTGGCTGACCTGCATGACGGGACACCGATTTCGCTAGAACACGGCGGCCCGGTGCGAGGCATGGTGCCGCAGCTTTACGCCTGGAAAAGCGCCAAATGGATTTGTGGAATCGAGTTGATCGAACAGGACCGGGCTGGATATTGGGAAGAAGGGGGCTATCACATGCACGGCGACCCCTGGACTGAAGAGCGGTTTCGCAGCGACCAAGTCCCCCCTGGATTCACCGATGATGGGGGCGCGTACTGATCCGCGCGTGGCACACGGTCCGTAAGTTGATTGAGCCACACCAGCGGGACAACGCCTCTCGACGGGGTAACCGCCATGACGCAGTCGATGGCAATGCAAGACATTGCCTTTGACTCGCAGGAACTCTCCCAACGGGCATCTGCATCTGTGAAGCTGCGGCAGAAACAACAGAGACGAAGACCGAAATCGACCTGCCATAAAACAAAAGCAACCCGCGCTCTTGCGAACGCGGGTTGCCAGTGTAGGACATGACCCCATGGGGATTCGAACCCCAGTACTCGGACTGAAAATCCGATGTCCTAGGCCTCTAGACGATGGGGCCAAAACTTATCGGTACCGAGAGATCGGCATCTCGGCGGCGAAACTCTATCCCAAGATTGACCAAAAATCCAGACATAAGGACGGGTGATTTATCTAATTATCAGACAACAACCTGCGTCCTCGACGAACAGCCTGACGCGAAAATAATTTTTCGTGCCAAACCGTTCAAATCTCGGGAGAAGCACACGACGGCTCGACGGGCGCGGGAGAATCTTCCTCCTGCGCTGCTATTGCGGCGTGGACCTCGCTCCGATGAATCGGCACTTCGCGCGGCGCCTCGATCCCCAGACGAACTTTGTCGCCACGGATCTCAACAACGGTAATAACGATCGTATCGTTGATCACGATGCTTTCGTTCTTTTTCCGCGACAGAACCAACATTTCTGGAAACTCCCGGTGTCCACTACCCCATTGCAGCTTCTACTTCCCTGCCAGCGAACTGGTAGCCATCACGAACCGGTTTGGGAAGGCGTGTTTACCGTGAGGAAACTTCGCGCCGTACCAAATTTGCGGTCCATGCGAAAGATTGTAGAGCTTACAATAGCGACGGTCAAGTGGCCCGAAAAGAACTCCAGCGATTCGGCACAAAAACATCAACAATCGCAAATGCGATCACGTTGAATGGCTTCGGCAAAATCGACTCATTGAACAACCCCTGAAGCAAAGATCATCGCCAGGCATCGGAAGTCGTCTGCAGCTTCGGATGCCTGGCAGTCTTGATCACCACAGCAAGGAGTCTCGCATGGCTGGCATGCAAGAATCGGACTATGCAAGATCCTTCAGGGCCTTCAGGGCGCGGATCTTGACAACGTTGCGAGCGGCCTTGGCCTTCACAACCATCATCTCACCTGGCTTGAATGGATTCGGGCGCTGAGTTGCCTTGGTGGCTGGCTTGCGGACAACCTGGATCTTCAGGAGTCCTGGAACATTGAAGACACCAGGTCCCTTCTTGCCGATTTCCTTGCCGATCAATTCGCTCAACTGAGCAAACACATTGGCAACGTCCTTGCGGCTCAATCCCGAGGCTTCGGCGATTGCGTTGAGAACTTCAGTCTTCGATTTTGGCTTCTTGGCGTCCGACATTCTGAAACTCCTTTGTGGCGATCATGTACTCAATCGAAGTCCATTCCGAAAACAAACTTCCTGTTTTGTGGGGTATTGCCCACCCCGATGGGGCGTCAGTAAAGTGGCGGAACGCGTGATTGTCAATGATCCAAACAATGTTTTTCCCCTGTTTTTCTGGCAAATCGCGACTTTTTCCTGTTCCACCACAGTCTGGCTACCTGAGTCTGTGCTGAAATTCATTGCGTTAGACTGTAGAATTCGTTATCCCACTATCTCGGTGGAAACGAATTGGCATAGACTCATTCCGTCTGTTGTTTCTCATGAGCAAGTGGATCATGTGAAGCACCGACGCGGGAGTTTGCGGGATCATCGGTCATGGACAATGAACGCTGGGCAACGCTCGCCGCAGTCGAGGTTCCCATCAACCTTGTGTTGCTTGTGGAAGACGAAGCCGATTCGGCGATGGTCCTGAAAACCATCCTGGAACGACAGGGCTTCAAGGTTCGCGTTGCGAAAGATGGAGGCCAGGCGCAATCCACGTTTGTGATGCAAAAGCCCGATTTCGTCATCCTGGATCTGATACTTCCTGGCGAGAGCGGATTCGAAATCTGCGAACGCCTCAAGCACACGGATGACACCGTCCCTGTGATGATTGTCACTGCCATCGATCTGGATGAATCGCGTGAACTGGCTCAAAAGGTTGGATCAGACGCGTACATGACCAAACCCTATGATCCCGAAGTGCTGATCGCAAAAATGCGCGAGGTTGCCCACTCGGTCTGGGAGCGAACCCATCTCGATCAGGAAGCCGATCCGACTCGAGTTCGATTTGTCTGTACCTGCGGAAAGAAATTCAAGGTCAGCTCTACGCATCGTGGAAAAAGCCTGACCTGCCCACAATGTGGTGAACCCGTCGCCGTTCCCCGTGCTTGATATGACTTGATGTGACGGAGTCGAATGATGGCAGAGTTGATCATTGCCTCTGGTACCATGAAGGGTCAGCGACTCATCCTTCCCGATCGTGAAGTAATTGTCGGTCGCGATGAAGAATGCCATATGCGGATCGCATCCAGCTTGATCAGCCGCAAGCACTGCACCCTGAAGGGAACGCCTCAGGGAGTCTGGGTTCGCGATCTTGAAAGCCAGAACGGTACGTATGTCAATGATGTCGCCATCTCTGAGCCCTATTTGATGAAGTCCGGCGATGTGCTGCGAATTGGCGCCTCACTGTTTCAGGTGCCCCGAGCCCGGCCAGTCCACCACGACGATGATTCCAGTGACGACGACATTTCCACCTGGTTGTCCGAAGAAGCGCCGACAGAATCTTCCGCTTCACTTCCGGATACAACTGTGATCAAAGGTCGGCAGGCAGCCGCCACACCAGGACCGAACGCACCCGCCCAGAACGAAGGTCCAGCTGCGGCTGCTGTCGCGACACCTGCAACGCCCCGCATGGTTCCCACAATTCGTCAGCCTCCCAAATCCGTCAAAGAACAGGCGGCCGAAATTATTCGCCGCCACTGGGAAATCGTCCGCGGCCAGAAACCCGAATGATCCGCGACCGATCCTCAGTGCGTGTTGCTCTTCCGTGTCGCGTCGAAACATGGGTTAGACGCTGTCGTTTGATGCCCGCGTGACGCCCACTCAAATGAGATGCGCTCTAGAACTGAATCGGTGAAAGCTTCATGGCGAAATGCGATCAAGGCTACTTGTGTGAAGTCTGTGGAGACGAAGTCGTCGATATTACCGTGAGCGATCTCTACCTGCGGTTTGTCATCGGCGAAATCGAAGCCCGATACCTGATGACGGCCCCCGAACGGCATCTACGCTGCAACCCGGTGGTCGCGCAATTCATCGTTGACCCTGCCTTTGAACCGATCGTCGTCGAAGGCCCGTTTGACAAGCGACTGATGGATCGCGAAGACGTTGCCGCTCGAGAGGACTTGATTACTCGCGGCTGGCAGAGACTGCAAGTCGTTCGTTCCCTTGGAATCCCGATCAGTGAATATCCACTTGAACCGCGCCACGGTTAGGAATGTGGAATCCTCATCGACCTCACCGCGATAGCCCATGGCTGAAACCTGATGCTGGTGCATTCGGTTTTGCGATGCATCCGTGCGGTCAACGAAGCATTCGAATCACAGACGGGGTAGAACAACGAGCTTGCTTTGTGGTAGTCTGAAGTTGCAACTACTGTCTAGTTCTATGTGTACGGATCGTCGCCAACACCAATGCCCATCTGGCCCGAACATACGATCACCCAGGAATTACTCGCCGACGCAGGGCGCGGAAAGCCCGATGCGGTGAACCAACTCCTTGAACGACATCGAGTCGCGTTAAGAAAGCTGATCCAATTGCGGTTAGACCGCAAGATCGCTCGGCGCGTCGATGCCAGCGATGTCGTTCAGGATGTTTTACTCGAGGCGAATGAGCGATTGCAGGAATACCTGGCTGATCCCCGGATCCCATTTCATCTCTGGCTGCGTCACCTGGCCAAAGATCGAATGATTGATATGCATCGGCGGCACCGCGGTGCACAACGACGTAGCCTCGATCGCGAACAGTCGCTGGCGGCGCCGCAGTTTGGCGATTGCTCATCCTTCGATCTGGCAGGCCAACTTGTTGCCAGCGAGCTGACACCGGCTGCGGCCTCGATCCGGCGCGAACTTGAGCAGCGATTTCTGATCGCCATCGAACAACTTGACGAAGACGATCGCGACATACTGCTGATGCGACACTTTGAGCAACTGGGCAATACCGAGACTGCACAGGCTCTGGGACTCAGCACTGCTGCAGCAGGGATGAGACACTTGCGAGCCTTGCGTAAGTTGCGAGCCATCCTGGGTGAGCGGCCGTCGATGACGGGAGTAGAAGCACCGTGAATGATCACGACCACGACGAACAACTCGTCGAGCTTCTGGAAGGGATGCTCGACCATTCCCGCACTGGCGGCGCTGAATCGCTAGAACAACTCGTCGTCAAACACCCGCATCTCGAACGCGAACTGCGCGAGCTGTGGGCGACTGTCCAGATCACTGAAGATTTCGCCAGCTTTGATGGGCTGTTCGACGACCCCGTTGGTGCCGCCGAAGCCCTGCCATCAGGTGTCGCAGGAAAGTTCGAACCACGCGATTACGGTGATTATGAACTGCTCGAAGAACTAGGTCGCGGTGGTATGGGGGTGGTCTACAGAGCCCGCCAGAAAGACCTGGATCGCATCGTCGCGTTGAAGATGATTTTGCGAGGAGACCTTGCATCGTCCGCGGATCTGGCGCGATTCCGTGCCGAAGCGGAAGCTGCGGCTCAGTTGCACCATCCACATATCGTCCCTGTCTATGAAGTCGGTGAAATCGAGGGTCGACCCTTTTTCAGCATGAAGCTGATCGAGGGAACAACACTGTCTCGAATGCTGCTGGATGGTCCACTGCCATCCCCAACCGCAGCCGGAAAGCCCGCTCCCACTTGTCGAGCCTTTTCCGATTCACGTCGGCGTGGAGTTTTAAACAGGGATTTAAAGCCCTCGAACATTCTGATTGACGAGCAAGGCCTGACTTATGTCACCGACTTCGGCCTGGCAAAGCGGGTGAAAACGGACCCGCAGAATTCGCACGCGGCCGGACTGCAAAGCCTGACTCAAAGCGGCGCGATCCTGGGGACGCCGAGTTACATGGCACCGGAACAGGCGGCCGGAAATCGTGGCGAAGTGAGTGCTGCGTCGGACATTTACTCGCTGGGGGCAATCCTTTATGCGATGCTTACCGGCCGGCCTCCTTTTCAGGCCGAATCTGCGGTCGACACCGTCCTGATGGTACTCGAACAGGATGCTGTTCCGCCCCGGATGCTGAACCCCAAGGTTGACCCCGATCTGGAAATGATCGCACTGAAATGCCTGCAGAAGCCACAGGACCTCCGTTATCCGACTGCGGACGCTCTGGCTGAGGATCTGGAAGCTTATCTTGCCAATGAGCCGATCTCGGCCCGTTCTACGCACCTGTCGCAGATCATCACGCGAGCTTTCCGGGAAACACATCACGCTGCCGTCCTGGAAAACTGGGGGCTGCTTTGGATGTGGCACAGCCTGGTCGTTTTCCTGCTGTGCTTGATCACAAACCTGATGCAGTGGCAGGGGGTGTCGTCGCGTTTTCCCTACGCTGTTCTGTGGTCTGTCGGTGTTGGCACCTGGGCGATGATTTTCTGGGAGTTGAGGCGAAGATCCGGCCCGATCACATTTGTCGAACGACAGATCGCTCACTTCTGGGCCGGCAGCAGCTTTTCGAGTATGCTCCTGTTCGGCCTGGAAGCCTTGCTCAACCTTCCTGTCCTGACACTGTCGCCTGTGCTGCCACTGATTGCAGGGAATGTCTTTCTTGCCAAGGCGGGTATCCTGTCAGGCAAATTCTACATCCAGGCTCTCGCTCTTTATGCCACTTCATTCGTCATGGCGGTTGTCAGCCGACTCGGTGTCCCTGATTTCGGCCTGACGTTACTCGGGTGTGTTCTGGCAGCATCGTTCTTCGCACCTGGACTGAAATACTACCGACAGCTTCAAAAGACTTCGGACGACAAATGAGTCGAAGCAATGCCTGCTGTCAATCACCTGAACCGATTGAGACCATCTCAACACACCGCTGGACAACCTGGACGACGCGGTCTTCCACATCATCCGCCCATCGTTCCGTCGGAAGGCCATAGACCATCATCGAACTCTGGCCTTCGTAGCCACCTTCCATCAGAACTCGCCGTGAAGGAATGTAGGCCATCACATCGTTCGAATAAGCCGTGATCCAGGTGCGTTCGCCGTACTCACCCTTCAGGCGGAGTGAAAAGTCGACGACGACTTCTCCCCCCAGTGTGATCCACAACTGGTCTTTACCGAGTCTCCAGGCCGTGATCGGGTAAGGATATTCATCGGGGACAGAACCTTTGGCGGACAGGTCCAGCATGCGAGCGGCCCATCGCTGCTGGTTGCCTGCCTGGCCTGCTGCCATTTTGCGCAGGTCTTCCGTTTTCGGCAGGCCTTGCATTTTGAGAGGGACAAATTCGTGATGCATTTTCAATGAGGGTTCGACTGCTTCCATCGGGCTCGAAAGGACCGTGTCGACGGCAGCGGATAATCGCTTGCCGTACGATTGAGCCAATTCGACGGTTCGGCGTGGCAACGGATTCTGATCGGCACCGCAACCCATGCAGAACAGCGCCATGGCTCCTGGATGTCGCTGTTCCAGATCGAATTGGGCAAATCCCGCATAGTCACCGCAAAACTTCATATAGCTGAGGGTCGTGTTGTGACAGGCATAGGCAAACACCGCAGCCCTCAGCGTCCCATCCATCGCACGAATTGCCAGTACGGGGACGGTGTGATCTACGGGACCAAACAACAGATTCTGCTCGCGAAGTTTGGGAACATCGGGTTCGCGATTCGTGCGACGATTGACGGCAAAGTCAGCATATCCCTGGCCGCGCGAAATGGTCGCTGGTCTCAGATCCTGCAACGCCTTGCCGATGGTTGTTACGATTTCTTCGGTCAGCCAGTCCGAATACGTGTTGATCCGTTCGATCTGCACGGCATCCAGCGGATAAGCATCATACAAGGCTCCTCGCAAGACTGGGCCACAATGCGTGTGAGACGCGTGCAGGACCAGTTGTGATCGTTCAAGTTTGAATTTGTCTTTCAATCGACGCGCCAGGTCGTCAGCGATTGATTGAGGGATTCCCAGCGTATCGCTCGACAGGACGATGCCGCGGTGGCCGTGGTCATCTTCGAGTGCCAGGACTCGCACATAGAGATCATGTTCGACTCCTTCGGACGGACCTGTACGTCCCCCATAGCCCGCCATCCACATCGGCTGCTTTGGCGTAATCACGGCCTTGGCGAGTCCCGCTTTCCAGCCTGCTTGAATTTCGTTCGATTGCCCGAGAATCAGACTCAGAACAATGCCCAGGCTGATTGGTACCAGGAATCGCATGGTCGCATCCTTTTACTTTGTTGGCGAAGACAGTCGAAACGTTATCGCTGTTTTACTTCGAAAGCATGGAAAAGGACACCGTCCTCGACGATCAGCAGCTTCCTCGACATAATCGAGGC
>CAZSTW010000066.1:25314-35818 GCA_964609845.1 uncultured Planctomycetaceae bacterium | reverse complement strand
AACGGTGCCCCGGCGGAACTGCGTGATATTCCGATTGGAACGCACATTCATGGTTATTTCTATGTCCCTCCCGTTGGTGAGGAAGCCACGATCCCGCCGCTTCCCAAAGATATGGAACGGTACCAGGTCAGGCAGAATCATGCCGTGTCGCTGGAAGACGATTTCAGCTTTTACCAGCGGCGCGGACAAAACTGGAAAGTGATCTCGATCGATCCCAGGAAAGGCAAGATTAACGTCAGCCCCGTCGGGCAAATGGCCAAGGATGGAATCAATACACCCTACACATTTGATATCGACGATTTCGCCAAGGTCTGGAAAGGCCGAACCTTGGTTGACCTGGCGGATATTGCGCCGGATCAGATCGTCCAATTCAATCTCGGCTGGTCTCCCGGCTGGCGTGACAGGGAATTCAGTGTTGCAGAGATCTGGCTGGACGAGCTGAGTCGATCATTTGCGACAGATCTGCAACGTCGCCGGCACGTGAAGTATCAGAAACAGCGCTGGTTGCCGGGGTGGATCGATTCCATAGAGGACAATGATTTCGGCGGGGGAACGGTGACCCTGACGTTGTTTGGCGGAATGGACCCCTCGCTGTACGCCGAATTAAAAGCGACGCAGGATAAGGGCTACGGAGTGGCAGTTGCCGAAAAGTCGTTGCGAACGTGGTTTCACCGCAGCGACAAAAAGATCGGTCAAGTGGTCGAATGGAAGGAGATCGAAAATCCGTCCCCCGGCAGCAGCGGCATTCAAGTCCGTATGAAGTTTGCCGAACTGTTGGACGGCTATCGTCCGGGGCGAATCGTGCGTGTGAAATGCCACGACTGGCTGTTTGTCACGATGCCGTCCGAGGAACGAATCAAGACGATTGAAGAACAAAAACGTTCGACCATTTTCAGTCTGCCGTGATTGTACAACGAATCGAGACCGCAAGAGTGAAGCAAGCGATGGATAGGTCGAATACCGCATGATAGCTGAACGCAACAGCCGGAACGGGCTAGCGTCCGGTTCGATCGTCATGGAAAGCGCGAACACAAATAGAAATGCAAATCGGACACTAGCGAGTTCCGGCTGATGGGGTCATTGAAATCAACGTCGTTTGAACGAGGTGAATCGCATGGCCAATGATGATCCGATCGCCTTCTTCATCACGTGGACAGTGTATGGTTCTCATCTCCAGGGAGACGAACGCGGCTGGCGACGGCGGCGGAAGGGTTTACAACTACCTGAGCCACAGCTGAAACAATGGCACACGGAACGGCTGGCATTCGATGTTTTGTTGTTGTCACCCCGGCAGCGGCAGCTCGTTGAAACAGAATGTGAACGGCATTGTAGCCATCGAAGCTGGAGGTTATGGGCAGTAAATGCTCGCTCAAATCACGTGCATGTCGTTGTCACCGCTGTGAACTATTCGGGAAAGTCGGTTCGCGACCAACTGAAGGCAAATTGTACACGTGCGCTGAGACAGGACGATTCGAGATTTCGTGATCGGCAAGTATGGTCTGTCGGAGGTGATTGGGACTGCGTCAATTCGATGGACGATCTTGAGGTCGTCTGTCAGTATGTCTGCGATGCACAGAACCGCATGATTGAAGCGAGCAGTGGATAGGTCGAATACCGCATGATGGGTGAACGCATCAGCCGGAACGCGCTAGCGTCCGGTTCGATCGTTATGGAAAGCACGGACGCAAAGAGAAAGCAAACCGGACGCTAACGCGTACCGGCTGATGGGGTTATCGAAATCAACATTTTTTTTGAGCAAGGTTAGTCGCATGTTCTGGAATGCGAGAGCACTTGCGATGCTCAAGACCGTAAGAGTGAATCAAGCAGTGGATAGGTCGAATACCGCATGATGGGTGAACGCATCAGCCGGAACGCGCTAGCGTCCGGTTCGATCGTCATGGAAAGCGCGAATGCAAAGAGAAAAGCAAACCGGACGCTAGCGCGTTCCGGCTGATGGGGTTATTGAAATCAACGTTGTTACAGCGAGGCGAATCGCATGGCGCAGATGGATTTTCCAAAATTCGACGGTTTTGAACGCAAACCGAAGCGAGAATTATTTCGAAAGGACCCAATGATCAGATTACTCACCTCAACACTTGTCGTACTGCTGGCAACGATTGCTGTTGCTCAAGAAACAGAGTCGCTGATTGCACCAGATGCCAAGGTTCAGAAGCTGGCTGGTGATATGAAGTTCACGGAAGGCCCGGCCTGGATTCCCTCCAAAAAAATACTCGTCTTCTCTGATATCCCTAACAGCAAGTTGATGCAGTGGAGCGAAGCAGCCGGGCTGTCGGTGTTTCGACCGAGTGAACAGTCGAACGGCAATATCCTCGATCTGGAAGGTCGATTGATTTCATGCCAGCATGCCGCCCGGAATCTGGTGCGGACAGAAGCAGATGGAACGATCAAGGTCCTCGCCGACAAGTATGACGGCAAACGGTTTAATTCCCCTAACGATGTCGCTGTGAAGTCTGATGGGACTCTCTGGTTTACCGATCCTCCCTGGGGACTGACGGGGCCTGCTGAACTTTCAGGGCACTGGGTCTTCAAGCTCGATCCTGCCACCGGCAAGGTTGAACCTGTCGTCAAGGATCTGGCGATGCCCAACGGGATTAACTTTTCCCCGGATGAAAGCCGGATCTACATCGCCGATACCGGTGGACACACGAAACATCCCGACCCGGCATTCCACAAGCTCCCGGCCGGGGTTCACTGCTATGAGGTGAGCAAGGACGGCACGATCGGCAAGAAGCTTTTCATGATCAATGAGGGAAGCGACGGAATGACTGTCGACGTGAAGGGAAATCTCTACACGACGCATGGCGGTGTCAACGTTTATAACGCGGACGGCAAACTCCTGGAAAAGATCGCCGTTCCAGAAGGACCCGCCAACGTGACCTTTGGAGGTGACGATTACAAAACTCTGTTCATCACTGCGAGGACATCGCTGTACAGTGTTCGCATGAAAAATGCCGGAGCGAAGCCACTGGGAGCCAAGTGGTGACAGTTATCAGAATCGCCGACGCATCATTCGGTACGCTCAAGTGGAGATACAAACCGAGCATGACTGAACGGAATGTTGATTCAGAAAACGCAGGCAATTCCAGTTGTCGGACGATCGTAGCCGGGATGACGCTGGTGCTTCTATTGGCTGGAAACCTCGATCTGTTTGCCGATGAACCGCCAATCGATCCATCGACTCGATCGTTCTTCGAAACGTATTGCTTGCGCTGCCATAACGCTCAAAAGCAGGAAGGACAATTTCGTCTCGACACGCTTTCGCGTGATTTTGCCGATCAGATGATCGCTCAAAGATGGAGCGAAGTCGTCTTTCGAATGAATTCTGGTGAGATGCCGCCGAAGAAGGAACCTCAGCCGAAACCCGATGAACTTGGTAAAGCTGTCGAGTGGCTATCAACCAGATTGAAAGAAGGTGAAGCGGCGCGAATGGCGCGACGAGGGCCGGTGGCTCATTACCGGCTGAGTCGTGAAGAATATGGCCATACGGTCTACGATCTGCTGGGGGTTTACTTCGACGTCAATCTTCCGGGAGCCTTTAACGAAGATCCGCGCTGGCACGGTTTCGATCGGATCGGTTCCTTGCTGTCACTGTCGCCATCGCATGTGGATCGCTACTTTCGCGCGGCGGAAACCGTCCTGGCACGGGCCTTTCCCGAACAACCGCCTGCTGTCCAGAAGAGTCGGCGAGAGGCCAATGTTGGCCAGGAAAAGTGGTTGCAGGAACAAGGACTGGCCGGACCTGTGCGCTGGGCCATCTGGCCAGGCCATGGCCAGCACGTCGTGAATGCTCCTGTTCCCGGTTTGTACCGAATTCGAATTCAACTGAGTGCCCTGCCCTCATTCAAAGGACGCCTGCCCCATCTGGCTTTGTGGCACCATCAATTGAAACGCTCGGTTGTCGGTGTCGATGTTGAAGCGGCTGAGGACAAACCGACCGTTATCGAGATTGAAGCGTTTTTGCCTGAGGGAAATTTCAATGTCATGAATGAATCCCCGGGAATGCTCGCTGACGGGCAAACACCGAACGTGAACCAGTTTCCATTCGTGAACACAAAAGTCAGCCGACCGAATCGCCCAACCGCCTATCGCCTCTTTAATGACGAAGGGCGATTGATCTTCCCATTATTGATCGTGGACTGGGTGGAGACGGAAGGACCCATTCTGCTGGAGAGTGATCGCAAGAAGCGTGAAGGGTTGATGCCGGTCAAAGACGGGGATCTGGCGGAAGCTCGTGATTGCCTGAAGCGATTCGCGTCACGAGCCTGGCGACGCCCTGCAACAGATGCTGAACTGGATCGTTGCGTCAGAGTCATCCAAAGCGAAATTGCAGCCGGGGAAAAGCCTCGTTCGGCATATCTGGCTGCGATGGTCGCTGTGTTGACCTCCAAGAGCTTCTATTATCTCGAAGAAGGCACGCCGACGCAGCGTCGTACTGAGGTGACCGATTGGGAACTTGCCTCGCGCCTGTCGTATTTCCTATGGAGTTCGATGCCCGACGACGAACTTTTCAGCCTGGCGCAACAGGGACGACTCCATCATCCCGAGATTCTGCGAGCTCAGGTGTTTCGGATGATCGCCGATCCGAAGATTGAACGATTGACTCAATCGTTCCCACGACAATGGCTTCAACTGCATCGGGTGGGTGCGTTTGCTCCCGACGCCAGCCTGTATCCCGATTATGACAAATGGCTCGAACAAAGCATGGTGCTCGAAACGACGAGCTACTTTAATGAAGTCTTTTCGAAGAACTTGTCACTGCGAGAGTTTCTTGCTTCTGACTGGACGATGTTGAATCAGCGACTCGCGATGCACTATGGACTGCCACTGCCCGTAGCGACAGGCATCCAGCGTGTGGTCCTGAAACCCGAGGATCATCGCGGCGGGTTGCTGACGCAGGCTTCAGTTCTGTCGCTGACATCCGATGGAACACGACATCGCCCAGTCCATCGCGGCGTCTGGGTTTCAGAAGCGGTGTTTGGACGGACACCCCCCCCGCCACCACCCAATGTCGAACCATTGGCTCCGACGCCCGGTAATCAGCCGAAAGCGACAATTCGGATGCAGCTCGACGCACACGCGACCCACGCCACATGCGCGTCATGCCATCAGAAAATTGATCCACTCGGGTTTGCCTTTGATAACTATGACGCCATCGGCCGCTGGCGAACGACCGAGCAGGTGGCTGGTGGCAAGGGGGATGATCCCATAGTGAACGCGAGCGGTTCGTTGCCGGATGGCCGCCGCTACAATGGATCAGATGATTTCAAGAAACTGCTGGTACAGGATATCGACCGATTTGCCGAAGCTTTTGTGGAACAACTCGCCACCTATTCCTTGCGGCGCGTGATGACGATTGATGAGGCGGCGCAGATAAAGACAATTGCAAAGGCATCTCAGCCGAGTGACTACAAACTTCGATCCGTGATTGAAAATCTTGTTCTTTCGGACCTGTTTCGCAAGCGTTAACGCTTGATCGTGCTCGACTGTTTTCAGGGGCCTGCCGTGATTTTAACGCGACAATTCCAGAGCGTGACGTTGTTCGTCTTACTGCTGGTTTCCCATGCTTGCGGACAAGAATCTGCAAAGGGAACCGTCCCTTTGATCAGTCCTTCGAAGGGGCAGATTCCCAATGACACCGGAAGTGACGGACAGTCAAAACTGACCATTGAGAAGTCGGCAGAACTGGGACCAGAAAATGCGTTGAAAGTCGTGTTTGCACCGGGTGACAGCTTTGGTGACAGATCGGCCCGCGTCAAGAACTGGAAGCCTTATGCGAGGCTTCGTGTCGATGTGATGAACCCTGCCAGCGACACCGTCAACCTGGAATTCAATGTCAATCACAAACGAACCTACAACTATCAGACACGAGCTGTTTACCCCATCAAGCTGAAACCGGGACGCAATGCCGTCAGCATCGATCTGGTGTCACTGGTTAACGTGAATGGAACCAGTCCCGATCTGGCCAATGTCATCAAGTGGTATTTCAATTGTGAAGAGGGAAAAACACCGACCCTCTACTTTAGTGATATCCTGCTGGAAAGTGACGAAACGGGCGAGCCCGCTGCTGCGGGAACGAGCCCTGCTGCTCCCCGAGGACGATTTCGAGTTCAGGGGAAAATTGGCGATGCCAAGGTTGATCTGACGGTGGAACCGATTGATGATGCTCCGGTTTCGACGGCAAAACGCGTGACGGCGACTGGAGATCCAGCTCGATTGGCGCGGATTCGTGCCGCGAAGATGCCGACGATCAATAAGGTCGTTGCGTTTGATACCCCGGAAGCTGACGCCATCCTTTCAGCCATGGAAATCTATCCCCCGGATAATCCGTGGAATCTGGTCGTTTCCGACTGGCCCGTGCACCCTGGTTCCAAGGCTTTTGTCGCGAGTATCGGTGAAGCGAAAGTACTGCGAGCCAATCGAGACATGTGCTTTGTGATTGTCCCGCCGAACCAGCCCAAAGTGGATGTCAAACTGGTCGGTTATCCGGGAGAATCGGATCGCGGCCCCTTTCCCGTTCCCGATTCGTTGCCGATCGAAGGCTGGCCTGAGTGGCCGGCGAAGGATGGCAAAAAGCCGACACTGGCCGAAGTGCAACGTCGGCCCCCGGAGTACGACGGTGATCGACACGCGATTATTGTCGATCCGACTGCGGGGAAGTTGTATGAGTTCTTCGTGATGGGAAAGACAGCCAATGGCTGGGCCGCAGACCAGTCGTCGGTCTTCGATTTGAAGAGCAACCGGTTGCGCCCGGATGGCTGGACTTCTGCCGATGCTGCTGGCCTGCCGATCTTCCCTGCAGTTATCCGGTTTGACGAACTCCAGCGAGGAGAAATTGAGCACGCGATGCGATTTACCATTCGCCGCAGCCGTAAATCCTATGTGTATCCGGCGACTCACCACGCCGGCCACGGTACTGACGAATCACTTCCTCGCATGGGCGAACGATTCCGACTGCGAAAGGACTTTGATATCACCGGATTCTCGCCAACCGTCCAGACAATTTTGAAAGGTCTGAAGAAATACGGCATGTTTGTCGCGGATAACGGTCTGGAATGGTCCCTTTCGATGGCACCTGATTCGCGGATTCCCGATATCCACGAAGAGCTTCGAAAGGTCAAGGGGGCTGACTTCGAAGCGGTGGAACCTCCGCCAGGTTATCAGCCCCCTGAATAGTCTCTCGTCCCGCTGTCCAATCGATGATCTGGCAACTCGACAGTACGAGTGATACGCTGGCGAGTCGAACAACTTGTTTGAAATCAATCATGATGGAATCGCAATGGCAGATGTTTTGAAGCTCTGGCTGGGTCGGCATGGGGAAGCGATGGACCCTGATACCGCCCGTTCGGATTTCGAGCGGACGCTGACGAGTACTGGTCGCCGACAGGTCAGTGAGTTGGCCCGATGGCTGCTCGGGCGTGAATCGGCTCCGGAACTCGTTTTACACAGTCCTCTGGTACGCGCAAGACAGACGGCCGAGACGATTGCCGAAGAAATCGGTGGCAGCGTGGTCCTGATGGAAGATTCGGTTCTGTCACCCGGGTTTTCCACGGCGTCTTTGATCAACCGACTTCAAAACGCCGGAGTGTCAAAAGTCGTCTGCATCGGTCATCAACCCGATATTGGGCGCTGCCTGGCAGATCTCACGGGGACGCGTGCCTACGTTGTCCCCGGAACTCTGGCGGGGATTGAGTTTCAGGGGGGGGCAGCCATCGGCAGCGGTGCCCTGCGCTGGCTGGCAGATCCATTCTGGTTTGGGGGTTAGTTCGATCATGGCACTTCCGAATCGCCGCGACTTTCTTTCCTGGTCGACTCATGGTCTGGCATTGTCGGCAGTGCTCCATTTGCTGCAGCGCGACGGTGGCGCGAAAGCCGCAGTGACACCGGGCGAGTCTGCAGATCCACCGCCCCACCTTCCGGCGAAATGCCGTCGCGTCATCCATCTGTATATGTGCGGGGGGATGAGTCATCTCGATTCGTTCGACTACAAGCCGGTCCTCGAAAAGTACCACGGCAAACCACTCCCTTCGACAGAACAGCCTGAAACGTTCTTCGGTAAGATCGGTCTGCTGCGGAAGAACGATTGGGAGTTTAAGCGTCGCGGGGAAAGCGGTCTGTGGGTTTCAGACCTGTTTCCGCATCTGGCCGAAGTTGCTGACGAACTGACGGTCATCAATTCGATGATTGCGGATTCGGCCAATCACACCCCTGCCACATTTCAGGCCAATACAGGCTTCCGGTTGAACGGTTTCCCTGTGCTCGGCTCCTGGTTGTCGTATGGGATGGGTTGCGAGACGGATGATCTGCCTGCGTATGTTGTCCTGCCAGACCCGCGCGGCTATCCAGCCGGGGGGACCATCAACTGGACGAACGGGTTCCTGCCGGCGCGTCATCAGGGGGTTGCCTTCCGGACAAAGGGGCAGCCGATTGAGGATCTGTTTCCGCAGTTTGGAGACCGACCGGGTGGCGACGATGAATCAGAAGCTGATGTCCGCAGATTTGTCGCCGAGGTCAATCGTCGGCATCTGGAATCGCGACCGGAAAGTGATTTAACGGCGAGAATCAAAAGTTACGAACTGGCAGCGAAGATGCAGTTGTCGATCCCTCGCGTGACCGATCTTGCGGGTGAGACTGCCGCGACCCAGGCCGCGTATGGCCTGAATCGCGAAGAGACATCCGATTTTGGGAGAAGTTGCCTGCTGGCACGGCGACTGTTGGAACAGGGGGTTCGATTTGTCCAGTTGTTCTCGGGTGGTTCCTTCGGTTCCCCGCGTATCAACTGGGATGGCCACGAGAACATGAAAGAGAACCACGCGCAGGAGGCATTGCGAGTCGATCAGCCGGTTGCCGCACTGCTGCAAGATCTCCGCCAGCGTGGAATGCTGGATGATACTCTGGTTCTGTTTACGACCGAGTTTGGACGAACCCCGTTTACCCAGTCAGAAGCGAATACGGTTGGCGGTGGTCGCGATCACAATATGTATGGATTCAGCGTCTGGATGGCAGGCGGGGGACTCAAGCACGGCGTCAGCTACGGTGCGACGGACGACGTCGGCTGGAAATCGGTTGATCGACCTGTCTACTGGCATGATTTCCATGCCACGGTTCTGCATCTGCTCGGCATCGACCACACGCGACTGTCCTACTATCACAACGGGATTTCACGACGGCTGACGAATGTACACGGCGAAGTCATTCGCGACCTGCTGACGTAAACCAATATCATTATGCGGCGCGACGCTGTGACGGGACGGCATCCGTTGCAACCAGTCGTTTTCGCTTGCGACTGGCATGGTTGAGCATGTCCAGAAACCATGGCGCAAGCCATTTGGCCCATGCCAGGAAATGAGCCAACGGGCCAATCAGTTTCATTCGCTTGTTTCGACGAATGCATTGAATTGCGGCTTTGGCGACGGCATCGACTGAACAGCACAACCAGCCAGGTGGTTCCGGGACTGACTTGTCGCTCTTGGCTGAGGCACATTTCCTGTAGAGATTCGTCTGAACCGGTCCGGGGCAAAGGGCAGAAACACCCAGGCCGCGCCGTCCGTACTCCGCTCGTATCGCCTCGGTATAACCGATCAGGCCGAACTTGCTGGTATGGTATGCGGCAAACCGGCCTCCTGCGACGAGGCCGCTGATGCTGCAGACGTTAAGAATATGAGCTTCAGGTTGCTCAAGCAACATGGGCAACAATTCGCGAGTGATCTGGATGGGAGCGAGCAGGTTGATGCTCATCAGCCAGTCCCACTGGGCTGCCGTCATGGAATGCGTCGGGCCGTAATAAGCGACGCCCGCATTATTCACGAGGATGTCGATTTGTGGCCAGCGCATTCTCATTTCGTTCAGGACTCGCGTAATCTCTGCTGGCTGACTCAGGTCACACTTTGCAGCGAGGGCTGTGACACTGAGCGATTGTAATTCAGCAACGACAGTTGCCAGGCCCGCTTCGTCGACGTCGAGCAGGTAAAGATCCGCACCTTCGCGTGCCAGCGCCAGGGCGATCCCGCGTCCAATTCCCGAGGCTGCACCTGTTACCAATGCCTTTTTACCGCGAATTGATTTCATCAACAGATACCTTCGGTCAACCGGCTCATTCATCCAGATACCAAGTCAGCGTGTGTTTGCGAGGCGGATAATCGCCTTCTTGACGAAGTCTTCAAGCTGGTTCCACGATGCCACGAGCTTGGCCAGTTCTGGATCGCTGGTGACCGGTGGTGTGTTATTGGAGGGATTGTTGTTCACAGGTGGATTTGTCACCGGCGGTTTTGGTCCCGGTGGCGGTTCCATTCCGTGCGGATACGGGATCGGCCCTTCCGGACCATGAACTGCATTCGAATACTGAAGCTGGACCGGGACATATCCGGAACCATTGGCGAGCGGAACTTCCACAAATACAGCACTCAAATCGCGTGCTTCAGCGATCGGGTAGTCTCCGATTTCGTTCCCGCTGTCAGAGGTCCATCCGAGCCACCGCGAGGGATCA
>CAZSTW010000066.1:20587-25250 GCA_964609845.1 uncultured Planctomycetaceae bacterium | reverse complement strand
CGACGGCGTCCCCGACATCGGGGTCGGTACGAGCTTCCTGCAATTCGTGATAGAACGTACCAACGACGTTCTTCCAGTTCTGATCAAAGACCGGAATCCCATTGCTGCCACCGTTCGGCAGTCGTTCGGAATAGACCCCCACAGCGTAGTAGACCGTAGCTCCATTGACGTGGACTGAACCGTGGTAGCCCCCGAGTCCGCCGGTCGAATCCTCGGCTTCCTCATGAGGGATCGCTTTATTGGAAACCGGGGCTTCAGCGGCACCGGCACTGGGGTCACCCAGGATAGTTCCGCGCGGCAGCATGAAATTGACGACTGTATTCGGCAGGTCCATTCCCTTGAAGGCACCACTGGAATAGAGGCCGCTGACTTGCCGTTCGAGTTCGGATTTGGCAACGAATTGAGGCTTCCATCCCGACAGGAAGAACGAACCCTTGAAAGTGTTGCCGATGGGCTGATTGTTGAAGTACTGCCGAATGACATTGTTCAAATGCTCGTCAGTCATCGCGCTGGCCAGCGCCTTGTCGATATTTCGCCAGTCCTGTTGATCCCAGGCGGCCTGCCCTCCCACGTAGATGTTGATCCAGGTCAGATCTCGAATCGTCCGACCTCCGCGGTATCTCAGGTCTTCCTGAGGCGACGGTGGCAGACCATTCGCCAGTGCCTCGTTATTCGGTGCCGAAGTGGCGGCACTCATCGTCAGCTTGCGAGGTTTTGCTCCGCCAGTGCGAGGTGCCTGAGCATAGCGATTGATCATTGGCATCGAGCGACCATCAATCATCTGGTCGTTTGACGCCAGAAGAGCAAGTGGACGAACGCCACCATTCTGCGTCTGTGCCGTCGCATACGGCGGAAGTGTTGCAAATGGAAGCACTTGCATTGAGGCTGTGCCGGGGCCTGCGGGTTGAATCGCGATCGGTGGAGCGCCTCCGGGGGCCCCTGTTCGGGCGGGAGGAACCGTTCGATACGAGGTTCCCGGACCGGTCGGGCCGCTGTTACAGCCGACAACCAGCATTGCCAGAACAATGCATCCTGTCCGTAAATTCAACGTCCATGTCATGGCGAAATCCCTGCGCAGCCTTGCGCGTCTGTCGGCGACTGCCAACCGTGGCAGCGGCAGATTTTGCCGGTAAATATCAGAACCGGAAAAATGTGACTAGACCGGGTTGGGAATAGCGGGTCGCCATGAAATCGGATATTTCTGACCCTCGTCAGGCTTCGCAGGACGCGGTTTCAACCGTATCCTGTTGATATGCGGATGACGTGTTTAAGCTTCTGCGGAAACACGGCTCAGAATTTGGGTGTCCATCAGATGTCGGGTGCCAGCCTGCTGCGAAAATCGGACGCTATCGCGTTCCGGTTGATTGAACAGTCAAGCGTGATGCAGTTTCGCAGCCACATCGAAACCGATTCTGGCTTAAGATTGATAACTGAACATTTTTGCGAGTTGAATCCTGGTGGGTGCAGTTCCGCCAGGGTAGAGGAGTTTCTGACATGTCGGTTCGGGGGATTCGCGGTGCCACGAGTGTCGAGGCTGACGTACCTGATCAGATCCTGGCAGCAACGCGCGAACTGTTGCAGGAACTTCTGAAAGTCAATGGGATTACGGAATTCGACGAAATCGTATCCGCAATTTTCACCACGTCACCGGACCTGACCTCGACGTTCCCGGCCGAAGCCGCTCGCGGGCTGGGAATGAAACAGGTTCCACTGCTGTGCGCCTCCGAAATCGCTGTTCCGACCGCTTCGGTCGCTCGCTGTATCCGAGTCCTCTTGCACGTGAATACTGACAAGAAGCAGGCGGAAATCGTCCACGTCTACCTCCGCGACGCAAAACGTCTGCGTCCTGACATGGTCAGTGCCCAGTAAGCGGTCTTTTTCTGGCTCCCGAGTTATCCGGGCTCAGGCACTCATTCGGACCTGGTCGCCAGCGGGACCAAGAATGTTGCGAATCAGAGTCAACAGACTCGACAGGTCCGTACGCCGAACCTGGTGAAACTGTTCGCGACACGTTGGTTCGTCGGCGATGATGTTGGCCAGAGTGATCACCGGACAGCCGACTTCGCCAATTTGCCGACGCAGCCATTCGCCCTGCTGATCCTGCTGCTCAATCAGTGCAGATCCACAGATCAGCAGGTTCCAGTGACCTCGGTCTGCAGTCGCCCTGGCTTCGTCGATATTTGCAACGACTTGGGGGATATATCCATCCGATTCAATCGCCGATGTCAGGAGCATGCGAAAGAAGGGCGAATCATCAATGATAAGAACAAGCGGCAGGCGATTGCCTGGCTCCTTTCGGTCTGTGGAGTCGGAGAACAATGGCAAATCACCTTCGGTCTCATCGATTACCGACTCCCACGCCGATGGGGCTTGTGTGGAATAAATCACATTTCGGGACGTGACTTCGTTTTCTTCGGGCGGGACGATAGCTGTTATCACCTGCCCCGCGAAATTCGATTGCGGCACCATGACATTCGCCGTATTTCGCTCTCCATCTGGGAGCTGCAGCGTTTGCGGAGCGAGTTGATCGCGGAGTGTTGTTCCGAGATGATGAATACGGCTGAGGGTCGAAACGTAGGGGAACTTTCCTTCCTTGATGACCCTGTTCAATAGCGATTCGCTGGCATCGACCAGTTGTTCGCTGATCGCAAATGCGACTTTATGGTCGTCATCATCAGGCGACTTTGGAGTATCCGATCGGCCGAAGTGCGGTCGTGGTGGTTGTGAATTGATTTCGTCGTCCGCATAGGCAACCAGTCCCACGCGAGTCCGCAATTCTTCGACAATTTCAACGGGTTCATTCGTTGAGACGTGCGTACTGGATTCCAGTTCCAGCAGCATTTCGGCCAGAATCCCGATAATCTGCGAAGCCTTGTCTGCCAGGTCACGATCAAACTCAATCGATCTTGCTGCCAGACCGTTCAGGATGAACGCGATCGAAAAGGCCATTCGTGCCGGTTTGCCATGTCCCAGTCGCCGCAAATCGTACGCTAATTGATCGAGGTCTCGACCGGTGGAGCCGACCGATTCGGGGGTAAACGTTGTTTCCTGACCCGGTGCCAGCAACCGCCAGGCCCGGCGCGAAGAATCCCAGCCGAGCTTGAGAACCGAAAACAGGTCGTCGCGGAAATTCATTCCAATCCCTCGATGAAAATCTTCAACCTGTTGACATGAATGGGTTTGCGTTCTGTTTTGCGGCGCTGTTCCGGGCGTGTATGTACTGCCGCAGCTTCTTGACACAATATGATCGTCGCAAAGTGATCTTGCGGTTCATTCTTGATGAACAGTTTTCCGTTCGCAGCGGCGGAATGGAGAGATCTGTTACGGAGATCCGAAAGTTCCGCATTCCGACTGTTCCTTGTCTGTTTTGACCGTGCGAGATATAATCCGCGCGGTCTCCGGCTGAAGTCGTGTAATTGGCACGACTTGTGAAGATGTGCCTCGTCGGTCATCGACGATCGGGCTGGAAGACATTCCTCAAGGCCCAGTGGAAGCTGGCGGAAGCCTGATTCTCGTCACCTGTTTGCGAGTAACTTCTGTCTTCAACTGCGGGCAAAATACGTTCAGGAGAAGCATTGTGGCGGTGAAGGTCGCGATTAACGGGTTTGGCCGCATTGGGCGGCTGGTGTTCCGGGCGATGGTCGAGCAGAACCTGGTCGGTAACGAAGTTGAAGTTGTTGCAGTCGGCGATATCGTTCCCGCAGACAACCTCGCCTATCTGCTGAAGTACGATACAACACAAGGCCGCTTCGCTGGCGAAGTCGGTTCCAAGAAGTCCAGCCCGGACAAGGCCGAAGACGATGTCCTGATCGTCAATGGTCGCGATATTCACGTTGTCAGTGCCAAGTCGCCGGCAGAACTTCCCTGGAAGCAATTCGGTGTCGATATTGTCATCGAATCAACCGGTCTGTTCACCGAAGCCGAAAAGGCCAAGGGCCACATCGCTGCTGGTGCCAAGAAGGTCATCATCTCTGCCCCTGCCAAGGGTGAAGACATCACCATCGTGATGGGTGTCAATTGCGACAAATACGATGCCTCCAAGCATCACATCATTTCCAATGCCTCGTGCACGACAAACTGCCTGGCACCTGTCGTTCACGTTCTGCTCAAGGAATTCGGCATCGACGAAGGTCTGATGACCACCGTCCACGCTTATACCGCGACCCAGAAGACGGTCGACGGCCCCAGCAAGAAGGATTGGAAGGGTGGCCGTGCTGCCGCTCAGAACATCATCCCCAGCGCCACCGGTGCTGCAAAGGCTGTCGCCTTGGTCTGCCCCGAAGTAAAGGGCAAGCTGACCGGGATGGCCTTCCGCGTTCCAACCCCAACGGTTTCGGTCGTCGACCTGACCGTCAAAACCGTCAAGGAAACCAGCTACGCCGAAATCGCTGCTGCCATGAAGAAGGCCAGCGAAACGTATCTGAAGGGGATCCTCGAATACACCGAAGACGAAGTTGTCAGCAGCGACTTCATCCACAGCAAGTCTTCGTCGATCTTCGACAAAGGGAGCGGTATCGAACTGAACAACAAGTTCTTCAAGCTGATCAGCTGGTACGACAACGAATGGGGCTACAGCAACCGCGTTGGCGACCTCGTCAAGCTGCTCATCGCGAAGGGCCTCTAAGCCCGTCCGGGAGTAAACAATTCAACCCAAGGTTGGGAT
>CAZSTW010000066.1:0-20577 GCA_964609845.1 uncultured Planctomycetaceae bacterium | reverse complement strand
CTCGTGATCTCGAAGGGACTCTAAGAGTCTCGCCCGCCGAAAACAGCCCGGACTGCCCCAAGGCATCCGGGTTTTTTTGTTGGCGTCGGGCGAATGGTTCCGATCTGGACGCCGATTCGCCGGGAAGGATGAACCGAACGGCGAGGTGCACCGAGACATCCGAATTCTCCTCTCTGTGAACCTCTGTGCCCTCAGTGGTGAACTTCTTGAATGTTCACCAAATCCCGCGGATTCCTGTGTAAAAGGTTGCCGGGGCGAGGTGGGTTTCGTTAGTCTCGTGCTGTCGCCCGAAGTGGCGATTGTAGTTCTCCCACAATTGATCCGCCAGAACTTTCCTTCGCACCGGTCGTGACGTGCGTTGCGATTTCTTTGACTGAGACCTTATGAGCCGCATTGAACTGATTGCTACTGCCGCGTTTGGAATTGAATCGATTGTTGCCCGTGAACTGGCGGATCTGGGGTACCACGAACAGCGTGTGGAAGATGGTCGCGTCACATTCTGGGGTGATGAACTGGCGATCTGTCGTTGCAATCTCTGGCTTAGGTCCGCAGATCGTCTGCTGGTGAAAGTTGGCGGATTTCCCGCCCACGACTTCGAAGCTTTGTTTCAGCAGGTGATGGCCTTGCCCTGGGCTCAATGGTTGACTGCCGATGCCAAGTTTCCCGTCAGTGGTAAATCCGTCCGATCAAAGCTGCATAATGAGCCGAGTATCCAGGGGGTCACCAAGAAAGCGATCGTTGAAAGTCTGAAGAAGACATACCAGCGCCACTGGTTCAACGAAGATGGCCCTGAATTCCCGATCGAAGTCGCGATCTTGAAGGATTGGGTGACGCTGAGTATCGATACGTCGGGGGCCGGGCTGCACAAACGCGGATATCGGCCAGAATCGGGTGCCGCACCGCTTCGCGAAACGACGGCAGCGGCATTGGTATTGCTCAGCTATTGGAACAGGGATCGTCCGTTCCTGGACCCATTCTGTGGCTCGGGAACAATTCCGATTGAAGCCGCCATGATTGCACGTGATAAGGCTCCGGGGGCGAACCGTGGATTCCAGTGCGAACAATGGCCTCAGATCACGCGCGACCATTGGAAGCAGGCCCGCGACGAAGTTCGCGATCGTCTGGGCGCCAAGCCCAGGTTCGCATTACAGGCGAGTGATGTCGATGGCCGCGTTTTGAGGATTGCTGGCAAGAATGCCATGGAAGCCGGGGTTGGTGGAGACATCGAATTCAAGCAGATGGATGTGCTGGAACTGAAAACAACTCGCGAATATGGCTGTGTGATTACCAACCCTCCGTACGGCATCCGATTGGAAGACGACGAGTCGGCCGGTGCCATCTACGATGATATGGCGGATGCCTTCGAACCGCTGAAGACATGGTCCATCTATGTGTTGACGTCGCACCCGGGTTTTGAACGATTTTTCCGCCGCAAAGCCGATCGCCGCCGGAAGTTATACAACGGTCGCCTGGAATGCCATTACTTCCAGTACATTGGTCCGCGGCCCCCAGGGGAGATCAGTGATGATGATCAATCACACGATGATCCGCCCCACGAGGGCGACGCTGGTGCCGATGTCTGAACGTACGGCATTGCGGATCATCCGCACTGCCACGGGAACGCGAATCGGTCGGAGTGTTTCGGGCATCGGAAGACATGTCCGCGGCCCCCATCTGCGAAGTCATAGGGGATATTGTCACGATAACTGATTGTGAACAGGGGTGACTGAAGTTTCAGTTGGCAGTCAGGACAATCGGGGTAATCGGAATTGACCTGAACCCATGAGGGCCAGCCACCGAGTTTGTCGCCCGTCACGCATTGGTCCAGCTTTCGGAATTCGACATAGTCGACTTCACTGACGATTCCCAGGGATTCATTCACGACTTTCAGCCGCAGCGTTTTCTGACCTGGAATGACTTCGTGTTTCACTCCCAGCAAAGGAAACTCTGTAATGCAGGGGAAATCGGGAACTTCTTTCCAGCCAGTGATCCGCTTGGCCGGAAATGGTTCAGGGTAATCGTCATTAAATTTGGGGACCGTCGGCTTACGCTTGCTCGAATCGGGCTGGACAGCGCGGAGCAGGAAGCAATCCGAATAGTGATCGCCGCTCGTTTGCCATTCTTCATCATTCGTGCAGTAGAAGAACTGAAACAATCCCGTTCCGTGTTGTCTCCCAATTTCCGCTGGCAGTTCGTCGAAATGGAATTGAACCAGCAGATGCATGGGATGACTGCATTGTCCACAAGCGGGCCACTCTTCACGTGTATCCAGCCACGCAACACCGCCGAATTTGGACGCCGCTGCCGGTCCATCTCCCTTTTTCACAACCGGCTTCCAGGCGGTTCGGGCATGTCCCTCCAAATACTCACCGGTTTTCTCAAGAAACTCAGTTGAGCTGACGCCACGAAGGCCCGGAGCCTCTGTTTTTGGCTTCTTCTTAGCCATCGGCAAATCCTTGTGATGAATGGAATCGCAATCGGAGTGACAAATCCGAATCCAATTGATCACAAGATATGGATCTGCCGAGCGACATGTCTGTCAGCAAGATTGTCGGATCAAATGTTGACGAAACTGCAGTCACAGTCGGAGAATTGAGCGGCCGATTTCCTCGGTTTCGCCGCGCCATCAGCCCTCTCCTGTTGCAGAAAGAGTGCCGAAACGCCATAGTCTGGGGTTTGTGGGGGTGCGTGGAAAATCCGTGCCCGTCTAATTTCGTTCTTGCTGATTTACTGAGTGTCCATGGCCAATCAACCTCCGCGTTCGGGATCGAAGGATAAGGATGACGATTCCTGGGGCAAGCTCGCCTCGGATTTGTTCGGCATCCAGTTTGGTGGGGCTCCCGACGATGATGACTTTGATCTGACAGATGACGAACCTGTCACTGCTCCAGCGTCGGCCCCGAGTGGCCTGGCGGCTGTTGAGCCTGCGGCAGCAGCGCCTGTCGAAGAAGAAGAGCCCAATTTGTCGTTCGACGAGCCGGATCTGTCGTTCCCGGAAGAGGATGAGGTTCCTGCCCCGAAGTCAGTGCGTGCTCCGAAACCCGAAAAAGTCGAATCCCGACCGAAGCCGGTAGTTGCTGCGGCATCGGATGACGAAGACGACGAACCAGTTCCTGCTCGCGCTGACAAACGCGACGACAACGAAAAGGATATCTGGGACCTGCTGGAAAGCTGGAACTGGGACGAACCTAACCGTGAGTCGTCTCGTGCTCGTTCCGATGAAACGCAGCCTGCCAGTTCACGATCAGGTGACAGCCGTTCAGGTGGTCGCCGCGATGATCGCGGCCCACGTCGCGAACGATCGCGTGATCGGAATGAATCGCGCGAAGAGCGACCTGCCCGCCAGCCCGAGCCTGAAGCATCTGCACAGGCCGAAGAGCCGCGATCGAGTCGTCCTCCTCGCCGTGAAGATCGTCCGCGACGGTCGGAATCCGAGCGTACACCTCGAGCCGAACGGCCTGCCCAGGAGCGACCAGCTCCGGAATCACGTCCAGCCGCCGAATCGACGGGGGATCGTCCACCGCGACGTGATCGTGGTGAACGCAAGGAGCGTGGCGAACGAAACGAACGTCGACCCGCCCGTACTTCAGAACGTGCTCCGGACGAATTCGCGTCAGGCATCGATGATGCTCCGGCACCACGTCCGAAGCAGCCGGAACGAAGCCGCCCGCCGCGTCGAGCTCCAGAACCCGTTCGGGCACCTGTCGAAACCGATGAATTTGCCGGTGATCTGTTTGTAGAACCGGAAGTCGATGAAGCGGATGAAGTTTCAGAAGCGGGCGATGCGGCCGAGTCTTCTGGAACCGAGGAACGTCCCCGACGTCGTCGACGACGTCGACGTGGCCGTTCGCGACGCGAAGAGGGCGTTCGAGAAAACAGTGATCAGGAAGAATCTGTCGAAAGCGAGTCGCTCGACGCCCCTGCTGATTCCGACGATGGGTTTGGCGACTCAGAATCAAGCGAAGCGGCTGACGAGTCCTCGTCTGACGAAGTGGAAGGGGAACGCGAAGCTCGCCGTCCGCGTCGTCGTCGTCGTCGCGTCCGCCGTCGCCCGGATGAACCCGTGACCTTGGCCGAAGTGGCTCCCGAAGAGAGCGACGACGTGGAAGTTCCCGTGGAAACCTCGTTCTCGGAACAAGTTTTCGAAGACGAAGACGAGGAGGAAGCTCCGGTTCCGGTCAGCTACGAGGGGATTCCCTCCTGGGAAGAAGCCATTTCGTATCTGCAGCGACGACCGCGTGATTCGCGCCAGCGTGGCGAAAATCCCTCGCGGGGCCGTGGTCCGCACCGACGGTGAACTCATCAGGGTGATCTGATAACGGTGATGTCATGACGGGCATTACGGCGGCTCAAAAAACATGCCGACTGGTAACTCTGGGTTGCAAGGTCAACCAGTACGAGACTCAACTCGTACTGGAGACCTTGGAACAGAACGGCTTTCGTGAAGCTGTCGAGGACGAACCAGCCGACCTGTGCGTGGTCAACACCTGTACTGTCACAAATAATGGTGATTCCCGTTCACGGCAGGTGATCCGGCAACTGGCGAAGCAGAATCCGGGAACGCGCACGCTGGTGATGGGTTGTTACGCCACCCGGGATCCTCAGGCGGTCAGTACCCTGCCCTCCGTGTTTGAGGTCGTCACCAACAAACGCGAACTGCCGGACATTCTGGCTCGGCATGGCATTCACGATATGCCCGCTGGGATCAGCCGGTTTGAAGGGCGTAAGCGAGCCTATGTCAAGGTGCAGGATGGCTGCATCCTGAAATGTACCTATTGCATCATCCCTCAGGTTCGACCGGGACTGCGCAGTCGATCACCGGACGATATCGAGGACGAAGTTCGACGTCTGATTGATAACGGCCATCAGGAAATCATCCTGACGGGGATTCACGTCGGTCATTTTGGCGTGGATACCACGCGAGGCCGTACAGGATTGCCACCGTTTCGCCTGTGGAATCTGTTTCGCCGACTGGACAAGATCCCCGGAAACTGGCGAATGCGATTGTCGAGCATCGAAGCCAACGAAATCGATGCTGACTTCATCTCTGCGGCTGCGGACAGCGAACACCTCTGCCCGCAGTTCCACCCTGCCCTGCAGAGTGGCTCGAACACCGTTTTACAGCGGATGCGTCGTCGATACACCATCGAAAGGTTCCTGGAAACGATCGATCAGATGCGAAGTCGGCTGGTGAACCCGGCGTTCACGACGGATGTGATTGTCGGCTTCCCTGGTGAAACGGATGCGGAGTTCGAAGAGACGCTGAGCGCATGTCGGCAGGCCCGATTCATGAAGATTCACATCTTTCCGTACAGTGTGCGACGCGGGACACCTGCGGCGAGTTTTCCGGATCAGGTTCACGGGACCATTCGTGAAACTCGAATGCAGATCCTCGAACGACTGGAGCGCGAGCTGGCTCGCGAGTATTATGCCAGTCTGGTGGGGACTGAACTTGAAGTGATGGTCGAGGGAACGCTTGAACATCGACCTGGATGGGTTCAGGGGACAGATCGTCGGTACGTGCCGGTCGAAATTCCTGGTGATTCCGTCGATGTCGGGAGCATGATTCGAGGGCTCGGGGTCCGCGCCGTCGATCACTGTCTGGAAGCAGAACGGGGGGCTATGACGAAATGACTTCGCTCAGTGAATTCAAACCGGCATTCATGACCGTCGAAGAGCGTGGTCCGATCGTTGTTGCACATATCTCGCGTCAGAATCTTTCGGAAGAAGAGAACATTGAAGAACTGGGGCAGGAGTTCACGCGGCTGGTCGAGCATTTCGGCTGTCGTCAATTGGCGGTGAATCTGCAGAGCGTCAACGTTGTGACGAGTGCTGCTCTGGGTAAGCTGATTTCGCTGCATCGCAATCTGCATCGCCGCGATGGTCGACTGGTGATCTGCGGTGCGCATGGGATGGTCGAGGACGTGCTGAAGACTGCCCGGCTGACCGACTACTTTACGATGGCTCAAACGGTCGATGATGCCGTGACTCGTCTGAATAATGCGGTCGTCTGACACGATCTTGCGTAACGGGAAGGGTTGGTCGTGGGACTGCTGACGGTCATTGAAGGTATCGACGGATCGGGAAAAGGGACACAGGCCGCTCGATTGGTCGCATCCTTGCGAACTGCAGGTGTTCGCTGCGAACTGTTCAGTTTCCCCCGGTATACGCAGACGCAGTTCGGAGCGAAGATTGGCGATTTCCTGAACGGACGATTCGGCAGCCTCGATCAAGTCAGTCCGTTCCTGGTCTCACTCCTGTTCGCCGGTGATCGATTTGAATCGAAGCGATTGCTACTGAACGCGATTCAGGAAAACGACATCGTCATCTGTGATCGGTATGTGGCTTCTAATATCGCACATCAGGCAGCCAAGGTAACTGGCCCCGAACGTCAGGAACTGATCGACTGGGTGATTCATGTTGAACATCAGCTTTACGAATTGCCGCATGCTGATCGTACAATCTTTCTGGACCTGCCGGTTGCGAAGGCGACCGAGTTGATTGCGAAGAAAGCTCAGCGAAGTTACACCGAACAGGCGGCCGATCTTCAGGAAGCAGATACCGACTACCTGCAGAAGGTTCATGACGTCTATGCTCAGTTGTCGGTGATTGAAGCGGGCTGGGTTCGAATCGAGTGTCTGAGTGGTGACGAAATCAGGCCGATAGACGTGATTGCCGAGTCTGTTCTGAGTGTCATCAACAAGGACTTGCAGGGAGCGGCCGGGTGAGTGATTTCGACGAATTGGTGCGGTCTCGCAAAGCATGGATCGCCGAAGTTTTGCAGCCGTGGTGTCGCACGGCGTCGCTGTTGGCTCTCAAGCAGGCGGAACTCGAATGGCCCGACATTGCCGGCAAAGTCGCTCCTGAAAAGACGCTCTGGGCATGGGCCTGGTCACGATTTCCAGAACTGGTCCATGAAACGCTGGGGATTGAAGAAACGCTGGAAGTCGAAGTGACGCTCAAGTCCGGTCAAAAGGTCAAAGGTTACCCCGATGCCCGTTCGAGTCAGCAAGGTGGACTGGTCTTGTGGGGCAGTGACACCGCCGATACCCCGGCCAGAGAGCTGGGGCCGTTTTCGATCGAAGCCATTACATCGGTCCACAGGCTGGGCTGAGGCTTTGCGATAGTAGCCTTCACGTGCCTGCGCAAAGATGGCCGTCTGTAATTGGGCGCCAGGTGTTTATCGCTTCTACGACTGCCAGGTAGTAAAGAAAAACCGCGAATGAGTAGCCCTTCGGTCGGCGGGTTCTGGAGACTCGCGCCGACCAAAGGGACGATTCACGCCTGCGATCAGCTTATGGATTCTTGAGCTGCGCAGTCGGCTGGAAGCAAGCTACGGCGCCCCGCGACCAGGGGGCCGGTGAGCTTGCTTTCACGGCGCGCAAGAATCAGTAAATGCCGCGAGCTTTGCGATCGCCACGGATCTGATCATAAAAGCTGCGGCTCGATGGTCTCGCTTGCGCGGCGGGAACTGCGACAGGAGTTGCTGTGGATGCTCCAGGTTCGTACGAGAAACTCTGGTACCCCCCTGCCCCGGCCTGTGCGGTTGCCGGTGGTGCGGGGGCTGCGGGTGTCGTCGCTCCAGCAGCGCAGCACGGCGTCGCACAGCAGCAGGCAGGCTGCGGCTGACAGCATCGCGAACGATGACCTGCAATTGCAACTTGAGAAGAAATACTCAGGCCAATTACTGCCAGCGACGTCACTACGAATGCCTTCACCATGATGTTGATTCCTCCAGTTACTGAGCGCCAGTTACGGATGTGTATGCGACCACTAATGGTGAAGGCTATCGATGTGTCGTGATGCAGGCAAGACCCTGTCGGGAAACTAAGAATCATCGCTGGATGGTTGCGTGGGAGCCTTGTTGAGGAAGTTGTTGGTTCGATGAGTGTCGTGAATGATGATTGGAAAGGTGGAAGATCGTGTGACCGGAGTTCACGCCAAGCCAGCAGTGGTTGAAAATGGTTCGTGTGTGTTTCGTTGTGTACTAAAGAGTTTTGTGAATGGTTTGTTTTGTGTGTTTATGCTTGCAAAATGCAATCGCTGTGTGTATCAGTGTGTGCTGCTGAGCGTTTTTTGATTTGTTTTGAGTTGCGTTTTTGGTGGCCGCGGGCTTTTCGCCGAGAGGCTCGTTTTCTGGTGGCTCGATCTGAAGCTCAGGTAACTGGCCCCATTGGTGTTACAGGTCGTTAGAAGCCAGTCCCATGAACTTTCATCTTTATTTTGGCAACTCCCCTTCAAGCGAAGACTTCTCATTCGCCGCCACTCATTGGCTTTTTTCAAGAAGCAATCTTTTTCGTGAGTTTCTTCACAGGTCTAGCTAAGACTGGCCGCAGTCAACTCCACAAATCCTGCTTTCTTTCCGTAATGGCGTTTAGTCAATCAACTGACCAGGAGACGTGAAATGTCGACGAGCTTTCCGATGATGCAGCGAATCTGTCTGTTTGTGATTGGTCTGCTGGTTGCGACGCCACTTTCCGCGCAGACGAAGTTGGCCTACAAACATCGTGCTGGAGATGTGCAAAAATTCGTGATGAAACAAGTTGTCGCTACAGAGATGACAGTGCCGGGGCAGCCAAATCCAGTTGAGTCTAAGACAACACAGACGATGTATCTTAAGATTACGACGGATGAAGTTAGTGCTGATGGTATCGCGAAACAGCGTCAGGAGTTCACTCGAATCGTCATGGTAATGACGCTCCCCGGGCCGTTGAATTTTGAATACGACAGTTCTTCTGCTGAACAACCGAAAGGGCAATTGGCAGAGTCCATAATCCGATCACTCAAGCCCCTCGTCAATGCAGAATTCAAGCAAACAATTGACGCGCAGGGGAAGATTCTCGAACTCCTTGTTCCGGAAACTGTTGCTGAGTCTCTCAAGTCAAGCCCAGGTGCGGCGATGCTTGGTGAAATGTCGACGCCCGAGGGACTCAAGAAATTCTACAAACAGGCTTCGGTCGCTTTGCCAGCTAATCCGGTTAAGGTTGGATCTACCTGGGAGCAGTCTTCCGACAATGCCTTTCCCTTTGGCACGATGACAACCAGGAGAGTCTATAAATACCTCGGTCCCGAAAAAGACTCTAATTTCGAAAAGGTGGGGGTTGATGTGAAGGTTTCGATTGCTCGAAAGGAAGGGGCACCAGCGGAAATTAAGCTGGAGAGCAACAAAGGGACTGGGCATATCCTGCTCGACAATCGAACTGGCAAAATACATGAAAACAGCGTTACCCAAACCATGGCGATGCAAGTGACCGCCGGGGGGCAAACGATTAACCAAAAGGTTTTTACAGAAGTGACGATGCGAAGTGACAAAGGTGACGAGAAATAGCACATGATTGTTTTCGGGGTGTTGATAGCCCGTCAGGGGGAACTGTGAGATCGTCAGGGGTTGGACGGCCGAGAAGCCGCTTTGCGTCTCGCTCAACAGAATTCGTGTTGCGTCATTTTGCGAATTTGTTGAGGGCATTTTTTCTTCGCAGCAATTCTCGTCGAGTCTCAACCCCTCTTGACTCTCCTGCTGACAATCTCAATCGGCTGTGTCAATTGCTGCGAGCCATGTCACCGTTTGGTGCCTGGGTGTTTGCAATTGTTTTCGGAGTTTCTGCAATTCTCGGATACTGTGTCTTGGCGTTCGTTGCAAACTCCGTTCTGCCCAATTCTCTTTATCGTGACGGTTTTCAATTCTACTCGTTTCTGTTGGTCGCCGTTCTGATGATCACATGCGGCACACCGATTCTTTTTTTGTATCTCTCGCGTCCATTACTCTACCGACTCTTGTTGATGAAGCCTGATCGGGGTGATTGGGTTCGTATGGTTTTTTCTGACACTGCGACGAACTTCGTCCCGGCAGCGTTTGTGGCGGTCACGGGCCTGATTGCCTGCGCATGGTATGCCCCTTCGAAAATATGGCCTGCTCCGCATGCTGCGATGGCGATGACTGCTGGCTTGGCGTGTGTTTACAGTAATTCATTGCTCATGATGAGTTTTTCAATGGGTTTGGAACTGTTCAAGATGGTGGTGTATCAGGTGATCGGCTTGGCGTTGTGTCTTGGGCTCATTCCGATGGTTCTGTTGATTCTGGATTCTACAAAAATTCTTTCGGGCGCATTGCAGTTCGCGGCTTTCCCTTCAGCCTGGTGGGTGATGATGTTCGTGGATGCGGCGCTCGTTTACGGTGTTGCTCGTTTTCGATGGCTGACGTGTGATCTGGATTGGCGATAGTCAAGAAATCGTTCACGAAGATTCAGTACGGCAGATCGCTGTCATCAGGGGGAAGCCAATTCTGAGTGCTTGCGGGAGCTTTCCAGTGTCTCATCCTGCCGCGAATGTACAGAAGGGAAATCTCGCGAGACCTTCTCTGTGTCAGCGCAGTTTCGGAATTGAACCGAAAGAGTGGTGGGTTGTCGTAGCGCTTCTGGCAGCGCAGGCGGGACTTCTTGGCTATTCCGCAACGAAACATAGTGCGACAGATCTTGAGCCTGCTTTTCTTGTTGCTGGAATCAGTCATTCGCAATTCGGGCGATTCGATCTCTATCGTGTCAATCCGCCGATCGTGCGAATGGTTGCTGCACTGCCAGTACTTGTTGTGGGGTACAAAAGTGACTGGTCGCAGTATTACGAAAGCCCTGGCAGCCGGGCGGAATTCCCTCTCGGTTCCGCGTTCATCAAGGCGAACGGGCTTGGCAGTATTCGTCTCTTCATATTGGCACGCTGGGCCTGCATCCCTTTCAGTCTGATTGGTGCTTACTTTGCGTACAGGTGGGCCCAGGAGCTTTATGGTGGAACTGCAGGTCTGTTGACGCTGACTCTTTACGTTTTCGAGCCCAATCTCCTTGCGCATGGGGAACTGATTACTCCTGACGGTGCGTGCTGTGCGTTTGGAGTTTTGGCAGGGTACACATTCTGGCGTTGGCTGAAGGTTCCCACCTGGTCGCGAGCAGGACTGGCCGGCGCAGCTTTGGGACTGGCAGAACTTTCCAAGATGAGTTGGCTGATTCTTTTCGGGCTCTGGCCGCTGCTTTGGTGTCTATGGCGACTATTGGGATATGGTGGTGTTGGCAGGGGGGAATCCAAAGGTGACGAGCGTTCTCGTTCGCCGCGTCCACCGTTTTCGCAACTTGTTTCGATTCTGTTGCTGGCCATCTATTTGATTAACGCTGGCTATGCCTTTGATGGTGTGGGGGCTCCATTGAAGAGTTTTTCGTTTGTGAGTTCTGGGCTGACAGGGCTTTCGAGGTCTGGTGCCGTCGGTAATCGTTTCCAGGGTACGCTGGCTGGTGAGCTTTTGCTGCCATTTCCGCGAGAATATGTTCTTGGCTTTGACTCGCAAAAAAAGGATCTCGAAAAGTTCTCTCACAATTCGTATCTGCGCGGTGAAGTCAAGCACGGAGGATGGTGGTACTACTATGTCTACGGACTGCTGGTGAAAGTTCCATCTGGTATCACAGGGGTTTTTTTGCTCGTGATCGTCACCCGCCTGCTCGGAGCGTCCCGTCCAGCACATGTTCGTGATGAGATGGTTCTGCTTCTCCCGGCGATTGTTCTGTTGATTCTCGTCAGCTCGCAGTTGGAATTTAATATTCATCTCAGGTATGTCTTCCCATCACTTGCGTTGACGCTGGTTTTTCTCGGTCAGGGAGTTTCCTTTCCAAGGCTTCGCACCTTCGAGAGGCTGCACTTTCCAGATTCTTCCATTTTGAGCGGTTTGGTTCAGTCGGGGTTGATGACGTTTGCGGTTCTCAGTGCTCTTTTTGTCTACCCGCACCACTTAGCCTATTTCAATGAACTTGCTGGGGGCCCAAAAAATGGAGCTCGCCATATGCTTGGCAGCAGTCTTGATTGGGGGCAAGATCTCTTGTATCTGCGGGCTTTGATGGTGCGGGACAAGGTTCGCGTTGACTACCGTCGTGGTGACAGCCCGGCGCATTTTCTGCCAATTATCTTCGATCAAATCGAGCCATCGTCAACCACGATCACGGTGTACTCGCCTAATGTCTACAAACAGCAGCAGAGTATTCCAGACGCAGCGATCATGATCACGCCGGCGTGCTGGATGGACCCTCGCTGATTCGCTGGCAGCCGTGCTGTAATCGCCAGAAATCTCGCGATTCTGAAACATGCGAATCCACGTGTGGTGGTGTGCGTTGTTGTTGTGTGGTGCTGGTGAGCGGTGGTCTTGTGATACAAAAAATAGTTTTGAGTTCTTTTGTGAGATTCTCGTTTCGATTTTCGGTTTGTTTTTGATTTGTTCGTGTGCATTTTTGTTGTTTTTTGTTTGTGTCGTGTGTATTGTTTTGTTTGTCCCGTTGCGTTGATGGGACTGTGTTCGTTTCACTCATTGTATTGGAGTTGATCAATGAACGTTCGCTGGAAGTCCTTGAAAATGGCGCTGGTTCCCTGCCTGTGCGTCAGCTTGGTTTCGATGCAGATTGTTGGGGCAACACCGCCGCCTGGTTACATCAGTCATATTTCTGTGAACACAACGGAAACACAGTTTGTAAAGCCGATTGCTCAGCCAGCCTTTGATGCGATTGATGCACTGTCGCGAATTTCCAATTTCGTTGAGCCTGTTTCTCAGTTGCCCGATACTCCTTGGTTGTTGGATGAGTCCGAGGCTGTCCCCGAGCTTTCTTTCCGAAGGGCAGATGCAGCGGCTGAAAAGTCGGAAGATTTCGAGGGAGACGGGTGGCTTGATCTCGGTGCGGCGGTCGAGGCTGTCGGTAATGTCGCTCTTTCTGCGGTCGATGCGGTCGGTGCGGCGGCGACGGCGGTGGCTGCGGGGGTTGGTGCCGCCGCGACAGCAGTGGCTGCGGGAGTCGGTGCTGCCGCGACTGCAGTCGCGGGGGCAGTGGGTCAAGTTGCGACGGCTGCTGCGGCTGTGACAGGGGCTGCGGTGACAGCGGTTGGCGCGGCTGCGACTGCAGTCGGGGCCGCCGCAACCGCTGTTGCTGGTGTTACGGCCAGTGCGCTTGCAGTCGCCGGATCGGTGGTTTCTGTTGCCACCGTGGCGACTGCTGCTGCGACTCTGGCTACCGCCGCCGTGACTCTCAGTGCAGCGGCAGGGATCGGTGCTGCTGTGGCCCTGACTCCAACTCCAGTTGCAGCTTTAGGGTCGGCGACTCTGGTTGCTGCGGCTGGGGCGATGGCTGCGATCGCAGGTACTTTTGCGGCTATCGCGAATGTAGGTATGGCATTCGCAAATGCGACGCCGACCTGGGCGGCTAACACATTTGCAGCTGCGGGAGCGACGTGGACTGCTGCGGGTGCCACTGCCGAAACGGCGGCAGATTTTTTTGCGGCTACATGGGCCGCTGCCACTGCGACGGTGGCTACGTATGCTGCGGCTGCGGATGCTTCGGCTGCTACCTGGACTTGGGCAACAGCTGCGTGGGCGAGTACGATTGACGCAGCGGCTGCGGCATGGACCTGGACGGCAGCTGCTCCTGCGGCCGCGCCTGCGGCTGCCGCAGCAAATCAGGTTCAAGCTGCCGCTGCGACCGCGAATACTCAATTGGTTGCAGTGCAGACTGATGGCGTTGCATCGAACTCAGTGAATCGCTTCATCCATAAGAAACGCGCCATGATGCTCGCGTTTGAGCTTGATGCCTTGGTTCTGGCGACCCGATAGGCTTGTAGAGCTCTCCTGTCTTCTCTGCAAATCCAATCAGCTCCTGCCCTTGTCCTGACGGGGGAGCTGATTGGATGTGGGGTAAGGTTCAGTGTTTCCGTCTCTTCACTTCTGCTTGGTTGGACGGGATGTGATGGATATTAAAAATCCTGCTGGTGTCGTCGATTTGGAGTGCATGACAGATGAGCCGCTGCCATGGTATCAGGCGCTCATTGGGTTGATTGTGTTTGGTGTTGTTGGTGTTTATGCATTCATCACTGTGTTGTATGTTACTCCAAACAACCCGTTGCGAATCCGGTTTGATGACCAGTTGCTTGTCTTCGAGAAGTGGGCATACCAGAAATGGTCGTTCTTTGCTCCTCCCCCGTTGTACAACGACCGCTTGTATTTTGCCTTTTCACCAAGAGTTGGTGAGGGCAAAACGGTAGAGGTGCTTGAGGGGATCTATGCTCGAAAGCAGCAAGACAGCCCTGTCAACATTCGGGCTCAGGTGGTGGATTACGTCATTAGCGGGACTGCAAGGCAGATCTCCGATCTCATTCGGGAGATCTATCGCTATCGTGACGTGAATGCGCTGCTTGATGCCGATCCTGCGGTCCTGGATGATCTGGCAAAATCGGCATTGGAACCAGGGCAGGTGGAGTATGGCGCAAGTGTCAGGTTACTATTGCGCTATGCGGCGCTTGTGGCAGCGGATCAGAAAATTGAACCCGAGGGGCTAAAGTGCCAGATCGTACTTGCGAATAAACCTTTGCGGCCGTTCTCTCAGCGATTCAATCTCGATTATCCGATTGAAGAGAAGATGGTCTACAGAACAGCCGTTCTGGATGTTCCATCTCTCGCTGGAAAGTAGCATACAGCAATACATTTGTTGTTCAGGTGTCTGACGTCCCTGCATTCCGAAATGAGAAGTGCGCCAAATGAATGTGCCGACGTTCGTCCGGTGGTATCGCTCTTTGTTTCTGCAGAGCAATCGACTGTTTTATCTGGCGTTTTTTCGCGTCTTCATCAGCGTCGTAATTCTCTGGAAGATCGTAGCCCTTTGGCCAAGCGTACAATTTCTCTATGGCACCAACGGATTATTTGAAACTCCGAACGACGTGGCATTGGGGTTCATTCCGAAAACCTTGATTCTTCAGCATTTGACTCAGTTTTATCTGGCCTTCGCTGCGTTGACGACGCTCATGCTGTTTGGCATCGGTCGCCGGTGGACAGTCGGTTTGGTGATTGCGGCCTTGAAGATCCACGACGAACTCTTGTGGATCTTGCTTGACGGTGGTGACAACTTAATGCAATTCAGTCTTCTTTATCTCTTCTTTGCTGATTCGTTTTCGTATTTAAGTATTTTCAAAACGCCGCCATCCGAGAAGAAGTATGCGATTTCACATCTGTTTACGAATATTGCCGTAGGTGCAATCATTGGTCATTTGTGCCTGGCGTATATGATTTCTGGGTTGTCGAAGGCCCATGCGGAGGTGTGGTACAATGGAACTGCGATGTACTATATCCTGATGGGGGAGCGATTTCAGGGGACAAAAGTGTGGAATTCCTTTGTCGCGAACAGCGAGGTGCTAAATGTGGTTGTCTGTTACACCACGATTGTTCTGGAGTCTGTGTTTCCATTCGCTGTGTTTGTGAAGCGTCTTCGTGTTCCCGTGTTGTTAATGGGGATGTCGATGCATTTAAGCATTTTCGTGTTGATGATGATTCAGACGTTTCAGTTTATTTTCATATTTCACTATGGGTTCTTCTTCACGGATGCCGAATGGCTTGGGTTTGTTGACAAGGTGCGCCGGCGAATGGGGATGTCACCCGGGGCCAGTGGTCGACTTGGCGTGACTGATCAAGTTGCTTCGTAGGTGGTACCAAGGCAAAAGACGGCCGGCTTCAGAGAAGTAAGCGGACAACATGAATCCAAAAATCAAGGCTGCCATTGCGATTTTGCTGGTCATCAACGTCGTGTACCTCGTGAGCATACGGACGAGGCGGGCGAACGCTCCGAAGTTAACTGATCCCCTGACTCCGCGTGAATGGAATTTGACGCTTTCGGAGCGGACACCCGAGGATCGGGAGCAGGTGCTGTCTGCAGCATTCGCGCTATCCGATTTTGAAATCAAGCCCCTGAACGAAGAGGGGGATATCCTGATTCCCAGGCCGATGAAGTGGTTTGAAGAAATTGTGATCACGACTCATTACCAGAGTGCTCCTTCTGGTGGGCACGAAACTTCAGAAAAAAACAACTCCAGGCTTCCTTGGCGCGGCGGGCCAGTCAACGTGGCGATGAAATCGCTTTCTCTCGTTGCATACGAATCGGAACCAGGTCCGAAGGCGGAACAGGTCGTCGTGAAGGAGAAGCTCGTTGGAATTGATAATTTTATTTCGAAGAACGGGATCGAGGTTCCTGCGACAGAGTTGTTTGCGGTTGGGCGTTACTTTCTCGATGACAAGAAGTACGTCCTGTTGGCAACTCAAAAAGCCGTGCAAATCAATGGTCAGGCGGTGCCTCGCTATCAGGCTGACGTGCCACATTGGCTCGTTCCGCAAAAAAAGTTTGTGGTTGGCGAAACGTGGGTACAGCATGGAGCACTTCCGGAGGGAATTCCGAGTACGTCCCCGGTTCCCGAAGCACTACGGAAACTCAATCGTTTAGTGTTGTTTGAAGGGCGGCGTGCAGCCGAGATTGAGTCGTCGTCGACATTTTATGACTTTATTCCCGGGCCTGTGACGTCACACGCAAAACGAAAAGAACGGACCGTGTGTTATTTGGATCTGGAGAGCGGTGAACCACTGTGGTTCAAGAGCAAGAGTGAGAGCGAGAAGGAGTCGGGCGCGGTAGTGCGTGGGTGCAATCAGATTTTCGTAAAACACCTCATACGGGCTAAGCCGAAGGACTAAGTATGATTCATCGGGGTTTCGAATTAATGAACGCAGTCCTTGGCAGGGTGCAGTGTTGGCCGGTCGTACTTGGGGCGTTTGTTCTGAACATGGCAATCGGCGATGGGGCAGTCGTCAGCGCCGGGGATAGGCGGTCGCCCATCATAGAAAAGCGAGTTGAGGAGGTCTTGCGGAAGCAGGCAAGCACCACCGGTGCTGCGGGAATCGCATTCGGTGTCGTACAGGGGGATTCTGTGGTCGCTGAATGTTACACAGGGTTTGCTTCCGTGAAAGAAAAGAGACGCATAGATTCGCACACGGTCTTCAATTGGGCATCTTTATCCAAAAGTCTGACAGCTGTTTGTGCTCTCAAGCTGTCTGAGCAGGGGAAGATCAAACTTGATGATGACATTAACGGCTATGTGCCGGAACTGGACTTGCAAGGACGAGTCACCTTTCGACAGCTTCTGGAAAATCAGGGGGGAATCGGTGGGTATGACGAGAATCCCAATCTGTTGGAACTTCAAAAGGTCGATCGCAAAGATTTAACACAGAAGTTGATTCTCGATCGAATTGATGTTCGGAAGCCGATTTTTGCTCCGGGAACTCGCCAGGAATACTCAAGTCCCGGTTTCATCCTTCTCAGTATTGCGATGGAAAGAGCAGCAAAGAAGACTTTTTCCGGAATCGTTGACGAGATTATTACCGCGCCGCTTAAACTCACGTCACTTCGTATCGGCAGCACCTCTGATGATGACGTATCACAGTATCGGCTGGTCAACGGGAGCCGAGAATTCATCGACCCCGTAAACAACGATTGGCGACTCGGTGCCGGAGCAGTGAAATCGAATCTGCCTGACGCTCTTGCGTTTGCTTCTGCCTTGATAAAGAGTTCGGTACTCTCGGCAGAGAGTTCCAAAGAGCTGTTCAAACGCAGATCCGTTGTGAAATTCGAGGATGATTACAAAGGACCGGTGATCGGTGTTACCTATGGTTTCATGCGAGTTGGCGAAGGAGCTGAAGCCACAATTACGTCCTCAGGCACCCAGGCTGGTGTGAGAGCCTTGCTTGTCATCTATCCACGGACAAAAATGGCTTCTGTCATATTTGCAAACTCGGCCCCCCTCGATCTGGAAAAAATTCATCTTGAAGCGACTCAAGCTCTTATGGAAAAGTAAGGGAGGAAAGTCGTTGTGATGCGGCTTACGGTTCATCCACGGGTGGGAGATGAAGCGACTTGAGGTACCTTGGAATCGGGCTGTTCAGCTCGATTGCCGATAGGAGGTGCATTTGGGGGACGAAGCAGTTACTTCATCGAGACTTTGTCGGGAAGCGAGTTCGACTGCAGTCGCGTTCAACAACGTGCAATTGAGCACTACGGAATTTGAGTCGATGCGAGCTTTGGGGAATTGCCTACCTGGATTGGAAGTGCGGCAAACGAGATCTTGCCGGGTTCTCGTGTCCATTCATTCCAGACTCGCTGTAAGCTCGCGATGTCATGAATCGCGTAATGACTCTGTAACGCTGATTCGATTCCACTCGTACGCGACTCTTCGATGAAGTCTGCAAACTTGGCAGGACTCGATTTCTGGATGAGCAGCGACGTTAATGCCAGGCTTTGACCGTAGTAGGCATCTCGCAAATGCGGAGCGGGCAGACGCGTGTATGACAGCACATCCGCAATCGGGCACGTCGTGTTTGCCGCCAATAACTTCTGAAGATTCTCCAGACGCTCGCGATGCTTGTCGGCCGACTCGCTCAGCATCGCTATCCCTTCATCGGCCCAGCGGGGGAGTGACTGCCCCTGAAAACGTTCCCCCAGAACGACGTGAGTCATTTCATGAGGTAATGCGGCATTCGACCAGTCGCTGACGTCGGCTCGAACATCAATCCGCCTCCTGACGGTGACTCCCTGGTCAAAGTTCATGATGGTCGAACCAACGGAAGTGTCTCCAGACCGTCCCAGAGCCAAGTTGTAGGCCTCGCGATTCGGGTGAACAAAGATCTCGCATTTGATTGCCCAGTGAACATTGTCTGTGGCAGGATTCCAGGTTGTGCGTAATCGAGTTCGCCAAGCCTCGCAGCTTTCGGCGAGGCGACGTGCATCGTCGTCCGAAAGCTGACACCAGCAGCGGAAGTTCCGGGATTCGGCAATTCTCCATCCACCTGAAAACCGAACCTCGATGGTTTGAGATGCAGTTGATTCGACAACGCCAGTCGGCTGGGCCGCAAGGAGGGATTGAGTGAGGAGTGCCGACAGGCTGCAAACAAGCAGGGTAATCCGGCACATGGCAAAATTCCTCCTCGGTCGCGAAAAGAATGAGCAAACGAAGCTCTACTGAAGGAAAACGCCGTGCCATCACATTGTCTGCCGGTGCTTTTGGTTCGTAAGGTGTTATTTGTAAATGGGTTGTGGGCTGCTTTGTGCTGGGCGGGAGATGTCGCGGGCTGCATGGCTGCCCATTGCTTGGGCGACGCTGCCGCTTCAGGGTGCTTTGTGTTATCGCGTTCTTCGATTCGGGAGCGCCGCCTCGCTTTGACGCTGGCTACTACGATCTGCGACGCCTTCGGCGTCAGGAGCGACACCTCGCTTTTGCTGTGTCGCCCCGTTCAGCTTGAATTCGACGTCTCGTGATCGCCATTTTCCGAAGTTGGTTGCGGCAGTATGGCAGGACTGTAACGCGGGAATTTATGACCGCGAAGCGATCAAAGAACGTAACCGGGTCACGGCGAAGCGGCCCGGAACCGGTCTACCTCTCAAGAATCGCATCCTGCTGTAGTGATGCCAGAAACGGTTGGGCCGTCCCCGATGGCCTCTAGCAGCCCGTGGTGAAAGTCGGTCGGGTGGCCGGGACTGGACTGGACTGAGGCTTTGCGAAGGAAGGCCCGGTCTTCGAGTGGATCGCACACGTCGGTACTTCGCGAAGACGCTCCAGTCCCGGACCCCCTCTCGCCCTTCAGGATAGTGTTGATTGATTCGATGCCGAGGCCTCAGCCCACTGTGCTGCGATGTGATCGCTACGTCAGTGGAATCGGCCACTGGATGCCGCAGGTGATTCCTCCATCGACATACAGGACCTGTCCGGTCATGAATCGCGACGCGTCACTCGCCAGGAAGATGGCAGCCCCCACCATGTCTTCAGGCTGGCCGAGTCGACGTAGTGGCGTATTTGCCTTGCCCCAGGCCTGCATCGTCGGGTCAGACCACAGCTTGTTGGTCAGGTCGGTCAACACAAACCCCGGCGCAATGGCATTCACCCGGATCCCGTGATCACCCCACTCGCTCCCCATACCGCGAGTCATCATTCCCAGTCCCGCCTTGCTCATGGCGTACGGCAAGACTCCCTTGAGGGGTGCGAACGTATTCAGTGAATCAATGTTCACGATCGTTCCGCCGGTTCCCTGAGCGATCATCTGGCGACCGACAGCCTGCGAGACCAGGAACGCCCCCTTCAGGTTAATGTTGGTGATGTAGTCGTATTCCTCTTCGGTGTACGTCTCGACCCGCTTGCGGATGTTGACCCCTGCGACATTCAGCAGGGTGTCGATCCGCCCCGCCTTGGCGACGACAGCTTCGACCATCGGGCCAATTGTTTCGGACTTGGCGACGTCGCAGGTGACGAAGTCGGCGGGATGAGCCCCCCCGGAAATTTCGGCAGCGGTCACTTCCAGGGTTTTCGCATCGCGGCCGGTAATGATCACTTTTGCCCCGCGCCGGGCAAATCCCTCGGCCAGGGCTCGTCCAATTCCTCGACTTCCCCCCGAAACAATGACTACTTTATCGCGAACCGAAAACAATGGATCACTCTCTGACACAACAGTCCCCTTTTTCCAGATCTCTCAGAACGGCATACACTTCCTGCGTCCAGATCGCCGGACCGCAGAAAGTGTCAAAAAATGTACCCAATCGGAATTGGCAAATCCTGCGTGGCGAGTATACTTCCCACCCGTGACTCTTCCGACTACCCCAGCGGGGTCGTCTTGGAAGAATCCGCAAACCACTCTGCCTGGTGGTGTAATGGTAGCACGAGTGACTCTGGATCACTTAGTTCAGGTTCGAGTCCTGACCGGGCAAT
>CAZSTW010000065.1:36738-38525 GCA_964609845.1 uncultured Planctomycetaceae bacterium | reverse complement strand
CGGCCGATCGATGGCTCGAAATTCATACCCGGCTGGCGGCAGCAACTGGCAAGCCCAGAGGTAAAGATGTAGGTAACATTGACTCCACCCTACTTCCTGCCCAGCCTAACCAGGCATTGGCCCCGGGAACCGCACGGGGTCCCTTGATTTTCGACGACATTTACTGGAGAAACGGGTGCAACCAACGATTGGTATCCGTATCAAGTGCCAGGCGAAACTCGTCAATCAAAGGCTTTGCCATGCTCACCGCCGGTGTCGCTCGGACCTGCCTGACCCCGTTCTGGGGAGTGGAACTGACCGGTTGGGGCTATTACATCGAGCGTCGGTGGCAGCGTGTTCATGATGATTTGAACGCGACGGCTCTCGTCGTCGACGATGGTCAGCGGCAGGCAGTTTTGTTGACGCTCGACCTGATGGTCATTGATGCGGCATTCACAAGACTGACGCGCGAGCGAATCACAAGCGAAACGGGAATCCCGCCAGAAGCAATCTTGCTGACGTGCTCGCACAGCCATAATGCGCCCGCCACCGGTGGGTTGCTCGGTGTCGGTGAATGTGATCCGGTTTATGAAGACTGGGCGAGTCGTCAGGCTGCGACCGCCGCTATCCTGGCTTGGAGAAACCGCCAGCCTGCAATTCTCAGTACATCGCATGGAGAACTGGTTGGACATTCGTTCAATCGCACTCGGCCTGGCGGACTGATTGACAGTTCGGTGACGACGCTGAAAGTTTCCACACAGGAGGGAACCCCGATCGCGTTTGTTGTCAACTTTGGTGCACATCCGACCGTCACGACCGACTGGCGACCGTTCGATGTCTCGCGCGATTTGCCCGGTGAAGTCTGTGATCTGATTGAACAGTCACTGCCGGGTGTGATCGCCATGTACGTGCAGGGGGCTTGCGGCGATGTGAATTTCCTGCGCGAGTACATCGACGAACAGCGACATCACGAACCCGCCCGTTTGATTGCTTCTGTCGCCCTCGAAACTCAGGTTGAAACGGTACCGATGCATTCTCGGCAGGTCAGCTTTGCCAGCGATATTGCCAGACTGCCGACGCGACGATGGAGCCGAGAGGAAATTCAGCGAGATCGGGACGAAGCAGAGCGGCGGCTGAAAACGCACGATGCGTCGAACTGGCGAGAAACGATTGGTCGATCGATGACGAATCGGCCCGATGACATGGTCAAACGTCATGGCGGGGACGAGGTCAAAGCGGTCATGGCGATGGCCAGATTTCACATCGAGTGGACCGACAAGATCCTGGCAGATCTGGAGACTCGGCCGGAACACCTGGAAACCGAAGTTCAATCACTTCGGTTCGGAGACTTGTATATCACCTCGAATTCGTCAGAGTTCTTCACACCGTTCGCACTCGATATTCGCCGACAGTGTCATGTGCCCGAGTTGATGATCGCCTGTTACTCAAACGGTCGGGTTGGCTACCTGCCGGATGCTCACGATATCCAGGCTCGCAGCTACGCCGGGTATCAATCCCCCAAGTACTGCAACCAGTTTCCATTCACCGAAGAATCCGGCCCGGCCATGTGTGCAGCTATGTTGAGGACGATCGAACGGTGTCGATGACCTGACGTGTCGTCCGCTAGTCGCAGGGCATGCGTGTCGTCGGGGGCGGGACTGCGATTTTCGATTCTGGCCGGAGCAGGGTTCATTCACAGGTAACGTTTTCTTCCGGCCAAAATCGAAAAATCGCAGTCCGACTTCTGATTGGCTTGGTCACCCCTTTCGACTTCAGGCAATCCGTGTTAAAACTCGGGCAGTCCAAAT
>CAZSTW010000065.1:22498-36728 GCA_964609845.1 uncultured Planctomycetaceae bacterium | reverse complement strand
TCGGGGGCGGGACTGCGATTTTCGATTCTGGCCGGAGCAGGGTTCATTCACAGGCCAGGTTTTCTTCCGGCCAAAATCGAAAAATCGCAGGCCCGACCCCTGATTGCTTTGGTCACCCCTTTCGACTTCTGGTGATCCGTGTTAAAACTCGGGCAGTCCAAATTTCAGGGAGGGCACGGATGCCTGACAATTCTCGACCACGACGACTGGCGATTTCCCGGAGTCGCCGTCTCACGATTGATGTGCTGCACTACAACCGCCGGGTACCTACTTGTGCTCATGATCGACGGTGCGATCTGAGCCGGGTTGCCGAGCTTCGATCACAATTGCCTGTGCGGGTTTCCTGGTCACTCCTGTTTATCAAGGCATTTGCCATCGTCGCGCAGAAGCATCCTGTCTTGCGACAATCGTATATTGAATGGCTCTCGCCTCACCTGTTCGAACATCCGCACAGCGTTGCCATGCTGGCGACCCAGCGGCAGCATCAGGGTGAGCCATGGCTGTTCTGGTCGCGATTTACACAGCCGGACCAGCAATCGCTCGTACAGATGCAGCAACTGCTTGACCGATACCAGACCGAACCGGTTGAAAAGATTTTCCTGCAGCAGTGGCGGCTGAGTGGCCTGCCGACGTTTCTCCGTCGATGGTTCTGGTGGTGGAATCTCAATTTCACGGGGGCCAAGCGAGCCAAGCGGATCGGGACATTTTTCCTGACGACACTGGCAGGAAAAGGGGTCGAAATACAGGACCCGCCTGCTTTTCTGACGAGCAACCTGACCTACGGACCACTCGATGAGTCGGGGTACTGTCGCGTCACTCTGTCCTACGACCATCGCCTGATGGATGGCTCGACCGTCGCCGATATTCTGATCGAACTGGAATCGACGCTGAACAATGAAATTGCCCGCGAACTGGAAGTGATTGCTGCCGGCCAGGCTGCTGCCTGAAAAGTCTGGCAACACTCGCTTTCTTTTCCGATGATGACAACTGATGGAAGGCCTGAGATTGCGTATGAAGAACTTGAATGGACGCTGTGCAGTCATTACCGGAGCCTCGGCCGGACTCGGAGTCCGAGTCGCCCGGGCTCTCGCTCGGGAAGGGATGAATCTGGTTCTGGCGGCGCGTTCCGTGGAATCGCTCGAAGCGGTCGCTGCCGAAATGCGCGGACTGGGCGTTAAGGCGATTGCGGTACCGACTGATGTCTCGGACGATTCCCAGTTGCAGGGGCTTGTCGATCGAGCGATCGCGGAATTTGGTGCCATAGATGTACTCGTCAACAATGCCGGAATCGAAGCCTTTCGGTCCTTTCATGAAATTGCCCCTGCGGACATTCATCGCACGATTAACGTCAACCTCACAGGGACGCTGATCCTGACCCGACTGACGTTACCTCACATGGTAAAAGCGGGCCGCGGGCATATTGTCAATATGGCGTCAATTGCAGGGAAGCAGGGGCCGGCTTACGGTGCCGCATATGGTGCGACCAAGGCAGGGATGATTGCCTTTACGCAATCATTGCGGTGCGAATATCACGGAACGGGAATCAGCGCGACGGCGATCTGTCCCGGTTTTGCTTCGGATGGCGGTGTCTATGAAGTGATTCGCAAACGTGTCGGCCGAGGGACACCGTGGTATGTCGGCTCGACAACTGCTGAGGCTGTGGCACGGGCAGTCGTCAAGGGGGTCAAGCAGGATCGTCCGGACTTGATCGTCAATTTCCCGGCATTACGTCCGGTCTTTACTCTCTGCCAGATGTTTCCCCGGATCGGTGAATGGATCGTTCGTTCGACGACCCTGCGATTCTTGAAGCGAGCCGGAAAGAGGACTTCATAGTCATTTCAGATCGTCTCGCTATTGCTGTTCGTGGAATGTCCTTTCCATCTGTTGGTCGATCAGAGCTGTGGACAGGTTGAAAACGAGTCGTGTGAGGTGGTAGGCTTTCATCGCTGTTGAGTGTTCGGACTTTTCTTGTCGAAAGGATGTGACGAGTGAATCATTTTCTCGTCGGTTGCTTAATGACTGTTGCGGGAACGGCTTTCGGAAATGTTCCTGCCGGAACCGAGTTACAATACACCGGATCAGTTGTTCAGCAATCTAAATCACCGACCAGCGAGCCCAAGACATTCTCTGTTACGGCCCTGACAGTCACAGCGGACGATGGTTCGCTGCAACTGATGTGGAATCTGGAAGAGCGTGGTGCTGGCGGCTGGACATGGCCAGAACGCTTTGGATCATTTGCCCCGTCAGGGAATTCTAAGGGGCAATCGCTTCGAGTCTTGTATTCGCACGATGGGGTTGCGAATCCTCTCGGCGTCAGGTCGCCCGTTTTTGAATTTCAGGATAAGTTGCAGGCGGATGCATCCTGGTCCGACGGTCGTCTCGAATATCGCGTTTCGCGTAAGCGGAAAGTCAAGGATCGTGACTGCTGGCAGGTGGAGGTCGCATCCAACCTCGGACGGTCACAAACGCTGGTTATTGATGCTGCGTCGGGAATTCTGGTTTCGGCTGAGCAGCGAGTATTCATGGGGCGTGGTGACGAGTTCCAGTTGAAGTTGGAACTGCAGTCGCAGAAGGCTTTGGCAGCCGCCGATTTTGCCAAGGCTCAAACTGCCTTCGGTACCCTTCGTCAATTACAGCCATCGCTCGGTCGGACGGGCGAACAAAAAGTCGTTGAATTGACAGCAACCCAGTTGACGTCAGCACAAGAGATGATCGGAAAGATTGAACAGCAGTCCGAAGGGACCATGTGGTCCAAACTCGCTGGAGTCATTGCTCGCGACCTGCAACAGCAGGCACGGCGATTAGAGGGAGCTGCAGGACTGGCCAAGCGATTTGTGGGACAGCCTGCGCCGAAATCGCAATTCAAGCTGGCCGATGGAACAGCAATCCCTGCCAGCGAAACCCAGGGGAAAGTCGTTGTTCTGCATTTCTGGGAGTACCGGAACGAAAACCTGGTAGAGCCATACGGTCAGATTGGTTACCTCGACTTCCTGAATGGCAAGCGAAAGAAACTCGGTGTGAAAGTGATCGGTGTCAACGTCGATCCTCGTATTGGAGAACGTGAGAATTCGGGGGCTGCCGTCCGATCCATGAAAAAGCTGATGGAGTTCATGAATCTGGCGTATGATGTCGCCATCGATGACGGGACGCTTCTGACGCAGTATGGCGATCCTCGAACTCTGGGGTCACCGCTCCCTCTGTGGGTTGTCATCGGTCACGACGGAAAAGTCGTTCACTACCAGATCGGCTTCTACAACATCACCCCCGACGAGGGGCTGAAACAACTCGACGAAGCCGTCATACTGGCACTGCGCAAGCAGCGTGAATCGCAATAGCGCATGCGATGCTGGGGATGTCCGGGGTCATAATCCACAGGTACTACGGCATGGCTGGCGGAGGCTTGGAATCCCATGCGCGTCGAAGCTTACTCCCCAGTTCCATTGACGGATCTTGAATTCGTCTGGCTCCTGGTTTGAGGTCCGGCAGTTCGATTCATTTCTGTTTGCGTCCAGTATGGCGTGACCCGAATCGGTAACGACATCCAGGTTGGTGACGCCTGACAGCCGTGGTCCACTTCGCGAACCACGGCTGTGCGTTCTTACCGCGACTCAGTACGTCCGTAACACTCTCAGGCGTATCTTTTTGCTGAACGCGCAGGCTCGTTGATCGAACTGCGGCGATTGTTCTGGTTTGTTTTCTGGGTTGCCATTGATTCGTTCTCTTTGCGCACGTGTAACAAAGAGATGCAGTCTAATTCTGTAGGCGTAGTACTACTGCTGTTCTGATGATGGCTGCGTGGCTGTTGTGTGGTTGAAAAATGATCTCACGTGCGATAGAAGTGTGCGTTGATGACGCGCCACGGGTTCAGTTGATCGCGTGTGCGGAGCAACATCGCGAATGTTGAGGGGGATTCATGATACGATTGTTTGCATTGCTTTCACTCGGCGTGGTCATTAGCGCGCTCGCGATGTCGGGGTGTAACAAGCCTGCTCAAAAGCCATTCCCTGTTCCGTCGACGGGGGGGGCTTCTAAGCCACCAGTTACTAATCCGGCGGGGCCTCAACCTTCTGGCCCAAAACCTCAGGTGGATGCCCTTCCAGCGCTGGCTGAAATCTCAAAATTGGAAGAGGATTCTGAAGCCGCCGTCAAACTTGTTGAGACTGCACCTCTCGACTTTGGCTGGGCGATGTTCCTTTATACCAACTGGCCCGCGAAGGCTGGGGAGCGCGGCGTTCCAGATCCAGGTAAAAAACCTGGCGATGCAGGCCCGGTCGTCTGGGAGACATGGAAAAATGTGGCTGAGGTATTTTTGGACAAGGGGGCAGAACCACCAGAATGGAGTGTTCCACCAGTCGTTCCTCCCGCAGTCGCTTCCACGACTCCACCTGCATCCGACAGCGGGCCGATGTGGCAGCGTATGACCGAAAGTATCCAGGTCGACGGTTTTCCGACAAAAGACGATTCGGATCAGACGATTCTCTATAACGTTTTTCAGAACAAGTCTGTTTTCGACTATATTCGCACAAACGGCCTTTACAGTGTGCAGGGGCAGATTGCCGTAGCCTCAGGATCGGGGCCGATCCCAAAGATCGATTTCCCTTGGACTGCGATGGAGGTCAAGGCGTCATGGCGCTGGCTTGACCCGGAAACGGACCAGCAGAAGATCGCTCGCTATTTTACCGCTCCCGCCTATTGGGCGGAATTGGATGATGATGGGAATTTTGTGAAGTGGCGAACCGGCCTGATGGGGCTGACGGGTCTGCATATTATTTCCAAAGATCTCCCCACATGGGTCTGGATCACGTTTGAACAGGTCGATAACGGAACCTGGACCAAAGCCAAGCGAAAGCACCCGATCCCTCGGGAAGTTCAAGCGGTGAATTCGAAAATGCAAAAGCTGCTGGCAGGGACCAAGTTCGCCAACTATGAACTTGTCGGCGTTCAAACCAGCTTTATGTCCAAGCCCGGAAGTCCCGTCGATGGAACTGCTGTCAACAGTGTAGACCCTGCGCAGGGAGGAACCCTGCTGGCGAATACGCAAATCGAATCTGCGTTTCAGTCGCGCAGTTCATGCATTACGTGTCATTCGATCGCATCAATTGCCCGACAGGTGCCTCAGCAACCTGGGGACCTGCTCCGTAAAAGCTTCGTCGAAGTTGGAGTTACTCCGCCATACTACGTTGGGGAAGGCCCTGATCTGGCGCCATTCGTTTCGATGGACTTTGTCTGGTCGCTGCGGCGGGCCAAGTCGAATCAGTAACCGCAATTGCCCGTGTGACGTTATCTGCAAAACAATCGCTTCGCCAGGAGTGTTTCGATGAGTATCCTCAGCCTGCCACGGATCACGTTTAGCGGCAAGACCGAGTGGAATCCGGACACTACGAACAATTACGATACCTATTACGATTCGGCAACGGCGGCGCCTGTTCCGCCGAACGTCTCTCGAGACGAGTACCTCGGGACACTGAAAAGCCAGGTCACCGACCAGGGGAACTGGAACCTGTATGGCGACCATGCGGTAAGATTCGTCGATACAACAATTTCGTCGATCCAGTTGCCGTCTGGAACTGTGGCATCCGATCCATTACTCGGCAAGCCGACTCTAATTCTGGGGTTGGTCTGGAGCGATAGTAAAAATCCCCCGGCTCGGCTGGTCGATGTCGACCCGTATGGTGCAACGTCGTCGCAGCTGTTCTTTGACAGTTTTCAAATTGGCGACGGCCAGGTTGGCGTCACCGGAAAACGAGTCGATCGTTTCAGCGATCGGGATTTCTTTTTTTCGAGGAACCTGAACCTCGATAATCAGGCGATGATCGCGGGGAAAATGGGCGTTGTGTGGCAGACGGCCTTTCCGAAGGATCAATTGAAATGGAACGGGCTGTCGAGTTCACCGGCCCTGACGGCACTCAAGCAGGCTGTTGATTCCAGCGACGCAGCAGGACTTGTCGTCAGGTTTGTCAGTTACCGAACGCAATACTTTACGAACTGTCGGTTCAACGGCAAATCAATCACGACGTTTGAGGAATTGCAGGCCGCTTACGAGCAGGGATTCACCGGCCGAAACCCCGCCTACAGTGCCCTGCTCGGAAATGTTGGTGTCTGGAATACTGGAAGTCTGCAAACCGGCCCGTCCGACCGTGTGTTGATTCCGGTCCCCAAAGCGAAGGTCCCGGTTCAAGGCGCGGTAACTCCACCTGCAAACCCGGCCGCAATTGCGGCTCCAGAAGGTAGCAAGACATTGTTGACTCGCCAGCAGGCGAAGTTGCAGGCAAGCGCGGTTGCCGAGGCGGAAGCCGCTCCAACAGCAACCTTGGGGCAGTCTCAGTTCCGCGTCGAATTCGATACCACAGGCGATTCCGGCAGAGTGATTCTGGATTTCATCAATGCGGTTCCTGAAGTCAATCAGGAATTGGTGAAAGCAGATCTTGGAGATATTCAGATTCAGGCTCGCGATAACGCGGATCGTACCAAGGTCACTCTTCTCGGAAATCCAGTTTCATACGCCACGTACAATCGGGAAGCGTATGTCTCCGGGGGGGGAGTGTTGACGATCCCCTTTACGACAGGTGCCAGTGCTCTGAAAAAAGGGACACTGGAAGTGGTCGTCGGTCCGTCAGCAACTGTATTGCTGGCAGAACGGCCTCTGGAAGTCGTGACAGACTCCAAAAGTATTTATCTGGATGAAGGCCAGACAACGGTTGTGCAACTCACCGTTCAAGACCGCGGAGCCGTGGCGAAGGGGGCAGGCTTCGCAGTTTCCATTGCCCAATATGGTAACTCGCTGATCTCAGCCGCCTCTGACGCCCTGTTTCGATTGACAGATACCGGCGGAAACCCGTTGCCCGTTGGCGCGAACTTCATCGCGACGATCCCCGTCGTGAATGGCGTAGCGACGTTTCAGGTTTCGCCGGCAATGGCGGGAACTGGGGTACTTTGCTATCAGGCTCATGCAGTTTCGACGGCCGTCCAGTTCCTGCCGAATCTTCAGGTATCAATGTCGTTCTCCAACATTCGTAATCTTCCCTGGGACGATTCGTTGGCAAAATTTGACAAGCCTGAAGTCGTCATTCCCTGGAGCATCGTTTATGAGAATGTTTTGAAAGTCTATGACCTGGTCTACCCCGTCATGTCGCTGGTCATCGATCTCAGGAACAAGCAGGCCGTTGAAGGGGCAGGCGGGCAATTCCGTCGGGCGACGGCGCTGGAGATTTTTGAGTCGACGTTATACATGCCGATCACGCGTGAAATGTCGCAGCGGAAGCGAAATATCCTCTGGCGATACCTGCAGCAGGTTGAAATGGGGGGAGGAGCATCGCCACAGTAGCGGATCTTCGATACCATCTTTTCCTTTCGCTTAACATCGTGGCAAGGGAATAGGCAGTGGATACAGTATTGATTAATGATCTGGTGGTGCACGGCATCCTCGGTGTAAATCCGTCCGAGCGCACAACTCCGCAGAACTTCGTCGTCAATCTTGAAATCGAGACGGACTTTACAGCGGCCAGCCAGAGCGATGACATCCGTGATTGCGTTGACTATGCGGTTGTCGCAGCCAAAGTTTCCCGTCACGCGTCAACGATTCAACGGTTCACCGTCGAAGCTCTGGCAGACGACATCGCTCGAATTGTCCTCGACGAGAAGTCTGTAGTTCGTGTGCGAGTGAGGATTGAGAAACCCGGTGCAGTCCCTTCCTGTCGATCGGTCGGGGTCATGATCGAACGGTCAAAAGAGACAATTGCAAGACGGAACTGAAGCGATGGCAATCCGACATTGAATCGTGGCATCCCCATCGATCAATTGAGGTCCAGTCCTGCCGGGAAAATTGGACTTGGTGAAACGACGGGTGGCTCATCCAGAACGTTGTACCGCAGAAAGATGCGACCGTTGATGCCGACACGGTGACTCACGAGCTGCAACTTGCAGACTTTGTCGAATGGGAAACCTTCTCCCCCTACGGAACTTGGGGCGGTCCGACCGCCGAAGATAAAGGGACAGACCGTCAGATAGATCTCATCGACCAATCCTGCCTGCAGCATCGAAAAGTTTAACTCGCCTCCCCCTTCCAGAAGCAACTTCTCAATACCGATCTGGCGCAGGCGTGTGACGACCTCGCAAAGGTTGACTCGGCCATTGTCATTGACGGAAACAATCTCGACGCGCGCATAACGTGCCGCGGTTTCTCGAATCTGAATTGGGGTCTTTTCCGTAGTGAAAACAATCTTTTCCGTTTCGAGATTCCGGAAAAAAAGCATCTGTTCAAGCTGCGGCGGCAGCGAAGAACAAATCGCGATATTCTTCGGGTGCGGTGCGCCTTTGTGTTGTGTCCGGCGCGCCTGAATAGATTTGTCTCGTATCAGCAGCGGCGGATCCTCGGTCAACAAGGTTCCGCATCCGATCACAACACCATCGGCTTCGGAACGCAGAATTTCCATCTGCTGTCGATCTTCGGCGCCACCAAAATTCACTTTTCCGCCGCCGATTGGCGCGATTTTCCCGTCAACGGATTCTGCAATATTGAGAGTAATGAATGGACGAACCCCTTTGTCCAGCACTCGTTCGTTCCGCATCTCACTCAACCTCGTCAATCAGTTCCGGGGAAAAACCCAAACCGCGTGTCCGTGTCATAGTAGTCTTCGTTCTCGGACTTCTTGAGAAACGCCACCACCTTGTAGGTGAAAGGAGTCATGACGACTTCGACGGCAACTTTCAGCAGATAATTCATAATCATGACCTGAATGACCAGTTCGGGGGCCCAGACTCCAAGGAACGCCAGGGGATAGAAGATCGCCGAGTCGACAGCTTCACCGACCACCGTCGAACCGATTGTCCGTGTCCAGAGATAGCGGCCGGAAGTCCAGATTTTCATTTTTGCCAGCACGACTGAATTTGCCCACTCGCCGACAAGAAAGGCGATCAGTGATGCCGCGACGATGCGCCATGAGTTGGAGAATACTGTCTCCCATGCCGCCTGATGTGGCCAGACACTGGAGGGTGGCATCAGGACGATGATGTGCGTCATAGCCGTGCAGAAGAATAGTGAGAAAAACCCGGCCCAGATGACTTTGCGTGACTGACGATACCCGTAAACTTCAGTCAGGATGTCACCGAACAGATAACTGAGCGGGAAAAACAGGACACCCGCCCCGAAATTGAATCCGCCGATTGTTGCAACTTTTCCAGCAGCCATGAACTCGCTGCAGATGAGAACCGTGACGAACGACACCATGATTGCATCATAGAATCGATAGGATCGTCCGGGATTGTGCGGCGTACCTGTCATAACTTAGCGTTCCTCTCGATTAACGTTCTTATCCGTTGCTGATGAATGTTTGATCGTATCCAGCAGACGCGAATGAAGGTTGATTTGTGTGGCGTTTGCCAGTCTGGATGCAACAAGCGACAGTGACTCGCCGGATTCCGGGGATTGTAGTTCGGGCAGCAATTCGGCTGCAGGAACAGCGCAGTAGGCTCGTGACCAAAGACTGTTTCGTCGAGTCTGGCCATCGTAAACAAGCAAATCAATGTCGATGGTAACAGTCGCGGGAGGGGGCAGCCGTTGACGGCCAAGCTCGTGTTCAATCTGCTTTGAGAGAGCGACCAGTTCTGATTCTTCCAGCGGCGTTTCCACAAGCACGGCAGCGTTCAAATAGTTCGGTGCCACGCAGCCATCTGCTGGCGATTCCCAGACCTGTGAGAGGCCTTTCACGGAGCATGTGCCCACGAGTCGTTGAGTTGCCGCATGTAGGTTTGCAACAGGATCTGCATTCGAGCCAAGCCCCAGGCACGCCGTGTGCAATGCAGTAGAAGCCAATTGAGAGTTTCGACTGGGGTGGATGTCCATTTTCCCTTATGACGATGACATCGCTTTCATTCTCGCTGATCAGGTACAAGCGGAATTGATTCGGCAAAACCCACGGTCGCCAGTATCCTTGGCATTAGCGTGGTGGCATGTTAGAAAAGGGATGCTGAAAAATCAAATCACAACCAAGGAGCAACCCGTCGAAATGGCGCGCCGTCAGCAATTGTGATCTCCTGCAGGCCGTAAGGAAAAAGGATGAGCGAGACGTTGCTGCTGGCGCAGCTTGAGGGTCAGCCTGAGATCTTTTACAGCCTCCAGGGTGAAGGGCTCTCAACGGGAGTTCCCAGTATTTTTGTTCGATGCAGCGGATGCAATCTGCAATGTCATTGGTGTGACACAGAATACACATGGAACTGGATCGGCACCAGTTTCTCCCATGGCAAGGATCGACCTGGAACGCCTGCAAAATACGATCGTAGTACGGTGCAGGTACGACTGCCGGTCCACGATGTGACGGCAATCATCGCACAGATTCCCTGTACGAATGTCGTGTTGACGGGAGGGGAACCGCTACTGCAACAGGAGCGACTCGCCGAAATCGGTGCAGCGCTGCATGCGTTAGATCAAGATTACCAGATTGAAGTGGAAACAAACGGGACGCTGATCCCCATTCCTGAATTCGATGCCATCGTGACTCGCTACAATGTCTCACCGAAACTGAGTAATTCTATGATGGATCGACATGGGCGGTTGATCCCCGCAGCTATTCAATGGTTTGTGGACAGTCCAAAAGCAACGTTCAAATTTGTCTGCTCCAGCGAAGCTGATGCAGAGGAAATTGCCGAGTTCGAAACCGAGTTCCAAGTCTCTCGTCGGCGAATCTTCGTGATGCCCGAGGCTTCCAATCAGCAGGCACTCACTGAACGCCGGAAAATCGTATTTGACCTCTGCAAGAATCGCGGCTGGCGATTCTCTGATCGGCTCCATGTCGCGATTTTTGGCGAGCGTCGCGGAGTCTGATTGAAATCTCTTGAGATGTTCGATGCACTTTTTCTCGTGATTTCCCCGCAGAATATTTGAGATGCAAGCTCGTGTAATGTGCGTGCAGCACATTCATGGTCGATTTCGTATAAGTTGGTGATCAGCTTTTCGATCGACAACAGTGCAATTACCAGTTGAAGAGAGTCTCGGAAAACCGGCTCGCAAGGGACTCGCAAACCTCGATCACGACAATCAGATGATTGAGCAACAAAAAATCGTTCCTTCCATCCAGCGGGTTGACCTGGCAAATCAGTTCTGGCAAACGAGTTGACGGATCGTCGTGCAGATTCCCAATATGGCAGGCGAATCGACAGAAAGGATTCCCATGCCAAACCGAATTCTGCAATCGAACGTGCGATGTGTGACGCTGATCCTTGTCTGTGTCCTGTCTGGCAACGGACATGGGGTGGCCAAGGCCAATCCGCCCGTTTCTGAAACTGCAACAAGCTGGAATTCATTCCGACATGATCCGCATCACACGGGTGTTGCCTCGTGTTTGTTGACGACTGACCTGGAACCCTTGTGGGAATCGACACTCGGCGATCAAGTGCTGGCGACCGCTGCGATTGTCGGAGACGAGGTCTACGTCTCTTGTTTATCCGGCGAAGTGGTCTGTCTGGATAAAAAGACCGGTCGCAGAAAGTGGGCCTACAGGACTATGGAAGTAGTCCCGAAGAACTCGTTTGCGCCCGGATTCAAGTCGTCGCCGACCGTGACCAGCGATTCGATCTACCTGGGTGATGAAGAAGGCGTTTTTCATGCGATTCAACGCAGGACCGGCAAAGGGAAATGGAAGTTCAATACCGGCGGCGAAATCTTCAGCGGCGGGGCAGTAGTCAACGGTCATGTGATTTTCGGCTCCTACGACGGCCGACTCTACTGTTTGAATGAACGAGACGGAGCATTGGTGTGGCGATATGAAACCCGGGGGCGGATTCATAGCACTCCTGTGATCGTCGACCAGATGGCTTTGGTGACTGGTTGTGATCAGAGTCTGCATGGCGTCGACGTTCACACCGGGAAGCAAGTCTTCGAACTTCCATTGAACGACACGTTTATTGCAACGCCGTCGATTGTCGATGATGTGCTTTATGTCGGTACCTACAGCGGATACGTCATCGCCGTCGACTTTCGAAAAAAGGAAGTATTGTGGCGGTATTCTGAAAGCGAAGGTCATCCGTTTCAGTCCTCGACGTCGGTGACCGACAATCTGGTCGTGCTGGGGGGACATGACAGACAAGTCCACGCGGTCAACCGGGCGAATGGCCAGAAGAAATGGACATTTCAAACGCGAGCCAGGGTCGACAGCTCTCCAGCCGTCGTTGACAGCCGGTTGTTTATTGGTTCGAGCGATGGGAATCTGTACGGATTGTCGCTGGCGGATGGCAAGGAATTGTGGAAGTTCAACATCGGAAAGCCGATCACGGCGGGGCCCGCCATCGGTGAAGGTGTCCTGATCGTCAGTAGTGCCAGTCGAGACGGTCGCCTCTACTGCTTCGGCAAGAAATAACAATCTTTCAGCACCGCCAACTGCTGAGTGAATGTCAATGATCGACTGTGGCCAATCTGGGATTCTCATTCATCAGCAGGTGTTCGAATGAATATTCGCGTCTTCACTTCGAATAGGAAGTCCGCACCGATTTCGCGTCGATGGCTGGCGGAACTGACGATGCCTTGGAATCTGTTTCTGTTCATCGCTCTTGTTAGTGCGGCTGACAACCTTTCCGCCCAGACTGAGCCATCCACGAAGACGGACGATGTGTCATCCTCCAGATTAGATCTTCAGCGAGATCTGATGGTACATGTTCCTGTTGTCGACAAACCGCGCGCGATTCCTGCTCAAACGGCGGCAATTGGGAAGGGCGACTTCTCGATAGCGCTCTGGACTCAATCCGACGAGTTCTCGGATCGACTGCCGGGTGATTTGGTCAGCCAATATGACGCCGAAAAGCGACGTGGGTTTCACCTGACGCTCAAATCCAATCCTGGCGTGACGTCAAATCAGGCCAACTGGCGTCATCTGCAATTTGGCATCGACGACAATCGCGAATCGGCATGGCGAGATTGCGGGCAACCCGGACGTGCACTGTTTGCATTCTCTCTGGCGACGCATGAAGGATCGCTTTATGCCGGGACGTGCGAACCGGGTAAAGACGAATCAGGTCATGTGTATCGGTATGACGGCGACAAGAAATGGTTCGATTGCGGTGCCCCCGACAAATCGAACAGTGTGACCTCACTGGCCGTGTTCCACGGAAAACTCTATGCCGGGACAGGCAAGTACCGCCTGGCGGGATCGAGTTTACCGGAGTCCGAAAACCTGAATTTGGGTGGGCGCATCTTTCGTTACGAAGGTGATCGCAAATGGGTTGATTGTGGTCAGCTTCCCGAAGTTGAGGCTGTCGGCGGACTCGTGATTTTCCAGGGAAAGCTGCACGCATCCTCGCTGTATCGACCTGCGGGATTCTTTCGCTACGAGGAAGGGACACGATGGACACGCCTTCCCGTCCCGGAAGTCCCTGATGCTCAAACTGGTGGTCAGGTTCCAAAGCGAGTTGTCTCGCTGACGGTTTTCGACGGGTTCCTCTATGCCGGCAGCTACGATGGAGGGCACGTCTATCGCTACGATGGCCAGAAATGGAATGACTGTGGGCAGGTAGGCGATAATACCCAGACTTATTCATTCGCTCCCTTTCATGGCCGCCTGCATGTCGCAACCTGGCGCAGCGGTCGCGTCTTCCGGTTTGAAGAAGTCGGTCGCTGGACGGACATCGGCCGGCTTGGTGAAGAACTGGAAGTCATGGGAATGCTCGTCCACAACGGAAGGTTCATCGCAGGGACGTTGCCGCTGGCTCAGGTTTACTCATACGACGGCGACAGCAACTGGAAGTTGCTTCAGCGACTTGATCACACCCCCGATGTCACCTATCGACGCGCCTGGACCATGGCAGAGCATGACGGGCAGGTGTTTTGCAGTACGTTACCGTCAGGCAAGATCTACGCGTTCTCGGCAGGTCAGCAGACGCAATGGGGACAGACCCTCTCATCAGATTGGCACCACATCTGTGCTGTGAAGTCTGCCGACCGTTTGACGCTTTATGTGGACGGTCGCCAAGTTTCACAATCCGTAAAGTTTGATGCGAAGGGGTATCAACTCGAATCCAATGCCCCCATGCAACTGGGAACGGGATTAAATGGTCCGAGTCATAACCGACTGGAAGATGTCCGCATCTATCGACGAGTCCTGTCTGTGACCGAAATCGAATTGCTAGCGAAGTCGCGACCATCATCACAATGAACTTGTGGAGCTTCGACGATCAGATCCTATTGGACAGTCCGTCAGCGATCGTGAGTTCTGCGAAACTCAGAATGAAGATGATGACCACGAAG
>CAZSTW010000065.1:19522-22398 GCA_964609845.1 uncultured Planctomycetaceae bacterium | reverse complement strand
TCCGTCAGCGATCGTGAGTTCTGCGAAACTCAGAATGAAGATGATGACCACGAAGAAACGAAGGACATGAAGGAAAAGGCTGACAGGAAGAAGTTTCTTTTCTTCGCGCCCTTCGTGGTGGTCAAATTTCAATCAATCTGACAGTCACGCATGAATTCTGATGCGAAGTTGCGGACTACGGTTCTAGTCATTCAGCGATCGTGAGTTCTGCGAAACTCAGAATGAAGACGATGACCACGAAGGAACGAAGGACACGAAGGAAAAGGCTGAAAGGAAGATGTTTCTTTTCTTCGCGACCTTTGTGTCTTTCGTGCTGGTCAAATCGAAATGAATCCAAACGATTATTCCAAGGACGCAAATTTTACCAGAAGTACCGAAAATACCGTCAGGTGACCTCCGATGCCGTCCGATAACTGATTTAACCTGCAAAGTTTTCCGCGGGGACCTCAATTGCATACCAGACTTCCCTATGGCAGGAATTGCCGAAGTACAGATCCCTTGAGTAGTAGATCATGCAAGACTTATGGGTACGGTTTCAGCGTGAAGTGAAAGCAAACGGACAGAAAGCTGGCCTGCTGGCAGCGCTGTTCCTGTTTGGCTGCTGCTTCTGGATTCCGATGGCCATGCGTGCGTTATCGCCAGCACCTGCTCATGCCGCTCATCGGCCGTCAACCGCGTCACCTGCCGTAACTCCAAATCCAGTGCCTGCAATTGGCTCATCCATGACCGAAGCCGATACCGGCAAATTCTGGGCAAGCCTGTCGAAAGCTCTGGCAGAAGATTCGATGTTCCAGTCTGCTGATGTTCAGTCCCTTGATCGCAATCCGTTCCAGGTCGCAGAAGACTCAGAACCGTTGCCTGTCCTGTTTGCGGAAGAGCCCAGGCCCGCGCAAGCGATCGTTGAAGCAAAGCCGAAATCGGATACGACACCGCTCGAATTGACGGGAACGATCATCGGCCGGACCCGCCGAGTCGCTCGGATCAACGGGCAGCTTTACCCACTGGGAAAACGAATCGTTTCGGATGGGAAGTCATTTCAGCTGACGAAGATTGAGTCGCATCGCGTGGAACTGTCCGCTGGCGATCAAACCATTGAATTAACTCTGGCCCGACCGCAACTCAAGGACGTGTTGAATCGCGACGAGCCAGAGTCACCTTTGCAATAGACATTCGCCGCAGGCGCTGCCAGCGCTGGCGGTACGAAGCGATTGAAATCCGGATGCGGGCGCTGGCAGCGTCTGCGACGAGAACGGTCACGGACGACCCATGAACAGACATTCTTCACTGTTTCGAGTGGCATTTCTGTCGCTGCTGATGGCAGTCGCATTGCCGCTGCTGGTGTTTGTGGCGGCACAAGTTCGCCATAAGCAACTCCATTCCACTGCCAACCCACGCTGGGCTGGTTTCAAGAAGGTGAACGGAACGCAAACCCTCGATCATCCACTGGCGAATCCTGTTGCCGTGACAGAAGCTCCCGCTGCCAGGGAATCAAAACCGAAACCCGATCAAAAGGACGTCGCCAAACCAGCCGTGATGAAGGGCACCGATCTGCCGATCTCTGCGAACCGCTTGAACACAAATCTCGTGAGTACACCGTCTGGAATGACGGGATCAGCGACGGGAAGCCTGCCAAAAATTCCGCAGCTCGATCCTGTCACGGTTGAAATTCCTCAGCAGCAATCTCGGCAACCGATGGTGAGAACGGCTCAGGCGGTTCCTGGAAAGTTGACCTCACAGCAAACTGCGGACCTGCAATCATCGACCCCGGAAACGAACCGACCGGTTCCACAGCCGGACGACGTCGATGCCCCACCGCGTGTGAGTGCCCCGTCGCCCAGGATTGCAGCCAAACCAATCGTCGATTTTCATGTCGCGGACTCTGCACGCGAAGCGAACGAAGGATCGACGCGAATCGAAGCACAGCTGGCTGGACTTCAGCGGCGACTCGATCAACTCGCTCAAGCTCAAAATGACCGCCAGGTTTCCGATCTGGAGAGGGCACTCAATCTCTTGCAGCAGGCTCAGCAAGGGCACCTTCAACAAGGTCAGCCCCAGCCCGGCCAGATTCCTCAGGGCCCCCGCCCCTTCAACCCGCCTTCTGTCGGGGCCACCGGGAGTGATCAGGACCAAGACCTCTCGGGCAATATTCCACCTGCACCTCGTCCGGGACGAGCGAATACCACCATTAACAACAAGGCGACAGGGCGCGAACCGTCCATCAAGATTGTGCAAGGTGATGTCGGTAGTGATGACGAAAAGTTCTCGATCCAGGTTCAAGACGCGAGTCTTTCGGAAGTTCTGGAAATGCTCGGGCAACTGGCTGGAGTGAACATTCTCGCCAGCCGTGATGTTCAGGGGCGGATCTCGTTGAACCTTCAGGATGTGACAGTCACCAAGGCACTCGATGCCATCGTGAAATCGCAGGGCTTCGTCTACGAACGTGAAGGGGATTTCATCTACGTCCGCACGTCCGTCGAAGATGCCGCGATGAAACAGGCGAATCGAAAGCTGATCAGCAAGATCTATCAATTGCACTACATCAACGCGAATGAAGTTCAAAAGCTGCTGGACCCGATCATGACCAAAGGGGTCGGACGCCACGCTGTGACTTCGCCCCCGCAAACGGGGATCGCAGTCAGTTCCGCCAACGCTGGCGGCGATGGACTGTCACAGCGAGATACATTGCTGGTGCAGGACTATCCTGACGTCATCGCAGAGATCGATAAGATTATCGTCGAAGTCGACGTCCCACCGCTGCAGGTCATGATCGAAGCGAAGATCCTGAGCGTGGCCCTGTCAGATTCGATGCAATTCGGTGTGAATTTTGCCATGCTTAATGGAGCCCAGAACAGTCAGCTGCTTTCAGGAAATGGCTC
>CAZSTW010000065.1:0-19361 GCA_964609845.1 uncultured Planctomycetaceae bacterium | reverse complement strand
TTCCCATCAAAGCCGGCTCTCGTACCGGCGGCAGGAGATTTCATTGCCAATTCCGCCGGACTGAAGTACGGCTTCATCCAGGGAGACATCTCGGGCTTCATTAAGGCACTGGAAAACATCGCCGACACCACGCTGCTGGCTGCTCCGCAATTGCGAGTTCTGAACAAGCAAAAGGCAGAAATGATTATCGGCCAGCGTCTTAGCTACAAGACGCTGGCTTTTAACGGAAACCAGACGGTAGAGAATGTGCAGTTCCTGGATGCCGGAACAAAGCTGATCTTCCGCCCATTCATTTCTCCCGATGGACTGGTTCGGTTGGAAGTCCATCCAGAACGAAGCAAGGCAACGATCAATGCCCAGACAGGATTACCAAATTCTGAAACGACGGAAGTCACCACCAACGTCATGGTCCGCGACGGAACGACTGTTGTACTGGGAGGGTTGATCTCAGAAGAAAGTGTTGAATCGATCGACCGCGTCCCGTTCCTGGGAGCCATTCCCCTGGTGGGGGCTGCATTCCGCAATAAGACCGAAAGCCTGCAACGCAACGAACTGATCGTCCTGATCACCCCACGCATCGTGACTGATCCCGAAGCCGCAATTGAAGGTGAAAAGCTGCAGTTTGAAACTCAGGAACGTGCCGCCTACTTCCGGGATCACCTGAGTCCGATCAATCGAACCAGTCTGACACGTGCTCACTACGACCGGGCGGTCGATTACTTTGAATCAGGCAATCTGCTCAAAGCGAAGCAACAGATCGACGCGGCCTTGCTGCAGAACAAGGGTGACCTGGAATGCCAGCGAATGCGGTTGAAGATCGATCAGGCGATCCATGAGCAGCAGGCCAAAGCCTGGCGCTGGAAACCTTGGGGCAAGACCGAAAGCCGACGGGCCGAATCAAAATCTCCCACACCATTATGACCTGCTCAAGCAGCACGATTGAGGCGTAAGTATCAATGAATTGACCGAATCACCCCTTCGGCTGATGTGCAGGAGCGAATTTGATTCTCTCAACATAGCGAGTGATCTGCTGCGTCGTCGGATCGACGCGGCCTGTACAGCGTGAGATGGCTTTGACGATGTACTTGTACTGACACTCGAAGTCAGCATCGATCGTCACTTCAAGTTCTTTCGTCAATGGATTTCCTGGACGACCGACGATCTTCAGGATTTCCGCATTCAGACGATCAAATGCGGCGTTGTCATTGCCGAGATTGTTCTGGCCGAGAGTCAACTGGACGAGGTTTCCATCGCGGTCGCTCTTCAAGCCGACACGGATGTCAGACGATTGCAGAGCCTCCCCCGGCTGACCGGAAGGGAGATTGACATTGAAGTTCCCTTCCGGTGCGACAATCTTCAGGTTGAGCATGAAGAAAATCAGCAGCTGGAACACAATGTCGATCATGGGAGCCATCGGGACTTCGACCTTGGACTGAGCGTCGCTTCTTGACCGTTTCATGAATCTCTCCCTGGCAGGACGTTTCATTCAACTCGAAGCACAAGGCTCAGCCGACAATTCGAAGTTATTTTGGCTTATGCGGCGGAGCGAACTTGATTTTTTCGATGTAGCGAGTGACGGTCTGTGTCTTCTGATCAAACCGGCCTGTACACCGCGAAATCGCCTTCACTACATACTTGTACTGACATTCGAAGTCAGCATCGAGTTCCACTTCGATATCTTTCGTCAGTGGATTTCCGGGGCGGCCGATGATCTTCAAAACTTCGGCGTTCAAGCGGTCGAAAGCCGCATTGTCATTACCGAGGTTGTTTCCCCCCAACGTCAGTTGAACCAGATTACCATCGCGATCAGAACGCAGGCCAACCTTGATATCTGGAAGATTGACTTCGCTCGGGGCGTTGGAGGGGGCACTGACGGGCAGATTGATGTTGAAGTTTCCTTCGGGCGCAACAATCTTCAGATTGAGCATGAAGAAGATCAGCAACTGGAACACAATATCGATCATCGGCGCCATCGGGATTTCAACCTTCGACAGCGTGCTTGGCTTAGCGAGTTTCATGCAGGGCCCTTTCGGCCTGATAACCTGACAGTTGCCGCGTCACGAATCGGCAATTCGGGTTCGAGTCAACCAAACCTCACTGATTGACCTGCCCCGAATTTCCCGACTGCTATTTCTCTTCGGATGTTGCCCGCAACGAAAACTTGGTGAATCCGTTGTCCTGACATTTCTTGATCAGTTGCTGTACGAGTCCCGTGGGAACTTCCGAGTCTGCTCGAATCAGCACCGTCACCTTTCCAATAACGTCCTTTCCGTGGATCGCTTCCATCACCCGCTTTTCCTGTTCAAGATCAGGGGTCAATTGAGCCACTTCCACATAACGTTCGTTATAGAAAATTGTCGGTGCGGTACCGATCTTGTTACCAGCTTTGTCGCGGGCGAATCCGTAGTTCAAAACCAGTTCATGTTCTGGCTTCACTTCAGGGGGCTTCGCAAGCATATCCTTGGGGAGCTTGACCCGTTCGTCGGCCTTAGTGTTCTCAAAATTGATGGCGATCATAAAGAACGTCAGCAACTGAAACACGATGTCGATCATCGGAGTCATATCGGGTTCTGTGAACCCCATTTCAATCTTGCGAACCTTCATCAATTCACCTCGACGGCACACGCCGATCTACCAGAAGTCACCCAGTCGATTTCGTCGAAAACTTGAATCGAGGACTACTCAGCCCGTTCGCCAGGAGCACCAGCCGGAGCTGCACCACCGCGTGCCGCAGGAGCCTTGCCCATGTTCTGGAAGTTCTTCATCAGGTTGCTGGCCACGAATCCACATTCCATCAGGAAACGAGCCAGACGATTCTTGTAGAGTGCGTAGAAAATGATTGCAGGGATTGCCACAACCAGACCTTCCAGCGTTGTGAACAACGCCGTTGCAATACCGTCAGCCAGTTCGGATGGCTTGGGTGATGTGGTCGAGTTGGCGATAACCTGGAAGCTGAGCACCATCCCCTGAACCGTACCGAGCAGACCGAGCATCGGTGCCACCGATCCGATCAAGGCCAGGTAACCAATCTTGTGTTCCATTGCCATCGTTTCGTCTTCGCCGATTTCCTGCATCCCGGCTTCAGCTTCTTCAAAGCCGCGTGACAGGCGAGCCATCCCGGCGGAGAGAACACGACCGATAAACGAATCGCTTCCCTTGGCCGCCTCGTAAGCACCCTGGTAGTCCTTGGCCTGCAGCCGCTGTTCAAACTGCTCGACAAACGACGCAGGCAGGAAGTTGTCGCGACGCAACTGAAGGCCGATCATCATGATGATCGCGACCATCACGAACGAAACGAGCATAATCAGGAAACCGAAGATCCCGGATGCGCGAATCATCCATGCCAGGAACGATTCCTGTGGCTTCGCGGCTTCTTTCTTTTCCTCACCAGCGGGTGCTGGTGCGTCTGCCTTGGCAGCACCATCATCCTGAGCGACCACCTTGGAAACAGGACCGCCGATGATAAACAGGCACATCATGACGGCGACTGCCGCCCAACAGAAGCTGCCGAATCCAAATGAGCGATTCAATTCAATTCCCTTCACGTTTGCCATCCCCTTGAGTTTTGCGATTCGTTGAACCGGTTGATGTTGATCTGTGAAAAACCGTTTTCGAAATGCGACTGCCGCCCGCGAATGCAGCGGCGGAAATTCTAAACCTTAACGCCACCTGTTTCCAGCGGTTACTTCGTCAGTTTCTTGCGCCAGGAACTATTGGGGTAGGTTTGCACCAGCTTTTGCTCGGCTTCGGCACTCCGATCCGGCAACTGAACCTGCTTCCAGGTCTTGGTCAGATTGTACAGCGCTTCGGCATGGAGTGATGCTTCTTTTGAGAACAGGATATCGACGTGCAGATAAGCGAGCGAGGCTTCCTTCATCCGCCCCAGAGCCTGGAGCGCATTTCCCATCAGGACATAGGCTTCTGCCTGAAGGGCTGATTCGTCTGCAGGGCCCTTGTCGGTCACGAGTTCGAGGATTTTCAAGGATTCTTCGAACTTGCTTTGCGTGACCAGAGCCCGGGCTCCGGCAAGCATCGCTTCGTACTTACGAGCCTGATCACTGGGGGAATCTGTCGCGGCAGCAGCGGCCGCTTCGAATTCCTTGGCCGCTTCATCCAGCTTGTTTTCGGCAACGAGGATCTTTCCGAGGGAAATCCTGGAGAGCATTTTGTAGTCGTTCCAAGGGGCCTTGCCGACAACTTCGTAGGTCGTGCGAGCAGCCGCAAAATCTTTGGCCTCCAGCTGAACCTGCCCCAGAACGTTCATCGAATCGTAGTAGCGGAAATGGTCCGGACTCGATTTCTGAATAGCCTGCAGGGCCTGGGCAGACTTCGTCAACTTGGTCATGTCTCCCTCAGAAATCGCCTGCTTCGCAGCCGAGCGGGCCAAGGCATATTCGAGCTCTGCCTTCAGAAATTCACTCGGATTCTTGGCGGTTTCCTTAGCCTTGGTGTAACGGGTGATCGCCGTATCGTAACGACCGCCCGCCTCATCAGTGTAGGCCAGACGCAATTCGGCACCGCCTGAGTCCCATTCCACCCCTTGAATATCGTTTGCGGCAATCTTGTCAGGCTCACCAACCGCCTTCTTGACGGTGACTTCATCCTTCGAAACAGCCGAAATCACACCGCTGAGCTTCTTGCCGTCGCTCTTGCGGGTCACCGTATCCGCGGCGAACAATTGAGAACTGGCGAGCAATGCCACCGAGGCGATGGCCCAAGTCTGACGTGTCATGTAACAAACTCCTGACCTGTGACGGGTCGATTGTGTCGGCTGTTGAGAATTCACGGACAGATCTGCTGAAATTGTCGCATCACTTACTGGCAGGGGGTGATGGTGGTTTGGGTTTTGGTTTGGGAGCTGCAGCTGCTCCTGGTGCCGCTGGTGCGGCTGGCTTTGCGGCCGGCTTGGTCGCCGGTTTGGTGGCAGCCCCTGCTGTCGCCGATCTGGGAGCGGCGGCTGGTCGCGGCTTCGGTTTGGCGTTCGGAGCCACAAATGTCGGCGGAGGCAATGGTCCCCCACCTTCAACACCACTGAACGAAACTGGTCCCGTGGCCGTTGTTCCTCCGAACGACTTTGGCTTCGGCTTGGATTTCCCTTTGACGAGGACCCAGACGATGGCTCCCAGACCTGCGACAAGGCAAGCACCAAAGATGATCCAAGTCATCATGTCGATTTTGGGCGGTTCCGGCGGCTTGTCCGGGGTTGTTCCCGTCGCCCCTTCTTTGACTTCCGTCGGAGCTTCTGGTTCAGGTTTCTTTTCAATGACGGGGGCCGCAACCGGGACATCAACTGCACGGGGCAAATCTGTGACAGGCTGACCGAGGTCGGTCAGGACGTCACGGTAAAGTGTATTAAACCTTTGAAACTGCTCTTCGGGCATATCCTTAACGATCGCCGACGTTGTCACCAGTTCCGTACGGCATCCTTCCAGGTGCTTCTGCTTATCCTTGGCGGGCTGCTCGCGGGCAAACCGAAGGCGACAGAATGACGAATTGTACTGGGCATCCAGGAATGTCTGTTTGTAGTATTCGTCTGTCGCGAAACTCGGTGACTTATGCAGCTTCTTGGCAATCTGGCTCCAGCCCCAGATGTCGCCACCGATCTTCGTGTCCCCCTGGATCGCCACGATCAGTTTCTTCGGGGCATCGGCCTGTCCGCTCAGCCCCCAGTCCTGATACATTTCTGCTGCGGCAATCTGAACTTTCAGATTGTTGGCGTTTTCTTTTGCGATTCCCTTCATCAGGACTTCTGCGGGTGGGAAATCCTTTCTCAGCCGTCCGACCTTGACCAGTCGCAACTTGACTTCGCTCAATTGCTTGGCACCGACGAAGTTCTGATCGTTGGTGGCCCGGGTGAGAATTTCGGTAAACGCATTCCCTCCCTTTTCGTAGAACCCGTTAGCCTTGGCAGCGTCTGTAGATACGACTGATTCGCCGAGTGCGAAGTAGGTTTCGCCGATCCAGCTCAAGGAACCGAAGGTCTGGCCGTCCTTACGCGAAGCCATGTCATTCAGGAACGTTTCGAACGAAGTCATCAGCTTTTCAAAGCGTTCTGTTTCACCGTTGGCCTTCAAACGTTCGAGTTCGTCTTTCAGGAGCCGACCGAGGCTGATGTACAACTCGGTGATTTCCGCTCCCCCTTCGGCACCACCATGCCCGGCGATCTTTTCCAGGGTCTTCATCGTTTCCCGGGCTTTGTCGAGATTCTGGGTCCCGATGTAGGCTCGGAAGATCAGCTTGTAGGTTTCCATCGCAAAGCGTCGGCTGGTCATCCCCGTTTCGGGGCGGGTCGCTTCGTCTGCGACAGTCACCGCTTTCACGACTGAATGAGGCTCACCTTCCAGCAGTTTCAGAGCTTCCGCATCCTGACCCTGGTTGATAATGATCTGAGCCAGCGTCATCTTTGCGCCGATCAGTTCCGGCGGCGAGGCTTCTTTCGGAGCGGTGTCGGTCAGCTTCTTGATCCCGACCCGCAAGTGGTCCTGTGCTGATTTCTGCCAGGCTGCCAGCTGTTCGGCGTTGGGGCGTTCGGCAGCAATCATCCGACCCGCACTGATGTACGCGGACCAATAGGCCTGGCCTGCGGCAAGCTGAGCCTGAGCGTACTTCGGATCGGATTCAGGAACCTTGCCATACCACATGGCTGATTCAGCTGGCTTTTTCTGGACGCTGATCATCTGCCCCAGCATCATGTAGGCGTCGTTTGCCTTGTCGCTGGATGGCCATCGTTCCGCAATAAAATTGCTGGCGCGAATGATCATTTTCAGATCTTCGCCCTTCTGATCGTTCGAAGCTTTACTTTCGTTGAATGCCTGGCCAAATGCGGCCATCGCCAGATAGGCGGAGTCCAAGGCCAGCGGGTTATCTTTTTCCGTCGTTCGGGCGACGAATTCCGCCAGAACTGCTGCTTCGTAATATTTCTTGAGGTTCAGGTTGACGTGTGCATACAGGTATCGCGCCTGTGGAAGTTCTTTCTTGTCGTCAGCCGTTTTCACCAACGTAAACGCCAGTTCAAAGTACCGGACGGCGTCGCTGAGTGAATTTGCGAGGGAAGCGGTTAACTTGGCGACGATTTCAGGCTGAACAACGGCCCCCTTCTTGGTCGCTTCTTCCAGTTCCTTCTTCGTTTCGACGGCATCGAGAAAAGCCTGTCGGGCAAGACTGAATGCCGTGGCAAAATCGTTGACCTTTTCTTCCTTGTCTTTGTTCAGCTTGGCCTGCAGTCGCTGCGTCAGCGCCAGCGCCGAGTCCTTTTGTTCACTGTTATACTTTTGAACGTTCATGGAAATCGTCCGGGCTTTTTTCCAGAACGTTTCTTTATCCGCCAGCAGAATATCCGGATTATTCCCCATCTGTTCATAGGCCAGAGCCTGTTCATACTGGATGCTCAACCCGATCGGGGTGAGTTGTTCGTTGGGGTGTTTTTTCATCCATTCTTCGGCGAGGTCAGCGACGACGCGATAGTCACGCTTTTCCTTGCTGTTCAGGCAGATCAGCTTGAAATACAGGGTTTGTGTCTTTAACTGGGAAAGAGCGCCGGTGTCGGCAGGATGATCGAGGATTTCCTTGTAGATCCCCAGTGCCTTGTTGATTTCGTTCATCTCTTCAAAGCATTTTCCCTGCCAGACGCGTGCATGCAGTCCACCGACTTGCGTGCGGTATTTCTGGTGCATCTTCTCGAATTCGTCAGCAGCCTTCGTCAGCAATTGCTTGTATTCAGCCGCCGTCGCTTCGTAGGTGTGCGCTTCTTCAAACGTGCAGATGCCGAGATTGAGCGAAGCTGTCATCAGGCTCTGTTCGGTCTTGGACCGGGCCGCGTACTGCTCTGGTTCCTTCTGTTGATCGATGAAGGCCCCGAACTTTTTCAAGTTGGCATCATGCTGGTCGAATGCGGTCTGATAGACCTCGCGCGCTTTGGCAATCAGTTCCCTGGAACTGGTCTGGAGCTGCTTCTTGGGGGCCGAGGGAGACCGGAGTTGCAGAATCTCGGACTGAGCCTTTTTCAGAATAATTTGTGCCCGGTCGGAATTGGCGTCGGCCGCAATCGGGTGTGTCGGGTTTTCTTTGACAAACTGTTCCAGGAACGCCAACGCCTGATTGTATTGTTCGACCTGCTTTTCGGGCGAGCGGGCAAACCTGGCACCATCCTGCAGGGCCATCGCCTTTTCATAGGGAATCACCTGCTTGATTTCGGCAGGAGTATTCTCCTTGGTCGCAATCTGGTCGAGATACAGAATCGCGTAATCGAAATACTGTTGTTCGCGCAATCCTCGCACGAATTCCAGGTATGGCTCGACCGCCTGTGCCATTCCCGCGCCGGCGATCAAAACCGCCATGGCGACCGCTGCAAGCAACCGTGATCTCATCGGCTGGCTTCCCATCAGACAAAGGACGAAGGGCGAACGAGCTGACGGAACACACTTCCCGCGCCAGCACGATTCGACCGAAACGCTCGACTACCCACAGAATAAACCGCGCCCGACGCGACTTGGCAAGCATCCGCTGACGATTTGCCACGAATTACTGCCAGTTTCGTCCCGACCGCAGCATTGGTCCTCGACTTTCACTGACGTATCCGATTTTTGCGTCGCGATCCACCTGACCTCCCAACTCGCAGGCCTCGCTTCGTACAAATGAGTATTTTTCAACGCCGTTCTCTGCCTCTAAACGCTTTCACGAGCATTATTGCTGTCCAAATACGATGCTGTCAAAAAGTCGTAAGGTTGCAGCAAACAGTTACGAATACCTCAGATTTTCGGAAGTTTGCCTCGTCACGAGCTTGTCGAACCTGCGAGCGTTCCAGGCCGGTTTGTTCCGATATTTTGCTGAATCAAATTGTGGAATTGAAATGCCGAGCCAATTGCCATCGTGGTCGGTTGGTGTTGTCGACGAATCGCAGTATCATCCGCACTCGTGGTGTGACACCACGTAGTTCTGCGCCCGACAAGAGGCCCGCCCGACCAGAGGACACTTCCTTGGCCGATTTGTTTCATGAATGTGGTATCGCTGCGATCTATCATCTTCCGGGTGACGTTCACCCGTTAGCACCCAAGAAAGATCCATCGCAGGTTTCGAGGCATATTCCTCGGTTGCTGCTGGAAATTCAGAATCGTGGGCAACTTGCTGCCGGGATGACGGTTTACCACCCGGAACACGCGCAACTGATTGATACGTACAAAAATGTCGGAACAGTAACCGAGGTCTTCCATCTCAATCATCAGAAGGAAGCGACGGCACTGATGGACAAGTACGCTGGCGTCGCCGCTATCGGACATGTCCGTTATGCAACCTGCGGTGCCGATGATCGCGGAAATGCGCAGCCGTTTGAACGGCATCACATCGAAAAACACAAGTGGTTTTCGTTCGGTTTTAACGGGCAATTGGCGAATTACCCGCAACTCAAAGACGAAATTCTGTCGCAGCGCAATTTCCATCTGGCGCGCGACACAGATACAGAAGTGCTGATGCATCTGATCTGCCAGCAGTTGTCGGGTGACCGGCTGCCCAAACTGATTGATGTCCTGACGCACCTCAGCGAACGTCTTGACGGTGCCTGGAATATGGTCTTTCTGAACGCATTGGGCGAAATGGCGGTCGCTCGTGATCCGTTGGGGATCCGGCCGCTCTGCTATGCGGTCGATGGAAACCTGTTTGCCGCAGCGAGCGAAAGCGTGGCCCTGGCGAATCTCGGCTTCCGGCAGGAAGACATTCGAAACGTACCGCCCGGCCACGCTGTGCTGATTCAAAATGGCAAACTGGAACTGCGCCAATTTGCCCCCAGTCCGCGGCGGGCTCATTGTTTCTTCGAATGGATCTATTTCGCGAATGTCGCCAGTACGCTCGACGAACGCAGTGTTTATCTGACCCGCAAGCGACTGGGTGAGGAACTGGCGCGTCAGGAAACGGTGGAGATCGACGAGGATACGATCGTCGTTCCGGTGCCTGACACGGCGAAAGCCGCTGCAGACAGCATGGCCTTCACACTGAAGATTCCGTCTGTCGAAGGGCTGATGCGCAATCGTTACATGGGACGCACCTTCATCGAAGGGACGAATCGCGAAGACAAAGCCAGGATGAAGTACACGCCTCTGCCCGAAGTTCTCGGGGGCAAGAAGGTCATCCTCGTTGAAGATACGATTGTTCGATCAACCACTATGAAGGTGCTGATCTCGCAACTGCGAGATCGAGGCAAGGCCAGGGAAGTTCATGTTCGCGTCGCCTGTCCACCGATTCTGGCCCCGTGCTTCTACGGGATCGATATGTCGACGATCTCGCAGTTGTTCGCCCCGAAATTTTTGAATCCCGGTGAACGACTGACTCCGGAAATTGAAGCCAGCATGGCGAAAATGATTCACGCAGACAGCCTGAAGTACCTGTCGTTCGAATCGATTGCGCGAAGTGTCGGTCTGCACGGAGATGAATTGTGCCAGGCCTGCCTGAACGCCGATTACCCGACAGCAGCCGGCAGCCAGCTTTATCAGTTGGAAGTCAACAAAACACCGGGTGGCAGTGCTCGCGCCTACGATTCCTGATCCCGAAATTGAGTAGAGCAATCGGCTATTTCTTTGTAGGGTGGGACCAGCTCGCTTCGAGCGCCGGCCCACCATGATAGCGCCTCAACAATTAATGGTAGGCCGGCGCGGCGAAGTGTCGGGCGGCCTGATCGTTTTGCGAAAGCTCGGTTCGAGCCCCTTCGTCCATCAGGCGACTGCTGGCAGCCAGCCGATCAACGCGTTTGGCCGATTTTGAAAACCGGAAAGTGAACAGGGCAGGTGTGGGGTGCTGAATTTTCGTTTCGAGCTCATTTCAGAAATGGATCTCTTCGCAGTACCCATGAAATCTCGAAATTTCGCAAGATGCATTTAAGACACGGCCTTGTCGCAGACTCCAAGACCGTGGCACCCAGCCCTTCCGATGGAAGCCTCAGCTTGCACGAGCTTTCGGGACGCCGAGCGCCTCGACCTGTTGTGTTGGACACAGGGCCCGAAAGTAGGGTGGGACCAGCTCGCTTCGAGCGCCGGCGCCATGATTCGAAATTCAAATGGGAAATTGCTTCTTTTGAAGGAACTGGTGGGCCGGCGCGGCGAAGCGCCGCTGGTCTCCACCCTACTTTTTGTAATGTGCGGAGGCGCGCAGCGTCTCCGAAGTCCACTACGCGGATGGATCCGCACGGAAACTGAGATTTCCAACTTAAGAATTGGGTGCCACGGTCTTGGAGTCTGCGACAAGGCCGTGTCTTCGAAGAATCTTGAGAATGAGCGAAATCTCATAGAGTCGGCAAAGAGATCGGTTGTGAAACAGGCTCGAATCCAAATTCAGCACGACCTTGTCGCAGACTCCAAGATCGTGGCACCCCTGTTCACGTTTCGATTTGAAAACAGCCAGCGCGCCCGCAACTCAATCGACTCTGAGAGTAAAAAATGTGGGTAACATTGACTCCACCCTACGTCCCGCCCAGTTTCAGAAAAGGCAGTGACGCTGCGGACAATTCTGAACGCCGCTGAAGAATCAAAGGCCTTTTAGCAGCTTGCGAGCTTCTTTGGCGAGGTCCGATTTGCCGTAAAGTTCAAGAATCTCTTCCAGTCGTCGTCGAGCAATTTCGGTCTTTCCACGGGCGATAAACAGTCGTGCCATTTCCAGCTGGCTTTCGGCGAGTTTATCCATCCGTTCCAACGCTTCATCCAGAATCGCCGTCTGCTCTTCAGGCGACAATGTCGTCGTCTGCTCAGCGTCGACAGGCTTCTCTTTCACTGGCTTCGGTGGTTTTTTAGTCTTCGCCGCCAACGTTTTCTGTTTCATCGTGTCACCTGAGATTCACTATGTACGGTCGACTCAAGGTTCCGGACAAACTCCGGAAACAAAATGTGAATCAGAGATTCATCGCTGAAAGCGATTATCACGCTTCCCGAACCTGATGCTGGTCAATCACCAGTCGCCGCTTGTTGAAGCAACTCTTCCATCAGGGCTGGCTTGCAGCGGCCAGTTCGTTGGGTTCCAGCCGGACTGCCAGCTGTTGCTTCAGAAATCGTTCACCCCGTGCGTCGTAAAAATAGAGCACGTTCGGCTCGGCAGCCCAGACGGCACCCAGGCGGACGCTGCGGGGCCCTCGCAGCAGAAACTGCAGCCCACACGTGGCCTGCTGCTGCATCAGGGGCATGACCTGTAGTTCAAACTGCTCGGCCAGCAGGTTCTCACGACGGCAGAGCGTCTGATGTACATGTGACCGAAGACTCTGGTGAGTCTGGACTTGGACCAATTCGTCTGTCATCGAGTCGCTTCGAAAACGGAGTCAGAATGGTGAGTTCAGAGGACCTTCATTACCCGCACCACGAACATCGGCCGACGGACGACATCGCTCGCTCACCGACAACCCCTGGCCGCAAAGTTTTCCTGAACTTCCGAAACGGAATCGGATCGACACGATTAGGTAGACTCTGCCGCCTGCTTTCGGCGAAACAGGCTGCCCAGCCGATTTCCGAAGCGCCAGGCACGATGTGGTGTTCGCTTTCCCGCCAGGTAACGAGCCAGATCGCCAAATGTGTTGATTCCGTACGGCAACGGATTGGCTCTGTGATGCAGCCACCAGCCGAGTTGCAGCCCTTTCAGGCAGAGCAGCCAGACAGATGCCAGAATGGCCCAGTCGACCATGATTCCAAATGCCAGAAACCCGATTGAAATGATCAACAGGGCATTGGCCAGATGGTTCAACCAGAATGACAGTGGTGGTAGCGATTTGTTTGCGGCTCGACTCAATCGAGACCAGAAAACGCGTAAACGAATGTTTGGCAGCACTGACCGAATCGATGTACTCGGTCCAAACCGCGTCGCTTCGGGTTGAATCTGCTGAACGATGTCGCTCATTCCGACGAAGTAACCCGCCGCCTGACAAGGGGGTGAGCCAAGCACACTTACGGGTTCGAATGAGACCGGTTTGAAACGCTCACGAAGGAAGTCGGCCAGCGCGGTGACTGTCAACGTGGGGGCGACCGTCTTGCGCCATTTCTCGAAGGGCATCGCGTTGTCGATTCCGTTTGGCAACTGATAAAACGTCATCCATTCCTGGTGTGACATGCAGATTCCGAGTCGTTCTTCAATGCCAAGAACAATCTCCTCGTGAAACAAACTGTCACAGACTTCCTCCTGGAATTCTACGAGGTTTGTAGTGATGTCGACTTTGGGATCGTCACCGGCGATCCACTGCAGTGTATCGATCACAGACCTCAAGACTTCGTCATCTTCGAAGCGTCTGGAATCCATGACATCGCTCCCCGCCGGTCTCTGACTCGAGATTCAGGAACCGTTCCGAAGTCCGTTTCCCGTTTGCCCACCCCAGCCCAGTTTTTCGTGCAGCGTTGCGTAGTAACTGTGGTCTGACAACCTGGCAAACTGAAAGTTGACGGGGGCCTTACGGATTTCGATTTGATCGCCAAACTGCAAGGGAACCTTGATCTGCCCGTCGACCACCAGCGTCGCCCCGGCCGGAACTTCGGGCAGTGTCAATGAATAGAGTGAATCGGCACTGTCAACAAGGGGACGATTCGTGAGGGTGTGCGGACTGATCGGCGTAATCACGAACGCCTGCAGATCCTGCCTCAAAATCGGGCCTCCCGCTGCCAGGCTATGTGCCGTCGAACCGACCGGCGTGCTGATGATCAAGCCGTCACAACTGTAGGTCGTCACATCCTGGCCGTTGATTGCCAGATGCACCTGCAAAATTCGCAGGGCCCCCCCGGAGTGGACAGCGACTTCGTTCAGACCGAGATGTGTTTCATGACTACCGTCAGCACGGAGCAGTCGACAGGAAAACATCAGATGGGGAACGACCGTATATCGACGGGCACGAATTTCGTGGAAGCGTGTCTGAAATTCCTCGGGTGAAAGATCGGCGAGAAAACCGAGTCGGCCGAGGTTGATCCCCATGATCGGAATCTGGCGTGAGCCGAGTTGTCGACAGGTGCGCAGAATCGTTCCATCGCCCCCCAGAACAAGGATCAGATCAAACTGCTTGCGACCAATCCGGATTTGATCAGGGGTGCCAAAGGCTGAAACGCGAACTCCCGTCTCACGTGACAGGAACTCAAGCAGGGCGTCGCGCACCTTCAAGACACGCGACGATTCGTCACGTATCGTCGTTGCCAGACGCAGTAGATTTTCCGCCATCCCGCTGTCGTTTCCTGCCAGAGGCGTGCGATGTCTCGTGTCAACCGGATAAAGAATTCGACCGGAAATAGGTCCCGCTCCGGCGAACCACGTGAACCTGTCGCTCAGTATACGTCGAGCGATCAGGCGGCGGCAAAGCCAAGTGCGGGAAAGTTACCGGTTTCGGCTGACTTCTGACGACATTGATTCCTGCTGGTACTGTCGGAACGTGATTCGCCGCAGTCCCGGGTCGCTCAACTGAGATTCCCATCCCGAGATCAATTGACGATCACGCGACTGAAACTTCCAGGTCCATTCATGACGTGCCTGCAGATGAAGACGATCATCCTGCGCTTTCAATTCCACCACGATTGGCAGCAATTCGCGTTCGCGCAACGCACCGTTCAGCACCAGTCGAGGTCGAGGCAGCGGGGCCTGGGTATGCAGGACGGAATTGAGTTCCGCCGTGGCGTCAGCAAATCTCAGATACGAATCGACGGCACTCTTGGTCGGTGCCGCTTGAAGTTCGGCATGATAGCGAGCCGCGCGATCTGTCAATGACAGGACATTCTTCGCTCCATCAAACGTCACTTCGAATTCGGGTTTGAGCTGGAATTTGAGCCATACAAGTGACTTTCCCTGCGGTGAATCCTGTTGTTCTGTGGAGGTCGTGAGCTGTTTCCAGCCTTCCTGCTCAACCAGGTTCAGAAACTGACGGACTTCGTCCTGAGTCACTTCCGTAGCGACGCGACGACGTTCACTGAGTAGCGTGAATCGATGGTGGGCTGGCTCAAAAATCGTCAGTTCTTTCGCCGCTTCGACATAGTCATAGACTTTACCGGCGTGAAACAGTGTGAGGCTGCGAGCAACAACCGGGGCGCGATCTTCACTGACAGCGGAGCCACGCAGATTTCGTACTGTCGTGTAAACTCGCATTTCCTGAGCATTCAGGAAACCGGGCAACGAGAGCAGACATGCGACGATGGTGAGTCGATACAGCACGAAGCGCGACATCGTGTGACCTGCAGTGGAGATGATGGGAGATGTGGAGCTTCGGACGATAAAATGGTTGCGTAACAGGGACAATACGAACCGTGCGATTCCAATGGGCATCAGCATCTGGTTTGGTGAGAATCGCTTGCTGTTCGGCAAAACCCGCCGAGAATTTGGGAGTCACCGCCCAACCGTACGGCTGATTGACGTCACGGGTTTGAGGAATCGTGCCATGTATACTCGCGCTTCCTGTGCCACCCGGTGCGCAATCGGCGGATTCATGGAATTGACATACATACCTAGCCTGTCTATGCTCTATGCCTAGGCAGGCTAGGTGTGCTGCCAGAATGAGATCTGACGAGGATGTATTGTCATGGATTCGCGGTTGTTGTCGGGCACCCTCGAAATGCTGATGCTGGAAGTGATCTCTCCCGGGCCGACGTATGGGTACGAGATCACGCAGACGGTGCTGAGCCGGTCGCAGGGGTATTTTGAGCTGAAAGAAGGAAGCGTCTATCCGGCTCTGCACCGGTTGGAAGCTCAGAAGCTGTTGAAGGCCGTCTGGCGCGAAGTCGATGGGCGGCGGCGGAAGTACTATGAGTTAACGGCGGCAGGGCACAAGGAACTGGCCGTCAAACGGGCCGAGTGGCGAGCATTCGCCAACGGCGTCGAGGGAACTCTGGGAGGCGGACACACGGCAAAGGCCAGCTTGTTCCACAGTTGATCAGCAGCGTATCGTGTCTTAGGGGCAAACACGTGCTGGACAGTCGCGAAATCACTGCAGGGTTGCCGGCTCAGCGAGACGATGAGCCCCCGTCGCTGCGTCGGGACATTGCCGATGAGATTCTGGATCACCTGCAGGCCGGGCTGCGGCGCGAACTGCTGGTGCGTGGCGGCGACGAAAGCTCGGCCTGGACGCGAGTCATTGAGCGGTTCGGTGATCCTCGACAGGTTGCCAGACGACTTTGGTTTCAAGCGATGTGGAGCAAGATCATGACGCAGCGGCTGTTAGTGATCAGTGTCTTGGTCTCGATGACGGTATCTGTCGTTTTGACGGCGATGGTCGGCTGGATGATTCAGGGGCAACAGCAGACGAATGCGGCCCTGGTGGAGCAGATGTCAAAGCTGGTAATGCAACAGTCCAGTCCCATGCACGAACGCGATCCGCGCTGGAACAACCTGAAAATCAGGGAAACGTACGGAGCAAAGAACGGACTTGCCGCGAAAGGCCTGGCAGTTACGGTCAGTAAACTTCCTGACATTGGCGAAGTGATTGCTGAGGAAAATGGGACCAGCGCCGCCGCCGGGACAAAATCCATTCGAAAGAAGTACGAAGCCTCGACCGATGCCCAGGGAATCGTCGATTGCGGCTTCGTCGGCCCGGGTCTCTACAAGCTTGAAATGGACAGCCAGACCGGCGAATCATATTCGTCGACATTCATGATTTACCCCGGACGCGATCACGTCGAAGAAGTTGTGGCCCCCGAAAACGAACCGCAATTGACGGACGTTTCGTTTCACTTGGAGGGTTTGCCCGAAGATCTGGACTCCAAAAAGTACGGCTTGATTCTTGGCTTTCATCAGTTCGGCGGGCGGGAGATCGGTGGACAGGTGTGGACGTCATCCGGTTGGTTCCCCTTCAATTCGACACCGTTTGTGTTGATCATTCCCGGCCGAGGCGTCTGGCAGGCAGAGATCCCTCCAGGCAGTGACCAGTCGGAACGCTGGCCGTCTGCGATCTTCTATCCTCAGAAAAAGGGGGGGGCCAAGTGGCGACACCTGGAACAACCTTATCGGTTTCAGATTCCCGTCTCTCAGTATTCCGTCTGCTTCGATTTTGTCCGTGTGCCCATCGAGATGACTCCGGACGATCCCGCATGGAATCGAAACATGCTGCATGATCCAATCGACACGAAAGTGGAATGGACGAAAGGGAGGGTTGAGGCAATCCCGGATCCACGCGTCATCGAGCTGGTGGCGCGCGCCGGGGAAGTGAATGATTGGACGGTCAATATTCCCGAGGCACTGCTGAACGCCTGGGAACGACGTGCGATCGCGTCTAAAGACAAGAATCCGCCAGGCCCGACGACTAGCATTGGACTTTTTGGTCGCGGCCCGAGCCATGCCGGCTCTGAGTTGGCGCGCAGACTTTCACGCACGCCAAGTCTGGTGGAAGCGAGACGCGTCCGCGAACTGGCGATTCAGATTCAACTGACTTCACATCAGCAATCGGAATTGAGTCTATTGTCAGGCCGTCGAGGTCAATTGCTCGGTGAGGTCGCATTCAACGCTCCCAATCCCGAATCGAAAACGAGGATCGAAGAGGGGCTTAGAGAAATCGAAAAGGAGGCTCTTGAGATCTTGACCATCGAGCAACAGCAGATCTGGGAAAAACAACGTGCGGAGCTGATTCAGGAGCAGATCGACGAGGATGTAAGAGTGCTCAACTATGCGGAACAGAACGACGATGGGACGATCGTGAGACTGAGAAAGGACTTCGCGCTCGTGGGCGCGAAATTGACTGACGAGCAAACTCAGAAGCTGAAGGAGATTGAGGGCCAACTAGCTGCCGAGCGACGGAAATTTGTCGAGGCAACCCTGCAAAGTCCGCAAGACGAGCAACGGAAGACCTGGTTGAAGAAATTCGAAGAGTTCGACAAGCAGTTTGCCGAATGTCTGACAGACGAGCAGAAAACCGCTCTGATTCCCAAGACCGCCCCAGCGACGAGAGCACCGCGTTGACAGAGGGTGAGCACCCGCCTCTCACACGGAGGTAGCGTTTGCGGAGAGAACAGGGAGAAACGCCCAAAGGATTTCGTCACATGCGGCAAATCACTGGCCACTTACTATGGTTAGGCAACCCCAGCGACGCAGTGAATGTGCGAAGCATCATTGATGCGGGGATTGAGGCGGTTGTCGAGGTCGCAGATAACGAACCGTTCGCACTGTTGCCACGCGAGATCGTCCGGTGCCGATTTCCACTTTCTGATGGCGGAGATAATCCTGCCTGGCTTTTGCGTTTGGCCGCTGACACCGTTGCTGCATTCGTAAGATCTCGGATTCCAGCCATCGTTTGCTGTTCCGGCGGCATGAATCGCTCGGTCTGCATTGCGGCAGCAGGGCTAACGGTTGCCAGCGGCATGGAACTCGATGCATCGCTTGTCGCGGTGATTGGAAACGGTCCGGCGGATGTTTCTCCGCGGTTTCTCGCCCAGTCGCGAGAAGTGATCGCTGGACCGTTTTCGCAGACGGAAGAAAGATAAGTAATTGCGTGGAACTGGCAACAACCTCGAGCCGCCAATGTTTCATGTGATCGACAAACTCACCGAACCGTAGCCGGTCTGCCTTGCCCGTGGTGACTGGGAGTGGCCTCACTCAACGGGTGATGTCTCTCACAGAGTCACTGAGACACGGAGAATGGAAAAGAGCGTGACCGGTTGCAATGTTCACGCCGGTTTTGACATTTCAACTCTGTGGCTCCGTGCCTTTGTGAGAATCAGCTTTGGCTGCCTTCTTGCTCGGATTCTAGAGTTCGTCGATTTCTGGATGACTCGGATGGGAGATTCCTAGGCGGTACCATTCCTGCGGGGACTTACCGCATCGTTTTGAAAGGGATGCAAATGGCATACGTGATGGTCGATATCGAATCGGATGGACCGATTCCCGGCGATTTTTCAATGATCTGTTTTGGAGCGATCATTGTTGAGGAAGGTTTGAACCGAACCTTCTATGGAAAATTAAAGCCCATCTCGCAGGCGTTCATCCCGGAAGCCTTGGCCGTCAGCGGATTCAGTCGCGAAGAAACAATGGAATTTGATGACCCCAAAACGGTCATGGAAGCATTCGCTCAGTGGATCAAATCCGAATGCAGAGGGCGGGCGTTTTTTATCTCAGACAATAACGGGTTCGACTGGCAGTTTATCAACTGGTACTTCCATCATTTTCTGGGTTCGAATCCATTTGGCTTCAGCTCGACCAATCTCGGCTCGCTTTACAAAGGTCTGGTCAAAGACACGTTTGTGAATTTCAAGCATCTGCGGAAGACCAGGCATACGCATCACCCCGTTGACGATGCTCGTGGCAATGCCGAAGCACTTCTGGCAATGAAGACAACCATGGGCCTCAAGATCAGCTTTGACTGAACCGCATCCGTGTTGGGCAGTAGCGTGGAGTCAATTTTACCCACATCTTTGTCTCTGGGGTTGCCAGTTGCTGCCGCCAGCCGGGTA
>CAZSTW010000064.1:0-38896 GCA_964609845.1 uncultured Planctomycetaceae bacterium | reverse complement strand
CATCCATCGTCACGTCTGTGCTGATGTAGGGTGGGACCAGCGGCGCTTCGCCGCGACGGCCCACCATCAATTCTCGACGTTCCCAATGGTGGGCCGGCGTTCAAGCGAGTCCCATCCTTCATCCGTGCCCGGCTTCAAAATAGCATTGGATCAGCTCACTTCGGTCGTAACAGCTTCGCATCTGCCGCGAAATGAATGGAATCAAACCGAGACGCTCGACAGGCATCGTAAACGCCGACAGCATCTCCCAGCGGGACATCCCCGCCAATTTCCAGGATTACGGGAATCTCGCGGGTCGTTTCTGCCATTTGACCGAGCCATTTTTCCAGAATGTCGATGTCCCGGAATTCCTGGCCAGCGACCTGATAGACCGTCAAATCAATTTCGCGGACCAGTTTGATGCGAACTTCACCCAGTGGTTTTTCCAGAACAGCGGGTTTGTCTCCGATCGCCCCCGATGCAAAATCCGTGGGGAGCAATTTTTCGCGTAAGTGCCCTGAAGACGCACAGATAAAGAAAATCAGCAATTGAAAAACAACGTCGATCAATGGTGTCATCGCCCCCTGCAGATCGATGGGCGTGCGACGCGAATGTGAGGTGGGAATACGCATTCCGGCATTTCTTCCAGTTGGCTGATCGGCGACATCGGGATCATAGTCGAAGCCCCCCCTCGAGCGAAGACGTAAATCGTGTCGAATCGGTCTTTTAAGACTTGAGGATTTCAGTAATTATTCGCCGCCGCGATTCGTCAGTCGCTCTGGAAGCAGACTCATCGTACTCCCTCGCAGGGGTTGAAATTCCGTCATGTCCCATGAAGAAACGCCTCAGGAACATCGTCATCGTCGCCGTCGACACAAACGACGATCATCCGGGCCGGTTCAATTCATGGAACCGGGTTCGAAGCATGGTGTCTCGCAGCCACTGCTGGTGACTGCCACTGATGTTTCCCTTGGCCTGACTTTCATTTTGGTCGCTTTAGGGTTCGGCGGGCGAGCCGCAATTGGACAATTGTTTCTGGTTGCCGGCGCGCTGGCGACAACAACCTGCTGGCTGTTACACCAATTGACCGCTTCCGAACGAAAGTATGTCTGGACCGGCAGTGAATGGCTGTGGTGTCTGGGAGTCTCAGTCGCTGCGATTCAGATCATTCCACTGTCACAACCATGGCTGCTGTGGCTTTCTCCGCAACTGAATGATGTCCTTCCTTTAATCCTGAGTTCGACTGCTTCTGGAATTCTGCCGGGCGGTTGGAACCAGCTTTCACTGGCCCCGGCAGAAACGGCTTCGGGACTGGCGACGTTTGCAGCTTACGGCCTGCTGTTCCTGGTGATGGTTCAGCGGATCCAGACATTGGCCGATGCTGAACGGATTCTCTGTTGTGCGGCCCTGGCGAGTGTTGCGATGGGGGCGTTCGCGCTTCTGCAATACAAGTTCAGCAACGACAAGTTTTTCTGGATGGTCGACCATCCCTTTATGACCACCAGCCATTGCGCACTGGGTTGCTTCACAAACCGCAATCATCTGGCACAGTTCCTGGCGCTGGGAGTGGGGCCGCTGGTCTGGTGGATCCTGCGCCGGTTTCACGATCAGGAGCAGTCGGGCGATGACGGGCTGGCACCCCCCGTTCACAATGCGGCTGTATTGCTGCTGCTGGCAGGACTCGGAACTGCGACCCTGGCATCACTGTTGTGCTACTCGCGCGGTGGTCTGCTGTCATTGACGATCGCGACCATTGTCAGCCTGGGACTCCTTTATCGCCTGGGGTTGGTTTCCGCCAAACTGGTCCTGGGGCTCAGCGTCGCAGGAGCGGTGATTGGTGTGATCTTTTTCGTCACGGGTATGGAGACTCTGGAGAAACGCCTGGAAGGAACTCTCGACAGTAATTCGAACGAAGGTCGCTACGTCATCTGGCAATCAAATATCGATGTTGCGCGAGATTTCCCGTGGCTGGGGACAGGGATTGGAACGCATGCCGACGCCTACCACCTGCACTTCGATCAGGCGCATGAAGACAGCATGGAATATACCCATGCCGAATGTGGATACCTGCAGGTTGCCTCGGAATCAGGAATGTGTGGGCTGGTCGTTGCCTTGGCCTTCATCGCATTCAGCCTGAGACATTGTCTCCGGGCGTTATGGCATCACGACCTGAAGTATCAGGCGGTGGCAGCAGCGGTCCTGGCGAGTCTGCTGGCAAACATCTGTCACGCTGCTTTTGATTTCTTCTGGTACACCCCATCATGCATGTTCCTGCTGGCAGCCCAATTGGCAGCGGTGACACGTATCAGCCGATCGATGGTCACCGCGAGCGAATCGGACGCACTCGTTGCCCCCGGCTTTCGACTGCCGCGTTTGATCACACTGGTATCGGGTTGTGGTCTGGCGGCATCGGGCGTCTGGATGCTGGGCCACAAGATTCCCGCGGCACAGGCCGAACCCGATCGGATGCGTTACTTGACGCTGGCTTATCAGAACTCTGCACAAGACGAAGAAGATCCCGACATTGTCGAAGAACGAGGAGACTATCTGATTCGAGCCGCCAAGCTCGATCCTTCAGATTCCAAGCTGCAGGAGTCCGCAGGAATGGAATACCTGCGACGCTTCGATGCCTTGCAGGAAACCAGCGAGAATCCCCTGTCATTCGGCCAGATTCGCGATGTCGTCAAAGGTTCTGAATTCGAGTCACTGGCCAAGATGAAGGCCTGGATGCAACTGGCGGTCGGTAAGAATGTGAAGCTGCTGCAACTGGCGGTGAAGTCTTATCGCCGCGCCGTGCACGCATCGCCGCTGCGAGCCTACTCGTATGTGAAACTCGCCGAACTCGGATTCCTCGAGCTTTCCTCGGACGAAGATGAGATGACGGTGCTGAAGCAGGCCTTGCGACTGCGACCGCATGACCCTCAAGTCCTGTTCCAGGTCGGTCGCAACGTAATGTTGTCAGGCGACGTTGAAGGAGCCATGGAATACTGGCGGGAAGCCTTTTCTCGCAGCCGTCGGATTCAAAGCATCATTGTGACCCAGCTTGCCCCGCAGGTCGAACCAGAGTTCTTTCTGGATAACCTGAAGCCAGACTGGGAAGCCCAGGGGATGGTTGCTCGAGCCTATCAGGAACTCGATCGAGTTGATGCAGCCCGACCCATCTGGATCAAGCATATCAATGAAGGGATGCAGCGTCTCAAGTCCCCTCTGCCGGAAAAGCGGCTCGAATACGCGATTCTGTCGATGCATGACGCGTGCCAGGCATTGGAAGATACCGACCTGGCGATTCGCCTACTGAATCGCGGTTTGAAGCGGGTCCCACAGAGCTATCTGATCCGCAATCGCCTGGCATGGGAACTGTACAGTGCCAAACGATACCGTGAAGCCGCAGAACACCTGAAATGGTGTGCCTCGCGCCGCCCCGATGACGAAGGCCTGCAAATGGCCGCAGCTCAGGCAACAAAAGAAAGCCTGAAATCTGAGAACGAATCCGGCAGAAGGTCGTAGAACGTTCCTGGTTCTTCGATGGAATCGGCATTGAAGGTCTGTGACTTCATGGAATTGCCGAAGGACGAAGAACCAGGCACCGGGAACTCGGAACCAGGAACCCAAAACTCAGAATTCAGAACGAACGAATTCTAAATGTTCGGCTGACGATCAGGCTCGGGCCGTTAATCGAGAAAAGTCCGGCAAGATGTTGTTGACAATGCCCGGGTCGACCAGCAGACTCGTCCCGTCCCTGAAATGTCGAAACGCAAACGTATTCAGGAGCGGGCCAGTGGCGAAAGCATCCGGTGCGGGCGATTCCAAAAAGCCTGCGACAGTCAAGAAGAAAACCGTTAAGAATACCGCTAAGAAGACCGTCAAGAAGACTGCACCACCTGCAGCAACGACGGGGCACGAGCGAGCAAAAGCGCGAACGGGTATTTCCAATATCCATATTTCACCCGATGAACGTGTCAGGCTCTATGCCGCCTCACGATTTCTGCCATCGTCGTTTGAAAAGAAGAGCGGGTTAATGCTCCCGTTTACGACATATGTGCAAGATCCGTTTGTCGCGCGTGAGAAACCACAATATGCATTTGACGAAGAAGCCTTCGTCGACTGGGAACCTGGATTGGCGGATGGTCCGACCAGCGCCCGGTTCGCCATCGTCGATTACGACACCGACACCGATGTCCTGACTCCACCCGCCGAATGGGATGATGAACAGCAGAAGTTCGTGTTCCAGGGGAAGGTACTTGATCGCGAGACGGCGGATCTGTTTCAGTTCCACCAGGTGAGCGTCTGGACACTGCTGCAGGGGGCATTGGCCTTTTTTGAAAGCGGCGACGGGTTGGGGCGTCGCATCACCTGGGCATTTGAATGAAATCGCCTGATCGTGGTTCCTCATGCCGGGGACGGTGAAAACGCCTACTACGATCGCGCCAGCAAGTCACTTCAGTTTTACTATTTCCAATCCGACAGCGGCACTGTCTACACTTGCCTGTCCTCGGACATCGTCCACCACGAATTCGGACATGCTGTGCTGGATGGCGTGCGTCCCTACTTCAACGAAAGCAGTTCCGTCCAGACCGCAGCATTCCACGAGTTCATCGGCGATTTGACTGCCATCCTGCTGACGCTGCGGAACAACGAGCTGCGGCGTCGCCTGGCCGTGGCCAGCAACGGCAAAATCGAAGAGGCAAAGGAGCTTTCGTCGATTGCGGAAGAGTTTGGTATGGCAGTCTCGGGAAGGCCCTACCTGCGAACGGCGCTCAATAAAAAACGCATGTCGGAGATGCTGAATGAAACAAGTCCGCACAATTTTTCGCAGGTGCTGACGGGGGCCATGTTCGACATTCTGATGCGACTGGCCGACGGATACCAGGCGGCCCCCGAAGGAGAAACAACAAAGGTCACACCGAAGCAGGCGTTCTGGCGAGCGGCCGATCGGATGCAGCGGATGGCGATCCAGCCGCTGGACTTGCTGCCCCCCGTTGATGTCACGTTTCGTGACTATGCACTGGCCGTCTGCCGTGCTCAACAGCTGGCGGATCCAATCGATCCGAACGGTTACTATGCCATGCTGATCGACGTGTTCCACAAACGCGAAATCCTGTCGGATCAGGATGTCGAGGAACTGACCGAGGAGCGATACCTGTTCGAACGGTTGCGTCTGAGTGTCTTTCATGACATGGGATCGATTTCACGGTCACGTGCGGCAGCCTATCGGTTTCTCGACGATAATCGAGAAGACCTGCTGATTCCCGCCAGTCGAGATTTCGTCGTTGCCGACCTTTACGATGCGAACAAGAGCGCGCGTCAGGGTATGCGACTGGGTCGGCAGATCATTCTCGAATATGTCTGGCGTGAAGAAGTCCCTCTGGATGGACCGCAGTTCGGAAAATTCAACGGCAAGACGACTCACCTGCTTTGCGGGGGAACACTGGTCTTCGACGATATTGGCAACGTCCTGTCCTGGGCTCGAAAGCCGGGTTCGCTTCCTTATGGGGGCAAGCGGAATCGGACGGGTGAAATCCAACGCCGCTGGGAAGCTGCAGTCCGGGAAGGGGTCGCACGCCGTGATGCGCTGCTGGCGAATCTGACCGTGCAGATCGCAGCAGGTCGCGTGGGAGATATTGTCGGGACGGGACAGGGATTCCTTGGGGACAGTGTACCGCCGATGACCGCCGATGAAGATGGCGATCAGGTTCGATTCCATCTGACGCCGCATCTGCATTTGTGCGAAGACGATCACGAACATGATGATGAGGGGGCCCGGCAATGGGAAATAAGCTGCTGATCCGTGCGTACAATGTTGGCTGCGGCGACTGTATTTATGTGCGGATTCCAGATGCCAAAGATGGTTTTCACATTCTGATCGATTGTGGAAAGAAAGGTGGCACAGAGCTGCTGAAGCAGGCGATCGAGCACATGGAACAGCACCTGTTGCCTGCAGGTGACAAGCCGGGAAACAAGCGATTGGACCTGATCGTTGCCACGCATCGGCACGAAGATCATATCAAGGGTTTCGATCCTGAATGGTTCAAGAAGATTGAAGTGAAAAATGTCTGGTTAAGCCAGGCACTCGATCCGAATCATCCGCAGGCCGAGAAATCGAATGCGCTTCATGCCTTTGCCACAACGGCCATGCGCCGACTTGCAGACAGCGGACAGGCACTCAGTCCGCAGGCCGAACTGCTGACGTCACTTTACGGTGTCAGCAATGACGTCGCTGATGATTTCCTGATGAAGCAGATCCCCGATAACAATCAGATCAAGCCGAAGTTCGTGCACTCGGGCATGACAGACAAGGATCTGGGGCTGAAGCTGCCGAAGGGCGCGGCAATCCATGTGCTGGCCCCTGAAAATGACATCGATCATTACTACTTCGGAGAAGACGCGGACACGACGCTGAAAGGCCTGAACGGTCTCACGGCCGCCATGGCAAAAGCCTCGAGTGGCACATCCAGCGTCACACCGACGAACATCAGTGCGTCAGATTTCCGAGTCCTGAAGTCGCGGATGCTTTCGAATGCTCTGGCGTTTGCCGGGAAGGACTCGTCCATTCAGAACAACATGAGTGTTGTGTTGCTGATCGAGTGGAAGAAACGACGCCTGTTGTTTGTCGGTGACGCCGAATGGGAAGGCGAATTTCAGGAGGGAAAACAAAACGGCAGCTGGAATGTGATGTGGGAAATGCATCGCAAGAAACTGCTGAAATCACCGCTCGATTTCTTGAAGGTCGGACATCACGGCAGCATCAATGCGACTCCTCCTCCGGCCGAGAAAAAATCGGCCAAGAAGAAGCCAACCGCCAGCGGCGTCAGTATCTATCAGGTGCTGGACACACTGTTGCCGGTACCGAAGGATGGCGGGGAACCGACAGCAAAAGCGATCGTTTCGACGGAACGCGAGTTCTATGCCCCGATTCCTGAATGTGATTTGCTGGTGAATATCGCACGCCGCGTCTGTAACGTCCGTAATTATGGGAAGGAACTGAAGTCTCGTAAAATCGACCCGAAGTCGCTCTGGGTGACCAACCGGGCGAAGAAGTACAAGTACTTTGAGACCTACGAAAAAGAGTTCTTGAACTCACCGCAACCGATACGCACGGACCTGGAATTCGCCATCACCGGACAGCCGTTTGTTGATGTCGAATTCGAGCCAAATTGACCGAAGGGGACGCGGACTTGAGGGCTGAATCGATTTTGCCGCTCAGATCTGTAAGTTTTTTGGCCCATTCCCATGCAGTATCAGAACGTTCGGCGACTTCCGCAGATCAGGAGCAGCTGGAATTACTGGTACAGCCGGAATAACTGGACTTCGGTTTCCGCATCCGTCGTATCAATGCGTCGGGCCGATGCAAACGAAAAATAGATTCTGCCGATCTCTGCAGACACTCCGATCTCGCTCGTTGTGAAAGGGATTTCCAGCGGATCCGGTGAACGATTGTCTTCGAGGAAGGGCGTAATCTTGCGGTTTGTTGTCACCCTGTTATTTGTCGGGTTTACGTTCGTTGCGGCAGGATGCCAGCACGACCGGAACTATTCGGCGACATGTCCACATTGTCAGCAGGTCTACGCGGCGACAGAGTCACATCCACCAGTCGTAACTGGCCAAGTCGTAACCGGCCAGGTCGCTGGGAATGCTGTCCAGCCAGCATTCGCTCCCGTGCCGCCTGTACCCGTGGCAGAAGATTGATGATCCGTTTGACGCAGAGACATTCAACGGGACGGACCGCATGGTCCGTCCCGCTTCATTGATGGTCCGAATCCGGAGCATGCATCCGTCTGCATGACGGTCAGGCATCGGGCAAACCAAGTCCTAATCGTTCGAAATAGTCATCGGGCATATCGACCGACTGCAATCCTCCCCCGGCGGGAACGATGCAATACGCCGTCTTCATTTCACCAGTTGCCAGTGTAGTCTCGCCCCGCCGAAACAGGTATGTCGTGGTGAGGGAACGTCGGGTTCGTCGACTGACACTCACCTGGATTTCGATTTCATCTTCGTATCGAGCGGGTGAATTGAACGAACAACTGGCAGCAACGCGAGGCCACCCGAAGACGGTCCCGTCGGGAAGAGTATCGTGAATCTTCAAACCGAGTGATCGAAAGAATGCGTGTTCTGCCTGTTCCATGAACCGGTAATAGTTCGCGAAGTGGACGATCCCTGCCAGATCGGTCTCGAAGAACTCGACGCGATGAGTGGTGATGAAAGGTTGCGTCATGTCACTGGGTGTTCTAGGTTCACGGTGCTGATAATGGTCCCACTCCGACGGTCGTCGTCTGCAGCAAAGGATACTCGCGAACCAGTTCACGGATATCACGAATACTGACGTTTCGCAGTGTCTGCAAATCGTCTTCGATCGTGCGGTATTCGCGACGGGCCAGCCAGTTGCCACCGAGTGAACTGAGTCGTCCCATGGGTCGTTCGCCGCGCAGCACGATTCGCGTGGCAATCTTGTTCTTGGCCTGTTCCAGTTCGTCTTCGGTGACACCATCGGCATTCACAGCGTCGTACAGGCGGGCAATCCGATCGATGTTTTCCTGAGTCGATTCCGGTGGACCGTTCAGGAATGTCAGGTAGGTTCCCGCCCCTTCGAACTCGTAATAGCCACACTCAGCCGACTCCGCCAGACCCGGGTCTACCAGTTCCCAGTAGAGTCGACTGTTGGTGTCATCGCCGACGATCACCGTCAGCAGTTCGGCCGCATAGCGGCGTGGGTCGGTGCAGGTTGGTGCTGAAGCGAGTTGGATAATCTGCTCCTGCTGGCAATGATCCTTCACAATATATTGCGTTTGTGCGGTGGGCTTCGGAGTTCGGATCTGTCTCGTATCCGCACCCGCCGGCCAGTGACCGCAATGTTGCTTCGCGAGTTCCAGCACCGTGTTCCAATCGGTGTTGCCTGCTACGGCCAGGACGATATTCCCCGCCCGGTAGTGTTCGGCGTGGTAGGTTCGCATTTGTTCTGAAGTCAGAGCCGAAACGCTGGCCGATGTCCCCAGTACGGAACGGCCCAGATCATGACCGTCAAAATGCAGCTGCATCGCGCGGTCGTATGCCACTGACGAAGGCTGATCCTCGTACATCCCGATTTCTTCCAGGATGACTTTCTTTTCCATGTCAAAATCATCCTGCCGCAATGTCGGGAACAGGATGCTGGACTGGAGTTCAAACGTCTGTGGCAGATATTCGGGCAGGACTGATGAATAGAAAATGGTGCTCTCTTCGCCCGTCATGGCATTGTAGTCAGCTCCGTACTCGTCGAAGATCCGGTTGACGTCTTCGGCCGAGAACTTTTCCGTCCCCTTGAATGCCATATGTTCGAGGAAGTGACTGACTCCGGAAACCGCTGTCGTTTCGTCGCGAGCCCCTGTTTTGACATAGAACCCGAACGCGACGCTATAAGTGTCGTCATTCAGTTCGGCGACGACTTCCAGACCGTTGGGAAGCGTAGTTTGGTGAAACTGCATGGATGTCTCTTGTTGTCCGACTTCGTCAAAAGTTCCGGCCATCCGGGACCATCAATCTTTGCCCGCTGGCACGAGTCTATTTGAGTGCCTGAGGTCCGATGGTCAAGATTGTAAAATGATTGGCAGGGTGTTTGTGCACATAATCGAGGACTGTCTGAACGGTGAGTGCTTCGATCTCTTTGCGAACTTCCTGCAGCGTGACAACCCGTCCCAGGTGGTACCAGTTCCGCGCCAGCGAGGCGGCTCGAGAACCACTCGATTCCTGAGCCATGATCAGTGAACTCTTCGCACGAGCCTTGCATCGGTCAAGTTCGTCCTGCCCGATTCCTTCACCGAGGCGGATCAGTTCCGTCCGCAGAACATCCAGTGTTTCCTGTGCCCGCTCGGACGTGGTCCCCGCATAACAGAGGACTTGCCCGCGATCCTTGAGCGTGTTGAGCGTTGCGTAAACCGAATAGCACAGTCCGCGCTTTTCGCGGATTTCTGTGAACAGACGGGAACTCATGCCGCCGCTGAGCACATTGACGGCGGCCCAGGCGGCGTAGTATTCGGGATCCGAATAGGCAACAGCGGGATACGCGACGCCGATCTGCGTCTGTGCCGATTCGTGGTCCAGGTGTTCTTGAACGGGAGAACAGGTCCCCAGCGGAACGGTCCGATTGTTGGCGCCAGTCCATCCACCGAAGACTTCAGTTACTACAGGAAGGACAGTTTCGAGTGTCACGTTTCCGGCGATCCCCAGGATTGCCCCGCGCGGTTTGACGACCTGGTGATAATGCTCGCGCACCGTTTCGGGAGTCATATTTTCGAGGTCGGCCAGAGTCCCTTCTGAGGGCTGGCCCCAGGGGTGCGGATAGGAACGGCGAAGCAGTTCGACCATCACCTTCTGGCGAGGCTCATCTTCGATCGACAGCAAGCCATGTTCAACGCCCGACATGACTGCTTCGAATTCGGATTCTTCCAGATGCGGCCGCAGGACGATGTCGCCGTAAACCCGCAATGCCGAAGAAAGATTGATCGCCAGGCACGAGCCCCGAAAAACGAGGTGCTGGGTGCTGGCCGTTTCGTTCCCCTGAATTCCCAGACGATCGAGTTCTGCGAGGAGTTCGCGGCTGGACCGGTCACCTGCTCCACGTGCCATCCAGTCCGCCAGGGCCGTCGCCGTTCCATTCTGTTGTGGCGGATCGTAGACGCTGCCCCCTTCCACCAGGAGCGCGAACGCTGCAGATTGCACGGCAGGCATTGTCTCGACGAGGACAGTCAGCCCATTGGGTAAGGTCGCATATTTGACGACATTTTGAGACATGTAGCTGACCGGATTCCTTCGAGCGTGGGGTACGTGATGATGCCCCTTCAGTATCGCAGAAGCGGGAATGAGTCGCAAATCCGTTGACGGATTCCAGCCAGATCCGGCACATTCCCCTCACTGAATCGACAGCTGCTGTTGCGTTTCTCTTTTTGGCGTAAGGGTTTGCGAGATGGTGTCAGTGAGGTCGAAAATAACCCTGACATTTGGCTGTTATTGGTGGAATGAATTTACCACGAAGGACACGAAGAGCACGAAGATGAATCTGGCGAAGTCCAATTGCTGGCTTGAATTAAACTGGTTGACAGCAAGATTTGGACGACGCACTCGTTTTAGACCATGCCAACAACGGGCTCAAACATGGATTCATCGTTTTCTTTCCTTCGTGTGCTTCGTGGCTTTCGTGGTGAAAAAAAACCGTACAAGCCGTCAGTCCCTACGTATAGCCACGGTTAGACCAGAACCTCTTGCGGAAAATCATCGACGAAGGCCGATGTTCAGCGCGAAAGTTGTGGCGATGTCACCAATCCCTGTTGCGGTCCACGAATTTCTGCGGCAGGTCTGGCGATCCCAAGCTATGTTTGCAGACGAGATTGTGTCGGGATTTGCCGGAACTGACAGGAACGGGTCATGTGGCGTGGATGTTGGTTGGTTGCAGTGTGCGCCGGGATCATTGTTGCTCAAGCGACATGTGCCGGGGGTGAACCGGTCGCTCTGCTGGAATTGAAAGTCGGGAAAGAACGCCTGGAAGGGCGGATCGCGGCTCATAATGATCAGCAGTGCTGGTTGTTCCGCCGCGACGGTCGACTGGCCTCATTCCAGACGGACGATGTCACCGACTTTCACGAAATCGCACCGAAATTCCGTCCGTATTCATCGCTTGAGATCCGTGATCATCTGCAGGCGGAATTCGGTCGCAATTTCGAAGTGAAAACAACAACCCACTACGTGGTGGTGGCCCGAAAGGGAACAGCTGATCGTTATGCGACTCTTTTCGAACGGATTTACCGACAGTTCCACACCTATTTCACCACGCGGGGGTTCCGGATGTCGGAACCAGAATTTCCATTGATCGCGGTCGTCCTGCCGGATGAGCAGGCGTTTGTCAATTATTGCGTAGGCGAAGGTGCGAAGCCTCAACCAGGTCTCGTCGGGTTCTACCTGCCGGGCTCAAATCGAGTGGCGCTGTACGACCGTGCTGCCAACGCTCAGTCGACCGAAGAGGATGTCGACGGAACGGTGATTCACGAAGGGACCCATCAGGTGGCATTCAACACGGGGGTCCATTCCCGTATTGGACAGTCACCACTCTGGCTGGTCGAAGGTTTGGCCACGCTGTTTGAAGCGGATGGTATTCGTCAGCGAGAAGCGGGAGGCGAAGCGATTGGCCGAGTCAATCCTGAGCGATTCAACTGGTTTCGTGAGTATCGAACGCGTCGGCCGAAGAAATCGCTGGAAGCGTTCATTCGTAATGACACCCTCTTCAAGAAGTCAGCACTGGATGCCTACAGTCAGGCCTGGGCCTTATCGTTCTATCTGGCCGAAAGCCGTCAGGTGGAATTTGCCAGCTACCTGAAAAAGGTCGCGAGTCGGAATCCCCTGGAACCGTATGACGAAGAATCTCGCTTGAAAGATTTCAAGTCCGCCTTCGGCAACGATCTGGAATTCGTCGAAACCGGAATGCTGCGTTACTTCGAGCGTCTTGGTCAGTAACTGGTATCGAGCGAGGCCATCAGCCAGAGCGCGATTTCAGCAACATAACACGGTTCGCGTCGATAGACGGTAGGACGGACAATCTTGTCCGTCGTTCATTAGTGCGTGTCGCACTTCCGTGTCGCGTCGAAACATGTTTTAGACGCTGTCGTTTGATGCCCGTCGGACGCCACACTTAAGTGAGATGCGCTCGATTCTGCTCGCATTCAGCTTTTCACGTGTCGACCCACGAAGGAAAGAGCAGTGGCATGTGAGAGGTGACAAATGGGTGACGAATGTGGGTCGAACCGGACAGGATTGTCCGGCCTACTGAGGAACATGATGTCGTTATCCAAGCCACATCGGCCATCCTGCCGCAACAGACTTCAAAGAATCATTGCGATGTCGATCGGTGAAGGAACCATCGATCCAGGACGATGTGGCGTGTGAACCAGTGTGAAGCCATCAACCTGCGGGCCATGAACAATCGAATTGCTCCCGGCAGCCATGCCGCCGGCGATGACGACGCAGCAGGTCTGAACCTCTCAGTCAGCTTCGTCTGATAGATATCTGCGATCTGGTCGCAACCTGACGTTCCTGCCTCAAGAATGCTGTCAGCACAGATCAGCCCTGAATCAATCGCTGGCCAGATCCCTTCGCCACTTTGGCGATCTGCCAGACCAATCGAATCACCGATCAGGACGATGCCTGTTCCACTGGCGGGACGTGGCGACTGGGTTCTCAATCGATACGCGTGACCCTGAAATCTCCCTGGCAGTGGGAAATTCACCTTTCGACGTCGCTTTAGAAATTCGACAAATTCTGACACGTGAGTCGACAGGTGAGATTCACCTTCACGTCCCAGGCCGATGTTGAGGAAATTTCCTTTTCGAAAGACCCAGCCGTACCCTTTCAGATCGGGACAGAAGAACAGTTCGGGACGTTCCGCCTGTACGGCGCATCCGACTTGCTGTTCTGCGGTCATTTCGAATTCGACTTCCTGGGCAACGACAACGGGGAGGTCGGAAGTCGCAGCGTGAGTGTCTGCGTGGGGCGTTCCTGTTCGCTCAAGTACTTGTGTCTGCAGATACTTCGCCACGGGACAGAAGTGGCCTCCCGCCCCGACAATGACACTGGTACGAATTCGTTCGTTGACGACCCAGTCTGTGCCGTCGCGCCGGAGGGATTGAAAGGTTTCACCGAGCATCAGGCGGGCACTGGAACGTCGCAGCAGGTAGTCATCAAACTCGCAACGACGAATTCCATAACTGACCGTCTGGCCGTAATTGGTTTCGACTTCACAGCCATCGATCAAACCGGTGATAAAGCTTGTGATCGGCTGCAGGACGCGTTGAGACTGATAGTCGGCAGTATCCAATGCCAGGGCACTGATGATCGGGGGCGTGATCCAGCCCGCACAGACCTTGTGACGCGGGAACCGGGCTTTGTCGAGGATGATGACATCGACACCCCGCTGGCGCAATTTCCATGCACAGGACGAGCCAGCCGGACCACCTCCGACAATCAAGACATCCGCGGATTCCATAGGGACGTCACTTTCACACCGTCTTCGTTGCCGGGTCAAATTGGTTCGGCATACCAGTCGGCACGTGTTGTGGGAATTGTGTTATTACTGTCTCGCGTGAAAAGAATCTGGAACAGTTGCAGGTCGCCGGTTTCAAAGGTTGCGGACGATGCGGCGAGATACAATCGCCACATCCGCACGAACCGCTGATCAAACATGGCTGTCACCTGATCGGAAGCATTCTCAAACCGAGTCAGCCAGTCGGCACACGTGCGGGCATAGTGCAGTCGCAGATTTTCGACATCCAGAACCGACATGTCAGAGTCTTCGAACAAATCCATCATTTCTCGCAAGCTCGGCGGATGAGCTCCCGGGAAAATGTACTTGTCGGTCCAGGGGTCCAGAGGGCGTGTGACATTGCGTCCGATCGAGTGAATCAGGCCGCGACCAGTCGGCGTGAGAATGCGGGAAATCAGTTGCCCCATCGAACGATAGTTTTCGGGGCCGACATGTTCGAGCATCCCGACCGAAACGAAGGCATCGAACTGTCCCGTCAGATGACGGTAGTCATCCTGAACAAACTGGACCCGGTCACTCAGTCCTTCTCGTGCTGCCCATTGTCGTGCATGTTCGACCTGTTCTGTCGAAAGATTGTAGGCCTGGACCGAGACGCCGTAGTGACGGGCCATGTGCAGGGCGAGTGCTCCCCATCCGCAGCCCGCTTCGGCAACGCGTTCGCCCGGTTTCAAGCGAAGCTTGCGGCAGACATAATCGAGTTTGGCAACCTGAGCCTCCTCCAGCGTTGAATCGGCGGTGGGGTAATAAGCGCACGTGTAGACCATCCGCTCGTCCAGCCACAGTCGATAGAAGTCGTTTCCAAGATCGTAATGGTGATGCACACTCGATTTGGATTTTGCCAGCGAATGCGAAGACCGGGTGAATCGTGCCGCCGGGCGTCTGCGCTGTGACGCACGAATCACCGATAACCCGCGATTGACTTCGACAAGCACCGCTCGAAGATCTCCTTGAACGGAAATCGTTCCATCACTGTAGGCTTCACCGAATGCCAGATTGGGATTCCAGGCGAGTCGAGGGAGCAGTCCGGGATGGTGAATGACAACCTGACCTGCCGGCGCGGGGGAACCAATCACGGTTCCATCCCAGAGAACAAGCTGGATACGAGGACGACCGATTGCGTCATAGAGGTATTCGATGATCCGGCGTTCCAGCCACCTTGATGATCGCAATTTCTTGTCAGATGAAGTAACAACCTCTTTTTCTTGACAGGCAGCTGATGCCCCGGGTGCTGACGTCAATGGCTGATCGATTGTGCTGGAAGTTGAAGCCTCAGGGACTCGGGTTGTTGCCAATCCGTGTTGCATGATTGAAACCTCAATACTTGCGATGCGGACTGTTTTGTAAACCTCGTGCCGTATTACGGACTGTTCTTCCAATTCGAGGAATCAGAGCAACAGGTGCTTCGTTCCGTTCAGTCTATCGCTCCTCTGGAGTGAGTCAATCAGGGATTAACTGAGATTACAGGCAGCGTCACTGTGATGCGTCGGCGGTCGCCTTCCAGTAGTCCGGCAATCCTGACTTCGTTGCCATCAGGATTTCACGAATGGCCGTTCGATCGTCGGGAGAGAGATGTGAAAAGGCCTTGCTCTGATCGGCACCGCTGAGAACTTCCCACAGACGCCGATAAACCAGATCACGTGCTTCGGTCGGCAGTTGGTCGAACGATTCCGAATAGACCAGATAACTGCAGGGGTATTTGAACAACCGTCGCTGAAGATCGAAATCGCGCAGAGAACGTCCCTGCGGATCACGCGGTCCCTGTGCGGCGAACTCGTCCGCAAACGGAGTCGTCCCCTGAAGGCGCCCGGTCAGTTGTGCTTCGTCACAGAACAGCAGGTACTTTACGAGAGCCTCACACGAACTCTTGATGCGAGTCGTCGTACTATCCCAGCGGTGTCCAGCTGGTTCACCCAGTTCCTTATTTAATCGTACTTCGGAATAGAGTGCTTCGCGCGTCTGAAAGTTGGCTCGCGTCAGCAGGTTGTGAGCTTCGGTCTGATGTTCCAGCACCATCAGTGCGATCAGATCACTGTGGGGAGTCAGGTACGGGGCGGTTTTAAAACGTGAGTTCAAGTCGGTGACATTTTGTCCATTGGCATTGTCAACAGGTTCTCGCTCCTGCTTGCCGTTCACGATCAGATTTCCCAGGTGCTGCTGTTCGCCATGCGTCCCTGTGACGTACCATCCCCCCCAACGTTTTGAAATCGGACTGGTGTGATCGATGCGATGTGTTCCCATGGCCAGGACGGGAAAGCCAACGCTATCGACATAGACAGAACGAATGAAATGTCCAGGGACGCCGCGGGTATGCGAAGACCCGTGGCAGAGCAGGCAGTTATCGATGTGTCGGGTAAACTTGGGATGATCCGTCTGTTCCTGATCAAGCGTGTAAAAGACGGCACCCAGTTGAGGATCGACGGCCGAGATTTCAACGACATCCCCTCCCTGGCAGAAGCCAATGTACATGTCGTCACTGAAATAAAGTGCACGAGGAGTTCGCGGTGCGATCTTGTGACGCTGCAGACTCGTCTTGGAGAAGACAAGCGTTTGGGATGAGACCGGAACCTGTAACCCATCCAGAACTGCTTTCAGATAACCGACGCGATCATCAAATTTCAGTTGTGCGGTCCCGTTGTCCAGTCGTTCCTGAAATCGAGTGATCGGATTGCAGGGGGTAGCAGTGCCGTAATTGATCGGCTCATGCTCAAAATCCTGCGCGACCGCCAGGCTGGCAAGACCTAGAACGCAGATTACGGACAAAAGCGAGGGCTTCCGAATCATCAATAAGTTGATCATCATGGTGGTTAACTCCACAGGTCGCGTTAGTAGAATTGCAGTCTCTGGTGACGGGGAGTAAGTTTCCAGCGTCTGTCATCGCCAAATCTCAGTTCAGAGGTTGACGAAACAGCGTCCAGACCTCAAAATCGGATAGTGTCATCCAATTTCTTTCTCCACTTTACTATCGTCAAAACAGGACGTCAACGTCCACTTTCCGGGGAAATGGGGCTACGGCATGTTTTCTCAAACTGTAGAATACGCCTTGCGTGCAATTGTTTTTCTCGCTCACAAATCACCACAGGCGTGTACCACAGACCAGATCGCCGAAGCGACTCAGGTCCCGAAGCCCTATCTATCGAAAGTGTTACAAAACCTTGGCAGGAATGACATTGTACGCAGTCAGCGTGGGATTGGCGGAGGGGTATCGCTGGTCAAATTGCCAGCAGAACTGACAATTCTGGAAGTCGTGAATGCGGTGGAACCGATTGAGAGAATTGTGACCTGCCCGCTGGGGTTGAAATCGCACGGCAAGAATCTTTGCCCGCTTCATCGGCGGATGGACGATGCCCTGGCGTCTGTTGAAGCGGCCTTCGGGACGACGACACTGGCTGAAGTGCTATCTGAGCCGACTGGAAGCCCTCCGTTGTGCGATGCGGTGAAAACAATCGCTCGCAAAGCCGCCGTAAAACCCTAGGGACTGGAGCGTCTTCGCGAAGTCCCGGAATGTGCGCTCCACGCGAAGACCGGGCCTTCCTTCGCAAAGCCTCAGTCCAGTCCCGGCCACCCGACGCAAAGTGGCGGTAAACAAAGTGGCGGTAAAACCGTAGAGGCATGCCAGCGCCTTAAGCTGCGGCGGCGCGAAACGAAGACTCGATGAGCAGCAACATTTCTATCCACTGAATCGCTTTAGCCAAGTCTTTCAGTTCTGGATGACGTTCAGCCGTCTGGCAGAAGTCTACGAACGCGAATGCATCCCAGCCTTGTGAAGTGACAAGGCGGGATGTCCAGCGCCCGAGTTCTGCCGTAACGGGTCCTGTAGTCTGTTTCAGCAATGGCGGGACGAGTTCTGCCAATCGGCTGAAATCGGGGTGTCGACCGACATGACGAAACCAGTATTTGGAATTTCCATAATCAGGTTCACGCCGGTGCAGAATCGCATGCCAGTAGTCACCCGTGTGCTGCGGGCCCTCACCTTCAATCGATTGTGACGCTGCATGACTTTCGTCCACATATCCCGTCAGCAGTAACATCCCCGCACGAAGTGCCGTGGCAGCGATGTTCGCGTGTGCACTGCCGGAATGAGGTCCCTTTACTGAATAGCGATCTATCACATGGCGCAGGAAAATATCCCGAGGGGTGATGTCCACTGTCGTCAGCTCGGGCAACGCTCGGTCGGTGCTGGCACCTGCGGCTTCTTCTCGGAATTCGATCTCTTTTGTGAGCGACAGGCCAACCACGATTCCATCCAGTGTCGAAGCCCCCAGCGCCATCGCCTGTTCCAGACAATCTGTTTTGAGCCCGACGGCGAGATCGTCTTCACACGTTGCAGTGATCAGTGCGACGGTTGATGAGACTGCTTGCAGGAAAGCTGGCTTGCGGGAGAGATCATTCGGGGAACAAAGGATGACGACATCGGCTTGTGCACCACCAAGTCCGTTTGTGGCGGCCGTCAGCTGACATCCAGCAACATTCTTTGCGAACCAGATCCGATTCACTCCCGCGTCAACGGCCTGCTGATTCCAGTGTGCAAGATCCTGAAGTGACACCGACTTTGGCATGGGAAGGAAGAGAGATGTCATGAGCCTGCACATGGAAAGGAGTTGAAGGAAACGACGGTGTCGGGCGTTGAGGTCCATTGGTTTGCGGTAAGTTCCGTCACACTCCCGCATAGTCCTTAAACTCTACCTTACTTTCGTGGTTTGTTGCGAGTCAGCAGGAAATCAGTCGGTATGGTTTCGCCATCCGATAAAGTCAGCCAAGCTTGCGGCGTTTGCTGACTTGCAATGGCTGGTTGGATGGAACGCGCAATCCTGATTGATTCACGACGGCAGTTTCCGCCGGACGAAGTAAATGACGGTGCCTACCTGTGTGCTTCGCCACCCGGAGCGATTGATTGCTCGACATGATGCCGCATCGAGACCCCTATGCCTACTTCAATCTCTGCTCACACAACTGAACCTGTTTCCGCCAGTGATCTGACAACGATCCTGGAATTCGGTGATCGGTCAGTCATTGTCGATCAGGAACGAATTCGAATTGGATCCAGTCCTGTTTGTGAAATCCGTCTGAACCACGGTCCGCTGCTGCACAGTGTCCTCTGTTCAGAAGCAGGTGTCCTCTGGATCGAAGCCGATGACCAGACCACTGACCTTGCCGTAAATGGTCAGATCTGCCGTCGGATGGCGCTGCGAAATGGTGACACGGTCACAGTCGCAGGTGAAGATTTTACCGTCACGCAAAAAGCTTCCGCCTCGATTCAGGACGAGAGTGACCTGACGAGTCTGACTGCAGAAGAACTCTGCGATCGGATTTTGACCGAACAGGCGATGGTTGATGAATTCGATTCCAGCCGTCTGCAAGGCTGGCAGGATCTGATGACAGCGATTCAAAACGTTGACCTGGACACGATCGACAACGAGATTGATATCGCGGAACAGGAACGCGTATCAACGGCTCAATGTGAACGATTGCTCGAACAGATTCATGAGATTTCCGCCATGATGAATGGACGATCTCAGGAACTGGATGCGTGCGAAAATGAACTTGCGGCCGCCACGTCTCTGTTGCAGGAAACGCAAGACCGTGTTTCCCAGCAGATCCAGGAAGTTCTGGACCAGATCGGCCCACGCGAATTGCGAGCGAGTGCCTGATCAAGAAGTCCTGATACTGGAACGGGCGAGTCGCTGTGCGACTCGCCGAGCCTGGACGGGTTGAGTAATATCGTTGATGCACGCTTCCGTGTCGCGTCGAAACATGGGTTAGACTCAGCAATTTGATGCCCGCGGGACGCCGAACTTAAACGGAATGCGCTCTGGAGCATCTTTGCGAACCCCCCGGGCCTTCCTTCGCAAAGCCTCAGTCCAGTCCCGGCCACCTGACGAGTTGCCTGGTTGCGTCTCGCTGAGGCTGCCTTGAGTGGATTCTGGAGAGCTGCTGCCGTGAGCCGAGATCGAGCTGGATTGCGTGATGTCCGTGGCGTCTTGTTCGACATGGATGGAGTGATCTACGTCGGAACCCGGCCACTCCCCGGTGTTCAGCAGGCGATTGATTATCTCACCACGACTGGCCGCGCTTTCTTGTTTGTGACGAACAACGCCAGCAAGACTCCCGCTCAATTTGTTGAACGATTGGCGGAAATGGACATTCATGTCCGCCCCGATCGGGTTCTCGGCAGCGCAGAAGCGACCGCCTGCTGGCTGGCCGAGCAGGTGACGCATCATGGGTGGCCACGTGGTCCTGTGATCGTGATGGGACAGGATGGTCTGCGCGTCGCTCTTCAGAACAGTGGATTCGAATTGACGACTGACCCCGATGCCGCCACCTATGCGGTCGCGGGTATCAACTTCAAACTGACCTATGAAGAACTGGCCAATGTGACTTTAGCGGTCAGGCGCGGCGCGAAGTTCATCGGCACCAATTCCGATGCCACCTATCCCAGTGAACGAGGCCCTTTACCAGGAGCCGGAAGTATTCTGGCACTGCTGGAAACGTCCACGGGCCAGAAACCGCTGGTGATTGGCAAGCCCAACCCCGGCATGTATGAACAGGCAATGGCCCGTTTGAATCTGAAGCCGCATCAGACATTGATGGTCGGTGATCGCTACGACACCGACATCTCGGGGGCAATTCCCCTGGGGCTTTGGACGGCTGGCGTGCTGACAGGGATCAGCACCCGAGCCGAATTTGAAGCGGCACCGTTGCCGCCGGATCTGATCGCTGCGGATCTGCCGGATCTGATCGAGCAGTTGCAGCAGGCTGATCGTGCCTGAAATCAGACGCAGACTGAAGTCACTTCAATTCAATCCGCTTGAAACTTGTGGCTGTTCAATTTGAGCTTGTCGCAGGCCGCTTGAGTCGTGACAAGGACTTCTTTGCCACCTTGATCAATCACGATCACTATTGATTGCTCGGGACGTTTTGAAACCTGATAGTTTTCGACGAGTTTTCCTATGGCATCGAGCCCTGTAATTCGTTCGGAGAGGATCGTCTGTGGCATGTTTCTGGTGTAGCCAGCAGCTTTTAACGCATCAACGTCCAGCTCGATCGCGACGCCGATTTCATCGCCCACGAATGCAAAGGCTTCCTGTAGCGGAGTGCGTTTGAAATTTATATCGATTCGCTTCTCCAGCTTCTGACGGACGACACTCAGTTTTGGCTTTCCCTTGTTCTCCACACGCGTCCAATGCCAGATCGTGGGGGCCAGCTGATAGTTCCGAAACTCTTTGCCTCGTAACAGGCCAGGGATATCCCAGAAATTGTTTTCATCCACTTTATAGACAAATGAACCCCCGTTCCTTGGATCACCTCCGACAGCGTAGAAAGTGAAAACATGGACGTTGCCACTTTGAGACAGTTTAAAATCCACGGAATGCTCGTGAAGCTTCTTTCCCGTTGCAATGTCAAATCGTCGCAACGTTTCTCGATTCCCGACGATCTCTTTCACACTACGAATGGTCGGAGCCCCTTTTCCTTCGTTGCCGTGAAACAGCTCCCACTCTCCCTGCAGCAATTTCAGGTCAGCAGCCGTCGGATCGTCTGCATCATCCTGTGCTGTGACCGCAGATGCAGAGATTGCCAGAAACCACACAGCCATTGAGAAGATCACAAGTGTGTTTTTCATTTTTCACTCGAACAGCGTGAGGTTTTGTGCGACTTTTCCTTGAATAGGTTAGCCGTATCACAAGAACAAAACAAACAAAATAGCTGAGATGCAATCTCACCGGGGGCCGCGGCGAATTTCTTAAGCCATACGATGTTCATTTCAGACGAGTTTTGTAACGCCATCGTCAGAAACTCGCAGTTGTGCTGCGGCACCGACTGCTGCAAAATATCGGGCGTCGAAGAATTTGAGGGATGCAAGTATTTCGCTGAGGTGAAACATGAACCGTCAACAGCTCACGGCCTCTCTGATGATCATGGCAATCTCGTTCGCACTGTTGCCTGCATCGCACGGCGAAGATGGCGCGAAACCGACGGCGAATGGCAAATCCGTGACAAAGCAATCCGGACCGGCCGCTGGTGAGTCGAAGAAAATCGAAAAAGTCGTCAAGTCTGCTGCCGAGTGGCGTAAGCAGCTGACTCCGACTCAATACAAGATTGCCCGGCTCAAAGGGACCGAACCCGCGTTCAGCGGTGAATATTGGAATTCGAAGAAACCGGGAGTCTATCACTGCGTCTGTTGCGACGAACCGTTGTTTGATTCGCGGACAAAATTTGATTCCGGGACTGGCTGGCCGAGTTATTGGCAGCCGATCAATGACGCCATGATTCGCTCGAAGCCAGACAATTCCGACGGAACCCGCCGCATCGAAGTGATCTGCAAACGTTGCGACGCGCACCTCGGTCACGTCTTTCCGGATGGCCCCGCTCCCACCGGCTTGCGCTACTGCATCAACTCAGCCTCGCTGAAATTTGAAGAGGCTGACGAGAAGAAGTGAGACATGTGTCCGGGATTGCAGATTTGGGATTGAACGGCCCCGAGGATAACTGCGGCTTGTTTGTGTACGGGGACATACTCTGCCCGACCACGCTTGAGAATCAACATGGGCGACGATGAACTTGAGGCGCTCTGTTCCGAAATTGATAGAGCAAGTGATCGAACGAAGCGGCTGCTCGACGACGGTGCTTCCGATCAAGAGATCGCCGCTAAAGTGTCGCCATCCGTTCGACCAGTTCATAATTTGCTACCGGCCTTTCAGACTCCGTGCCTCTGCGGCTCCGTGAGAGACCGCACTCAATTTCGCGTCCGATTCAGGAGTTGATTTCTCACGGAGACACGGAGACACGGAGACACGGAGACACAGCTGTTGTTCCGTCTCTCGTCCACTTTCTGGCGAGGGCATCTCCTCTGCGAATTCCGTAACGAGTTTCGCTTGCCTGAAACTTCATTCTGCGTCCGCCCGTTGAATTCGGTTGACAAGCCTCAAAATACAGCCGATAATATGACAAGGAGATCCACTTGTCGTGTTTCAGTCGGTGGCTGGAGTCGTTCCGGCCCCAGAATTCAGGAGACGATCATGGCTGGCTTGGTGTTTCTTTTGTTGCCGATTTCCGTACTGGCAGTGTTTGCGTTGATCGCAGTCGCATTCGCGGATGTGGCATTTGGGCAGGTCGCTGCGCATCGTATTGGCGCCTGGCCTGCCTCAGACCCATTGCGGGACTTTGCCGGGACTCTTCAGAACCTGGTGGGGACTGGTGCTGCTTCTGTCGCCTGCGGGTGCGACTCGTTTGTCCCTTCGGTGACAGAACCTGAAGCCAGGTCTATTGTTGCGGAGTTGCGGCAGCGAGGCAGCGTCGATCTGCCGCTGGTGATGGAACGATCAAAACATCCGGATGGAGGCTGTCCGATGCTGATGGCTTCGGGTGTTTGTGCCTGTGCCATGACTCGGCCGCTGGCGTGTATCGGACGATGCGTCGTCGGCGGGGATTCGCCGGAATGGGCAACGGGGCTGGGTGATTCGCTCTCAACGGCCTTCCGTCGACATCTGGAATCGCAACACGTGAATGCCGAATCGCGCCGCCTGGATGAAGCACTGGCCGCGGTATTCGATGCCCCGACGGCGTGAAACCTCTGCGAAAGTAGCTCGATGAACAGACGTGAAATTCTCGCCTGGATCAGCCGCAGTCTGGCGGTCGGTGTGACGACGGTGATCGGACTTCCCGGAATTCAATATCTGCTGGGGGGAACACGCTCCCATGGTTCAGGCGGGACGGAATTTGCTCGGCTGATCAGGTTCAAGGATCTGTTGCCGGGTCGTCCGATGATGGTTCCGGTCATCGGTCAGAAACAGGATGCCTGGGTTCGCCATGATCGCCAGGTCGTTGGTCGTGTCTGGCTGGTGCGAAAGCCCGGCGATGCCGCTGATCCGTCCGCGGAAGGGCTGGTCAAGGTGATGAGTACCATCTGCCCGCATATGGGCTGTCAGGTCAATTCGCAGGCAGGTGGCAAAGGGTTTCACTGTCCCTGCCATGGAGCGAATTTCGGACTGGACGGCCAGCGTCAGACGGACCCGCGTTCCGGTGAACGCAATCATGCCCCCCGCGATCTGGATCCGCTCGACTGCCGCGTCGTTCAGGATGAGTCCAGCAAGGAATGGTGGGTTGAAGTGAAGTACGAGAAGTTTGCGACAGGTCGTGAAGACCGCGTTGTCACAGCCTGATTCACATGGGAGAGGTTTCATGCAATCGTGGGCGGACTGGCTCGAACAACGGCTGGGATACCGCCTTGTCAGCAGACATCTGAGAAATCGAATCCTGCCGGACGGTCCCAGCTGGGCCTTTACGAGTGCCAGTTGCCTGTTCTGGATGCTGATCATCCAGTGTGTGACCGGCCTGCTGCTGATGGCGACTTACAGCCCGTCGATGACCAGCGCCTGGGCCAGTGTTCACTTTATCGACCAGAGTTCGGCCGGACGATTTCTGCGTGGCGTCCATCACTATGCCTCGCATGCCATGATCATCCTGTTCGGAATTCACGTCCTGCGAGTCCTTATTACTGGTGCTTATCGAGCTCCACGTGAACTCGTCTGGATCACCGGGCTGCTGTTGTTTCCCCTGGTGATCGTCTGGACGGTGACTGGAAACCCCCTGTCGGCGAGTCAGAAGGGGATTGCCCAGATCCAGGTTGAAGGGAACATTCTGGCGGGAACTCCTGTGATTGGGCCGTTTCTACAACGCGTATTGTTTGGTGGGGAAGAAGTCGGAATTCTGACACTGACCCGGCTCTATTTTCTGCACGTCGGACTATTGCCGCTGCTGATTGGCGGGTTGACCGTCATCCATCTCTATCAGGTGCTCAAGCACAGCCCTTATCAGTCTCCGACCGAAGATGCACCGGCATCCGGGGCCTTGACCTATTGGCCCTACCAGTCTGCACGAAACATGGTGACGTTGACAGTCGTCATGAGCATTGTCGGCTGGCTCGCCTGGCAATATGGCGCTCCGTTGTATGCCCCGGCAGATCCTGATCTGGTTCATACACCGCGGCCTGAATGGTACTTCCGCTGGCTGTTTGAACTGAGACGCTACTTCTCGGGAAATACCGAGTTCGTTGCGACGATGGTGATCCCTTCCGCGTTCCTGTTTGGATTTATGGCGGTTCCGTTTCTGGATCGATTCCGCTCTCCCTGGATCAGTACCGTTTGTCGAATCCTGGTTGTTGCCGCCTGCGCTGGTGGATGGGGCTGGCTGACAGCATTGTCATATCTGCAGGACTGGAAGGACGCAGGTTACCTGGCTCACGAAGCCGAATTTGAAGCGATTTCAGAACGAGCCCTGGAACTGGCGCGGACGGAACCGATCACCGAACAGGGGGCGATCATGCTGCTGAGAAATGATCCTCAGACGCAGGGGCCGCGACTGTTTGCACGTCACTGCGTCAGTTGTCATTCCCATGTGGATGCTGGGGGAAAGGGGCTGATCGCGGCTGAGCCTTCCGCTCCGAATCTATTCGGCATTGGAACAACCGACTGGATTGCAGGCTTTCTTGATCCCAGACAGGCCAGTTCCGACGCCTATTTTGGCAAAACCAAGTTTCGCGAAGGTGACATGGTTCAGCATGTGGAGGGGTTGTTTTCATCAGCCGGTGAAGAGGGTCGTGAAAGCCTGAAACAGAAACTGCGATCCGTTGCCGCAGCACTGGCGGCAGAGGCCGGGATTGAGTCTCCCGAAGCCAGCGTGATTGCCACCGGACGAGAAGCACTGACGTCGAGTGTCGGGTGTACCGACTGTCACCGCTTCCACGAACAGGGGGAACCTGGCTCCGCACCCGATCTGACCGGTTATGGTTCTGCAGACTGGCTGAAGCAGATGATCGCCAGACCGACGGGTGAGCGGTTCTATTCTGATCGCAATGACCGGATGCCCGAATTCGCCGCCGATGATTCTCATCCGGAATTGAATCTGATCTCACCCCACGAACTGGAGTTACTGGTTCGCTGGTTGCGGACCCCTGTTCAGACCGCGGCCCCGTGATCTGATCGAGGCATTGGAGACTCTTTGAGCTCCAGAACTTTGTCGCGCCATGGTATGTCGAATGTGTGCGCGGCTCGTCACGCGCCGCGTGACAGTTACAGGAGGTAGAGCCCGCTCATTGATTTACGCGGCCCACCCTCCAAATCGGACTTGCAGATCTCGCGTATCCCTGGCGAGGATTGATACACTTCACGCACTGCAGGAAGATGATCGTATCCAACCCTGACGTTCTTTGTTTCGCTCATCGCTAGTCGCCGTGGAACGAAATGTCCTCCTCGCCACAGACTCGCCAATAACGATCATCACACGATGAAAGAAACTGGTATGCCCACTCACCACAAATTGACTCGCACGCGGCGTGAGTTTGTTCGCGATGCCTGTTGCGGGTTTGGTGGCCTGGCGCTGGCATCGTTACTGCACGAGGAAAAAGTCCGTGCGGCAGATAATCCGCTGGCGGTCCGTGCGGCACACCTGCCCGCCAAAGCGAAGTCCGTGATCTTCCTGTTCATGGCAGGCGGGCCGAGTCATATCGAAACCTTCGATCCGAAGCCGTTGCTCAATAAATTGAGTGGTCAGGTGCGGCCGGCGGAGTTTGGTGAGGCGAAGTATCAGTTCATCCAGCGTGATGCACGTTTGCTGGGGACCCGGCGGACGTTTCGCAAATATGGCGAAAGCGGTATCGAAGTTTCCGATCTGTTTCCGAACGTCGCGACCTGTATCGACGACATCGCTGTGCTGCGTGGCTGTCAGGGGGACATGGTCGTTCACTCGGCAGCTCAATATGAACTCTTTTCCGGACGGACCGTTCCCGGGTTTCCGAGCATGGGTTCCTGGATGCTGTATGGACTGGGAGCAGAAACACAGTCACTGCCTGCTTACGTGGTGATGCCCGATCCGAAAGGAGCACTCGAAGCAGGCCAGCCGATGTATATGCAGGGCTTTTTACCGGCAATGTACCAGCCGACGATGTTTCGCCCGGGTCGGCGTCCGGTCTTGAATCTTGACCTTCCAGCCGGGATTGAACCAAGCCAGCGTCGTCGGACTCTGCAATTCATTCGCGATTTGAACCAGGAGACGCTTGATCCGACCGATGCGGAATTTCATGCCCGGATTAATGCGTACGACGTCGCCTTTCGCATGCAGTCCGAGGCTCCCGAGGTACTGGATCTGTCGAAGGAACCGCAGGAGACACTCGACCTGTACGGGATCGGGAAAGAACCGACACACGATTACGGTCGTCGTTGTCTGCTGGCCCGGAAGCTGATCGAAAACGGTGTCCGGTTTGCCTGCGTCGTCTCAGGAGGTGGAGCAGGGAACCTGCAATGGGACGCTCACGGCGACATCGAGGAGAATCATCTGCGAAAGGCTGCTGAAACCGATCAGCCGATTGCGGGGCTGCTCAAGGATCTGAAACGCCGCGGACTGCTCGACAGCACTTTGGTCCTGTGGGGCGGCGAATTCGGACGTTCTCCCGAAGCCGAATCAGGAAAAGGCCGGGACCATCACAACCTGGGCTTCAGCATGTGGATGGCGGGCGGAGGTATCAAAGGTGGCCAGGTCGTCGGGGCGACCGATGCGATCGGCCTGCGAGCGATCGAACGCCCCAGCCACTTTCGAGACATCCACGCGACAATCCTGCACCAGCTTGGCCTGGATCAGCACCAGTTGACATTCCCGCATCTGGGCCGCGATGAACGACTGACGTTTATTGAAGGTAAGGTGATCCAGGAAATCGTCTGAGTCGAGTTTAACAGGTGTGGGGCACGTGCAACACAGGTTAAATGATGGCCAGCGGATTGCGTCGCTCTTCCAGCGTCCCCCGAGTGACGCCGACTCGATTGGCGGCATGCAGTTCTCGCCAGACCTTTTCTGCCGGGACTCGCCCCGCCAGCAGGTCGCGGTAAAGTGTCAGCGTCTGCTGGATTTCCGTTGGTGTCTCGGTCAGGAACTCGATCCGGAAGTCGCGGATCCCCTGCTCGATCAGCGTGCCAACCGCTTCTGCCGCACTTTGTGGAACGGCGTTGAACAGAGTATTCCGACACCCGACATCGGCCTGCAACGGGTGCTCGCTGCCAACACGATCTCGTAACTGGACGACGTGAGTATCGCAGGGACGGCCGCAGTTGGTCTTGTTGGTTCCCGGTGATAACACCGCACAGAAGACACAGTGCTCCATATGGAACATCGGCATGTGCTGGTGAATGACGACTTCCAGCCACGGGGCAGGGACGGCTGCAACCATGGTCAGTAACTGATCGCGATTCATGTCATACGAAGCGGTCAGACGCTCTGCCGCTTGTTGTTTCAGGAATGCTGCAGTGAGTTCGTTCGTCACATTCAGCGAATAGTCTGCAACGACAGTCACACCGCGTTCGGTGAAGTAACGCAAGCCTGCCAGGTTGCGAACGAGGATGCCATCCGCCTGATGCTTTCCGATGGCGTGAAACAGCCCCAGTTCGTCTGGCTTCTGAATGCGCGGTGTCGCCAGAAAGATCGCCAGCCCTGATTCATGGGCGACCTGAGTCGCTTCGCGGTATTCGCGAATGTCCGAGAAGTCTGCATAAACGACTGATCGCTGACGATCAGAAGCAGAATTCAGACCATGCTTGATCCGGGCAAGTTCGCGGAGCTGGTCGAGTGTTCGACAGAGGACATGCAGTCGGGGATCGGCCGAGATCTGCTCCTGATCCTGAGCGGCCTTATCAACAGAATCTCGCAGCCTCTGCAATGGGGACGATGTCGAGATTTGCCGAACTCGCGAGATTCGCGTTACCTGATCGAGATCTGTAACCATCTGCTGCCGCAGCTTCGACAGGACACTGAGAGGGATCATCGGATCACCTGAAATTTCAGCATCAAGTTGCGTCAGTTCGTAGACGGTATTCCCCAGGCGACTGAGTTGTTCCTGCAGAAAATCACGAGTAATCGGATGTTTCCGGGCAACGGGCAGACTCTCGGGCGAATCGACGTGAACAACGATCTCCTGGCCGGATGCCTGAAATTCTTTCAGTCTGGCAGTAATGGTCATCGGTTCCCCGGCAACCGCCCGGACATGCACGGTCACGGGGCGTTTTCGCAGGGGATCGGGACCCGTGAACGACTTGCGGAGACGGGCCGTCAACTGAGGATCATCGGTCTTCCAGATTCGTTGACCGACATAGAGTTGATCGAAGTCGAGTAAATCGCGCTGGAATTCCAGATCGACGAGACCACCTGTTGCCGATTCTTCGGAGCGACCACGGATGGAGATTCCATAGACTCGGCCCCCCTGTTCGGCTTTCGCCGCGCGGTCTCCGTCGAAAACAATTCCGTCCCCGCGTGCCACGGAACCGGCAAGGCGAATCTCGATGCGTGATCCCTTGAACTGCGTGATCTCACCCAACAGCACGCCTCGTTTGGACGAACTGAAGCCGGGGACCAGCATCTTGTGGTCGTCGCCGTTGAGCCATCCGGGTGAAAACCCACGTGAAAAGGACAGCTCCATTTCACGCACTTCCTCACGCGTAAATTCGACCGGTTCACCACAGACAGCGGCATCGATCGCCTGACGGTAATGTCGCGTGATATTGGCAACGTACTCGGGCGTCTTCAGTCGCCCCTCGATTTTGAAGGAGCAGATGCCGGCGGCGATCAGGTCGGGAGTCAGTTCGTATGCCGCCAGATCCTGCGGGCTGAGCAGGTATTTCTGGTCCCCCAGATCGACATCTTCCCCATCGCAGATCAGGTCATATGGCAGTCGACAGGCCTGTGCACATTGGCCGCGGTTGGCACTGCGACCGCCGAGCGATTCGCTGGTCAGACATTGGCCAGAATACGCGACACAAAGCGCGCCGTGGACAAACGCCTCGAGTTCGACGTTCGTCGATTTGCGCAGTTTGGCGATTTCGCGAATGGAAAGCTCCCGAGGCAGAACCACACGTTCAATCCCCAGTTCCTCGGCAACGTGAATACACTCAGCACTCGAGAGCGTCATCTGAGTCGACGCGTGAATCGACAGATCCGGGCAAATGGCTCGCACCAGCCTCGCCAAGCCAAGATCTTGAACGAGAACAGCATCGACATCAGATCGGGCGATGTGTTGAACGAGGGACTCCAGTTCGGCGAGTTCATCAGAGAACGCCAGGGTATTGAGCGTGACAAATCCTTTGACACCGCGATGGTGCAGGAAGGACAGGACTTCGGCCAATTCACCAGGAACGATATTCGTGGCACGTGCACGGGCGTTGAACCCGCAGTTCAAGCCGAAGTAAACAGCATCCGCACCATTCTCAACCGCAGCTCGCATGCATTCGCGATCTCCCGCAGGAGCCAGCAGTTCAGGACGGGGCAACAGAGCATCAGTCATCAAGACAACCAGATCAAGAGCAGGCAACAGGGCAAATTGACGCGCAAGTATAACGGTTCCGGGTTCGGTCTGTCGCCCTGTTATCGTCTGCGGCGGGAATTCCCTGATTTACAACGTCCCAGGTGAGTTCATGAACCAATCAGTCGGAACGCGTTAGCGTCCAGTTTGCATTTTGCCCGAACCCGCGCCGTTTGTTACACAAACCGGTCGGGTGGCCGGGACTGGACTGAGGCTTTGCGAAGGAAGGCCCGGTCTTCGTGTGGCTCGCACATTCCGGGACTTCGCGAAGACGCTCCAGTCCCGGCCACCCCCTGGCGTCCGGTTCGCATTTTGCCCGAACTGGCGCCGGTTGATACACGAACCGGACGCTGGCGCATTCCGGCTGATGGGTCAAAAACACTGTTACGTGAATTCACCCATAACCCGACACTGATTCCCTGAAAAATCAATGGTCCATCCCTCGAATCATAAACCCCATGATTCCCATAATTCTCATCAACCTGTACCGTATGTACTCACTCGGACACCCCCGTTTTCAACCGATTTTGAACCATGCCCGCAGTTCTGATTCTTGCGTTCGGATTTGGAAGCCCTTTCATGCTGTGGGGGCTGGCGCTGGGGGGCGCGCCGATTCTGATTCATCTGTTGCATCGCCGCCGATACATCGAAGTTCCCTGGGCTGCCATGCGGTTCCTGATTGCCGCGACCAAGAAACAGTCCCGCCGCTTACACCTCGAACAACTTCTGCTGCTGATTGTTCGTACGTTGATCGTACTGCTCATCGCCATGGCCTTGGCGCGACCTTCGATCGAAACGATGGGAGAATACTTCCGGTCAGAAGGACCTCGACATCGCATCATTGTCATCGACTCCACATTCAGTATGGGATACGTCGGACAAGACCGCAGTCGGTTTGACCGCGCGCGGGATATTGGCCGGCAGATCGCCAGCGCCGCGCGACAGGGAGATGCCCTGCAACTGGTGAGAATTGGTGAATCAATCCCGCGAGTGATCGTCAAACAACCCGCCTATCAGCCGGCGGCAGTTCTGGAAGAAATCGATCAGCTTCCTTTGCTCGACGAACGAGCCGACATCTCGGGTGTGCTGGAAGAAATCAATGATCTGCTGGCGATGGTTCCCGAGATCACCACGAAGGAAATCTACTTTCTGACGGATCTGCAGACAGCAGGTTGGGCACCACGTGATTCGTCCGAGGCGACTCGCGTCAAATCAGGCCTGAAGAGGCTGGCCGAGCGTGCGAAGCTGGTTTTCCTGGATGTTGGCCAGCCTGGCACGGCAAACACAGCGATCACGGGACTGCGCGCCTCGGAAGGATTTGTCCTGTCAGGTCGCAGTCTGCAGCTTTCCACGACAATTCGAAACTTCTCAACATCGGGAGCTGTGGGACAGACGGTGGAACTGCTGCTGGATGATCGGCTGTCGGATACTCGACAGGTCGATCTGCCGGCCGAGACCGATGTGCGCGTCGACTTCACACCTGCATTCAGCAGTGGCGAGCATCGTGTTGAGGTTCGTTTGAAGCCTGATGGGCTGCGCGTCGATGATTCACGACGCATGGTCATTCCTGTCCGTGATGAATTGCAGGTCCTGCTGGTCAATGGCAAGCCATCGGGAGAGCCGATGGGAAACGCAACAGACTTCCTGAAACTGTCACTGTCACCGGACATACCGAATCGCCCCCCTGTCAGTCCGATCCGGCCTACGGTCATTCGCGAAGGTGATCTGCTGGGAACAGATCTGGCCCGTTTTGATTGCGTGTTTCTCTGCAATGTCGCGATGCTGACGGATCGCGAAGCGGAGTTGCTGCGCGGTTATCTGGAGGCGGGTGGGGGAGTCGTCTTCTGCCTGGGTGATCAGGTTCGTCCAGACAACTACAACGAAATCCTTTACAAATTGGCCAATGGGGCGCGTCAGGGGGATCTGGGCCCATTGCTTCCTGCAAAACTGCTGGAGCGGGTCGGCGATGCCAGGAAGAAAGAAACGTTTTTCGAGTTCGAACCCCCTGGTGACTTTGCTCATCCGATTGTTCGTCCCTTCCAGGGCAACCCTGGTGCAGGCCTTGAGCTGACGAAAACATTTTCGTACTTCAAGACACAAGTCCTTGAAGACCGTGGCGCGACCGTGGCGCTCAGATTCAGTTCTGGCGATCCGGCCATCGTCGAAGCGCCGTTCGGGCGAGGTCGGGTTCTGCTCGTGACGACATCCGTTGATCGGGAATGGAGTACGTGGGCGGTCTGGGGGCAAAGCCTGATCCCGCTGATGCATGAAACAGTCAACTTCGCTGTTTCCAGTCGGTGGTCTGATCGCGAAGCACTGGTCGGCCAGACCCTGACAAGCCATCTGGCCACGCGAGCCTCACGGGTGTCTGCGGTCCTGCAATCACCGGGAGGTGAGACTCAGTCGCCTGTGACCTCCGCTGACGGTCGTAGCGTTGTGACTGAGCCAATCACGCGAGCCGGTTTTCACAAGATGGTTCTTGGCCCTCCGGTTGGCAGGACCGACACATTTGCCGTCAATGTAGATCCGCAAGAGAGTGATCTGGCATCGCTAAGGCCCGAAGAGTTGCGGACAGACATCTTGCCCGGAATCGAATTCACTTATCAGACAGAATGGGAAGACACTCCTGCATCGACCGAGAAAAAAGTGCGAGTTGTCAGCACCAGCAGCGGGCTGGCTCGCTCATTGCTTCTGGCCGCATTCTGCCTGCTGATTGTCGAACAGGTGATGGCCTGGAAATTTGCTCCCGGCGCAATTCTGCTGGCGTTGCTGGGACTGACCGCCTTGACCACCTGGGCCTGGTCAGCATCTCCGCTTTCCGGTGCGGCGATCTTGCTGCTTTGTGCACTGGTCCTGACGCTCGGCTGGATACGACGCGCCCGTCAGTGAGCAATTGGATTTCACCAGTTCAATGTGCACCTCGGCGGATCGACTCGTTCAAGGCGTTTTCCACATCGCTGTTTCGATCTTGCAGCCAGTTCGTTTCACCTCCTTGAACCGTCGCAATCGGAACACCATTCAGATAGGCGACATGATTGGAAGCCGTACGGGGAACCCGGTCGTGCCTTGTGATGATTCCCACCAGATTCAAAGGATCGGCAGCTGAAATCACCAGGATCTCCTGGTTTGGCGTCTCGTCGCGAAGCCGTCGCAGTTGCTGAATTGTGTCGGCGAGTGCGAACTGTTCGCCCCCCACACCGACGATGAATCGCCCGCCGCGAATTTCGCCCCGTGCCTCAAGACGTCTTAGCACTTGCAGCAATTCAAACCAGGAAGGGGCTCCTTCCTCGCGCGCGATCAGGTCCCGAAAGACAATTCCCCAGCGTCGAATCAACTGCCAGGCCCAGTCTTCGGCGATGGTGGCTGTTTTCGCAGGAGAAATGCGCTGAACCGTACTCGTGATTTCGGGAACGGTGATGGTGAGTTGGGTGTCAGGCGGTGCAGCGACGGCATTCACTGCCGACCGAATGCCAGCAGGTTCCAACGGACGAGAGGAATCATCCATTGCGACTCGCAGAGACCAGCGTCCCAAAGCGGTCCTCGTTGTCCGTCGGCGTTCGCCACGATGATGTGCCGCTGCGCGACCGCTATGTGATTTCTCGGCGATCAATGTCCGCAACCCCGCGAATCCATCTGCGGTGATCCAGCCGCGAGTCACCAGTTCGCCCAGGACATCATCCATCTGCGACGGAAGCATCTGAGTCGCCGTAAGTAGATCTGCTGTGAATGTCGCCCCGCGATCATGCAAGACTTCCAGAACGTGCTCTGCGGGACTGGAAAGTCCATCACGATCAGGTACTGGTGCGCGTGAGGTCAACCACGTGTTGTCTTCACGCAGAAACAGCGAGATCGGTGCGACTCGCGTCAGACTTGCCATGGGACGTGACTTATCCGGATTCCTCGGTGGAGGATACAGCCGCCCCCAGCCGACTTCTCCCGTCAGGCAAAGTTCATCGAGAAGTTCTGGCCGATAATGATCGATGCGCGCTGGCAGAATGTCACGCTCCCAGGCGACTGCCGGGATATCAAGCCCCTGCAGTTGTGACACCGCTTCGTAAACTCCGTTTGTCCCGGCTCGACGGTTTCCTTCCATCAGTCCGTGATGCCGTGCGAGGAATCGGATGTAGACATCGACCGTGACAGGCTCGATCTGTTTCCTCAATCCGTCGAGTGTCAGGCGATGGATTCGGGCGAGCAGTCGGCGATGACACCATTCCACGGGGCGGGCGATTTCGGGTTTCACGAGTGCTGGAGTCGCATCACTTTGCGCAACATCGGCGTAGCATTCCGGCGTAAATCGCCCTCGTAGAACGACCCCTTCCCCCTCAAGTGCTTCCAGCGCTGCGTCTACCTGTCCCTCCGTAATCGCCAGTCGTTCCGCGGCCGTGGATGCGGTGACCGGGCCGCAGACTTCCATCAAACCGCGCAGCATCGCCACGCGAGCATCCGTGGATTCCCAGTCTTGTCGAATTTCGGGAGGGACGATGACAGTGGGTGTCACTGTGGCTTCGGGAAAGACCGCAAGCACCAGCGGGATTCTCTCTGTCGCAGCCCAGGCGGTAACGTTGCTTCCGCTCGCATCGCGGACACCGATTTCGGCGGCACGACCCGCAGCGACAAGCTCCTGGAAGTGAGACTCCCATGCAAACGCCTCAATGACTGGGACCATCCCGCGACTCAGCAACGCATCGTGAAGCTCATCCGCGTTCCGGATCAACGGCTGCGCTTCGGCGACGACCTGCCGAATCGCTTCGGGATCCAGTCGTCCCAGATCCTCGACACTTTCGACAGAAAGCGATCGACGCGTTGCCACCGCGCGAGCACGACGTTCAGCCACTTCGCCGCCGTCAAGGAAGGCGTAGGGATTCGAATTGAGCAATTCGTAACTGAACGGAGACGGCTCGCGCGTGTCGCGGGCGATGAATTCGATCTCGCCCCGTTCGACTTTCCGCAAGACTTCCTTCAAAGCCTCGATATCGTGAGCTTCGAACAGGCAGTCATCCATCGTCTGTTTCACGAGAGGATGGTCGGGAAGCTCGATATCACCGACGACGTTTTCCTGGCAGCCCGTCAACTTGGGAAAGACTGCCGTCAGCAGGTCCTCACTGCGAAATCGCTGCAAAGCGGGTGGCACCTTTTTGCCATGACGTGAACGCAAGACCTGTAAGGCTCGTGTGGCATTCCAGCGCCAGCGGTTCTGAAAGATCGGGACCGCCAGTACCGCCTGTTCAAACATCTCCTGCACATTCCGTGGAGTCAGTAGACCAAACATACTTTCCAGCGGAAAACTGTGCTGCGGTCCCAGCGACAAAACAATTCCGTCATCGTCAGCACTCGCCTGAAGTTCAAAGTCGAACGAACGGCAGAAACGCTTGCGCATCGCCAGCCCCCAGGCTCGCGTGATCCGCGTGCCGAAAGGGGCGTGAATCACCATCTGCATCCCGCCACTCTCATCGAAGAACCGTTCGAAGACGACGCGATGCTGTGACGGCAGAAAGCCGATCGCAGCCTTTTGTGCCCGGACATATTCCACAATCTGATGAGCGGCAAACTGTCCTGAATTTGTTTCTGTCATCAACCAGACTTCAGCAGCTTCTGGATCGTCCAGCCGCCGTTCCAAGTCTTCTCGCAATCGCGAAACTTCGTCAGAGAGTTCAAACGTGCGCCCGGGGGCCTCACCGCGCCAGAAGGGAATCGTCGGCGGAGCTCCGCCGGCATCGGTGACAAACAGATCGCCCCCTCGCAAGTAACGAATCCGCCACGAGGTATTCCCCAGCAGAAAAATGTCTCCCGCCTGACTCTCGGTCCCAAAGTCTTCATCGACCGAACCAACGACGGTGTGATCTTCTTCTGTCACCACACGGATGGCAAAGACTTCGGGGATCGCTCCCGCATTACTGGTCGCGGCAATGCGTGCCCCGGGCCGTGCCCGCAGCCGACGGCCGACCTGGTCGTGATGCAGGTAGACACGACTTCGACCGGCAGAATGGGTGATCCCTTCACTCAGCAGTTGCACAATCCTGTCAAAATCAGTCCGCGACAGATTCCGATACGGCGCTGATCGTCGACAGAGATCGAACAGCTCGTCACTGCCGCATTCGCGTGTTGCCACTTCTGCCACGATCTGTTGAGCCAGCACATCCAGCGGAGCGACAGGAATCGGCACGATGTCCAGATGCCCATGCCGGATGGCCCGCATCAAAGCCATGCACTCGATCAGTTCATCGCGTGTCAGTGCAAACATGCGTCCCTTGGGAATCAGGCCCAGGGCGTGACCCGAGCGACCAACGCGCTGCAGGAAGGTGGCGATGTTCCGCGACGAACCAATCTGGATGACGAGGTCGATGTAGCCGATGTCGAGTCCCATCTCGAGCGATGCCGTCGCCACGACCGCTTTCAATTCCCCCGACTTGAGCCGCCGCTCGGTGTCGAGTCGCAAATCTGCGGCAAGTGAACCGTGATGACTGCTGATCGCTTCAGGCCCCAGAAGTTCACTGAGCTGGTGCGTCAGTCGCTCGGCCAGTCGGCGCGTATTGACGAAAATCAGCGTGGCGCGATGGCTGTTGATCAACTCGACAATTCGTTCGTTGATTTCAGCCCATTGCTCATGCATGCAGACGGTCCCCAGATCACTGGGAGGAACTTCGATTCCCAGATCCAGTTCCCGCTGGTGCCCGACATCAATGATCGCTGGCAGGTGTTCGACTGCTGTTGTCGGCGAAACTGGTCCGGTTCCAACGAGAAACCGGGCAATGTCTGTAATGGGACGCTGCGTCGCTGACAGACCGATCCGTTGCAGACGTTGTGGACAGAGTGCCGCGAGGCGTTCCAGGGTCAACGCCAGGTGCGACCCGCGTTTATCACGAACGAGCGCATGAATTTCATCGACAATGACAGTTTCGACGGTCTTAAGTTTTTCGCGGGCCTTGGGACTGGTCAGCATCAGATACAGTGATTCCGGAGTCGTCACCAGGATCTGCGGCGGTCGCTTCAGGATGGCAGCACGCTGGGCGGCGCTGGTGTCACCAGTACGCAGGCCAGCGCGAATCGGCGCGATGTTCAGTCCGCGTTCTTCGGCGACTGCCAGGATCTCGGCAAGGGGAACTTCCAGATTGCGATGCATGTCGTTCGACAAGGCTCGCAGGGGTGAGACATAAACGACGCGGATTTCGTTCTCAAGAATACCGGTTTCTGCCCGTCGCAGTAATCGGTCAATCGATGCCAGAAACGCAGTCAGTGTCTTGCCGCTGCCGGTCGGGGCCGCGATTAAAACATCGCGACCGGTAGCCAGGTCTGGCCAGCCGAGACGCTGAGGTTCCGTCGGCGCGGCAAAGCGAGAACGAAACCATTGCTGAATCACAGGATGAAACAGGTCCAGCGACATGGTGTGTTACCGTTGATCGGTATTTCAATCCGAGTTCGCGTTCATGTTGATCATTTCATTGACAGCTTGCGAACTGCCGAATGCGAACAGGCAGTCCCCAGGTTCAATGATGGCTGTTCCCGGTGGTGGCATCAGGCGTTCACCACTAGCTCGTCGAATTCCGACGACCATCACTCCCTTTTCCCGCAGATCTGTATCCATCAGCCGCTTGCCGACGCACGGGCTGTTGGCGGAAATCTGGACGTCTGCCAGTTCCAACTGGCTGCCATGATCGTCGGTCACTTCGAAGAAATCTTCGACGCTGGGGTTCAGCATAAACCTCGCGATTTTCATCGCGCCGCTGCTGAACGGACTGACCACGCGAGTCGCCCCGGCACGCTCCAGCTTGTCGACGGCCTTTTCGTCAGTGGCTCGAGCGACGATCTGAACCTTTTCGTTCAGCAGCCGCGCCGACAACACAACGTAAACATTGTCGGCATCCGTTGGCAGTACGGTCGTCAGCGCTTTGGCTTCAAGAATTCCAGCGGTCAGCAGAATCTCGTCGTCCGTTGCGTCCCCTACCAGATGCAGCCAGCCATGTTCGCGACAAATCGCCCCGACTCGTTCGGCGTCAACATCAATCACGATAAACGGCTTGTGGCGCGAGTGCAGGTACTGGCAAACTGTTTTTCCCATTCGACCGAAGCCACAGACAATATAGTGGCCCGTTAACGTCCTGATCGCGTGATCCATCGCCCGCCTTTCCCAGTAACCTCGCACCTGCAGATTCACCAGCAACTGCCCCAGTTGCGATACACAATAGGTGAAGAACCCGACTCCCACCAACAAATACAGGATAATGAAGAGTTTTGTTGACGAACTCAGTTCAGCTTGAGCAGTCGCCGACAACCCGACGGTTGTCATGATGATGACGGCTTCGTAGAAGCATTGCAGCCAGTCCCAGCCTTCTGTTTAACGAAAACCGAGACCACCGTCGTCCACAAACGCCAGCAGTAGCGCAAAGATCGAGCCGAGTTTTTTTACTGTTTCCGAAATCATGCCAAAGTAGCCTTCATCGCTCCGCGTGAAGATAGCCGTTTCCAACTCCGACGTTTCTCAATTCACAAGCCGTCATTTCCGAACGGACGCAATTTTCAGT
>CAZSTW010000063.1:0-39020 GCA_964609845.1 uncultured Planctomycetaceae bacterium | reverse complement strand
AAATTCATGGCGGCAGCAACTGGCAAGCACAAAATCAAAGATGTGGGTAACATTGTCTCCACCCTACTGAATATACTACTTGTGAGATTATGATCGCTGGTAGTCGCCTGCACTGGCATACCACTTAAAGGAATTCCCATGATTGAGTCCGTTCCCATGACTCGACGCGATGCCTTGAAAGCCGGTTCCCTCGCCGTTGGTACAATTGCTGCCGCGGCGACTTCCACCAGCGCAGCGGATGAGGGATCATGGATTGATGCTCATTCACATATCTGGCCGGGCGAAGTGGACAAATTTCCACTGGTCGCTGGCCAGACCGTCAAGGATCTCAATCCACCAAGCTTTACCGATGATGAACTGATGGCCATTGCCCGGCCGGAAGGAGTGGAGCGAGTCGTTCTGATTCAGCATTCGGTCTATCACCTGTTTGACAACTCTTATCTTGTCGATGCCGTACGTCGGCACCCGAAGCGGTTTCGAATTGTCGGCATGGTTGATGACCAGGCGACCGGGCCTGGAGCGGCCATGAAAAAGCTGTTGCCGCAGGGTGTCACGGGATTTCGGATCACACCCTTTATCCGCAAAGAGCAGCCAGAGAAATGGCTGGACGGTGCGGGTATGCATGAGATGTGGAAGACCGGCACGGAAACGCGCCAAGCCATGTGCTGCCTGATTAATCCCGAGCAGTTGCCGGGGGTCGATGCGATGTGCGAGAAGTATCCAGAAACGCCGGTCGTCATCGATCATTTCGCCAGGATTGGTGTCGACGGACAGATGCGTGATGAACAGATCAAGTTGCTGACGCGACTGGCTCGACACAAACACACGAGCGTCAAGATCTCGGCGTTTTATGCCCTGGGACAGAAGAAGCCGCCACATCTGGAACTGATTCCGATGATCCGGAAGCTTTATGACACGTTTGGCCCTCAGCGACTGATGTGGGCCAGCGATGCCCCCTATCAGGTGCAGGGGAACAACAACTACAAGGCGTCCATCAGTCTCGTCCGGGATCGACTCGACTTCATCTCGGCCGATGATCGACAGTGGCTGCTGCGTAAAACGGCCGAGAAGGTTTTCTTCGCAACGTAAGGCTACGAATCTTCAAACGTCACACGTGGGTTCACGACCACGTACAGGATGTCCGACACCAGGATTCCCGCAAGTGTCAGGATTGCTGACAGCATGAGCGTGGTCATGACCATGTCGTATTCGCGTCGCAGGACAGCTTCGTACGACAGCAGCCCCATTCCGTGAATATTAAAGACGACTTCGATGATGACGCTGCCACCCACCAGAAATGGCAGCAGTGATGCCAGCAGCGTGATGATTGGAAACAGGCTGTTGCGCAGGGCATGCACCAGGATGACACGAGACTTTCGGGCCCCTTTGGCTTCTGCTGTGCGAATGTAGTCTTGCCGAATCACCTCCAGCATCCCTGCCCGCATCTGTCGGCTGACATAGGCCAGCCCTCCGTAGGTCAGGCAGATTACTGGCAGCACGATGTGCCTGAGATAGTCGTTGAGTTGCTCAAACGTGGTCATTTCCGCGAAGTTCTGCGACTTCAACCCCATGATGGGCAAAGTTCCCATGAACCACATCCGCAGAATCTCGGCCACCCAGAAGGATGGAAGGCTGTACAGAATGAACAGCACCAGGGTGGTAAACCGGTCCAGGGGGGAATTGGAGTACGCAGCACTGAAGATTCCCAGCGGGACCGCCGCGACATAGATCAGCACGAAGACGATCAGGTTAAGCAGCATTGTCACTTTGAGTGCCGCCCACAGCTCGCCCCAGATCGGTTGATTCGTCTGAAAGCTGACCATATCACCCGTTGCCAGACGCTTCAGAAAAAGACCGAACTGAACAATCAACGGGCGATCAAATCCCCATCGTGCCCGGAACTGCTTCTCGGCGGCTTCGGTTCCCCGCTCGGCGTTCACTCCGGCCGTAGCCTGACCCACTCCACCAAATTTCTGGGACGCGGGATCGCCGGGTGCAAGTCGAATCACAAAGAACGATACCACCAGGATTCCGAACAATGTCGGAAACATCAGCAACAGGCGTTTGATCAGATAACGTGCCATGCGACCCCGTCAGTAACAAGACCTCAATTGGTTTGGAATCGTCCCGCCGAATGAGCAGATCAGTGCAATTGTTCGTCCTTGGGGACATACCATTCCGAGAGATCAAATCCGGGTCGCAGGCGATACCACTTCACGTTGCGGAAACGCTTGTGATAGACACCAAATTCTTTCGGGATCCACAGGAACATATAGGGTTGTTCGCTGTCGATCAGCCGATGGAATGACTGGTGAATCCGCTTCCGCTTGTTTTCATCCAGCGTGACTCGCAGCATTTCGATCAATGAATCGGCCTGAGGATTGGCATACGAAATCGTATTGCTGCCACGCTTGCTGCGACCCGCCTGTGAACTGTGCCAGATCTGGAACGGGTCACTTTCGACGGGTGTGGCCCAGCTGAGTGTGATGACGTCGCATTCCTTGGCTCGAACTTTCTCGATGAACGATGCCCATTCCAGTTGCTGGATCTGCAGATCGATCCCGACAGATTTCAGGTTCTTCTGCAGTACTTCGCACCGGGCGACGTTGATCGCACGCCCCTGAGCCAGTCGCAGGACGACTTCAAATTTCTTTCCGTCCTTATCCAGGATTCCGTCATTGTCGGTGTCGATCCAGCCAGCATCGGAAAGGAGTTCGCGAGCCGTTTCCGGGTCATATCCGATCGGAGCCACTTCACGATCATATCCGGGACCGAAGTAGTACTGTGTTCCCGATACAACAACGCCCGCACCATGCAGCTTGGTGTCGACAAAGTCCTGGCGGTCCATCAACAGGGCCAGCGCGATGCGGACCCGGCGATCCTGAAATTGCGGGGCCAGAAAGTTCCAGCCAAAATAACTGAACATCGGGGAATACCACGAAGCCAGCACGAAGTCGTCCTTGCGCGGCGAGTCGTACTGCTTCCAGTCTTCGAAATACTGTTCCGGAGACATGTCGTAGAAGAAGTCAATTTCGCCTGCCTTCAGAGCTTTCATGGCCGTGACCTGGTCAGGGATGAACTTGACGATGATCTTGTCGACGTGTCCTGCCAGTTTCTTGTTCCAGTAATTGGGATTGCGGACCAGTTCGACACGATCCTTGCTTTCCCATTTGTCGACGATGTACTGACCGGTCCCCATCGGACTGCGGTTGTAGCGGGAATCGGTGTTGAAGAACTTCCCGAATTCGGCCCCGTGAGCACTGATTTTCTTCTCTGCTTTCTCCGCGTCCGGGGTCAGCGGCTGCAGAGTCAGCTCGCGTCCCTGCTCCTTGAAGATCTTTTCGAAGTAATGGAAGGGGGGGGTGAAAAGGGTGATTCCATACGTGAACTCAAACGCCTTGAAATACTGCTGGCGATAACGCATGCGAACGACGAGAGGGTTGAGTGCTTTGCATTCGATCAGATCTGCGTAGTAGGTCCGGATGTGGTCACCGTCGACCGAAGGGCTGTTCAGCAGCGTATAACCGAACTCGATATCTTTCGTTGTAAATGGGGTTCCATCGGACCATGTCACATCGTCACGCAGGTAATAGGTGTAGTACGTCTGTTCATGGACATCGGTGAAATCTTCAGCCTTCAACGTCAGGCTGGGTTCACCCTTGAGAGTGGCATGCAGCGGGTTTTCCGGCGTCGCAGGTGTCACGACGAGCGACCCATCCGCCTGCCGCTGAGCCTTGCCGAAGACCTCGGACCCCACCTTGACCGTGTATTTCCCGGAAGGAAGCGACGAGATCTGGACCTTGCCTCCTTTTTCACTCCAGAAGTGATAGCCCATGGTGGCAGCACCCTCGATCTTGCCGATCGGGTAGACCCCCACCCAGACCCCATCCAGCGGACTGCCACTCTTGTCCGACGTGGTGACGGTGACAACTGGTGGAGCCTCAGCCGGTTTCCCTTCTTCGGCAACCGGCATCGTGTATTCGATTTCGAGACTGGTGGCCGGAGCAGCCCCTTCCAGAGCGACGCGTCGTTCCAGTCCCGGATAGTCGGCAGAGAGCTTGACGGAATCTTCGATGACCCACTTTGAAGCGATATGCGGCTCGTACTCGAAGGTTTCCGGATTCTGTCGAGCAAGTCCTTCATGGAAATAGACGCCGATATACGTCTGGACAGCGGACGCTTCCGTAATCGGATTCAACACTTTCGGTTCAGAAGGAAACCGGACGGTCAGGGTATCGCCGGAAGTTGGTTCGCCCGGTTTGTCGGCTGCATGTTTGTTGCCGACATCCGCGGGAATCTTGCCGGTCAAATTCAAATTCTGTCCGGCCGACTTCAGTCGAGGGATCTTGATCCCATTGACTTCGGTCATGATTTCGTATTTGGGGACATCCTTATAGTCTTCCCAGTAGCCCGGTCGTGCTGCAACGGCGTCTTTGCCCGCTGCATTCACATCCTGCCCCGACGAGGTCGTGCCTGCATCAGTACCGGTCCCCTTGTCGCCAGTTGCCGTGCCTGACTTGCTGGGTGGCGTACTGGAGGTTGAACAACCGCAAGTCCAGAGGGCGGCACTACAGACAACCGCAAAAGCGGCGCGTATTACTAGCCGAGCCATGTCGAGGCATCCTTCCTGTTGGATCAAATCAAATCCGTCGTCTCACTCGCCGTCCCGGGTTGCATCCCGTTTCCTGACAGCGGGATTCTCGCAAAGCGGCACCAAATCGACAAGGATTACCGCGAGTAAGATCAGGCAGGCAAAGTACAAATCAATGACAGGGAGGCATGTTGCCATTTCGCAACGCGTCGAGGGAATCGCCAAATCACGGTGGTTCGCGCGTGTTTCTGAAATTAGAGCAGACTGAAGAAATGACGAATTGACGGCGGTTTTGCGGGGACTTGATAATCCATACTGTGCAAAACGCTCTCTTTCCAGCCAGGTGCAACATGAACCGTCTTCCGTGGATCGCCATCGTGATCGTTGCCGGAAGTCAACACTTTGCGACGGCCCAACAACCGGTATTCAGCACAGTACCGACGCAGACGGTCTATGAATATCAGTTGAACTACCAGCTTCCGTGGCAGCGATATTTTGGCGGGCCAGGTCTGTCGCTGGGGGGGACCATGCCGACACAGGGAGTGATCGGAATCTCATCCTTAAACGGTCTGCCATTTCCGCCGCCACTCGGTTCCGGCGTTTATGTGAACCCCACAGGGCCATTGATGCCCGGTTTTCCCGGTCCATTTGCTCCGATGCCACCGGGGATTCCACCAGGCCTTTCAGGTCCGCCGCAGCCGGGAGCATTGATGGGACCAGCCATTCCGGGTTCAGCTCCCGCACGTCAGGCTTCGCACACGGCCCCACGGACCCGTCAGCCACAATCGCCTCCCGGAGCTCGACGTTCCAGCCTGGAACAGCAGCGACTGGGAGACGAAAAACTGCGTCAACACTTCTGGCCTCAGGCGTATGTGCACTATCGCAATTCGGTCGATCAGGCTCCGGAACGTCCGGAAGCTCACTTTCGGCTGGGCCTGGCCTTCGCAGCCATGAAGCAGTTCGCTTCGGCCATTCGGGAATTCAAACGCAGCATCGATCTTGACCCCACGATCCCACAGTCGGGCGAATTGTTTCCGGCAATTTTCGGCCCCGATAATCAGGGAATGCAGACGATTCTGCCTCCCATCGCAAACTGGGCTCAGGAAGACCTTCGAGATGTGAATCGGTTATTCCTGCTGGGGTTGATGCTGCACTTCAACGACGACCCTCGCGGCAGTGAAATCCTGGAGGCCGCTGCTCGGACTTCAGGATCGAATCCGTACATCTCGGCGTTCTTGACTCCCGGAAATTCGAGGACGACAGAACGTCCTCGCGCGAACAAGCATGTGAATCCTCAACCTGGTCCTGAGGGGGAGATGGCACCTGGGGACATCCTGCCATTGCCTCGCGCGCCCACACCCATGTTCGATGGCATTGATCTCCCTTCGCCAGCGCCGTGACAACACGCAGACGGGGGGCGGGACTGGAACGGACCGGGTGGCCGGGGTGGCCGGGACTGGAGCGTCTTCGCGAAGTCCCGGAATGTGCATTCCACACGAAGACCGGGTCTTCCTTCGACAAGCCTCAGTCCAGACCCGGCCACCCGACGCCCAATTGCCGCTCAATTCACCCGACGGCATCTTCCAGCCAGTCTGATGGAATGGGATCCGGTCGAAGTGAATTCAGTCCGGTCCCCTCAAACCAACCTGCGCTGGACCACTTCCACTCCGAAATTCGCTCCACCAAACCTCGCCGAACGGGGTTCAAATGGACATATTCAATCATCTGCTGAAGAGTCCTTCCTCTGATAATGTTTCGATCATGGCCTCGACCTGGTTGCCAGAAGTGATGTTTCACTGAAGAGCCGTGTATCGCCTGGATGCGCGACAACCATTCTGGTGATTCGCGTTTCAGAAACAAAACTGCTTCTCGACTGACAGGTTCCTTAACGTGTCGCAGGAATTCAGACGTGTCATACGCACGTTCACGGGGGCAAACGATCAAATGAACGTGTTCGGGCATGAATACGTAGGCCCAGAGAGAATAGTTCAGATCGCGGCAGGCAATTGCAATTGCATCTGCCAGCCACTGACAGGTTCGATCCTTTGACAACATCTTCAATCGTCGAAAACAGGAAAACGTCAATTCATGCGCATGGCCCGGATCATTGTACGCTCTTGGGCGATGCAGTCTTGATTTGAAATCCATCGAATGGCCTCATGAATCGGTCGGCATTGACGTTTTCTGTTCATGCAAGGAAAGATGATATCGTACTGCAGTGTATTCGCCAAACTTCATGTACGTGAGCTTTCGTCAATTGGCGGAGTGGCAACTGAAGCAGCAATGATGAGTATCATAGTGTGGCCGGGACTCGAACGGATCGGGGTGGCTGGGACTGGAGCGTCCTCGCGAAGTCCCGGAATGTGCGCTCCACACGAAGACCGGGTCTTCCTTCGCAAAGCCTCAGTCCAGACCCGGCCACCCGATGCCAGGTCCTCCCGCGTTGGTCGAGCCATGCCCTAAGATGTACCTGACGATGGCTGCCCAACTGCCACTCGAACAGACGGGGGGGGTGGCCGGGACTGGAGCGTCTTCGCGAAGTCCCGGAATGTGGGCTCCACGTGAAGGCCGGGTCTTCCTTCGCAGAGCCTCAGTCCAGACTCGGCCGACCGATTATGCGATGCGTTCTCTGCGACCCGATGGATTAGCCCGACGCATAAAACATCAATCCCACCCGAATCGTTTCCGACGCGGGTGGGATTGGAAGTCAGCAGGCTGGCAGTCTCACACCATTAGTTTGGTGGGAACGAAGCCGATGGCCAATCGAAGTAAGGTGCCAGGTTGTTGGTTGTGAAGTATGTCCCGGTGTTTGGATTTGTCTGACCGGGCCCGATTCTGACCAGGTGCCCCGTTCCGAAGCCTGCGTTGAACGCCCCTTCGACGTTCTGTGCGACACCGAACTGGTTGAAGGTGTTGGTGTCGAGCAGGTGCACTCGGATGACATCGTTAACAGCGACCCCCGCCGAACCAGCACCAGCCAAAGTGAACTGGCCACCAGCCGTGTAGGCAATCACCCCATTGTTGTTGGTACCGTTAACCGTGGTTGTGAGATTGTCAACTCGGACTTGGGTAAACGCTGTAGGTGTGAGGAGATTTGGTGGATTCGCATTCGGGTTGGTGTAGAAGTTCGCCTGATTGACCAGTGCGGCCTGCAGGTTTCGAGGAGCAATAATTGGCCCGGGGAAGGTAGCAGATCCCGGGAAGTTCACTGGATCCTGAACGGCCCCGACAGGACCACCGTCGAGTGGCACGATGTTGGTTCCAGAGAAGACATTATTCGAGGTCACGGCACTCACGACATCGTAATGATAGGCGTTAACCTGGAAGAGAGCCGTCTGCTGTTGTCCGGTAGTTTTCGTGTTTGGATCGGTTCGGCGAGCGCCACCAGCACCCATGTTCGGGTTGTTGGAACCGCCCGAAGAGACACTGATCTGGTCCCCAACGTTGTGCATAAATCTCATATCCAACTGAGCGGTATCTTCCAGGAAGATCGTATCGATTGTGGCTCTGTCGATCGAACCTGGTGTGTTGAGTGCCGCGCCAGCGATCGTTCCATTCGCGTTGAAGCCACCTGATGTTGCCGTGAATGAGGCCGTTGCCACATCGTCCAGCGTGTTACCGTGGAAGGTGTTATTTCGAATGTCTGCAGCAAAGTACGTCCGAGTACTGACATCGATTTCCAAGCCGTTGACGTTCTGGGTGCTGTTGACATACGGCGTTGCCGAACCGTTGTTTTCAACCCGTGTATTCGTCAACGTGAATGAGGCCTCAGTCGTGTGGCCGAGATTCAGGAAGTTATACAACTGATAGCCTGTAGAAAATGCAGGCCCATCAAACAGGCTCGGAATATCCACGCTTCCGCCACTCTGGCTCCTCGCATTGGTGATCATCGCGATCCCTTCGAAGCTGTTGTCGCTGAAGAGCGAGTGGTCGATCGTATGGATGCTCTGGTTCGAGTCTTGCAGTTCGCCCGAATATCCACGATTTCCGTTGAACCGGCTTGCAGTGTTAAACACGTTGCCTACGAATTGTGAAGCCGACTGCCCGCGAATCACAATACCGTTCAGCCGATTTCCATAGATCGAAACGTCTGGTGCGTTGACTGGGTCTGCTGCACCAGCAGCGATCCCGTCGCCGAAGCGATTCAACGCCAGGGTGTTACCAACATTAAGATTCAGCGAGGACCCGGCCGTTGTGAGGACATCGATACCGTCACCCGACAAACCCGTTTGCGTTGAACTGGCTGTCGGATATCCGATGCTGGTGTTGGTCAAGTCAATTCGCGTTTGTGAACCGTCTGTCGTCACAACATGCATCCCGTCGCTATTCAGATGAACGAAGGAGGTGTCACGCATATCGATCCGGTTCAGATTAAAGTAGTTGTCGCTGAATCGGCTGGCGGTGATTCGCCAATCATCGCCACCATTGCTGTCGAACGTGTTACGACCATTGGTGGCTGATTTGGTCATCGAAATGTTTACCACTGATGAGCTCGAAACATTGAATGGATCGGTCCCACCGTTCGCCTGGACTTCGAAGCCGTGTGCATTCGCGTTCAGGTTTGCACGGCCGTTGCCGCTGATCAGCATCCCGTTGAATGTGGATCGGATGCTGTTGTCCGAGGTCGGATCACCCAGCGGAGTGGCAGTCAAGACGTCGCCGAACGTTGCCCGGTTGAAGGTCTGAACCAGGATACCACCGGCACGGTTGTCGCTGGCCGAGGTGTCTCGGGCATTGACGACCAGGATCGAGTCGGCACTGGCGACAAACTGCATCCCGCGGCCGGTGTTCGAATCGTAGACGCTGTGACCCACGGTCTTGGGATTGTAAGCCATCACGACTGGGTTCGTATCGATGATGTCGACACGGGTGATCGGGAATTGAGCGTTCGTCGTCGAGATGTTCAAACCGTTGATCGTGTTGCCGGTTGCAATCACGTCGTTGATGTGGATGAACGACCCGGTGTCAGTAATCGCCTGCCAGCTGAATTCGTTGCCGAGCTGGAACAGAGCCGCCGCTGGGTTGGCCTTGTCGTCCCATGACAACAGGGCGTTGTCACGACGAATGATATCGATACCGTTGCGGGTGTTCCCGGTGGCATCGATCTGCTGCAACAGGATTGTGGCCTGGCCCAGTGGGGTGACAGCCGTCGTTCCGTTCGCCAATGTCTGGCGGAACTGCGATTGTTCGATCGCATTGATTCGCAGACCGTCACCCGCGTTGTTGGCGAGTGTCGTGTTACGAGCAGCAGCACTGCCGATGACGAACGAGTTCATCTGAGCATACTGTTGCATCAGGACACCGATACCGTCGCCGCTGAACGGGTAGTTCGGCAGTGATGGATGGCTTCCCAGAATCGTGCGGGTAATGTTGACGTTGTCGATCTTCACGTTACCGACCGAGAACTTGGTCGGATCGAGTGAGCTGTTCGGATTGACGAACGATCCACCAACGATCGCGATACCGGCGTCGGTGTTCTGATCGAAGACGTTGCGAGCACCGGTACCAGTGACGTTCAGGTTATACAGGGCCTGATTGGTCGCCTGCAGGAACAGTCCGAAGCTGGCATTGTTGGAGATCGTGTTGACCCCGTTGGCATCGCTCAGGACGTTGATCGTGGTCGTGGTCGCGTTCAGATTGTTCAGGACGACGTCGATCCCCATTCCCCCGGCCGGATAAGTGGTCGAAGCGGATGGCGGAACGATCGAACCGTTGTTGATGAACTGGTTGTGAGTGAAGTTGACGGCCAGGTTCGTTGCACCGGTGTTGGGGTTCAACATCTGGAAGCCGTCGCCATTGTTTCCTTCGACATCGTTCCGATCAACCGTGATCGTGGCCAGAGCACTGGCGTCGATCAGGTTGACGACAATCCCGTTTCCGGTTGTTCCCAGCCCACCCGTGTTGTTCAGGATCGTGTTGTCGAAGATGTTCAGCGAAGAGAGCGTCGGGGCCAGGTTGGCGATCACATTGATGCCGTTACCGTTGTTGGATTCAATGTCGTTGGTCACCAGGTCCACGCTCTGCACATCAGCATTGCCAAGGATGTTCACCCGGATTCCGTCGCTGGAATTCTGGGTTGAATTCAGTCCTGTGTTGGTGATCGTGTTGTTGTTGATCGTTGGGGTACCAACGATCTGGGCCAGGGTGTCAGCGGTCAGGACGATGCCGTCACCCGTGCTGTTGGCGTTGTTGCCGTTGTTGTCGACGTTCAGGTTCTGGATTGCCAGAGTTGGCGTGAACGCGATTCCCAGTGCGGTGCTGGCGTTGACGTTGATCGTGTTGAGAAGTGGATTTGGCAGTGGTGTCGGACAAGGTGCATCGGGTGCGATGTACTCGATGACAGAAACCAGGTTGGCTCCCAGCACCCCGTTGAAGGCGGTGTTGTCGATCACGCTGCCATTGTTGACGATCACATTCACACCGTTGCCAGTGTTGTTGCTGACATTCATGATGTTGGCAGGCAACGTTGCGGTCTGGGCGTCGATCGTAACAGCACCCAGTGCCACGTTACTCATCGTGACCTTGATGCCGTCCTGTCCGATGAGTCCGTTCAAGCCGGTTCCGTTGTCACTGACATCCGAGAAACCACCGATGAAGACGCCACCCTGAGCGACGTTCGTCATCGAAACATCAATCCCGTCACCCGCATTGTTGCGGACTTCACCTGGGCCTTGCAGTGAAACCAGGGCCAGGCCGGTGATGTTCTGCAGATCGATATGGATCCCGTCACCCGTCGTGCTGCCATTGAACGTTCCAGACAAACCGATGATGGCCTGGTCAGCACCGTTCATGTTCACATTCAAGGTTCCGGCACCGTTACCCAGCAGCGTGCTGCCGCCAGTCATCAGCAGGTTACCGACAATGCCGCCTCCAGGTGGGACCAGATTTGAGGCAACAAAGTTCAAGCCGAAGCCGCCATTGTTCTGAGCCGAAATCCCTGTGCCGAGGTCGTCGGCCTGGAACTGGGCTGTCAAGGTGGCAACACCGATCGGAATAATTGTCGTGTTGGTTGCAGTCAGGCTGAAGCCATCGCCAAGGTTACTGTCAGCCGTACCGCCGATGATGCGGAACCGGCCCATCGTGTTCTGGCCATTCTGATTGTTGACCGAACCGAGCAGACCAGCTCCCTGGTTGCCATCGAAGTGAGATGTGTTGGCTCGGAAGTTCAATTCGCCGCCGTCGAACACAGAGACGTTTGCTCCATTCAGGGTGTTGCCGAGCAATCCGTCCGCAGCACTCGCCCCGGCGATCACGCTGTGGAAGTCGATGTCGGAACGGGACCCGAGGTCACTGACAATCACGTCGAATCCGTCGCCAGTGTTCCCCGAGAAACTCATTTTCTGCAGGAAGCCGTTTGTCGTTTCCGCACAGACATTCAATGTGGCACCGTTAGCAACGGTGGCGTTGAAGCCGTCACCTGGGAACAGGATTGTTCCGTTGTTGTTCAGTTGAGAATCTGCCATGTCGATCGCAGCCAGCGAGAAGGCGTCGCTGATGTCAACGAACATCCCGTTCTGACCGCTGCCGGTGATGAAGCTGTTGTCAACTGACATCTGCAGCAAGGCACCGTTGTCAACCAGGAATGCGGCACCGTTGCCACCGTTCTGATCCAGTGTCGACTGGTCCAGCGTGATCTGCATTCCGGTCGTTGGATTGAGTCCGACGTTGTTGCCGGTGATGTTGCCTGCCAGACCACTGACCGCGTTGTTCGACAACGTGCTGGTCAGGATGTCCAGCTTCACGTTGGTCGCGGTGGCGACAGCGTTCTGATTGACGTTGAACAGCAGGCCGTTCTGCTGAGCACCACCCACTGCCGTATTGCCGATCGTGGCGTTTGTCACCGTGAAGGTACCCGTCGCACCACTGTCAAAGTTGCCGGTCAAACCATTACCCAGTCCGGGTGGGGTTGCCTGGCCGTTGTTGGTCAGGGACGAATTGAGGATGAAGCCCGCGACGCTGGTGTTCGCGTCGGTCGCATTGATTCGTACCCCGTCGCTGCCGTTGGTGTCCACCAGGCTGTTGTTGTCGATGATCAAGCCGAGGCGACCAGCGTTGTTGACGTCCAGGTTGATACCAGCCAGGTTGTTGACCTGCACCTTGCTGTTGCTCAGCGAGATGTCGGCAAACGACTGGCCAGCCACACCTGTCCCGTTGATCACGCCGAGTATCCCGTCAGCATCGTTTCCAGAGACATTGCTGTTCAGGAATGCGGTGGTCAGACTGCCACCTGGGAACGCTCCCGAACCGAGGATGAAGTCAAATCCGTTCGTCTGAGTGGCGGCTGGAACCGAGTTGCCGATCAGGGACGAGTTGAACTGAATGTTACCACTCGATCCACCGAACAGACGCAACCGCAGTCCATCGGCACCAGCCACGTTCTGGCCGTTGTCGATGATCTGGGACGTGGTGAAGTTGATTGGACCACCCACCGTATCACCGAAGAGCGATGCGGTTCCGTCAGTGGCGTCGACGTTGATCCCGTCGAGTCCGTTGTTACGAATCGAAGCATTCGTGATATTGCCACCGGTGATCCCGCTGGCATTGGTCATGATCAGATTCCAGCCGTTGAGGTCGTTGTTGGCAATCGTCATGTTGGTCGAGGTGAACCCGGTCACCGTGGTGCTGCTGAGCAGCAGGTCGAGACCATTCCCGATGTTTCCAGTAATTGTATTACCGTTGAACTGCATTCCGTTTGCCGTCGTCACCGAGCCGGCAGGACTGTCCAGGTTCACCAGAATTCCATCACCGTTGTTGCTGCTAACAATGTTGTTGTCAATGTGCAGGTTGTCGGCCGTCGCAACGTTGATCGGAACCGCATTCGTGACGCTGAACGTGATGCCGTTGCCATTGTTGTTCGTGACAGTGTTGCCGCTGATCGTCACGCCATTGGCGATCGGTCCGGTCGGAGCCACCGTTTCGTTCAATGAGACGCTGATTCCAGGCCCGTTCACACTTCCGTTAACAATATTGTTCGTGATGAACGTGTCGTTTGGCACAATCGTGGTATCAGTTCCGGCAACCGTGATTCCACCCGTTCCACCGCTGGCCCCGGAATTCTGGACATTCAAGCCCGTGATGTTCAAAGCTGCGGTCGGGGTCAATCCCTGGCCAGGTGGCAGCACCACGGCCAGTGGGATACAGGCGTTGAGTGAGTCGTTGTCCGTCAACGTGAGCGAGGTCAGGTTGACACCGGGCAGGCTGTTGAATGGATCAACCAGCGTCGTGTTGAGCAGGTTGATGTTCACACCGTTCAACTGGTTGTTCGCCATCAATGTGCCGCCAGGGATACCGGCGATTTCAATGGCTGCCAATGTTGGCGTTCCTGGAGCCGACCCGTTGATGTCGAGCAGAATCCCGTTCAGGCCGTTGTTGCTGATGCTGCTGTAGCCCGAAACCGTGATGGCGGTGTTCTGGACGTTGTTCATCGTTACGTGAATACCGTTGCCGGCATTGTTGTCAATCGTCCCATTGCCGAGGCCGTTAATTGCAACGATGGCGGTGGTGATGTTGTTAAACGTCAGGTTGACGCCATCACCCGGGCTGTTGCTGAACGAACCGAGCAACTGCAACAAGACCTGGTTCGCCGATGCGAAATTCAGGTTCTCCGCTCCCAGGCCGTTCCCGGTCAGCACGATCGGGGCGCTGTTCGGATCGTTGATCAGGTTGGCACTGTTGGCACCCGTTCCATCCATCACCAGGCCGTACCCGGTGTTGTTGGAAGCTGAGAAGCCATTACCAAGGCTGACGGTCAGATCAGAATTGTTCGTCGAAAGATTGGGCGCGACCGGTCCGACGCGCAAGCCGTTCCGGGTGTTGTTGTCCGCAGATCCACCGTAGAACAGTGTTCGGATCGTTCCGTTGTTTCCACCAAAGTTCAAGCCATCCGAAGCGACGGTCTGGCCGTTGCTGTCGAAGTGCGAGCCAACTGAACGGAAGTTGACAATCCCGCCGTTGATCGCGTTCGCCAGCACACCTTCGCTGCCGTTAAAGTTGACGTTTGAGGCGGAACCTGGTGTGGTCGTCCCCACGCCGAACGAGGCGGTTGCACCTGGTCCACTGGCGTTGACCAGAATCCCCTGCAGCGTGTTGTTCGAAACACTGGAACCGTCGAGACAGACGTTGAGGGATGCTCCTGTCTGGCCGACACCCGGAGCCACACCTTCGGTCACGTTGCCACTGAAGCCCACGAGCGCGTTGGTGTCCAGAGCGGTGTCCTCAAGTTCCACATACATCGTGGAGTTCACGCCTGAGACGTTGGCAACCATCCCCGAGCCATTCACGCTGCGTGAGAAGTCCGACAGGTTTTGGGCGGTGAAGTTCATGAAGCCGCCGTTGCTGACGGACAGAACACTGTTGTTCTGGGTGTTGCCGCTGGCATTCACGCGATCGAGAAGAATCGTTGCTTTGGACGATCCGGCAGCGCCGGTTCCGACCACTGTTCCGTTGATGGCGTTCGCGGCATGGTTCGCCAGGGTTGTCCCGCCACCCAGCGAAGCGTTCAGGTTTCCACCAGCCGTCACGTTGTACAGGAAGCCAATCTGCTGAGGTGTCTTACCCGCAGTATTGGTGATCTGATCGTTGCTCAGTACCAGTGTGCTGGTGCTGCCAACTCCCGCAACGTTGACTTCCACACCATTCAGATTGTTGTCCAGGATCAACGAATTGCTGATCACACCTGCGCTCGACAGGGTACCAACGGTAGAGCCACTGTTGACATTCAGCTTGATACCATCGAGGGCATTCCGCTGGATCGAAGTCCCAACAATGGTTGGTGTAAACACGGTGTTCGTGGAGGCATCGATCAGCAGACCGTTGCCACCGTTGTCGTTCAGCGAAGTCGTTCCCGTCAGCGACAGGCTGCTCGCTGGCGAATTGTCCATGCTCAACCGAATCCCGTTACCAGTCGTATTGTTGTTGATCGCTGTGGAATCAAACGAAGCAACAATGTTCGATAGACCGGTCGTTGTGACGAAGACACCGTTCTGCGTATTGTTATTGATGAGCGACCCGCCGCTGACTGACAGGTTTGTCGTTCCTGCATTCACGACCTGGCCGACGATGCCGTTCGCAAAGTTGTTACTGAACGTCGATGTCGCGGCGTTGAATGTCAGGACGGCGTTGTCAGCCTGGAAGGCGACACCGTTCTGAATATTGCTGTCGTCGGTCACACCCAGCAGGTTGAGAGCGGTGTTCGAACCATTGCGCGAGGCCACGATGAAGCCGTTAGCCCCGCTGTTGCTGAAGACACTGTTCGTGATAGTCGCGTTGTAGAGACTGCTGTTCGTGGCATCGAGTGCAAATCCACTTTGCCCGGAATTTGTCGCAACGATCCCTGAAATCGTCAGATCGACCTTCGAGGTATCGACCAGGCCGAAGAAGGCACTGCGCCCGTTGCTGACCATCAGATTGTTAGCAATCACGTCGGTCAACGTCGACAGGCCTGACACTTCGTAGTGATAGCCGTCGCGACCATTGCTGCTGATGTCCGAGGGGTCCAGCGTCAGGTTATGAGTGGAAACGTTCGTCAGGACATGGTGTACCCCGTCACGAGCGTTCTGCTTCAACTGGCTGTCGATAATGTTGATCGTTGACTGATTGCCGTTGGAACCGAAGAGACCAATACCATCAACCCCGTTCCCATTGAGCTGCGACGCAGTGACGTTGAAGACCCCCGTCCCGCCGGATTGCGAGAAGAGAATCCCGTCGCCGTTGACGCTGTTGTTGAATGTTCCGCCGACAATGTTTCCTGCGAAGTTGGCATTGTTCAGCAGTGTGATTGCCAGGTTGTCCAGGCCGTTCCCACTGGCCTGCAGAGGCTGATTGCCATCAGTCGCGGTCAGAGTCACAGCACCACCGTTACCGTTGATATCAATCCCGCGGCCACCGTTGTCATTGGCGGTGACATTCAGGAAGCTGGTGTTCAGGCTCTTGTTGGTTTCGGACAGGAAGATCCCGCCCCCAACGTTGTTACTGGTGTTGACGTTCTGGAACGCAACACTGCCTGAGGTGTTGACCAGGTTGATGCCGCGGCCAGCATTACCGGTGATGTCGAGGTTATGCAGGTTGGCATTGGTAACGCCATTGCCGAAGATCCCGTCGCCCGCTGAGTTGATGATATGGAAGCCAGTGACTTCGTTGTTGTTGGCGAGCGTCACAGCATTGCCGTTCGGATTGCTGACATACGGGTAGTTCCCGCTTCCATCCAGGCCAGGCAGTGTAAAGTTGCCGTTGACGGAACAGGCACCATACGAGGCGAGGAGCGGAATCGGAGCGATGCTGCCCCCTTCTCCCACCAGGATCTGGCTGTCAAACAGTTTCATCGTGCCGAGATAAGGATTGGCGGCGGTCGACGTCCCGCGATCGACATAGATGATGTCTGCACCGGCGATGCCGTTCGGATGGTTGAAGCTGTTGAATGGGTTCTCAAACGTTCCGTCACCACCACCCGGAGTTGGTGTCTTCAGGTCATCGACGAATGCGATAAAGTAGGGCTTGCCTGTTGTCGGATTGACCGCAACCACGTCGGTGTTCTGTGCCGTGCCGTACTGGCTGACAGCAACCTTCCAGTTACGTTCCCAGGGGGCCAGCATACGTTCGCGGGTCGAGAAGTTCGGGAAGTAGCGAGTCGGCTTGAATCCCGAAAACATGAATTCGACGGTCGCATTGACGTTGGTTCCCCAGATCTGGTCGGTCGTCACCTGGACACCAAGCTTCAGATCATCACTGACAAATGCCGCCAGTCGGCCACGAAAACCGAAGGTGTCGTTGGCAACCGTATTCGGAATTGGAGCATCAACCGGCACTGGTGCAACCTGAGCACCGCGGTAGTAGTACATACCGCCGTACAGTCGCAACCACGACAACTGCTGCATCAGCGGCATACCGAATTCGGCGTCCATCCCGCTCATGGCGGTTTCACGCAGAACCCCTTGTTGACCGCTGAAGACGATGCTGTTGCCCGCGAAGCGTGGATCACCTGTCACGCAGAGAGCTGCTCCATTGGACAGGAACTTGTCCTGGGTCCCGGGAACGTAGTAAACGTTCATTCGGGCGTCCCAGTACTGTCCCAATGTTTCCAGGCCGAATGTCGCCTGGTGATAGGTATTGTGATAGGAGCTCTGGTCGACATCGATGAACGCTGCCGCACCGAAGATCCGGTCAACATTGTCGAAGTAACGTCGGCCGATCAGGCCTGCGTTCCCGCCAACGGTGCTGTTGTTCCCGATCATCAGCCGGATGTCTGGTGCCAGGATGGTGTTGTCGTCCGTCCAATAGGGGATAAATGCCCCCAGGTTGGAGTAACTCCCCTGGTAACCGACTCCGTCACCCGTCATATGACGAAGTGTGAAGTAGGTTCCCGGACCAGGGGTCACCCCCCCGGTCAGGCTGAGTTGCGACTGGTTATACGAGGCCGTGCCGGCCGTGTCTGACTGATCCCCAGACTGGGAATAGACCGCGCCTGTGAAAGTGAACGACAACAGGCACAGCAGACTGACTTTCAAACGATGCATGGACGCCTCTCTCCACCAGAACTGGCTTGGGTGACTCCGTCCCGTGGGCCCGCATGAGCCCTAGCCTCAAAACTCGCACGACATCCGCCGGTTCCAACAGCGCGGACAATGACGAATGTAGTGCGTCTCCTCGTTATTCGGCTATTTCTGTTTGTCGGGATGAGGTGAACCTTGCGGGTTCTGACGGTTATTGGGGCGATATTTCAGTGGTTGCTGACGTGAACAGCAGATATTGCCGATCACGAAGATGTTTGGGTGCGTTGTTTGGGCAAAGTTTGCGGGGTGGGCATGTAGCATGAGAATTTGAGTGGAAATTCTGTAAGATATTTACCTGAAATTTGTTGTGGCAAATTGGACGCATCATGCGATCGTCACGCAAAAGCACCGATTGCGGGCAAACGTCGCTCCCTGAGACCGTTCTGGCAGCTCTTGCCGGACTTGACGTCTTTTTTGAATTCGCCTTCAGAAAATGAGACTGCCATAATCCGAATCTGCTTTGAAGCGGTAGAAATCGCCGAATTTCGCGATGTCCGGGACCATCGAGTCTTCTATCACGTTCCTCAGCGGCTTTATGGCTCTGGGGCTGTTCCCCAGATCTTGGAACAGATACCAAACGATTGAGGTGTTTCCGCAGATTTGCATTTCAGAGAGTCAATCATTCTCTCCTTTTCAGCACTGATAATGTCACCGAGGCATGGAGCAATGTCATTGCAATGTCCTTGGGGCAAAACAGCTTCCGATGATCCATACGATGATTTCGGCAGAGTCTGCCGGACCTGCCATTGACGTTTTTTGCCGATTCACGCATAGTCTCGAACTTCTCTGATTTCACAAACCCGATGACAGACGGAAATTGCGACCGATGTCCGAAACGCCAGATCGTTTGGAAGCTGCCCGACTTGAAAAACTCGCGAAGATCGAAGCCATGGGCCTCGATCCCTGGGGACAGCGTTTCGACGGACATATTGCCATCGAAAAAGCCCGCGAAATGTGCCCCGCAGAATCCGGGACAGATGGTCCCACGGTTCGCGTTGCTGGTCGAATTCTGCGCTGGAATGACAAGGGGAAACTCCATTTCATTCATATCCAGGACCACACTGGACGTATCCAGCTGATGCTCTCCCGCAAGGAAGCTTCCGATGCCATGTGGGCGCTGTTGGAATGTCTCGATCTGGGTGACCTGATCGGTGTTGATGGCCGGACTCGCGTATCAAACACGGGTGAAAAGACGATTCTGGTCACCGGACTGACGATTCTCTGCAAATCACTGGCTCAACCTCCTGAGAAATTCCATGGGATCCAGGACAAGGAAGCCCTGCTCCGACAGCGCTATGTGGACCTGATTTACTCGGAAGGGGTCCTCGACCGCATGTTCAAGCGGTTGCGAATCCTGGATTCGATCCGTCAGACACTGCGTGGCGAAAGCTTTTACGAAGTGGAAACGCCGGTTCTGCACGCCATTGCTGGCGGTGCCGCAGCCCGGCCGTTCAAAACGCATCACAATGCACTCGACATCCCCCTGTTCCTGCGAATCGCTCTGGAACTGCACCTGAAGCGACTGATGGTCGGCGGGATTGAACGCGTCTACGAAATTGGTCGCGTCTTCCGGAACGAAGGGGTCGACAGCACGCATAACCCCGAATTCACGATGATCGAACTCTATCAGGCGTATGGTGATTACTACGCGATGATGGACTTGGCTGAAAAAATCATCTCGAACGCCGCGATCGCAGCGAACGGGACAGCCATCGTCCCCTGGGGTGATAAGACCGTCAATTTCACGCCGCCATTCCAGCGAGCCAGGTATGGCGACCTGTTCCGCGAACACGCTGGCTGCGAAATGAGCGATGCGGAAGCGGTCGCTGCTGTGGCAAAGAAGCTTCATATTGAAACCGCTGGCCGACATCCCGACGTCATCGTCAACGATGTGTTCGAAGCAACGGTGGAAGACAAGTTGATGGGCCCCGTTTTCGTCTACGATTATCCAGCCTCAATGTGTCCGCTCACCAAGCGCAAGCAGTCGGACCCTGCTATTGCTGAGCGATTCGAGATGTTTGTTGACGGGATGGAACTGGCCAACGCGTACACAGAACTTAATGACCCGCGTCTGCAGGAAGAACTCTTCCGGACGCAACTGGAAGGGCTCGCCGAAGAAGATTCGATGGCGAAAATGGATCACGATTTCGTTCGCGCCCTGAAGGTGGGGATGCCACCAGCAGGAGGAATGGGGATCGGTATCGACCGACTGGTGATGCTGCTGACAAACACCAACAGCATCCGCGACGTGATCTTTTTCCCATTATTGAAGCCGGAACACCATAACGATTGATGAAGCCGGATTCGTAGAATCCTGTGACCTGTTGAAGAGTTGAAAATTAAGCGCGGTTGGACCGCGATCCGCACAAGCCAAAGGACTGGCTCATGTACAAATTGCTCTTGTGTCAACGGTACCTGCGAACTCGCTACATTGCCCTGGCGAGTATAATCAGCGTCACGCTTGGCGTGGCCACGATGATCGTGGTCAATGCCGTGATGGCTGGCTTCAGCAGCGAAATGCGGATGCGAATCCAGGGGATTCTTTCCGACATTATCATCGAAACTCGTAACTACGATGGCGAGTTGAATGCGGAACTGCACAAGCGAGTGATTCAGAAACTGATCGGCGAATACGTCGCTGGCGTCACCACGACCGTTGAAGTTTATGGGATGCTGAGTTTCGAATACGGTGGACAGTACATTCACCATCCTGTCACCCTGATTGGAATCGATCCTGCAAGCAAATCGGAAGTTGGTCCGCTGGTTGATTACCTGCAGAGTTACCACAAGCAGGAAAATGGGGACGAATCGACTCCGGCCGAACGATCGCTCCAGCAGAAGCCAGACTGGTCATTAACCCCGGCAGCGATGGAATACCGGCAACGCCTGGCTCAGCTTGCGAGCGATAAAGCTCAGTTCCTGAAAGAGCTGAAACAGCACCAGCACGGAGGGGACGACGAGGTCCCCGGCAGCGGCGATGATCCTTTCAAAGGGGTCGAATCAACAGAGTCCCAACCTGCCACCGAAACGTCGCTCGGCGAGATCCAGACGGCTCGGTTGTATGTCGGCAGCAATCTGATCAGCTTTCCCCACAAGGACGAAACCACGAATCAGATGCGAACCATCTACATGGTTCGGCCAGGCAACGATGTTCGCGTGAGTACGGTCACAGCGGGGACCCCGACCCCCGCTTACTTCAATGCCACAATCGTCGATGTCTTCAAGAGCGGAATGAGCGAATACGATTCGAATCTGGTTTTCTGCAATCTCGAACATCTGCAGCAAGTCCGGAAAATGATCCGGACCGACGAAGATGGAAACGAGTCCCGCGCCATCACGTCTGTTCAGATCAAACTGAAGGATTACCGTGACGCAGACAAAGTCATGAACATCCTGCGAGCCGAATTTCCCGCCGATCGGTATACGGTTCGAACGTGGGAACAGAAACAAGGCCCGCTGCTGGCCGCCGTCGATGTGGAATCTTCAATCCTGAACATTCTGCTGTTCCTGATTATCACCGTTGCAGGCTTCGGGATCCTGGCAATTTTCTTCATGATCGTGGTCGAAAAGACACGCGACATCGGCATTCTGAAGGCACTTGGAGCCAGTTCCAACGGTGTCATGTCGATCTTCGTGAGCTATGGTCTTTCACTGGGGATCGTCGGAAGTGGAGTCGGTGTGATCGCGGGATTGCTATTCGTCCGCTACATCAACGAGATTGAAAAAGTCATCACCTACGTGACGGGCCGCAAGGTGTTTGATGAGAAGATCTATTACTTCAAAGAGATACCGACGCACATCGATCCATTCACCATCTGCTGGGTCGCTCTGGGTGCAATCATGATCGCCGTTCTGGCGAGTGTTCTGCCTGCCCGCCGTGCGGCTCGACTGCAACCGGTTCGAGCTTTGCGATACGAATGAAATTGACCGCGAATAGAATCGAACTTTTGTTGAGACCGCTGACGAATCAGGAATGGATGCCATGCCCACCGTCACCAGCAAGTTGACAATTCAACCGGCTTCCGCCCGGGAGACGATTGCGATGCCAGAACCTCAAATTGCCGCCTTTTCAGTCGAGAAGGCTTATCGCAAGGGTGAACATCTGGTACCCGTCCTGCATGGGGTCGACATCTCCATCCGCAAAGGGGAATTCCTTTCGATCGTTGGTAAGTCCGGATCCGGCAAGAGTACGCTGCTGCATCTGCTTGGCCTGCTCGATTCCCCGGATGTCGGGGAAGTTCAACTGGAAGGTCAGCGAATTGATGATCTGCCAGCGCGGACCCGTGATGAACTACGTAACCGAGTGTTTGGGTTCGTGTTTCAGTTCTATCATCTGCTGCCGGAACTGAGCCTGATGGAAAACGTCCTGAGTCCCCTCATGATCCGCCATTCAATCTGGGGCTACTGGAAACGCCGGAAGGAATACCAGGAAAGGGCTCGCGAGATGATCGATCGGGTCGGCCTGGGTCATCGACTGACGCATCGCCCGTCGGAATTGTCCGGTGGAGAAATGCAGCGAGCGGCGATTGCACGATCGCTGGTCGCTCATCCAGAAATTCTGCTGGCCGATGAACCGACCGGTAACCTGGATGCACGGACGGGGCGAGAGATCATCGACCTGCTCGCCAAGTTGAATGAAGAGGAACGCCTGACGATTGTCATGGTGACTCACGACGAGGCGATTGCGGCCGAAGCTCATCGGACGGTCAAGCTGTGCGAAGGGCGAATCGTTCCGCTTTCGGACGCGGCCTGAGTTCACGATCGATCAGTCTTTAACACCTGCCCCCTCGACATCACCGATTTCTGGAGCTTTCTCTTCCGGGGTAAATCGATTGGTGGCAGCAGCTCCGTCAGACAAATGCTCGATTCGTCCCATCCCCAGGATGACCATCAAGAAGAACAACAGGACCACAACCCCGGCGATGAGATAGCCGACGCTACGGTCGATATTGCTTTTCTTCAGATAGATTCCGTCTTCGTCAGTGGTTGGGTCCAACATTTTGCACAGGCTTTCTCTTCCGTCAGTGAACTTCGACATGGCTGGCCCAGGGCGTCACTCTGATCGTCAACCGAGACAATCGGGTGAACGCGCCATGAAGGATCATGTTGCGTAATACTGCAATTGTCGCGCCGATTCCAGTCGACCATTTTCGAAACGTTCGTTACTTTGCGTAACCTGTAATCTGATGAGTCGTTTAAGTACTGTCGCGAGAGAACCGCAGTCAGGCCAACGGACCGAGAATGTTGACAGATGGCTTCAAACTCGTTGTCGTTAGGCATCATTGATGCAGTTTCCTTCATCGGGAGCGAGACAGATGTCTTGTTACTTGTTACGTGTCATTCCACGGTTCGTCGCCCTGGCGGGGTTGTTGTCATTGCTAAACGTGACGGTAACAGCCGAACCCGAATCCAGGACGTCCTCCAAGGGAGCGACAATTGAGGCATTGCGGGAATTCAACGGGTTGATCGGAAGCTGGCGCGGAATCGGCCAGGTGAAGCGAGGTTCAACCGAGGGTTCCTGGCAGGAAAAAGCCGATCTGGTCTGGGAATTGAAGCCCAAAAGCACTGGAATCCGGATCAACGTCAATGAGGGAAAGGAGTGGAAAACGGCATTGCTGACTTATGACGAAGCGGGAAAGGTCTTTACCCTCGCAGCAGATCTTCCGGATAAGTCGACTCGAAACTATCAGGGAAAAGTTTCCGAAAAAAAACTGGTGCTCGAAGGGGCTGACGCGAACAAGGATGTACATCGGATCACTCTGACGATCCTTAACGAGAACCGGATGTTGGTCCTGTTCGAAAAGCGACCGGAACAGCAGTCGTTCTTCACGCGCGTCGGTGAAGTCGGTTACCAGCGCCAGGGAACCAAGATCGCGGCTGTCGGAGGTTCAGGCCCGATTTGTGTCGTCACAGGCGGAGCAGGAACCATTCCCGTGATGTACAAAGGAAAAACCTACTACGTCTGCTGTACGGGATGCCGAGACGCCTTTAACGACGACCCCGAAGGAACCCTCGCTGCGTTTGCGAAGAAGAAGGAATAGGCGCATTGCCACGAGCGCCCCAATGACGTCACAGGATTCACGCAATGAAATTGACTGATGCTGAATGGACAGCAGCGGTCATGGATGTGGATCTGGTATCCAGGCATCTTCCCTTGGGCGGTGGCGAAGCCAGGTTCTGCCCTTGCGGATTTGGTCCGTCTCGTGCATAAAATCCCTACCCTCCCAACGGAGCTGGATGGGCAGTTCCTTCAAGGATGCAATTTATGAGGCGATGGTTGTCTTCGGGCTTGGTTGTGATGGGGGCATTTCTGATGTCTGCCGTTGCACAAGCTGACGAAACGCCTGCCGAGGATGCATCCCCCATCGGGTCCCTCGTCATTATTGGTGGGTCCGAGCGATTTGATCATCGTGAATACTGGGAACAGATCGTTGAACTCGCGGGAGGCCCTGGTTGCCGGATCGCGGTTTTTCCCACAGCCAGCGGGGACCCCGTCAAAAAGGGTGGCTGGGTCATTTCAGCACTCAACAAAGCGGGGGCTGATGCGTTCCTGGTTCCCGTCGCCTGGCGAAAAATTCCCGTGTCACCTCAGGATGCTGTAGCTGATCCGGAACTTGTTGAACAGGTACGCGAGGCCACCGGTGTCTTTCTGATTGGCGGTGAACAAGATCTGATTGTCAAAGCCCTGTATACACCGGAAGGCCAGAACACCCCGATGCTGGACGCCGTCTGGGATGTCTATCGCAAGGGGGGCGTGATTGCCGGGACGAGCGCCGGGGCGGCCGTGATGAGCCGCATCATGTATCGCGATGCGGAATCGGTCCTCGACACGCTTCTGTATGGAGTCCGCTTTGGCAAAGAAATTGACAGGGGGCTCGGATTTATCGACGGGGAGTGGTTTGTAGATCAGCACCTGCTGGTGCGAGGCCGGTTTGCCAGAACACTGGTGGCGATGCACGATCAGGGATTCAAGTTCGGACTGGGGGTCGATGAAAACTCCGCAGTCATTGTTCGCAACGGAAAAGATGTTCAGGTCATTGGGTACAAAGGGGCACTCGTTCTAGATCTTTCGAAAGCGGAACACGATCCAAAAGTCGGTAAATTCAATTTGAAAAATGTCCGCCTGACCTACCTTGATCGTGGCGATCGATATGACCTCAAGACGAAGAAGGTCACTCCGGCGGACGAGAAACTCGAAGACGAAATCCTCGATCCCAAGTCACCCGATTACCAGCCTCATCTGACTCGACCGCTCTTCACCAATGATATTCTCAGCAATACGACGGTGGTCGATCTGATGGGAAAGATGATGGAGAGTACTCACGGTCTGGCGATTGGGCTGGCATTTGATGGGCTGGAAGCGAAGAAACACGCGGTCGATGGCTTTGAATTCAAGTTTACCCGAGACCTGGAAAGCTTCGCCTGGTATACCGAAGCCTATGGCGGTGACGACTTCACCATCTTGAACATTCGCCTCGACATCCGCCCGATTCGCGTCACTGGTCCGCTGTACGATGCCGAGGCGAGTCCAAAGTAGTCCTCGCTACGCCGTGGTGTCGAGTCACGATCATGACTGTCGACGTTTGCGGATGACCTGAGTACCAGTCGCAGCATCGCCGGGTGGCCGGGACTGGAGCGCGGAAGTCGCGAAGTCCCGGATTGTGCAAGCCACGCAAGACGGGGACGTCCTGCGCAAAGCCGCAATCTCGCCCCGGCCACCCAACCGAAATTCAATTCCTGCCCAGGTTGCAGGCCGCAATCATCAAATCGCTGGAACTGGAACGCCAAGTTTCCCCGCCAGTTCGACGAGTGCTTTCCAGTTTCCTTCGTCGAGAGGAATTCCCTTCGCCTGTCGGTCTGTCATTGTGCGACGTTCTGGATCGCCCGGCAGGAAGACTTCTTTTACGCCATCAATTGTTGGGACGCCACGCACATACGCTTCCAACTTACCGACTTCACCCAGCAGGTGTGCTGAACCCCCAAAGAACTCAGGGTTGATGACCCAGAACACGCAGCAGTTCCCCATTGGCGGCGGCGGACTTGGGAATGGGCATTGACCACCCGAAAGGCCACCTGCCAGCATGTCGATCATGTATGCGAGACCGAATCCCTTGTATGCCTGATCACCACCCAGCGGAAGAATTGTCCCTGGGGGATCACCGTAAAGCTGATTGGGGTCTGTCGTCGGTTTCCCATCGGGATCAAGCACCCAGCCAGCTGGAATTGGTTGACCTGCAATTTTCTTCACGCGCACTTTCCCTTCGGCGGTGGCGCTGGTCCCGATGTCGAAAATGAATGGGCCATTAGCTCCGCCCGGCATTCCAAGGCAGATTGGATTGGTTCCCAGCCGAGGTCGTTTGCCTCCCACGGGGGCGACACGCTGTCCCGAGCCATGTGTATTTGCAACGATCATGGAGGTGAAACCTCGCGCGGCCGCCATCTCTGCGTACTCACCGAGTCGACCGATGTGTGCAGCGCGACGCAACGTTCCACACGCGATCGCGGATGTTTCACACTTGGCGATCAATCGTCGCATCAGATCTTGAGCGAGAACCTGCCCGAGTCCCCAACCGCCGTCGGCCATGATGGAGCATGGCGATTCCTTTTCGATACTCAATTGGGCAGCAGGGTTCAGCGAGCCATCCTGAACTTTACCGATGTAGAAGGGGACTCGCATCACGCCGTGAGAATCATGTCCGCGAAGATTGGCCTGAACCAGGCTTTCCGCAACGATTCTGGACGCGACGTCATCAACGCCAGCGGCACGAAATAACGCGGTCGAAAACTGAACCAGTTGAGATTCCTGCAAAGTCGGCAACGTGACGTCTCCTCGGATTGGCGGATCTGAATCATTCACGGCGAGAATCAACGGTCCCGCACTTGAAATTCAACGCGAGCAGCATACCAGAGGATGGGACGGTACGGCAGCGCACCGAGGATTCGAGGGAAACTTGGACACGGATCGCAGGGAAGACACGGGGCAGAATGGATCCGAAGAACAAACTCGTGCGTCTCGCACTTCCATGTCGCATCGAAAAAGTTAGACGCTGTCGTTTGATGCCCGCGGGACGCCACGCTTGAACGAGATACGTTCTAGAAATCGCGGCGAGGGCGATTCGAACCTGGGCCGCGAGGCCTGAGTACTCGCAATGCCACGACAGCGACGGCAAGAACCGGAAGAATGATTTTCAGGGGCACTTTTGTCCGCGCGACAATCAATGCGCCCACGAGAACTGCACCAACAGTACTCAAGGATGCTTTGCCAAGGTTCTCATTCCGGGTGACGGATGGTAGTGCCAGCCAGAACGCCATCATGACGAGCCCAACCTTAAGGCAGGCCCCCGCCCAGATCTCCAGTGTTCCGTCGACACCAATGAGCACCAGTACAGCTGCTGCGACCAGCAGTACGATGCCAATCACCCCCACCATCGTTCGATTGACAGTCAATGGCTGCTGATTCATTCGAGTCACCGGAGATTCACAATTTGCCGAAGCCGACAGCTGGCTTGTAAAAGAAGTCAGGTGTGGAAACACCAACAGCCCGCGATTTCTCGCGGGCTGTTGATTATCAAATGGTCGGAGGTTCTGAGAAGACTTTGCTGACCGAAGCGGTCTGTGAGTTTATTATCTTTTTGAATCTTTTCGTGAGTCGAATCCCGAAGGATTGTCGTCACGATCAGTTTCTGGCGCAATATCGGCCAAAATCCTTTAGAAAGGAGGTGATCCAGCCGCAGGTTCCCCTACGGCTACCTTGTTACGACTTAGTCCCAATCACGGAGTTCATCTTCGGCACCTGCGTCCTTGCGGTTCGCTCGGCGACTTCGGATGCCCCCCGCTTTCGTGGCTTGACGGGCGGTGTGTACAAGGCTCAGGAACACATTCACCGCCGCAATGCTGATCGGCGATTACTAGCGATTCCGGCTTCATGCAGGCGAATTGCAGCCTGCAATCCGAACTGGGGGACGCTTTTTGCGATTAGCTTGGTTTCGCAACTTCGCAGCGCTTTGTACGCCCCATTGTAGCACGTGTGCAGCCCTGGGCATAAAGGCCATGAGGACTTGACGTCATCCCCGCCTTCCTCCGGTTTGACACCGGCAGTCTCTTTAGAGTCCCCGCCATGACGCGCTGGCAACTAAAGATAGGGGTTTCGCTCGTTTAGCGACTTAACGCGACATCTCACGACACGAGCTGACGACAGCCATGCAGCACCTGTGCACGTTCCACTCTTGCGAGCGTGGCCCTACTTTCATAAGGTTAATCCGTACATGTCAAGCCCAGGATAAGGTTCTTCGCGTTGCCTCGAATTAAGCCACATGCTCCACCGCTTGTGTGAGCCCCCGTCAATTCCTTTGAGTTTCAGCCTTGCGACCATACTCCCCAGGCGGAGCACTTAACGCTTTCGCTACGAGAAAGAAGGCCGAAGCCTCCCTCCTCCAGTGCTCAGTGTTTACGGCTAGGATTACCGGGGTATCTAATCCCGTTCACTCCCCTAGCTTTCGTGCCTCAGCGTCAGTAAATGCCCAGTGTGCCGCTTTCGCTGCTGGCGTTCCTTCCGATATCTACACATTTCACCGCTCCACCGGAAGTTCCACACACCCCTGCATTCCTCCAGTCACCCAGTTTCAAGCGCAGTTTCTCGGTTGAGCCGAGAGATTTCACACCTGACTTAGATAACCGCCTACGCACCCTTTAAGCCCAGTGATTCCGAATAACGTTCGCACAGTTCGTATTACCGCGGCTGCTGGCACGAACTTAGCCCGTGCTTCCTCTGAGGCTCTGTCAAATACAGGAGATAACTCCCGTATACTTCATCCCCTCTGACAGCGGTTTACAACCCGAAGGCCTTCATCCCGCACGCGGCGTCGCTCGGTCAGACTTGCGTCCATTGCCGAAGATTCTCGACTGCAGCCACCCGTAGGTGTCTGGCCAGTGTCTCAGTGCCAGTGGTGGGGGCCATGCTCTCACACCCCCTAAGCGTCGTAGCCTTGGTGAGCCGTTACCTCACCAACTAGCTGATACTGCGTAAGCCGCTCCTCAGGTGGAATCACACCCATTGCTTCCCCTTCCATAATGATTGGGAAGTTTATCGAGTATTACCCACAGTTTCCCGTGGCTGTCCTCGCCCCGAGGGTACGTTACCTACGTTGTCCTACCCCGTTCGCCGCTGTCCCCCTTGCGGGTTCTCGCTCGACTTGCATGCCTAATCCACGCCGCCAACGTTCATTCTGAGCCAGGATCAAACCCTTTTGGTATTGTCTCCAACACGGCTCGCAGCAAGCTGCTTACCGAAATTTTCAACGAGGTTTGATAGCCAGACGACGTATGACGAGTTTTTTTGCCCTGCTCTCAGGAACAGTGTCCCGAAGACCAGAGCTTGGAATCGTACTACGTACGTCCAGCAACCGCATCAATACAGCAAAGCTGAATTCTCAGAACCATCCAACCAAATTGTCAAAGATCTGTCCCGTCGCGTCGGTCACCGTTTGGTTTCGTCCGTGGCGGGGAGGCGAGATGATATCGTCGGCAATCGGGATGTCAATCCACTGGGCAAAGATTCTGAAAATCAATTTCCAAAGGAGTCACCTCCGTTTTCTCGTAGAGCACAACTCACTTCTGCGAAACGCCTTGTGACCGAATTCCACCAGCAGAAACGCCAAGGCACTCCTCCTCGATCAGTCCGTAAATGTCTCGCCGCCGGCACAATCAGCACGACCGGAATTCTTGAGTGGAGGACTGTTAACGGGCTCCTGTCCACGGTCGGGACGAACCAATAGCCGAGCCATGCGAACGCAGCGCGTGATTGAGCCGTTTTTCGGCCGAGGATGTACCCCACCATCTTTCCAGAAATTCCATCGAGATAAATCGCAGATTCTGAAAGACTGGGGTCGCAACAGTTTCGAGTTCGCGATAGTGTCTCGGTCGACCCCGTCAGGATGGTAAATCCATTTCCGTAATCAATCTCACCGGGCGCGCTCTGCCTGCAAGATCTTTTCCGGGAATCGATATTTAATCAGATTCATGGAAGGAGACGTCTCGGTGGCAACTGCCTCGGATTCGCTGCAACAGTCTGCCACCACACCGGTTGTCAATCCGGTCGTCAAACCGAGTCGTTGGAATGACGGCTTGGAATGGCCAGCAGTGATCTGGCTTGGCTCTGTGCACCTGATCGCTCTCGCTGCCCCCTTCTATTTCACATGGTATGGCCTGTGGCTGTTCGTGGCGTTCAGTTGGATCACCGGAAGCCTGGGAGTCTGCCTCGGTTTCCATCGCCTGTTGACTCATTCCGGATTTGAGACCTACCGTCCGATCCGCTGGTTTCTGGCCTTGTGCGGAACTCTTGCCGGTGAAGGGCCTCCGATCATGTGGGTCTCGGCCCATCGCAAGCACCATCGGTTCAGTGATCAGGAACATGATCCACACTCCCCGCGCGATGGCGCCTGGTGGAGCCACGTTCTGTGGATGCTCCCCAAGGGAGGATCGCAACACTGGGCTCAACTCTATCGCACCTACGCGCCAGATCTGATGCGCGACCGGTCATTACGACTGCTGGACCGCACATTCCTGTGGTGGCACATGGGACTTGGTGTTTTGCTGTTTACAGCCGGCTGGGCCAATTGGGATCTGAACACAGGCATCTCGTTCGCCTTATGGGGTTTGTTTCTGCGACTGGTTTACATGCTGCACGTCACCTGGGCCGTCAATTCTGCGTCACACATGTGGGGCTACAAGACTTACGCAACCCGCGACAACAGCCGCAATCTGTGGTGGGTCGGCCTCCTGGCATTCGGTGAGGGCTGGCACAATAACCACCACGCATTTCCCCGAGTGGCTCAACATGGCCACAAATGGTGGGAAGTCGACATGACCTACTGGATTATCGTCATGATGGAAAAGACAGGTCTCGCCTGGAATGTGGTCCATAAGACCGCCGTGACGACAGTCACGTCCGCCATCGAATTCCCCGGGGAAGATGAGCCGACTTCGCTTCAAAAGGTCGCGTGAGTGAAATCGATTCCAGGGCCGAAGGGCCCTGGCTGGGTGAACGCCCGTTGGACCATTCAGCTTCTATTCGCCTGAAACACCCGAGCGACCTGGCCGAACGGTCGTGATCCAGACGAACGCACGACCTGCTTCATCCTGCCAGATCTCGCGTGACAACTTCCTGGTAACGACAGCGGATTTCAGAGCCACACTCCAGGATGTCTGCGTCCGCTTGACCGAGACCTTCAGATTGGGAAAGTCGATGTTTTTCTCTTCGATCTCGTAATAGTCGAGCATCACAGGTATTTCCGTCAATTCTGCAACCGTCGGCAGCAGGTCGGCCAGCGCGACATTATCGAGTTCAATCTGAGTCATCGCGAAAAACTTGGGTGCCGCTTTGATACGCTGCTTCTGCAATGGCCAGCCAATTGCCCAGAGTGGTTGCTTCTGACCAAGAGGTTCGACAAGAAGCTCCAATCCCTCGGCCGGGGTTCGATTGGGCCGAAAACCCAGTTTGCAGTCGTTGAGCATGATGGCGAGGGCCGTCCCCACGCTAAACCCTTTCACTTCCTGACGCACGCGATTCCTGGCTCCCGGCTGCTTGAGTAATGCCAATGCCGCCTGACTCAATCGAACCGGATACTGCCTGGGAATTGGCAGCTTTGCGATCGCGTCCGTCAGTAGTAAATCGCGGTATTCCGCTTCAGCGGGTTTCACGAGTGCATCGTACATCGTGGTGAACTGTTCTTTTGAAAGCCCCCACATCGGCTGTCCGTCTGGCGTCCCTTGAGCTCCGTAAGTCTTAAGCTCATTGATCCATTCTCGCAGCTTGGCTCCTTCGCCCAGTTCAAAGCTGCGGTTCGGGAAACTGATTCTTCCCGAGCGATCAAGTGCCCCAACAGCGGTCACATATCGCAGAGTCCCGACTGTTCGCTCGCGAACTTCGATTTTTTCATCCTGCTGCCGCTGGATCTGAATGGAAACATCCAGAGGTTCCATCACCTTGCTCCACTGCTGCGCATGCAAACCACCACCGTCGTTATTGGCGAGCAGCTTGATTTCGACGAATGTATTTCGCGGCTTGGAGGATGTGGCCGAGACACCATTATCGGGTCGATTGGAATCGGGTCGATTGGCAGGGGCAAGTTGCGCCAGTACCGCAGCCGGCAGGCAGGCGACCAGTACTGCGGCGAGTACAAAAGTGCATGACGGCTTCATTTGCGCGGCCTTTCATTTCGAGTCTAATCATCGACAGCCATCTTTGATGTGCGAGATACTACGAATTTACGGGATGCATTGCGACATCTGTTTGGAAGCGTGGGCGCATGAAGTCCCACCCGTTTACCGTTTCCCAGCGATTCGCTGCTTTGGTTAGGCCAACTGGAAAGTGAAGCGACCCATGTCAATTTCCTCGAATTCGCCTGTTGTACCGATACTGGTGGGGGATCAATGGTTAACCCCGGCGACTGACACCTGGGGTGAAGTCCAGAACCCCTCAACGACCGAGATTCTTGGACGCGTTCCCCTGTGCGGTGCCAAAGAAGTCGATGCTGCCGTCAATGCGGCACGGCTCGCGTATGAATCGTGGTCAAAGGTTCCCGCTCCCGTGCGAGCGTCAAAACTGTTTGCGTTCAAATCGCAGCTCGAGACTCATTTCGACGAACTCGCCCGCCTGATCACTCAAGAGAACGGCAAGACGCTCGAAGAAGCTCGCGGCGATGTCCGGCGCGGGATCGAAGTTGTCGACTTCGCGTGCGGCATCGCGCACCTCAGCAAGGGTGAATCGCTTCCGCAACTTGCTGAAAACATCGATGGCTTGACCATGCGCGAACCGATCGGAGTCTGTGTCGGAATCACTCCTTTCAATTTCCCGGCCATGGTCCCTCTCTGGATGTTTCCACTCGCAATTGCCTGCGGAAATTCCTTTATCCTGAAGCCCAGCGAAAAAGTCCCCCTGACGGCAGTCCGGATGGCTGAACTGGCTTTGGCGGCCGGAATCCCTTCTGGTGTCCTCAACATAATTCATGGAGGCGCGGCTGTCGTCGATGCTCTGCTGGAACATCCCGATGTTGCAGCAATCAGCTTTGTCGGCTCAACACGTGTCGCAGAACACGTGTACGTGCATGGATGTCGTCATGGAAAGCGAGTGCAGGCAGCCGGTGGAGCCAAGAACGTGATGATCGTCATGCCCGACGCTGACCCGACACCCACCGTCAGGGCAATCATGGGTGCCGCCTATGGCTGTGCGGGACAGCGTTGCATGGCGGGCTCGATCCTGATGGGGATTGGCGAGGCTGCTTCTCGCGTACGCGACCGAGTCGCGAATGCCATCGATCAGTTGATCATCGACGATTCCTCGGCCAATCCTCGCACCGATATGGGACCTGTGATCGATGCACAGGCCGGGTCCCGCATTCGGCAGCTGATTGATCGTGGTAGCGAAGCAGGCGCCCGGCTTGTCCGGGGAGGATCGGCGACGATTCGGGAACTCGGACACTTTGTGGCTCCGACTCTGTTCGATCAGGCACATCCTGAAATGGCCATCGCACAAGAAGAGATCTTCGGCCCGGTGCTGACGATGCTGCATCCTCGCGACCTGGAAGAGGCAATTGCCTGGACGAACCGCGGCACGTTCGGGAACGGTGCCGTCCTCTTCACCAGCAGTGGTGCGGCCGCGCGACAGTTCACGCGCGATATTCGCTGTGGCATGGTGGGGATAAACGTCGGTGTCCCTGCCCCGATGGCAGTATTTGCCTTTTCGGGCTGGAACCGATCGTTCTTTGGTGACCTGCATGTGCAGGGGATGGAAGGGATTCTGTTCTATACGCGTCAGAAGATCGTCCTGTCACGATGGGACAATACATACAAACGGATCGAAGGGTGGTGAGCATGGCTGATCAATTCAACGTTCCTTCGGTCATCCTCATTGGCGGGGGTGTTCGCCATGAGGCCGCTTCACAATTGAAGAGACTCAGCATTCGTCGAGTATTGCTGGTGACCGACGCCGAGATGATGCGCCTAGGCCCTGCGCGAGAAATTGCTGGTGAACTCGAAGCAGCGGGACTCGACGTCACGGTTTTTGACAGTGTCCAGGCAGATCCCACTGATAAAAATGTGCTTGACGGATTGAACGTATACCGGGAACGAGCTTGCCAGGGCCTGGTTGCTGTGGGGGGCGGTTCACCAATCGATGCGGCCAAAGCGATCAGCGCACTTGCAAGAAATCCCGCACCACTCAGCCAGTATGCAGGCTATCACAAGCTGCCATCCCCGGGAGTTCCGTTGATTGCCATTCCAACAACGGCCGGAACCGGTAGCGAAGTTACGAAGGTGACAATCATCACGGACACCGACCGCGATGTGAAAATGATGATTCTCAGTGTTAACCTGCTGCCACAGGTGGCGCTGGTCGATTACGAGTTAACGTTGTCGATGCCACCCGCGTTGACAGCAGCAGTGGGGGTCGACACGCTGACTCATGGCATCGAAGCGTATGTCTCGCGCAAGGCGCATGCAACAACCGATCCATTGGCCCTCTCGTGTATTGAACTTGTCGCGCGTCATTTGAAGACGGCATACGCTGACCCGGAAAATCACGAGGCGCGAGCGGGAATGATGCTCGCGGCCTGCCAGGGCGGAATGGCATTCGCCAACAGCAGCGTCTGTCTGGTGCATGGGATGAGTCGTCCAATTGGTGCACTGTTTCATGTGCCGCACGGTCTGTCGAATGCTGTGTTGCTACCTTCAGTAACCCGTTTCTCGTGGCAATCTGCAACGGGTCGTTATGCAAAAATCGCTCGAATCCTGGGGGCATGTTCATGGGCTGCAGATGACATGACTGCAGCGGAATCACTGGTTGCATTTCTGGAACAGTTAAACCGTGACCTTAACCTGCCACGGCTGCGAGCTTGTCATGGCGTTGACGAAGTTCGCTTTCGAAAGAACCTCTCCAAGATGGCCGTTGATGCGCTGGCATCAGGGAGTCCGCAGAACAATCCACGTGTGCCAACCGCGGAAGAGATCATTGCCCTTTACGAAGCAGCCTGGTGACTGATGTCAAGCGATTGATGCCCGAATCGTGGACGCATATGCGATCGTTTGTCTGTTGGAACATGACAGCCTGAGCTTGAGAGGGTTGTTCCGTCATCTCGATTCGTGTAGTCTACACACTAACTTAATCAAACCGGAATGCGGCATTGCCGAAGTCAGGATGACCGACAATCGCCGCCAGTTGTTTTATTACCTGTCACACAGCCCTGCAGTTCGATCATCGCAGATAGCGTGATCCGACTTGCCCAGCGGTGTGACATAGAGGAAGGAGTTGGCGATGGCATCAGTTCGTGCCGAAAATGTGGCAGAGGTGCTGTGGGAATTGAAGCGAATCGACAAGGTCGCAACTTTCACGGAAGTCGCTGGCCGAGCTGGATTCAAACCAGGCGCCGGCGGGCGAACCATGCTGACATGCCTGGCGACGGTACAACGCGATTGGCCTCACCTGCAGTGGTGGCGAGCGATTCCTGATGATGGCTTCATTGCCCATGACTCTCCACACGCAGCTCAACTGAAGAGCGTCGGAATCGAACTGGAACCTGCTACTGGCCGCAAGGGATTTCTGGTCATCACCGATCTGCAATCTCGCATCTTCACATGGGACGTTGAACCTGCCGCAACCGTGGTTTGAGCCCGCGGATTGATGGATGGTGAAAAAAAGTGAGCCCGGTCGATGAATCGACCGGGCTCACGTCATTACACGGCAAGTACGTTCTTCCCCGGCAACTGGCTACTTCTTGATGTCGTAGACGATCAGCGAATCCATGTCACGAACAAACAGACGCCCACCACAGACGACCGGATGAGCCCACGCGGGTTTGTCGCTGCGGTTCTTTGGTTCGAATCGCCCCTTTTCTTCGTAACCCTTTGTGGTTGCAGCGCAGAGTGCCATCGGACCATTTTCACTGCGAAGATACAGATGTCCGTCAGCGTAAGTCAGTGACCCCTTCCCTACCGACCGGTCCTGCCAGACGCTCTCACCGGTTTTTAAATTCAGGCAACGAAGTACCCCTTCATCAAATCCGTAGACATGGCCGTCCAGAACAACCATCCCGCCGTGATGATTCTTCATCTGCTTGTTGTCGTCGTACGCCACGGTCGCGGTTCCCTTGGGTCCGAGTTCGAACATCGCACAACCTTTTCCGTACCCCGAGGCCGTGAAGACCTTGCCATCCTCATAAAGCGGGGATGAGCAGTTTGCCGTCCCGTTTGCTGATGACGGATAGCCCCAGCAGAAGTTCCCATTTTGGGCCTTTACGGCAACCACGGCGGTATGAGTATAGTTGACGATCATCCGCTCCCCGCCATACTCGACAATGATCGGCGATGCGTAGGACGCCTGGGGCGTTCCGTTGATCGTTGCCCGCCAGATTCCTCGACCCGTCATCTTATCCAGACTGACGATCGTTGCATCTTTTCCACCGGGACAGCAAATCAGCTGCCGACCATCGATCAGCACAGATTCGCTGATTCCCCAGGTGATGTTATTGCCACCGTACTCCTTCAGGATGTTCTTTTGCCAGACAACTTCGCCATTGTCGACGCCAGCACAAATCAGGTCACCGTTGGCACCGAGTGCATAAACGCGATCCGCATCGACGGTCGGCGTACCACGGGGACCGTTTCCCATGCCGTTTTTGTACGCGGAACCGCCGGTTTTGGTCGCCCACAATGGCTTGCCAGTCGATGCATCCATCGCCAGCAACATTTCGATATTGCCCTGATTTCCCATCGTGAAGAGTTTTCCCTCGGAAATTGAAACAGAGGAAAAAGCATCGCCGAGTTTCTTTTGTTCCCAGACGACCTTCGGCCCATCTTCGGGCCACTGATCCAGAAGGCCCGTCTCTTTCGAAATGTTGTCTCGGTTTGGACCACGGAACTGAGGCCAGTGGCCTGCATCGGCAGTGGCATCGGTGCTATTCGGCTTCTTGCCTGGCTTGCGAGACGCCGGGGGTACCTTTGGCGATTTCAACAGCAGTTTCGTCGCGGTATTTGTCGCGTTTGCCGTCACAGTCACCGTTTGTCCGGCAACAACATCTTCCAGGGTTCCCTTTTTTCCGTCGATCATGATGATGACTGCAGGACCGACAGTAAATACTTTGGGTTCGTCACCCTTGCCGTTCACCTTAACTGAAATAGTGCTGTCATCCGTCGAGACCGATTCGACAGTCCCGTTAAAGGTTGCAGCCGAGACCTGCGTTGTGATGATCGAGAGAATCGAGAAGACAACCGCACCGACAAAAGCCCGCCTGAACATAAACCTCTCCATTGGAATGAGCAGGGTGAATCGCCGTGCGATTCCCGTGATCCGTGCTTCAACCTGAATTCCAGTCATCACCGCCTCCCGTGGGCGATATCTGATGGAAACGTCAGACATTGCATACTATGACGTCTCCGCACAATCAGAACAAGAAGAACATTCGGCACCATTGGCCAGGATTACCAACGAACTGAGGTGTTCGGGAATCGTACATCTGTACGCATCGGGAGACTGTCCGATACTGAATCCACTGGAAAACTGGCATTCAGCGTGGCGGTGACAATTGCGACAGGAATTCGTCGAACCCGACAACCCCACCTTGACAGCACGTCCAGACTACGGAAAATGAAGGTCAGTAAAATCAGCCGGTGCGGGCCTGGTAAGGTGTTTGCCTCATGCGCGCTCAACTCGTTCCACTTCGTGGTGGACGCCCAATACAAATACTGCGCGATGTGACTCTCGTCGGCCGTCAGGACGACTTGTGTGATGTCTGCATTGACCAAAGCAGCATATCCAAGCTGCACTGTGTCATCGTCCGCACCGATGGACTGCTGTTCATCCGCGATCTCGGAAGTACTAACGGGACGAAAGTGAACGGACAGCGTGTCATACGCGGGGCTTTGCTTCCGGGGGATGAACTGGCGTTCGCTGGGGAAAAGTACCGGGTCGAAATGGGACCGGGTGAACCCGATCCTGAACCCGTCGATATCCACGGCGCACACACTGAAGTGATCGAAGTTGGCCATCGTGCATCGGCCAACGAATTTTTCGCCCCCAGTGATGCCCCTCTGCAGACTGCCAGCGACAGCGATGTCCGCATGCTCGACGAATGATCGCTGACAACTCCCAAGTTGCAATCAGCCAACCATTCGCAATTCCAGCTCTTCTGCATTAATCGCGACGATGGCAATTCCTAACCGGTCTGCCAACTCAATCACATCCGGCTGATCCAGCACGATTGTTTTGTTGCTCTCGATGGCCAGAACGCGTCCGCCCGCTTCCTGCAGTGTCTTGATGGTTTGTGCTCCGATCGTTGGAACATCAAAACGCATATCCTGCTGAGGCTTGGCAACCTTCACGACAGTGAAACCACCACGACGGCAAAGTTCACCGGCACGCCGAATGGTGCGGTCGGTTCCTTCGATCGCTTCAACAGCGATCACTGCCATATCGTTGACGACGACCGACTGGCCCACGTCCAGGCGTCCGTCCGGCTCCGCCGGGAGACGCGCGCCCGCTCCGGTGCTCACTTCACGCGACCTGCCTGGATGTCGCGCGCCACGCGCTCCACGTCCGCCATCACGCGGAGCAGGTTGCCGCTCCACAGCTTGCCGATCTGTTCTTCCGTGTAGCCACGCTTCACGAGTTCGAGCGTGACATTGAAGGTCTCGTCGGCGCCGTTCCAGCCGGCCACGCCGCCCCCGCCATCGAAGTCGGAGGAAATACCCACGTGGTCGATGCCGATCTTCTTCACCAGGTAGTCGATGTGGTTCACGAAGTCGGCCACGGTGGCCATCGGCGGCGGCGGGAACTGCTTGTCGATGTCCGCCATGCGGGCGCGAAACTGCGATCGGGTGGCGTCGGTCTGGCT
>CAZSTW010000062.1:31344-39287 GCA_964609845.1 uncultured Planctomycetaceae bacterium | reverse complement strand
ACGCTGAAGCAACGTCTGGGCCACCCCGCCGTTGAACACACACTCGAAGAAGACAACCATGTTATGATGGTAATCTACAAATCAGACAGCGAATGATGACCAACACAAATGCCGATCAGTACCGAAACTTCCTGTGACTTCGTCACCCCAATAGCCGAAGCGGCAACTGGGGCCACCCGGGCGTCGCGCACGTCACGTCCGAGGGAGTGAAGCCAGATATGACGAAAAATGTCGATGCCAGACCGCGTCGCGATCGACGAAGGTTCTTCAAGATCATTGTCGTTGGAGCAGTCGGTTCCTTGGGACTAATGTGTTGTTTTGCCATGCAAAAAGATAAGTTCAGCCGCCCTTCGGAATCGTCTCGCGATGCCAGGAGGCGCGGTGTCTTTCTACATGAACTTGAGCTGACGGCATTTGAACGTGCGAAGGACGAACGCGTCAAACCAAAGGAAGCATGGACCGAGACGGTCTATGAGAATTACGAATCGTTTTCGATAATGCGAAAGGGAGTCGCAGGCTTGAGGGTTTGTGTGCGACTTGAATACCCAGCAGGGAAGAATGTGGATGATGATCCGTTGTGGGACGGCCTGTACATTACGTTGAACGGGAAGCCCCCCGAAGCACGGGGTGGAGTTTGGAATTCGACAGGCGTAACACTCGATTTTGCGTCATTTTCCAATGACGACATTCCTAAAGAGGGCGAGGTCGCGATTTGCGGGAAGGGGGGCAAAGTGATATCCAACTTTCGGTATTTGGTCAGGTAACCCGAAAGAACGCTCGCGATTTCAGCCACAGTTAGCGTTACCAGCGTTGCGTGGCGCCCGTGCACGGAAGGAGGTGCGGCGATCTTGGAAGGCCGCGCTGAATTTGCGATGAACTCAATTCACAACCGACGTTCTCAGCCATTATGAGATTTCGCGTATTCTCTGGGAGGTATCGCTGCCACGGTCTTGTCGCAGACTCCAAGACCGTGGCACCCATTTTTAATTTGGGAATCTCCACCTCGGCCCCAGTTTCGAACCCGGGTGACATTCGGCTTGAAATCCGCGGATTTGAAATCGTCTGGATTCGAACACCGGCTCGAAATTCTCAATTTGGAGAAAACACCCGTCTCCCCGCTCCATGGACACCGATCAAGACTCGACAGCGAAGCTCGTTCCGTTCAGAATGTCCGTTCGCGGACGATGATCGGACGATCGTCATGCGGATTGGTCATCAGGTACTGGAGAGTCTTGGTTCATGGATACACACGGCGCAGCAACGGCGGATCACGGGCATGCAGAACATGGCCATGCGGTTCCAGAAACCGGTGAACGCTTCGAAAAGGTCGAACTGGAGATGTTCGTCGCTGACGACCAGACTGCAGGTCAGGCCATCGGGAAATTGCTGGCGGCGGTGTTCCTGATTTCGTTCTTTCTGATGTCAGGCGTCTGCATCTGGATGCTCAGAAACACACCAGATAGCAATGACCCTCAAGCGGGCGTTGGCGCCGCCGATGTCGCCCATCACTGAGGGCGGATACGGCGTCCCGATAGCTGCGCGGAAACTGCGATTTTGAATGGAAGGGATGGGTGCCACGGTCTTGGAGTCTGCGACAAGGCCGTGTCTTCGACCCATCTTGCGAAGATTCGAAATCCCATGGGTACTGCGAAGAGATCCGTTTCTGAAATGATCTCGAAACGAAATTTAGCACGACCTTGTCGCAGACTCCAAGATCGTGGCACCCCACACATGCCGAACCTCGGCGCAGCTGCTCTGTTCGGCTCGCCCAATCATACTCGTCCATCACGAGTTGAACGATTCTAACCGCTGGCGGGCGACTTCGGCCCAAGGGCCGCGTTGGTCGAACTTCAGATAGCTGCGCCAATGTTCGGCGGCTTCCTCTTTGCGGTCAGTTCTTTCCAGCAAATCTGCCAGATGATAGTGAGCATCCGGGTAGTCGGCATGCAGGTCGAGGGCGACTCGAAAGGCTTCCAAGGCACCTCGGATTTGCCCGGTTTCATCCAGCAGACAGCCAAGCTGCGTCCATGCTTCCAGAAAATTGTGGTCCAGCTCCACCGTCATATAAAACCGCTCAATCGCTGCGTCTGGATGCCCCTGCCGGTAGAGGACGTCTCCCAGATGAAAATGGTGAGCGGGATTCAGGGGATCGTCAATCAGCGTCAGCCGAAAGGCTTCGATCGCGGCATCGACTTCATTTTCCTCGGCTAATCGACATCCTTCGCGGAACCAGTCGGCTGCTGTCCATTCCGGTCGATTCAGCGAATTCCCTTCACCTGCCTCAGTCGGACTGGCAGGCGTATGAATCGAGATCGTCGCCGGTTCATCGGGCGAGGGGGCAGGGGGATCGAAGTCAAAAACTCGCTGACCGGTTGTTGGTTCTACCAGTCCAGCAGCATCGCGATAGACCAGATGGCTGCCGCGTGCCAGGACTTCAAGCTGTGCCAGTGGCCGATCAACGTTGGGAAGGATTGTCCGCAGACGTTCCAGTCCCGAAGCGAGTTCTTCCAGCTTTACGCCGGATTGAGCCAGGTCGTAGAGCCGCCGGGCTCCTGTCACTTCCTGAAAATCAAAATACGACAGCCGAAAGACTTTTTTCGCCGGCCGAATCAAGCCCGCTCGTTCCCAGCGGCGAATCTCATGCACAGAAATGTTCAGCAACTGGCTGAGCATTGCTGGCGTGTACAACTGCTGCTGTCGTCGTTCTTGAGGCTCCACGTTCAGCAGGGTCAGCCATTCCGATTCCGAGACAATTCGGACAGGCTCACCCTTGTCATGAAGCTGGCGAGCCTGATCCAGTTTGACGGAGATTCTTCCATCGGCTTCGAGGGGCCAGCCTTCTTCACCGACGACGAGCAACGTTGTCTGATGACTGACATGCTGTGACGCCTGTCCTCCGTGTCGCTCAACCAGTTCCATCGCCTGACGGTGAGTCATTGATGCGAGCGTCCCAGTAAAGGCGATTCGTTCGCCCTGCAGGATCGGTGAGCTTTGCAGAGGGGTGGGGGGTACAGTCGTGTCAGTCATCACTGATGCATGTCTGGGAGTGGCGTGACGCAAGGCGCGAGATTATAAACATGCCCCCGCGATTCTGTCCCCCTGCGTGCGTCAGGATTCCGGGTTGAAACCGAATCACAACGAGCCGGACCGAATAAAATGTCCGGTTGAGTCCTTAGACCGGTAACCGGCAGGTGCCGGTCCAGTTGACGACTTGCACCCGAAGTTAATTCCGAATGCGGAGTTGCGTCCGCCGGAGCATGAAATTCGCAAACTGCGGATTGAAACTGAGAACCTGGAGTTTTAACGAAATGTCCCCCCTGCAATCCGCCGATCCCGCTCTCTGGCAGTCAATCCAACTTGAACGGACCCGACAGCACGACGGTCTCGAACTGATCGCTTCCGAAAATTACACCTCCGCCGCAGTCATGGAAGCGGCAGGAACCGTACTGACAAACAAGTACGCCGAGGGATACCCCGGACGCCGGTACTACGGCGGTTGCGAATTCGTCGACCAGATTGAGACGCTGGCGATTGAACGGGCAAAAGAACTATTTGGAGCCCAGCACGCCAACGTGCAGCCTCATGCAGGCTCACAGGCCAACATGTCCGTCTACCTGACGCTGTTGAAACCAGGTGATACATACCTGGCAATGAACCTGGCACATGGCGGTCACCTGACACATGGACACCCGCTGAATTTCTCAGGCCAGCTCTATCATCCGATTCCATATGGAGTTCGGGAATCCGACCATCGCATTGATTTCGACGAAGTTGCCCGTCTGGCCAAAGAACACAAGCCAAAATTGATTGTTGCCGGGGCAAGTGCCTATCCACGCGAGATCGATCATGCCAAGTTCGCCGACATCGCCCGTGACGTCGGTGCTAAACTGATGGTCGACATGGCACATTACTCGGGCCTGGTCGCTGCAGGGATTCATAACAGCCCTGTTCCCGTCGCTGACTTCGTCACCAGTACGTCACACAAAACACTGCGCGGGCCTCGATCCGGTTTCGTACTCTGCCGCGAAGAGTATGGCAAAGATTTAGACAAATCCGTTTTTCCCGGAATGCAGGGGGGACCGCTGGTTCACGTTATTGCCGGCAAGGCCGTCTGCTTCCTCGAAGCAATGCAGCCCTCGTACAAGGACTACGCAAAGCAGATCGTTGCGAACGCGAAAACCCTTGCCGAGACGCTCATGGCAGGCGGCATTAAACTGGCCAGCGGCGGAACGGACAATCATCTGATGTTGTGCGATGTCACACCGATCGGCTTGACAGGGAAAATCGCTGAAAAGGCCTTGGATCACGCGGGAATCACTGTCAACAAGAACATGATTCCGTTTGACCAGCGGAAGGCGATGGACCCCAGCGGCATTCGAGTCGGAACGGCGGCGCTGACCACGCGCGGAATGAAACAGGACGAAATGAAGAAGGTCGGCCAGTGGATTCTGGCGGTTCTGCGGGCACCGGAAGACGAATCGGTCGCAGTCCGCGTTCAGGGCGAAATCCGCGACTTCTGCAAGACATTCCCCGTACCAGGAATCGCTTGATTTTAAAGAGTGCCGTTGGTTCATGTTGACGTATGGGTTGGTCGGGGCTGGACTGAGCTTTGCGAAGTAAGCCCCGGAAGAGCAAAGCTCGCCCTTCATCCGGGCGATAGCACGATGCTGAAAATCAACATCAGGCGCTAATCTTGCGCCCCCCGAAGGTTTCCCAGAAAACTTGCAGACTTTGTTTTCTGCGACGAGTTTTTCTTTGCGATCGTAATCAAACGAGGCCGGATGAGCGGAACGTCCGTGCTGCGCGGACTAAGCGCGCCATTCCGATCCTGCCGTAACTGCGACGTACGGTGATTCGATTGCCGTGGCAAACCGCAACGCTACCCGAAATTCATGCGTACCCGCAAAACCGATGCTAGATATCTTCTGGTGACTTCACAGATCCGGTGCGGACTTTCAGGCAGACGACTGCCGCGAGGACGGAAACCGGTCCGTAAAGCCATCACGCGTTACTTCCCGTGATTGGTTTCGGAATTTCAGGTCGGCAGAGAACGTCATGTTGACGAATATATTAACGCCGGCCGAACCCGAGTCGCTCGACGCGACCGTGATCGTCACGAAAGTCGATCCAAAACGGGATGTGTCGTCCTCAATGGGGCTGACACCGAACCCGTCCGACGCGTCGTCCGTTCTGGATGCCAACGGAAACAACGTCCCACCCAAAGCCAGCGAAGCTGCCCCGATCAGGTCCATCGATGACGGGGTCGCGATGCAGCAGGATGCTGAACAGGCTTTGCTGAGATCGCGCCTGCAAACAGCTTCGATCATCAGCCTGATCTGCATGGCAGCATTCTTCCTGCGGTCGCTCTTCAGCGACGAACCTGTCGTTCTGATCGTGCGCAGTGTCGCACTGATCGTTACTGTCGGCGTACTTGGATTGCTCGTCACACCGCATCGACTGACGACTCGTGAACTCCGTCGACTGGAGCTATCTCTTTTCGGACCTCTCTGCACGCTCGTCGTTTTCCTTGAGATCTACTTCCTGCAACACGCGGCGCTCGCGAAAGACGCGGCACAGCAAGTGGCCGTGATCTTTTCGGGAACACTTGGCCTGGCCGTGATGATGTTGACGTACGGGATGCTGATGCCAAATGGCTGGCGTAGGACCGCCGTCATGATGCTGCCGCCGGTGATAGCCTCTGTGGCTGTCCTCTTGTATTCACGGAGCCAGTATGCATCCGTCGCCGAAACCATCGACGCCATCCGCGCTGCCGAAGCCGGCTTCGCATTGATTCTGACCGGAGTGATTGCAACCTACGGGTCGTACACGATTTCCACATTGCGACGTGAAGCCAACCGGGCACGACAACTGGGGCGTTATCACCTGAAACGGGAACTCGGACAGGGGGGAATGGGGCAGGTTCATCTCGGTGAACATCAGTTGCTGAAGCGTCCCTGTGCAATCAAGGTGATTCGTCCTGGCCAGATCGCAGACAGGGCTGCGTTGGCCCGCTTCGAACGCGAAGTGCAGACGACCGCACGCCTGTCACACTGGAATACGATCGAAATCTTCGACTACGGACATACGGAAGACGGAACTTTTTACTATGTGATGGAATACATGCGGGGATTGAGTCTGGCGGATCTGGTCAAGCGTTATGGGCCACAATCGCCTGCACGAACCATTCATTTTCTGGCTCAAACCTGCTGGGCACTGCAGGAAGCCCATAATCACGGCCTGATTCATCGAGACTTGAAACCCGCCAATATCTTCGCTGCCAAGCGAGGCGGCGTATTTGACGTGACGAAACTGTTCGACTTCGGCCTGGTCCTGCTACGTGGGGAAGGAGACAACTTCCTGAGCATGTTGGGCCCCGGTGCTACAACTCCATTTGCCGGGTCACCACTCTACATGTCGCCTGAACAAGCAGTCGGTATGAAGCTCGACGCCCGCTCTGACATCTATTCACTTGGGGGAGTTGCCTACTATCTGCTGACAGGCCGTCCGCCATTTGAAGGGGATTCTGCCTGGCGCGTGATGGTCGCCCATGCCAAGGAGCCTGTGACACCTCCACGCAAGTGGAACCCATCGATTCCCGCAGACCTGGAATCGGTTGTGCTGAAATGCTTGTCAAAAGAACCGAGCGATCGATACAGTTCACCACGTGAAATGGCCGAAGCCCTGTCGGCCTGCGAAAACGCAGGCCAATGGGATTATGAAAAGGCAGGAACCTGGTGGCGCGAACGCGCGGCCGAAATTGATCCGACGTTGCTGGACCCTTGATTGAGTGCGACAGGGTTTAGAACGGCTCGCGCCATTCTTCAACCTTTCGTACTTTAGGACTCCAGTGTCAGTAGATTTTCCACCAGCATTTGACGTTGTGGCTGTGGGGGCTCATCCTGACGATGTCGAAATCGCCGTCGGTGGGACCTTGGCACGCCTGTCTCAGCAAGGATACCGCGTCGGCATCATTGACTTGACGAACGGTGAGCCAACGCCGGGAAGCCCAGGTGTCGATGTCCGACTGGCGGAATCGCGTGAGGCTGCAAAGATTCTCGGCGTGCACGAACGCCAGACATTGACGCTTCCCAACCGGTGCCTGTTTGATTCGTTCCCTGCTCGTGTGGCACTCGCTCGAATTTTTCGTCTCTGGCGACCCAGGATCGTCTTGGGAATTGCAGACAAAACCCCGATGGCATCGCCAGACCACTGGCAGGCGATGCAGATTACGGACGCAGCGGTCTTTTACAGCCGCCTGACCAAGTGGGACGACGAATTTTCGGGATTTCCCGCACATACGATCCAATCGCAACTCTGGTACCCACTCGGATTAACAAATCTTGATGTTTTACCGGGGAGCAGCCGATTCGTGACAGACATCTCTGCCACTTTGCCGATCAAACTGGAGGCGATCAGGGCGTATCGAACCCAGTTTCCGCCCGGAAAGCAGCGAGTCTTCAGTTGGGTCGAGGCACAGGCCGTATTGATGGGGCAAAGTGCGGGTTTTGAAGCCGGAGAATTGTTAATCTCGGCGAAAACGCTAGGAGTCACAAACTTGGTAGAGGCATTGTGTCCGACAATTTGACAGGACCTAAGTTTTCAGCCCCGTCAGATTTTCATTTCCACCGTCTCTCCGTAAACTTAACGTAGTTCGAAACAGCTCACGAGTTCTCTTCCCAGTGTGGAAATGTTTTCCGCCACGGGGACTCGAGCAACAATCGGATTCTTGAACGGCGTCGGTAACGCACCATGAAGTTGCGAGTCGGACATCTCAGTATCGTCGGCAAACGCGACAACAACGAGGACGCGTGTTACGTGGACCCTCAAAAGCGTTTCTTCCTTGTCGCAGATGGCATGGGAGGACAGTCGGCTGGTGAACGCGCCAGCAGCCTGGCGATGGAAATTGTCCCTGGGACCCCCTTATACAAAGCCCCACAGAAAAT
>CAZSTW010000062.1:12953-31231 GCA_964609845.1 uncultured Planctomycetaceae bacterium | reverse complement strand
AGCTGCAACTGATTGACTTCAACCGCTCAACCGCCGAACAGGCCATCAAGGCGATTGATGATTCCGTCAACCAGGCCAATTACGAAATCATGGCGCTGGGTGAACTGGATGCGAAGCTGAAGAATATGGGAACCACGATTGTGTTCCTGATTCAGATTGCTGGCACCATGTTCGCAGGTGGCGTTGGCGACAGCCGGGTCTACCTGTTGCGTGATGGTAAGCTCGAGCAATTGACGACGGATCACTCGCTTACTCAGGCGTTGCTGGATGCGGGCACGCTGACCCCGGAAGAAGCCGCGAACCATCGCTTCAAAAATGTCCTGTATCGATTTCTCGGTTGCAAAGAAGGGGGGCAGGGGACAACTCCAACCCAGGTTCAACCGCGAGTTGGGGACAAGTTCCTGCTTTGTTCCGATGGTGTGACAGGTGGAGCGGACGATTCGGCCATCGCCAGGATTTTGGCGGAGGGAACCGATCCTCAAAAGACCGCGGAAGCGATCGTGCAGGCAGCAACGGACGGCGGCTCAAAGGATAACATCACGGGCGTCGTGGTCTTCGTCGAAGCCTGATTTCCTTGCGATTTCCGCTTGCTGCCACCATTAAGGTATGAATTTCGAGACATCGATCAGCCGGAACGCGCTAGCGTCCGGTTCTGATGGGCAACTGGAGACACGCATCTTCAGAAACCGGACGCTAGCGCGTTCCGGCTGATGGTCGCAGTTGTTCAACGGTTTCACGCAGTTGATTACTGCTGAAGTCTCAACGGGTTCAGAAAAACGGAATCCATCCACAGTCACGTCTGTGCTGACGTAGGGTGGAGTCCATATTACCCATATCTTTTTCTATCGGTTGGGTGGCGGGGGCGCACTGGCTTTGCAGAAGCCCCCGAAATAGGACGCATTTGAACGGAGAAACCGGACGCTAGCGCGTTCCGGCTGATGGTCGCAGTTGTTCAACGGTTTCACGCAGTTGATTACTGCTGAAGTCTCAACGGGTTCGGAAAAACGGAATACATCCACAATTATTTAGGGTGGGGACCAGCTCGCTTCGAGCGCCGGCCCATCAATCGGAAACGTCAATGATTCATGAATGGTGGGCCGGCGCGGCGAAGCGCCACTTGTCCCACCCTACGACATTTCCGAAACCTGCGGGCATGAAACGGGGTAACTCTGTCAGAACCTGAGTATCCAGTGGTTCGGTTAGTTCACCCCGGAAGGGATCACCGTGAGTCTGCGCCCCGTCGCAACCGCAAATTCGACGAGAGATTCAGGGCATTACCAGCCCCTGCCAATCGAATTCGCGGAATTCACTCCGGGCTCTGAAGCCGATTCTGCGGAAGACGTATCTGCTCTTACCGACGAGACCTACTTTTCGTTCAATTCGCTTCGCCCATTTCCGCACCTGCTGCGACACCCGCTCAAGGCGGGTTACTGGATCTTCGAAGTCCTGTTCGGCATTGTCAGCCTGCTTGCCATGCTGGCATTTCTGGCTGCGATTCCAGTAGTCAACTTTCTGGCACTCGGATACATGCTGGAAGCGGAAGGTCGAGTCGCTCGCACGGGCAAACTGCGGTACGCGATGCCACTGCTCCCATTAGCCCCCAAGCTGGGTGGAATTGCGTTTGGAGTCTGGTTCTGGTGCTGGTTCGTCCGACTGGTCGCAGACGCGGCGAGTGACGCCGAGTTGATCGCGCCGGGGTCACGAGTGGCAATCGGCTGGCAGATTGCCTTGACGGTCATTGCCATCGCCGTCGCAATTCATATCGTGCTGGCGATCGCACGCGGCGGGCGACTCCGACTGTTCTTCTGGCCAACGCCCCTGAATGGATTGTGGCTGGTTCGCCAGTTGATGCGTGGAGATTACGGAGATCTGGCAGCGACCGCAGTTCGAGAATTCGTTTCCGCACTGCGACTCAGGCACCACTTCTGGCTGGGAGTTCGCGGGTTCTTCGGAGCATTCGCGTGGCTGTTCATTCCCACCTTGTTATTCGGGGCGCTTCAGGATACTTCAAAACCAGGGCAGGCGATCATTACGATTTTTGGTGGCGCAAGTCTTGTCTGCGTGCTGAGCTGGCTTCCGTTTCTACAGGCTCATTTCGCAGCCGAACAGCGCATCAGTGCGATGTTTCAATTGACGTACATTCGTGCACTGTACCGACGGACGCCAATCGTCTTCCTGCTGTCAGTGGTGGTGATGTACGCACTGGCGTTGCCGTTGTATATCTTCAAGCTTTTCGAAACCCCACAGGACATGCGCTGGCTGCTGACACCGCTGTTCATCATCAGCATCTATCCCGCCCGAATCTTTGTCGGATGGGCCTATTCACGAGCGCAAAAGAAAGAGCGGAAGACCTGGCTGATCCTCCGCTTGCTTTCCAACATCGTCATTTGGCCGCTACTGGGCTTCTACGTATTTTTGCTGTTCTTTACGCCCGCAGTCGGCGCCGCCGGACGGGCCGTGTTATTTCAACATCACGCCTTGCTGCTCCCCTGGCCGTTCTAGTGAGTGTCGCACTATTTCCCGGCCTTTGCCTTTTGTTCTTCGCGTTGCTTCTTCCCCTTTTCGAGGAATTCCTGCTCGTATTTCAGCTTTTCCGCAGGAACCGCAGCAGGCGTCACGGGTGTACGATCGAGCTTGATCTCGGTCGTCAATGTTCGCAGCTTCACGTTGCGATACCAGACGGGATCACCATGATCCTGCAGATGCAAGTGAGCCCCGCGCTTGGCCAGGTCGGCACCACGAATATCCAGAAGTTCCACTTCGAATTTGTATTTCGGATCGGTGTAATCGAAGTCCACAACCTTCACCCCGTTCAACCAGTGCTGAATGACGGTTCCCTGACAAATGATGCGGCCCGAATTCCATTCCCCGACAGGCTTGGTGACATCCTTCGATGGAGGCATGCAGAAATACAATGACGCGGCACTCGTACGAGGGTTCTTTCCATCGCCATGCTTCGAATTATCAAGGATCTGGTATTCGTACTGACCCGGACGGTAGTAAACACCACTGTTGCTTCCAGGCCCCACTTTCCAGTCGAATCGCAATTCGAAATTGTCAGGAATCGGCTTCACCTTGTAGGTGATACCGCCCCCTTTGTCGGCCCTGCCAAATACCCCGTCTTCAACTTTCCAGTTGCCCGCCTGGTTCCAGCCTTCCAGATCGCGGCCGTTGAACAGCAATTCGAAACCATCCTTCTTTTCTTCATCGGAAAGGACGTTTAACGACTCAGCACGGGCAATCGTCGAACAGATCAGACTGGCGGCGAATACCATCAACGAAAATCTGCGGATCATGAATGCAGTCTCCTGGATGCGGGGATTGTCTTTTGAATACCCGTCTCATCGTACGCATCTGCGACCGCAAATTCACTGTTCACGCACGATCTTCGGCCGCGATTTTCGCACGGGCTTTCCAGAGCGATTCCAGCACCGCTTCGATGTATTGCTCTTCAGCAAACGGGCTCAGTATGTAACTCTTCAGAGCCACCATCGGTTCACCATAGTCCGTCTCGCGATAGCAATCGGTCAGCGAAATGACGACCCCTTCCCCTTTCAGTGCATCGGCCTGAACCAGATGAAAGATACGACGATTGTATTCATTATGGGCCAATAGTCTTTCGCGGTACGAAGCCTCTTTCAGTTCGTGCTCCGCAATGCTGAAGGTGTCCACGCCATCAGGATAGACGCGAAACAGAGTCACCGGACCAAAGTTACCTCGATTGACAACCGTGGTCGCAGCATGGCCCTCCAGGTGCTCTCGCAACTCTTCCGCCATCGCTACGACATGGCCCAGCAATGCCCGCAGACCGTTCTTGCCGAACAGCCTCAAATTCGCGAGTGCCGCCAGTGCCCCACTGCCGCTGCGCGATGTTTCCAGCGTGTATCGACCGGGATGATAGTGACCGTCGTGAAACAGGTACGGAGTATCCGACTGCTCGCGCGAGATCAGTTCCAGGTCGTGTGCGTTCTTCACCAGAAACAGCGTGGAGATATACGGACAGAACCCAGTCTTATGAAAGTCGATCCCGACCGAATCGGCCAGCGGTAGCTGCTGGATCCGCCTGCGTGCCCCGGCAAGGGCTCGAACGGTACGAGGCCGGAAATCGAGGGCATTGACGTGGAAATCGTAGTCATTGAAGACAGACCAGGCCCAGCCAATGACCGCATCAGCATGGATGTGTGGAACGTAATCGAGCTTGAATTCATCAACCAGGCGATCACGGATGTCGTGAATCGTGCCGAGGTCATCCAGACCAAAGTGGTCGGTTGTTCCCATCGTGGCCACGATCGCAGCGATCTTCCCGCCTCCAGCAAGAACTTCACGCGCCATCGTCTCCAGCAGGCAGGTCCGCATCTCGTTCTCGGGTGAGCACGGGATCTGAATCACGTTGTCCTGCCCGATCCCCAGCCAGTTTGCAACGGTCAAACAGGCGTAATGGGCTCGTTCAGAGCAAAGGATCACGACTCGTTCACGAAGCCCAGTTCGGCTGCTCTCAGGACAGGCCTTTGCCAGCCCCAGTTTCACGCCATACAGCACCGTTGCAGTACCGCCAAATGTGAACAATCCTGCGGACTGAACAGGGTCGTAACCGATCATTGAAGCGGTCATCGATGAGACTTCGACCTCGGCGACCGCCACCTGTTTCGAAGACTCTTCGCTCACCAGATTCGGATTATAAATCGATGGCAGTAGCCCTCCGATGACGCTGGCAATCGTGGGAGGAGGCACCACATTGATCTGAGCCCGCGGATGCCCCCAGATGAACAGCCCAGACAGATGCTGAACCAGCATCTGAGTCACATGCTCCAGCGATTGCGGCGCGTCGTCGACTCGTGTCAGTCGCGCACCGTCGTAGTCCAGCACCGCAGGCTTGCCGAGCAGCGGCGAGACAGACTTCATCGCGTCGAGTTGATCGAGGGCTCGCAGGAACGAGAATACAAAATAAGCGTCGTGAACCCGATCAGAAACGGGTTGAGGAAACGCCTGTCGCAATGATGCGACAAGTTCAAGATAGGGCGATGTCATCAATGTTTTCCGCGAGGAGAGAAGAGCACGCAATCGGATCGCTCACGCGAACTGGTCTGGGCTCGCGGTCTGCTTCGTCAGTTTCCGGCCCGGGTCGCGAACTGTGCTCCACGGAATGCCGAGAGATCGACCGTATTCGTCTTCAAAACTTGCTCGTAAAAGGCCTTGGCATTCGCCTTGTCGCCAGCCTGTGCGCGCCGCTCGGCAATAAAGTAGTACGCTTCTGCCAGTTGGGCATTCTTCAGCGCGGGGGTCTCTGCCTTGTCCACGGCCTTCACCAGATCCTGTTCCGAGATTTTACCATTCAGAAATAGAACGAGCTGATCAATCCAGTCGCGTTCCCCTTCCGGACGCTTCAATGTCGCTTCCAGAATCTGCGGCAGAGTCTCCACTTTTCCCTGCAGAACGAGAATCCATGATCGCCACGGATTCAAGTACCGCATTCCGGCATTCATCGCCAGAGACTGATCGAACGAGGCCATCGCGCCGGCGTAGTCGCGGGCAAAAAACTTGGCGAAACCGAGGTCAGCCTGAGCAACAGGATTCTGAGGATCAAGGCGGATAGCCTGATTGTAGTCTTCAATCGCCCCGGCGACATTCAGTTGCGACAGTCGACAGGTCCCTCGCAGGCTGTAGAACAGCGGATGCTTGGGGTCCAGCTTGATCGCCTCACCATAATCGGCTTCTGCCGCTGGAAGATTGCGTTCCGACTGCGAAGTGAATCCGCGATTGGCATACGCGACGGCATACTTCGGATCGATCTGCAGGGCCTTGTTGAAGTCGGCCGCAGCCTCTTTGTATCGCCCCTGATGCTGCAGGAACAAGCCGCGATTATTGAAAACCAGCGGGTTGTTGGGAAACGTCTCAACGGCGTGGGTGAAAGCTTCCAGCGCCTTGTCAGGCTTTCCGGCCACAACATATCCTTCGGCCAGTCCGACATGCGAACCGAGATGGCCGGGATAAACCTTGATCGCGGCCTGATAGTCCTGGGCCGCCGCATCCATATTCTTCAAATGAATATAGGCAGCCGCTCGTTGATAAAGCGTATTGGCTCGCTGTTCGGGAGTCAGATTCGGCCGATCCAGAACAGTCTTGCCAACCTGCAGCACGACTTCCGCATGTTCCTTGCGACCTTCCAAATTGGCGAGAGACGTCATGCCGTACATGTAAGGAAGATAGTAGTTGATTTCGTTGCTGCCACCCGCCCGCAACGATTCACGAGCATCTTCGATCCCCAGCCGCAGCTCTTTGCCATCCCGCCGTACGACTCCCAGCTCGACATGAGCACTCGCACGTAAGTACAGTGCTAAATGGTCTTTGGGGTTTTGCGTAAGAACGCGGGTCGTCAGTTCCAGACACTTCGCGAAGTCGGCCGACTGGTACGCAGCCTCGGCGTCTTTCTTAAGCTTGTCCGCTTCGGAATCCTGCGCAAACGCGGTTCCGAAGACAGCAAATACAACCAGCAGCCCCGAGGCGCATCCGTGCAGGGACATGGGAACCCCCTTGAAATAAAGTCTCGTCAATCCTCCGACAATCGATCCAGATTGAGATTCAAACTAGAAAATGCCGTCGAGTCAACACCATCGCAGCTCGATCACACGATTCCGACGCAGTTTTTGCAGGGTTTTGAAGGAGGCAATTCTGGGCAGAAATCACTTACCGTTCGCTATGTTTATCGCGAAGCGTTCACAGATCGTTGCCGGGTTGCAACCAATCGCTGGCCGTTTGTCGGCCTTCTGCCCACGGGGAATTCAAGGTGTCATTAAACCGAAATGTCCATGAACGCAGGGCTTTAGGCCGCTTTGCCCCGGATACCGTCTGCGACGCATTCAACGTCAGAAAATCGCAACAAACAACTCTGTTTCGTTGGCCTCACTGATCGACTACAATCCCAACGCCGCAGTGGGGATGCGACCTGGTATTCAAGCACGGCCTTGTCGCAGACTCCAAGACCGTGGCACCCCCCCATTGTAAAACTGCATTGGCCCCCATTGGTCCCGCCTTTGAATCAAAAATTCCCGCCGAGGATTGTCATGCTGCGCTGGTTTGTCTGGTCCGGGGTGTTGTCTCTTTCTTTGCTGAATATCAGTCTGGCTGCTGATCCTGTTGATCCAAGTCGGTTCGAGGTAACGCCCCTCGTCACCGGTCTCAGGCAGCCGATGGAATTGGATGTCGCCAGGGACGGGACGATCTTTCTGATTGAACTTGATGGGAAGCTGAAATCGATCAATCCCAAAACCAGCGAAGTGACGCTGGTTGCTGATCTCAAGGTCACCACCGCTCAGGAAAACGGGCTTATCGGACTGGCCCTCGATCCGAAGTTTACTGAGAACGGATGGATCTATCTGCAATACTCGCCGCCAGACTATCCCGGTCAGCACATCAGCCGGTTCACTCTGGTGAATGGCAAACTCGATCTGACAACCGAAAAGGTTTTGCTGAAGTTTGAAGAGCAGCGTAAAGAATGCTGCCACCATGCCGGGTCCATGCAGTTTGGGCCGCGGGGTGAACTGTTCATCGCAACCGGTGACAACACTCACCCGCATGGCGATTCCCAGGGCTTCGCCCCGATCGACGAACGAGCCGACAAGTCCCCCTGGGATGCTCAGAAGTCAGCAGGCAACACCAACAGTCTCAGCGGCAAGATTCTGAGAATCAAACCGAAAGATGATGGCACAATCGAAATTCCCGACGGAAACCTGTTCCCGAAAGATGGTTCCAAGGGTCGGCCCGAGATCTATGTGATGGGATGCCGCAATCCCTGGCGGATGACCGTCGATTCGAAAACGGGATTCGTCTACTGGGGCGAGGTTGGTCCCGACGCAGGGGGCGACGGGCCGCGTGGCCCACGTGGCTACGATGAGATCAATCAGGCACGCAAAGCGGGTAACTTCGGGTGGCCCTATTTTGTCGGAAAAAATTTCGCCTACGCGGACGTCGATTTCGCGACGGGAGCAATCGGCGCCAAGTTTGACCCGAATGCTCCGATCAATGAATCACCGAATAACACGGGCGAAAAACTGCTGCCGCCCGCTCAACCGGCGATGATCTACTATCCCGGTGGACCGTCGGCCGAGTTTCCAGAACTGGGGCAAGGGGGCCGGACAGCGTGTGCCGGGCCAGTCTATCACTTCGACAGCAGCCTCGATTCGAAGACAAAGTTTCCAGCGGCCTATGATGGAGCCCTGTTCATCTACGAATGGTCGCGACATTGGATCAAGGTCGTCCATCTCGACGAAAACCAGGACGTGAAGAAGATTGAACCCTTCATGCCCGGCCAGACATTCGTCCGGCCGATCGACATGAAGTTCGGGCCGGAAGGTTCGATGTACCTGATCGAATATGGCGACACCTGGGGAGTCAATCAGAACGCTCGACTGGTCCGCATCGATTATGTCACCGGCAATCGAGCTCCCATCGTCGTCGCTTCCGTGGAAAACAACATCGGTAAACAACCGCTTGTCGTATCACTGTCGAGCAAGGGAACGTTCGACAAAGACGGTGCCGACGAGCTGAAGTATGAATGGCGAGTGACCCGGGCGGCGGAAACCAAACCGGGCGAAGACCCAAAACCGAATGGAACGGCGACGACCGCTCCGTCTGAAGTGAAAGTCGTTTCACGCGAGCCGAATCCGCAAGTGACGTTTGACACTCCCGGCGTCTTTAACGTCGAACTCGTCGTCACAGATCCTCACGGTGCCAGCCGGTCGGCATCGGTTCCCGTATTGGTCGGTAACGAACGACCGGTCGTGAAGTTTCTACAGCCACAAGTTGGCGACTTCTTTGAGCCTGACCAACCCATCACCTACCGGTTGTCGGTGAAAGATCTCGAAGACGGGACGAACGATGATGACGAAATGGATGTGGAACGCCTGCTGGATTCAGCAGCCGCCGGACGGGTTTCTGTCAACGCCGTCTATTCCACGGACCCGATCCCCTCTGCGAGTGGTTCCGCCGACAATGATATCGGCCCGGCCGGAATGAAGTTGATGAAGCGCAGCGACTGCTTCAACTGTCACGCTGTCGACCAGAAACGAGTCGGCCCGACTCTGCTGGAAGTGGCGAACAAGTACCGCGACAAAGAAGGGGCCATGGAAGCCTCGATTCAGCGAGTCCTCAAGGGATCGACAGGCGCATGGGGCAAGATCCCGATGATCCCGCATGCCCAGCACACGCCGGAAGAAGTCCGTGAGATGGTTGGCTGGATTTACAGCCTGCAACCTGCTGGACTGGTTCGAGTCTTCCCGGGCTTCGTCGGAGACGTCACTGTCGGGAAGGATGAAGGGACGAAGGGGGGCCACTACAAGCTGGAAGCAAGCTATACCGATCGTGGGGCAGGAGCGATTCCCCCACTCAGTGCCTCAGCATTACTTTACCTGCGGCCGAGACTGGTTGAAGCCGAATCGGCCGACCAGATCAGCGGTTCTCAAGTTCTGGCGTCTGGAAATGCCAGTGGTGGTAAATTCATCGGGGCCATCAATCACGGTCACTTCCTGCGATTCAACGGCATCTCTCTCGATCACGTCAAAAAGCTGACGCTGAAGATCGCATCGGCAGGAGCCGGAGGCGCAATTGAAATCCGCATCGACAAGCCGGATGGAGACTTGCTGGCAACGGTTCCAGTTGAAGTGAACGGAGCCTGGGAGAAATTCTATGAGAAGTCCGTCGACCTGCCGGAAACAAAAGGACGCCACGATCTGTTTATTCGATTTACTCACCCCGGTCAGGCGAGTGGCCTGATGAATCTGGACTCGATCCATTTCGCGCGTTAGAACCAAGTCCACGGTTAAGAGAATCCATGACCCATGCATTGTTACCGCTGTATGGCCTTGAGCGATCAGCCGGAACGCGCTAGCGTCTGGTTTGAACCGTGGGCGAGCGCCCAGCGACTGATTGTCCAACCAGAGATTACGCCCCCAGCCACAACAACCGACGATCTATCGCCCAAATGAACCGAGGAGACAACGATGCTGAATCTTCTGAGTCAACGATCGTCGGTTTGCAGCGGCATCTCGCGTCGAGGAATGTTGCAGGCGGGCGGGGCGGGGCTCTTCGGACTGAATGTTGCCCAATTATTGCAAGCGGAAGACGCGACGCCAGACCGAAAACCTCGAGCGAAAAGTGTCATCTTCCTGTTTCTGTTTGGCGGGCCAAGCCAACTGGAAACATTCGACATGAAGCCTGCCGCGACCGCCAAAGTGCGGGGGCCTTATTCAGCCATTGCCTCGCGCAGTCCTGACTTGAAGATTTGTGAACTGCTCGGTCAATGTGCCGCGATTTCGGATAAGTTTGCGGTCGTGCGGACGATGTCTCATGCCTATAACGACCACAGTGGTGGCGGTCATTACATCCAGACAGGAAAGCGGTGGCAGATCCCAGTTGGAGGCGGATTCAACGCGACCCCGCTGGACTGGCCTTCCATTGGATCGGTGGTCGAATACCTCGCTCAAAATCGTTCGGGTGGTAACGTCGCCAGCAACAACGAAACAACGCGAAGCGGACTGCCCAATTATGTCGTCCTGCCCAACAGTCTGGGAAAGATTCAAACTTACTCCGTCCGCTTGAAGCGACCTGGAGAATACGCCGGCTGGCTGGGACGGGGTTACGATCCGGTCACCACATCGATCGACAAGAAGAACGATACTGACAATCCCTACTTTCGTGATTGTGCCGACAGCGAGCTGACGTTTCAGATCGATGGTTTGATCTCACCCGAAGCCGTAACGCTCGACCGAATCCAGCGCCGGCAATCGTTGCTGGCCCAGTTCGATCAGCAGTTGCGACAACTGGATCAGCAAAAGACACTTTCGGCATACGACCGTTATCAGCAACGTGCCCTGGCTCTCGTCGCATCCGAGCGAACGCGGAATGCCCTGGATCTACGTCAGGAATCTGCCGCAATGCGAGATCGCTATGGGCGACACCTGTTTGGCCAGTCGACGTTAATGGCTCGCCGACTGGTTGAAGCAGGGGTTCGCTATGTGACGGTCCACTGGGACTGCCCGGATGGTTACAGCTGGGATTCCCACGTCAACAGCAAGGACGTGGGGCAACATCTGATTCCGGGCCTCGATCAAACGTTGTCGGCATTGCTGCTGGATCTGGAAGACCGCGGATTACTCGATGAGACCCTGGTGGTCTGCCTGGGAGAAATGGGACGGACTCCGACAGCCAATGCCAACTGGGGACGTGATCACTGGAGTACCCTTTTTCCTGCCGTCGTAGCAGGGGCCGGTGTTCGCGGAGGTCTGGTGCTGGGACAAACCGATAAAGACGCCGCTTATGCGGTGACCCCTCCCTATAAACCCGAAGATCTGGCCGCCACGGTCTATCATGCGTTGGGTATCAATCCAGAACTGCGATTGCCCGATTCCCTGGGTCGACCGGTCGCACTCCTGGAAGATGCTACGCCGATTCTTGAGTTGTTCGGTGCCTCCTGAACGGCTCGTTCCCTTCGTTCCCTCCGTTTCCTTCTGTAAAATCTTCGTCCCCTGTCGAATGGGTTTGCGAATCTTCCCACGTTGAAACACCGACGTCATTTGAGGTTCTTACATCGATGCGACTCGCCACTGTCCTGACTCCGATGTCTCATGAGAACCTGACTCTGGCCGCCCAATGCGGCGTAACAGATGTTGTCGGACGCTATCCCGGCCCGGGCCTTGATGTTCTGGTCCAGATGAAAGAACAGGTGGAATCGTACGGAATGCGTCTGGCCACCGTTGAAGGTTACCTGCCGATCGAAAACTTGAAACTCGGCCGCGACGATGGGACAGAACTCGCCGCGATGAAGACTCTGCTCCGCAACATGCAGCAGATCGGCGTTCCGGTGCTGTGCTATAACTTCATGGCAGGCACCGACTGGGTCCGCACGCGGCTCGATTCACCCGAACGAGGTGGAGCCAAGGTGACGGCATTCAGCCTGGCGGAAGTCGAACGAGCCATGTCACTCAACGTGCGACGGAGCGAAGCAGAAACCGTCGCGGGGACAGGACCAAATCTGCGAGTCGACGGCACAATCACCGCCGACGAGTTATGGCGCAATCTCGAACATTTCCTGCGAGAGTTGATTCCCGTCGCAGAAGAGATGGGTGTCACGATGTGTATGCATCCTGATGACCCGCCGCTGATGCAGTTACACGGTAAAGCGCGAATCATGAATTCCGTGGAGAACTTCGAACGACTGGTGGATCTCGTCCCGAGTCCCTCCAACGCAATCTGCTTCTGCCAGGGAACATTCGCTGCCATGGGGTGTGACATCCCGGCCTCAATCCGTCGGCTGGGGAAGTCCATCAAGTACGTCCACTTCCGCGACGTTCGGGGGAATCGGGAAGAATTCGTTGAGACTTTTCATGACAATGGCCCAACGGACATGGCAGCTGCCATGCGAGCCTACCGGGACATTGGATTTACCGGCCCGATGAGACCCGACCATGTGCCGCAACTGTACGGTGAAGATGATGGCGAGCCGGGGTATACCATGCTGGGCCGTTTGTTCGCATACGGCTATATGCGTGGGCTGATGCACGCGGTGTCGACAGAAAATGCCAGTCCCGTCTGAATCGAGCAACTGACACAGAAAGCACTTCTTTTGAACACTCCATCACCCGCTGATTCTGCCACCAGTGTCGATCACGGCTGTCTGCCCGCCTGGGAACAGGACGACCTGCCCGCTCCCTTGCCCTTTAGTGTCGGGAATCTGTTTCGGACGATCGGTCCCGGGGCAATTCTGCTGGCCGCTGCGATCGGGGGAGGGGAGTGGATTGTCGGTCCGTTGACAACAATCAAATATGGCCGAGGAATATTGTGGATCGCGACGCTGGGGATCGTGCTGCAAACGATCTTCAACCTCGAGGCAGCTCGCTACACGATGTACACGGGTGAGCCGATCATCACGGGGATCATGCGTCTGCGCCCCGGTTCCCGGATCTGGTCATGGTTCTATATCTTTATTGGGGTCGCACAACTCGCTACGCCTGCCCTGGCCAAGGGATGTGCGACGGTCCTGTTCGCGGCATTTGCCGGACGACTTTCGGGAGCAGGAGACGATTCGGCCGTCAACATGATCGGCGTTGGCGTCATCCTGCTTGGCGTCATGCTGTTGTTGTCGGGAAAGCACATCGAAAAGGTTCTGGAAATGCTGTCGTGGGCGATGATCGCGTTCATCTTCAGTTTTCTGATCGCGGTCAACATTCTGTTTGTTCCATTCCACCAGTGGATTGAGACGGCACGCGGATTTCTGGTGATTCAGTCGCTCCCTGAAAAAGTCGACTGGATTCTGTTAGCGACGTTTGCCGCAACAGCGGGATCGGGCGGCCTGGGAAATCTGGCGATTTCCAACTGGTTCCGCGATAAAGGCTTCGCCATGGGGAGCAAGGTCGGCGCGATCGGAAACGTCCTGGCGGGTGATCATACGGGGCTGAAGCATGTCGGAGTGACGTTTCCCATGACGAAGGGAAACCTCGACCGTTGGCGCACCTGGTGGCGTTACGCCGTTCTTGATCAAACAGCCTTGTGGGGACTGGGCTGCTTTCTGGGAATGTACTTGAACGTCAATCTGGCGGCGTCGATCATTCCTTCAGCGGATGTCGTCAACGAAGCGACGGCAGGAGCCTATCAAGCCCAATACATGGCCGACAAACTCTGGAAGGGGTTCTGGCTGCTGACACTGATCAACGGATTCTGGATCCTGTTTTCAACACATCTCGGCAATACGGATGTCCTGATTCGAACGGTGAGTGACATCTGCTGGTCAGCGTTTCCGAGTGTCCGCAAGCGACCGATTGGATTGCTGTACGCAGTGCTGTTGGGACTTTTAACCGTGTGGGCCGTGGTCGCAGTTCATCTGGGGAATGTGCTGCAGCTATTCAAGGTCCTGGGAATCGTAGCCAATCCGATCATGGCGATCGCGGCTATTCAGATCTGGCGCGTCAACACACGATTCCTTCCCAAAGAAATCCGTCCCCCATTCTGGAGACAGGCTGGACTGATTATCTGTGCCCTCGCCTATGGCGGCATGACACTGGCACTGCTGTATGACCGATTCCGCACTCCATCGACGTAATGTACGCTGGAGCCAGCAGGATTGAGACTATCTTTATGGCGTTGTACCACCACGAAGGTCACGAAGAGCACGAAGGAATCAGAAGGGAATCCCTTCATTCCATCTTCGTGCCCTTCGTGCCCTTCGTGGTAATCCCGCTCCGTCAACTACCGACGACAGCCATGGCAGCAGCTTGCGCGCCTTCGCTTCACCAGAAATAAAACAACCGGGCGGATCTGATGATCCGCCCGGCTGTTCATATGCATCTCAGCAACTGACTGAAACCCGAACTACTTCGCCGCTGCGGCGCGTTCGGCCTTTTCCTTCAATCGCTTTTCTACAACTTCGTCCTGCAGACCGCGTGGCAGCATCGAGTACCGCGCGAATTCCATGCTGAACGTTCCCTTACCCTGCGTCATCGATCGCAGTTCGTTGGCGTAGTCGAACATGCTGGCCAGCGGAACTTCGGCGATGATGACGGCGATCCCCATATTGGTTTCCGTCGAATTCACCACGCCTCGCTTGCTGCTCAGGTGTCCGGTGACGTTCCCCTGGAACTCATCAGGAACTTCCACTTCCAGCTTCATGATCGGTTCGAGCAAACCAATCTGAGCCTTCTTCAACGTTTCACGCATACAATCGAACGCACAGATGTTGAACGCCATTTCGGACGAGTCAACATCGTGGTAGCTACCGTCCTGCAGGATCATCTGCACATTCACCACTTCACATTCGCACAGCGGTCCCTTGACCAGAGCTCGCTGGAAACCTTCGTCGATTGGCTTGATGTATTCTTTCGGAATACGTCCACCAGTGACGTCGTTGACGAATTCGTAGGGGATTGCGCTGTCTTCCGGCAGCGGAACCAGTTTGCCCACCACGTGACCGAACTGACCCGAACCCCCGGTCTGCTTCTTGTGCTTGTAGTTGAATTCGACTTCGCGAGTCGGGGTTTCCCGATACGCAACGCGCGGATTCCCTACGATGCACTCGACACCGTATTCACGCTTGATTCGCTCGACATAAATATCCAGGTGCAACTGGCCCATCCCTGCGATCAGGGTCTGGCCGGTTTCTTCGTCCGTCAGAACGCGGAACGTTGGATCTTCGCGGCGGAACCGTTCCAGAGCCTTACCGAGCTTGTCGGCCCCGTCACGCTTCGCTGGTTCGATACTGAGTCGAATCACGGCATCAGGAACGAAGATGCTTTCCAGCGAATAGGTAATCCCTTCGCTGCAGAACGTATCCCCGGACGCACAGTCGACACCAACCAGTGCCACGATGTCACCGGCTTCCGCAAATTCTACGTCTTCACGGTCGTTGGCATGCATACGGACCAGACGTCCGAATCGCACCTTCTTGCCCGTACGCGTGTTGAAGTAGCTGTCGCCCTTCACGATCTTACCCTGGTAAATACGAGTGTACGTCAACTGTCCGTACTGCTCGACAACCGTCTTGAATGCCATGCAGACCATTGGCTTGGTCGGATCGGAGGTCAGCTTGACGCGGTTCCAGTTTGGATCCTTTGTCTCTTCTTCCGATTTCGGCTTCTGCAACTGATCGATGGCAGTCATCGTACGATCGAGCGGGCTGGGGAGGTAATGGGTCACGCCATCCAGCGCCTCCTGGACACCCTTGTTCTTGTAGGCCGAACCCATCATGACGGGAGTGATCTGCAGGGCGATCGTCGCATCACGGATCACCTTGCGGATTTCGTCCACGCTGATTTCCGACTCTTCCAGCAGCTTTTCCATCATGGAATCGCTGAACATGGAGAGTGTTTCAAGCATCTGATGTCGAGCTTCCTGCGCCTTGGCTTCATATTCCGCGGGGATCGCTTCGCGGCGGATGTATTCACCATCGTCGCCGTCAAAGTAGACCGCTTCCATCGTCAGCAGGTCAACGACCCCCTGGAATGCCGCTTCACGTCCCATCGGCAGTTGCAATGGAACCGGGATCACGCCGAGCTTTTCACGGATCTGCGTGATCACCTTGTCAGGGTTTGCACCCGTTCGGTCCATCTTGTTGATGAACGCAATTCGGGGAACCTTGTAGCGCTTCATCTGACGATCCACGGTCAGCGACTGGCTCTGGACACCACCGACCGAACAGAGAACGAGGATCGCACCGTCGAGAACGCGCAGTGATCGTTCGACTTCCACGGTGAAGTCGACGTGGCCCGGGGTATCGATGACGTTGATCGTGTAATCGTTCCAATGGACCTGGGTCGCCGCAGCGGTGATGGTGATCCCTTTTTCCCGTTCGAGTTCCATGAAGTCCATCGTCGCGCCGACCTTGTCCTTCCCTTTGACTTCGTGAATCTCGTGGATTCGGCCGGAGTAGAACAGGATACGTTCGGTCAGGGTCGTCTTGCCCGAGTCGATGTGGGCGGAAATACCGATGTTGCGTACTTTTTCGAGATTCATGGCGTTTTACTGTTTTTTAAATCGCGGTGGGAACGGTGCGGTTCCGGCCACACTCAGCCGGGACCTACAGGGTGCATGGAAACAACGCAATCACTGAGAGGCTCGAAGGTTACGAGTCCTCATGGACGAGAGCGAGATTTCACTTGGATTGAGAAGTAAGGGGGGTGCCTCGTGAAGCGCACGGAAGAAATCGCCGGCGAGCAGGTTCACCACAGTGAGGCGCTGCGATGAACCTTACCGAACTGAGCGAATCGTGCATTTCCTAGGCATAGTTAACCCGCTGGAATGGACTGGCCTGCCGTGGCAAGTCGTCGGTGGGACTGACTTCAAGCTGTGTCGGGCGCTTCGTCCGCGCCGTCAATGCAAGAGCCTCAATACTAACGGCAAAATCGTCTCGCGGGAAGAGCGGAATCTGAAGTTCGCGGGAAATTCTTCGTGGTTCGACAGAAATCGGTGACTGCGAAGCCGAGAGGAACCGCTGATAAACGCTCATGAACGCTGATCAGTCATGGCAGATGAGTATGATCGGCGCGGGTCGCGGTGATCGGCGCGGGTCTCCTGACCCCGCCGAAACGACCGACCGAAGGTCTCCTCTTCGATTCACGCCAGACAGAACAATGAGGGGGGGCACAACGAAGAATCACGATTGCGAGCTCCTCCATCGTTCTGCCCGAATTGACAAACAGTTCAATTACGGCTTCCACACCGAAAGCGCCTGGATAATCTTCTCTTTCGTTTTGTGGGTATCACAGATCTCGCGAAGCTCATTGCGAGTTGGTGGAGTCAGTGTTGAGATTTCGACTTCGGCAAACTCGTCAACGGCAATCAAGTAGTCGGATCCTTTCAGCAGATGCCCCTCGACGACTTCCCAGTCGCCCGTCCCATTCGCAGGCTTGATCCGCGGAGGTCGCGCATAGCTGGATTCAAGTCGCGTCAGACGGACTCCCAGAGTGACCCACAGTCGCGTTGTTTTCCGGAACCGGTCGACATAGATCGGTACCGCGACACGTGTGTCCTGCGCAAGGTCGGGATCAGCCCGTTCCGCGACCTGATTCAGCCAGGCCAGTGCTGCTTCGTAACAGCGTTCAGGGTCAGGATGCTCCTCAGACTTCAGCGCAGAAGGGTGTCCGATGTCATCGCAACTGACCAGATACAGCCCGTAGAACAAGTCTCGCTGTGCGGCAAGTTCTGTAAGCAGGTCGACGGGCCGGTCACCTTCTTTTCGCAAGCCATGCATCTGCTTCAACGCCTCTTCACCCAGCGAAGCCAAAAGGAATGTCTGCAGGAATGAATAGGAACGGGCTGTTCGCAGGTAAAACGACGGACATGGCTCAATCCGCAGACGTGGCGCGATAGATTGCAGGCGAGGCGGGGGAGCGGCTGCTTTGGGTCCGGCAGATTCCAGTTGACGGACGTGAGTTTCGCGGCGTTTGGTGATCAGCGCCTGAAACGCTTCCAGCATCCGCTTTTTGTGAGGCTTCGTCAGCAACAACTTGTTCCGCTCTTCGCCTCGCTCAGGAAGCAGCATCGTCTCCAAGGCATAAACCTGATAGTCGTACCAGCCGCTGTTCTCGCGAGGAGTTAAATCGACTTCGCCGGAACGGATTCGCCGGATCAGAGTTTTCATCAGATCGGTCCCAGCGGGGATACCGAGGGGAAACAGCTTGTTGAAGAGCTCGGTTTCGCGTGACGTCGAGGCTGGAAACAAGGATGCTCCCTGGTTGTCTTCTTTCACGCCCCGATGCGATCGTAATGCGGATAATGCAGACGATGATGTCCGATCG
>CAZSTW010000062.1:0-12786 GCA_964609845.1 uncultured Planctomycetaceae bacterium | reverse complement strand
CGGTCAAAGTCAATCGTGACAGCGGATTTGTCAACTTCGCGAAAAACTGCGCAGACTACTGACACTCTTCAGCAAGAGCCGGGTCGGCCTGAATCGCTTTCAACAGGTCGGTAACGATGGGATCTGTTTCATTCAACGGCTCCTGAAAGTACCGCATAAATCGCCAGCAACGCTGCAGCGAGTCGTTCCAGGTATAGAATCCAATCGGCTTGGAAAGAGCAGGGTTCGCCTCAAATTTTCGAATCAACTCCAGTCGCTCGGAATCACTGGCAACACGAGTCTCGACTCCGCCGAGTGTCAGCCCCGCCGCGAGATACGCGGCTGCTGGACTTTTTGACTCGACGGCCGCCAGCAGACGCTTGACCAGTGCGATATGCCCGAAACGCCCGTCTGCAACACCCTGAAAGAGAGCAAGATCGACGGCGGCGTAGAGCCCGTCATCAAATTGCTTGGCCTTTCCATCAATCAGATTGACAGAGGGCAGGACCTGAGTTGAGGATGCCGCAGCAGCATACGACGGATGCAGTTCGAGTAACTTTTGATCGTGATCAGGTTTAATCAGTGGAACGTCGAGTCGGATAACCGCGTCACTCTGGTTGACCAGCCATTCCTCCAGTGGCCTGCGATCAACGAGTTCCGGAAGAAACGAAGTCTGCTTGTCTTCCAACCGGTCATCCGTCAACTCGTCATTAACCGGCTTGGGAGGATTGTAGTCGGTATGTTCAACAACGTAGACGTTTGGATCGATCCCGGGAATGCGACTACCGCAACCAGTTGCCCCCGCCAAAAGACCAAAGACAGTCGCCAGCCCGACGACAAACCTGCGCTGATTCATCGGTCGCCCCTGAGATGTGGAGAGCATTGAAATGACCACCTATTTGATCGATAGAACCTCAGAAATATTCCCGAAAGTGTCGGCAAATTGGTATTTTCAGTGAAAATCCAGGCCCAGGATTCGCGATCCGTACTGCGACTGAATCGCCTTCTGAAAGAGCCAATCTGCAAAGGAAGCTTCCCGTGGAATCCGTTAAGTCTTTGCTGGAAATTCTGCCACAAGTCGGCCGACTGGAATGGATCGGACTTCGTTCAAAACGACTCGGCGAAATCAACATCGTGAACGAGGCAGAAGTTGTCGCAGAGCGGGGAATTGTCGGGGACCACAAGATCAAGGGACGCGCGGGATCAAAACGCCAGGTCACCCTGATTCAACAGGAGCATCTCGCAGCCGTAGCCGGGATGCTTCATCGTGAACAGGTCCTTCCGGAACTTGTTCGCCGGAACCTTGTCATTTCAGGCATCAATCTGCTGGCCCTGAAAGGAAAACAATTTCGCATCGGCGACGTGATTCTCGAATTCAGCGGCCCGTGTGAACCCTGCTCACGTATGGAATGGGTCCTGGGTGCAGGTGGCTACAACGCGATGCGAGGTCACGGCGGCATCACGGCCAAGGTTCTGCGCGGCGGGACAATTCGAATCGGTGACGCGGTACAGATGCATCTGGTGACGGAAGACAAACCTGACGCCTGAGTGCTTGTTCCTGCAGTGCTGCGACGATCCTGACAAGAGCTCGATTCTCATCAGCCGTCAGCAACTCATCAGAAAAAAAGCCCGGTGCTCTTCAGCACCGGGCTTATTTACTTGGCAGGGCAATTACTTGCCAGCAGCCAAAGCTTGTTGAGCGGCGGCCAGGCGAGCCACGGGGACTCGGCGTGGTGAGCAGCTCACGTAGTTCAGACCAATGTCGTGGCAGAACATGACCGAGGCTGGATCGCCGCCGTGTTCACCACAGATCCCGATCTTGAGATCAGGTCGCGTTGAACGGCCGCGATCAACACCGATTCGCATGACGTCCCCAACACCTTCCTGATCGATCGTCTGGAACGGATCGTTCGGGATGATATCGTTTTCGCGGTAGTATCCGATGAACGGACCGTAGTCGTCACGGCTGATGGCCAGTGTCGTCTGCGTCAGGTCGTTCGTACCGAAGCTGAAGAACTCAGCCGCAGTTGCGATCTGGTCAGCGCGAACGGCAGCTCGCGGAACTTCGATCATCGTTCCGACCAGGTACTCCAGCGTCACACCGGTTTGAGCAAATACGGACTCTGCAGTCGACCGGATGATCTTTTCCTGATGCTTGAACTCGGCCAGGAACCCGGCCAGCGGAACCATCACTTCAGGAACAACGTTGATCCCTTCCTTCTTCACTTCGACAGCAGCTTCGAAGATTGCTCGAGCCTGCATGGCGGTGATTTCCGGATAAACGATCCCCAGTCGGCAACCGCGGTGACCGAGCATTGGATTGGCTTCGTGCAGTTCACCCACGCGACGCTTCACCGCATCAACGGTGCTGTTTGTCCACGAGGCGAGCTTTTCGGCCAGATCTGGCTGCTCTTCCAGGTGTCGATCCGACAGGAACTCGTGCAGCGGGGGATCGAGCAGGCGGATCGTCACAGGACGACCGTTCATGCTGCGGAACAGTCCCGCAAAGTCGGCTCGCTGGAATGGCAGCAGCTTGGCCAGGGCTTCTTCGCGAGTTTCCTTGGTTTCGGCGACGATCATATGACGGATTTCGTCGAGATGATCGAAGAACATGTGCTCGGTACGGCACAGGCCGATCCCTTCGGCACCAAACGCAACAGCTTCGTCTGCCTGACCTGGCGTATCTGCGTTGGTACGAACTCGCAGCTTGCGGAACTTATCGACCCAGCTCATCAGCTGTGCATAGCGGCGATAGGTTTCCGATTCTTCTGGCTTCAAGGTCTTGTTGACCAGCACCTGAATGACTTCGCTGGCCTTGGTCTGAACCTTGCCTTCGAAGACTTCGCCGGTGAAGCCGTCCATGCTGATGAAGTCGCCCGACTTCAGCGTCTTGCCTGCAACCGTGACCGTGCCGGCTGAGTAATCGACTTCGATCGCCGAGCAACCGACGATACAGGCCTTACCCATCTGACGGCTGACGAGTGCCGCGTGTGAGCTGGCACCACCGGTGGCGGTCAAGATCCCCTTGGCAGCCTTCATCCCGCGGAGGTCTTCCGGGCTGGTTTCCTTACGGACCAGGATGATGTCGGTGTTGGGGTTCTTTTCGTGGAACTTTTCCGCTTCGTCCGCGAACAGGCAGATGATCCCCGAGGCAGCACCGGGACCAGCATTGATCCCCTTGGCCAGGAATCGACCTTCCTTCGTGGCGAGGTTCTTGGCGGCAGGATCGAAGATCGGCTGCAGCAATTGAGCCAGGTCGTCCGCAGGAATACGTCGCTTCTGCAGAGCTTCAGCTTCGGTGATCAAGCCTTCGTTGACCAGGTCCACAGCGATACGGACAGCCGCAAAACCAGTTCGCTTCGCGTTACGGGTCTGCAGCATGTAGACCTTGTTTCGCTGAATCGTGAACTCGATGTCCTGCACTTCTTTGTAGTGCTTTTCGAGCTTCTTGCCGATGTCGTTCAGCTGAGCGTACGAAGCAGGCATGTCTGTCGCCAGGGTTTCTTCGATACGCTTTGGCGTACGAATCCCGGCGACGACGTCTTCACCTTGTGCATTGATCAGGTAATCACCACAGAAGCCAGGGGTTCCCAGAGCACAGTCGCGGGTCAAACCAACGCCCGTTGCACAGTCATCACCCAGGTTTCCGAAGACCATCGCCTGAACGTTTGCGGCTGTACCCCATTCGTGAGGAATGCCGTATGTACGTCGGTAAACGATCGCGCGATCGTTCATCCAGCTGCCGAACACAGCCCCGATGGCCCCCCAGACCTGTTCCATCGGATCGGTCGGGAAGTCTTTGCCAGCTCGGGACTTAATCAGCTGCTTGAATTCGGCAACCAGTTCCTTCAGAGCCTTGACCGACAGGGCCGAGTCTTCGGTGACCCCTTCGTGTTCACGCTTGTGTTCGAGGGCGACTTCAAACGGGTCCCCTTCGGTTTTGTCTTTTGGCTTCAGCTCGAGAACGACGTCGCCGTACATCTGAACGAAGCGGCGATAGCTGTCCCAGGCCGAACGTTCGTTGCCGGTCTGCTTGGCCAGAGCTTCGACGGTGGTGTCGTTCAGGCCGATGTTCAGAACCGTGTCCATCATCCCGGGCATGGATTCACGGGCACCGGAACGGCACGAGAAGAGCAGGGGATTGGTGGCGGAACCGAATTCGGCCCCCATCACTTTTTCGACGCGGCGGAGTGCTTCGAGAACCTGCTGCTTCAGCTCCGGGGGGAATGTCCGGTTGTTGGCGTAGTAATAGGTGCAGACTTCGGTGGTCAGCGTGAATCCGGCGGGAACAGGCAGACCAATTCGGACCATTTCAGCCAGGTTGGCACCTTTGCCCCCGAGCAGGGACTTCATGGTGGCATTACCGTCGGCCACACCATCGCCGAAGTAGTAGACGTATTGAGTCATGCGCAGTCCTTCCAAACCGGTTGCGTGGCAACCACAAAAATAAGGGTTCGATCGGCAATTGGTGACGCCGACCAGTCAAGGGAAGCTCGGGGCGAACAATCAGCGCCCGAGTAAAATCCACTCGTTCACGACGGCGGAAAGTAGCGTTTACACGTCGGAACTTCAAGCGTACGCCGATAACGTGGGTAGGTTACTATCGCTTAATCCGAAGAAAGCAGGAACTTCGCCTCCCAGCATCTGGCCCACCTATCCCATAAATTCGATTCCAGCGAATGGGAGACGAGCTGTTGTTGGAGCGAACGTGTGACAGGATTGTTAGCGGGAAGTCGTTGCTACCACCCGGTCAAGCCGGGTGGAGTGCTTCAGGTGTCAATGACGGTTCTGGTAGCTGGTCAGTTGTGGTCCCGCTGGGACAAGCCCAGCGGAAACCAGCGTGACAAATGAGGCCATACCAGAACGTTAAGCCGAAAGGCACGTTCAGGCGAGCCTGATCTTGCCGCGAGTCTCAACCAAAGAGATTTCCGACGGGCTTGCTCCAGCCAGCGAAGCATTGCGTCTGGCTCTCCCACCCGGCTTGACCCGGGCGGTAGCAGCGACTTACTCGCTGGGTGCCCCCAACAGGTGACGGACACCAGTCACATCAAGAACCATAGATGACCCATAACATACTATTTCAATGCAACTTACACCAAACAGCGAAGCCACAGGAAGGGCCAACCTGCCTGCAAACTTAGGCGGGAAACCATTGCTTGCCGGTCGGGCTAACATCACACCGACCGAGCAAACCGGAAAACGCCTCGACCGACATTTTTCACCCTTCTGAGCAAAATCATGCTTGTTGAACCGCGCCGCAGCGTTATCGTGCGCTACACGATGGTCACCAGGCAACCGGCCATGACGGGTTAATTGTGATATCCACGATGGAGCCATCGCGGATATTCCCGGGTGCTAAACTTGGATATTGTATCACAACCCCAGTTCTTCATAGTTTCACCCTGCGTTTTTGCAAAGAGCGACTACGCCGGTTCATTGTGTGATCACCAATGATATCTTCCGCAATCATTATGTGGTTCGACTCTATTGATCGACCTTGGCTGGAGATGTTGCCTGCTCGAATCGGCGGCATTTCCGCAGGGCTTGGAACGCCCGACAAATACATCCTGCTTTCACAAGATGACCGACCTGTTCTCCGGGTTGATGCATATCGGAGTTCCGAAGAATGCTCCGCATTCAGTGATGCCGTAACCTGGCACGACTTCCTCGTCATCGGCTGGGGCCACGGTGCGTACCTGATTCATGTCGGTTCCGGAGCGGTCACCAAACATTCGCTTGGCGGTTACTTCGGCCACATCTACGCTGATGAAAACTACCTGCTCATCGCGTCCGACGAACGGGTATGTCGAATTCGTCGCGATGGCTCGCTAAATTGGATATCTGACCCGCTCGGTATCGACGGAGTTCTTGTTCACGACGTTACTGACGGGGTCATCACCGGCGCTGGAGAATGGGATCCTCCGGGTGGATGGCGTCCCTTTCGCATCTCACTCGATGACGGAAAACAGGCCTAATAACCAGTAAGGGCGTGATGGCACTGCTTCTCCGAAGACGCCGATTCAGTGGCAGATTTCCTGGACTTCGGTCTCGAAAGCAGTGCCTCTAGTGGTTCATGAACGTCCGAAACTCTCTTCAAATCGGCTGAACGAGGAATCCTGCAGGCACGGTCAACTCGCTCTCCACACTGCTTGCCCCAAAGCGGTCAAGCAGTGGCACGACAGTCGTAGATCCATGCGTGATAGTTTCTCGCCCCTGAAAAAAAACGATCGTTGCTGCTAAATCCACTCAACAACAGATCAATGAGCACTGATACGCGCCTCGCTCATTTGATCGCAATTGCTTTCAGGTGATGACGATGCAACAATTGACTTAAGTCACAAGACTGTCCCCGCCGGTACTCCCGCCACGTGTTCCTGCCTTAAACAAGGTCGCCGGATGTTTCGATTACTTCCACGACGTCGCAGATTTGACTCGCTGCAGACTTCGATCGCTTTGAGCATTGGAGTTCTAGCTGTTCTCAGCGGAATTCTCAGTGCCGCAGAACCAGCCCCCGCTGAACATCTGGAATTCTTTGAAAAGCAGGTGCGACCTTTGCTGGTTCAGCACTGCCAGGAATGCCATGGATCGAAGAAGCAAGAGGCTGGTTTGCGGTTGGATAGCCGCCGAGGATTCCTTAAGGGGACGGATTCCGGCCCCCTGATCATCGCGGGGAATACAGATGGCAGCCGCCTGATGCAGGTTCTGGGTTATCTTCCCAATGAAACTCAGATGCCCCCCAAGGGAAAACTCCCCGCAGAGCAGATTGCGATCATCCGTAAGTGGGTCGAACTGGGATCTCCCTGGCCTGAAGATCCCGCGGGGAGTGTCAGCATCGAAGATGCCGCGAAAACTCACTGGGCATTTCAGCCAATCAAGCGACCATCCCTGCCACCAGCCCAGGCCGGCGGACGGACTCCCGTAGATACCTTTATCCTGACAGCCTTGGGATCGAAGGGCTTAAAGCTGTCCGAGGCCGCCGATCGTTACACGTTTATCCGTCGCGTGACGCTCGATCTGTGGGGGATTCCGCCGACGATAGACGATGTTCGCGAGTTTGAATCCGATGGATCTCCCGACGCCACGGAAAAACTGCTCGACCGATTGCTCGCGTCGCCACTTTACGGACAACGCTGGGCCAGGCACTGGCTGGACGTGGCCCGCTATGCTGACAGCAAAGGGTACGTGTTCACGGCGGAACCCCGCTATCCTTACTCGTATACGTATCGCGATTACGTCGTTGATGCCTTCAACGCCGATAAACCGTTCGACGAGTTTGTCATCGAACAGCTGGCAGCAGATTCTGTCGTTGACGCCAGCGACCCGCGACTGGCGGCCTTGGGATTTCTGACCGTCGGCAGGCGCTATCTGAACAACAACCATGACATCATCGACGATCGGATCGACGTCGTTTCTCGAGGCCTTCTTGGTCTGACTGTTGGATGTGCGCGATGTCATGATCATAAGTTCGACCCGGTTCCAACCGAGGATTATTATTCCCTGTTCGGAATCTTTGCCTCCTCGACCGAACCCGAGGAATTGCCAATCATCGGGTCTCCCAAGGAAGCCGCCGCCTATGCCGAGTTTCAAAAGGAATTGGCTGTTCGCGAGAAAGCGGTCGCTGACTACGAAGCAGAGAGTCTTGCCAAGCTGATGGACGAACTTCGCACACGTTCGGGGGACTGTCTGCTGGCGGTTGCGCGAGACAACCAGAACTGGCTGAAGCTGCCCGCAGTCTTCGCCGGCAAAAACGAACCGCGACGCCAGCTTGTTGACCGATGGAAAGGATACCTGGAACGCACGACCAAGGAAGAACACCGGGTCTTTTCGCCGTGGAATCAATTGAGCAAAGTCGTTCCTGAGGAGTTTCCTGCCCACGTCACGAAGGTGATTGAACGCTGGAAGTCCGACGAAGGAAAAGCCGACGCCGACAAGATCAATCCGCTGATCCGCAACGCAATCATCGCGACGCCCCCCAAATCGCTGCCTGAACTTGCGAGGTTGTACGGCGACACCTTCAACCAGGTGATCGGTCAATGGGATACCCTGCGGAAAGAAACGCCCGACTCGAAATCGCTGGGGGATGCTGCTGCTGAGGAATTGCGTCTGGTCCTTTACGGCGAGGGTTCCCCGGCCGTTGTCACGATGGATGAAGCACGTCGACTGGTCGGACGTGACGTACGCGACAAAGTCACGGAACTCAAACGAAAAGTGGACAATCTCAAAGTTACATCACCTGGTGCCCCGCCGCGAGCGATGGTCCTGCGTGACGGATCACCTCAGAATTCGCCCGTTCTGATTCGGGGCAACCCCGGTCGTCCCGGCAAACAGGTCCCTCGCCAGTTCCTGCAGGTTGTGGCCGGACCAGAACGGAAGCCGTATTCCAAGGGAAGCGGTCGCCTGGAACTGGCTCAATCAATCGTCGACCCCAAAAATCCTTTGACGCCACGAGTCATCACAAACCGCATCTGGCAACATCACTTTGGTACGGGATTGGTCCCGACCCCCAGTGATTTTGGGACGCGTGGCTTGCCGCCATCCAACCCGGAACTACTCGACTGGCTCTCCGGCAAGTTGATGGACGGTGGATGGAGTTTGAAGCGGATGCATCGGCTGGTTCTTTCATCGGCAGTCTACCGACAATCGTCAAAGGAAAACGAGCAAGCCCGCGCTGTCGACTCAGAAAATCGCCTGTTGTGGCGTATGCCTCGACTGAGGATCGACTTTGAGGAGATGCGAGACTCGATCCTGGCCGTATCTGATCGACTCGATTTTTCGCTGGGAGGACGACCGTTTGATGACCTGATGAATTCGAAGAACACGCGCCGGACAATCTATGCGTTGGTCAATCGCAATGACTTGCCAGGAGTCTTTCGGGCATTCGACTTTGCGGACGTCGATGCCAGTGCGCCTGATCGCCCCAGCACTACGGTCCCTCAACAGGCACTGTTCGCGATGAATTCCCCGTTTGTCATCGAACAGGCACGTCGGATTTCGGCGGAGGGCCAGCGAAGTGCGACTGACGATCCCGGACGGTTGGACGCCATTTATCGAAAGATTTTTGCTCGCGAACCATCGTCGGAAGAACGAGAAATCGGCCTGAGATATTTGCGTGAGGCGCTGACAACGCCGACAGAAAAGCAATCGCCGTGGGACCGCCTGGCACAGGCCCTCCTGTTGACGAATGAGTTCTGGTTCGCGGATTGATCCAGCATGTTAGAGAGTTGGCTTCGAGATTATCCGAGGGATGCCCCACGAAGCCACGCATTACGGAGACATCAATGAATATTCCACTGACGCGTGAAGTTCAGAAGCATTTGTCACTCCCTTCAACCCGACGTGAATTTCTGAATCGGGCGGGAACAGGGTTGGGAAGCCTGGGACTGGCCAGTCTGCTGGGGCAGGGGGGCAGCATTCATGCCGCGCCGGGTGATCTTTCTCCGATGACACCCCGTCCCGCGCAATTTGCTGCGAAGGCGAAGCATGTGATCCATATCTTTCTGAACGGTGGACCATCACATGTCGATACGTTTGACCCGAAGCCATCGCTGACCAAATACAATGGTCAGGCTCTTCCCACGACGAACTTGCCGACAGAACGCAAGACCGGTGCTGCTCTGGCATCGCCGTTCAAGTTTGCCAAGTATGGCGAAAGCGGGATTGAAGTCAGCGAGTTGTTTCAGCACACAGCGAAACACATCGACGATATCTGCGTCATCCGCTCAATGCGTGCCGAGGTTCCGAATCACGAACCGTCACTGATGCTGATGAATTGCGGTGATGGACGATTGCCTCGCCCGAGCTTCGGATCCTGGGTCACGTACGGGATGGGAACCGAGAACCAGAACCTGCCTGGGTTTATCGCGATGTGTCCGAATGGGTTGCCCATTACGGGGGCTCAGAACTGGCGATCGTCGTTTCTTCCCGGCGTTTACCAGGGAACCTACATCGACACACGTCACAAACAGATCGAAAAGTTGATTGAGAACATCCGCAACGATCAGATCGGCAGCGGTGAGCAGCGGCGGCAGTTGAACCTGCTTCAGGAGTTAAACCGCCGTCATGCCGACCAGCGCAGCAACGACGCCGCCCTGGAGACACGGATTCACTCGTTTGAACTCGCATACAAAATGCAGATGGAAGCGACGGACGCCTTCAATATCGAGCAGGAACCAAAGCACGTACTCGAGGCCTACGGAAACAGTGTTCAGTCGCGACAACTGCTGATCGCGCGTCGACTGATTGAGCGAGGTGTCCGGTTTGTGCAGTTGTGGCATGGCGAAGGGCAACCGTGGGACAATCACGATGACCTGGAAGTAAACCACCGTCGACTGGCGGGCGAGTGTGATCGGGCAATCGGTGCTCTGTTGACGGATCTGAAAGAACGCGGACTTCTTGATGAGACTCTCGTCCTGTGGGGGGGCGAATTCGGGCGAACACCCGTTGTCGAACTGCCAACGCCTGGTGCCAATGCCGGGAAGATCAACGGTCGCGACCACAACCACCATGGCTTTACCTGCTGGTTGGCGGGTGGGGGAGTGAAGGGGGGGTATGTTCACGGAGCAACCGACGAATTCGGCTTCAAAGCTGTCGAGAAGCCAGTCGGCGTCCACGATCTTCATGCCACGATGCTGCACCTGCTCGGCTTCGACCACGAGAAACTGACCTACAGGTACGCAGGTCGTGATTTCCGCCTGACGGACATCCACGGGGAAGTCGTTAAGGAATTACTGAGCTAAGGAATAACGGTTATTCCGAATATTCTGGTTGTGATGACCAGTCAAGTTTTGACCAGCAGAATCTCCGGAAACCCGCAACTTATCCTGTGTATTCCGCCCAGTCCTCCACCATACAATCAATAGTGTCGATGCATTGTTTTTGCCAAGCCTGAAATAAGGTACCGAGAGGTTCATTGTGCGGAGTGAACAACAAAGAATCGGGATTGCATTGGAGACGCTTACCAGCGGCCTCTTCCCGTTCTTTGAAGCCGAGCTTCGTGAAGTTTATGGAGACGCTTGGGAAGAAACAGCGCGTGCGACCTTTCGTGGCCAGTCATCGATCGCCCTGCAAAATGGCAAGTGGGATGCCTACGCTGTTTTGAGCGTGATGTGGGACCAGTGGAATCAGGTCTTCCGTTACAAGCTGGGAATGGCAGAACGGAGTCTGGTCAGCGAGCTGCGAGAATACCGTAACCGCTGGGCTCATCAGGACTTATTTAGCGACGACGACAGCTATCGGGTGCTGGATAGCGCACAACGCCTGTTGGTTGCAGTCGGAGCATTTGACGAAGCGGCATTGATCGAGGATCGCAAGATCGACGTGATGCGCAACATCCTCGGACGTCGCGTCAATGACGAACTGGCAGCCGCACGATTCAGCCGTGCACGAATCGTGGATGTGCTGCTTTACACGATGTGTTGCCTGGCGATCGTCGTTACGATGTTCATGCTGTTCGCATCGCAGCGTTTTGTTCCAACCCTCATCGTGGGGGGATTCACCGTCTTCGTGTTCTCGTTCCTGATCTACAAACGAGTCACATCAGACGTTCCGGTGTACGGTGTTCACGAGTGCCCGAAATGCACCAAGATCATTTACAGCGAAGTCTGCCCCTACTGCGATCCACCGCATCGGTCATCCTCGATTATCAAGAATGGATCATCGCTGCGATACCCACCATTCTCGGATCAAGTCATTCGCTCGTGACGTCATTTGCGTGCGAATTGATTTTCCAGTGGGTGTGACTGAAGCTGCATCCCTAGCCTCGCATCGACCATGGGCAGATTCGGCCGGGACATTTCCCACGCGGTCTGGTGCCCTTCGTGATAGCCGGATTGATATCCGCTGTACCACGCCATGATCACGACCCATGCTGCGAACGGAATCAACCAGAGTTTCCAGTTGTCAACGGTCATGACAGGACTCCCAGAGATTCGAAAGATGAGATGTGAGGTGACGTGCGGTGTCGAATATTCGCAAATCCTTCATCAAATCTTCACAACTCGCCCCGCTTCGGTCAATGGCGGAATTGTTAAAAATTGCAGCCGGTTCGTTGAGATTCAGGCGAACGAGCCCCCCTGAAACTGAAGTTGCGGCACGTCGTATCGCGAGGCAAGACTTTGACGGGTCTCTTTGCAGGAAGCATGTCCGTTCGTATAAGATCCGCGGTGACGTCTGAAGCCTTATTCGCTGGATGTCATTCCGATTCAAAAATGCTCGTACAATGGAATCCCGTGCATGGCCGACCGCGAGTTCTCTCGTTATCAGAAGAAAGTCATTCAGCGCTACTATGACAATCGCCCTCAGATGGATGAGCAGCGGTTGAGTGAACTGGTAGCGGAACTGTACCTGGCCAGCGAAAAGAAGAAGCCCAAGCTCTGGGAATCTGCCCGCGAGATTATGATCCGCCTGGGAACACCCGAATCGCGCGTGGAACATGTCATGAAGACAGCCAACGCAGCCATTCTGGCGGAAGTCGTGAAAGACGTACAGTCCGGCAAGATCCGCCCGAAACCTCCCGAGAAGCCACCAGCACCACCAGCCGACGAGTAGTCGAGAATTGCTCGGTATCGCGGGTGACTGACGTCGACCAACGCGTCGCCTTTGCGATCTGCTTTTCAAAGTAGGGTGGAGACAATGTTACCCACATATTTGTCTCTGTGGTTGCCAGAGGCTGCCACCAGCCAGGTGTGAATTTCGAGACATCCATCAGCCGGAACGCGCTAGCTAGCGTCCGGTTCCGATGGACGACTTGAGAAACGCATCTCCAGAAACCGGACGCTAGCGCGTTCCGGCTGATGGTCGCAGGTTATT
>CAZSTW010000061.1:0-39421 GCA_964609845.1 uncultured Planctomycetaceae bacterium | reverse complement strand
CGCGTCCCCTTCCCACTCGATGACAGCAGCTTTGCCTTCTGCTGCGACTTCGGTGACCGAGCCTTTTACTCCACCGTAGTTGACGGGGAATCGTTGCCAGGCGATCAGTTCGTGCGGAGTGCCGAACTTTTCCTTCAGAGTGGCTTTGACCACTTTTTCGGCATCTGGAATCAAGTCAGTCGTCTCTTCACGCAGACTGAATTCCGCTTGCGGACCTTTTCCGCAACCGGCAACCAGTACGGTGAGACCGACGGCCAAATAACAGCAACTCCGCTGCATTGCGGAGACTGCCCATCGACGATCTATTCTCAAACAAGACATCATGATTACCGTCTGTGCGAAGCCTTTTGTGTGAAGCAAATCGGCGAAGCCGCTTCCGCAAATTTCTCGTTATTTCAGCTTGGAAGCTGGAACCGTGATTGTAAGTTCATTGTCACCCGGCTTAATCGTGACAACCAGCGATTTTTCCAGGAAATCCCCAGCCTCGTGCCAAACCTTGAACTCGTGCTTGCCGGCGGGCAGATCCTTGATCTCGAAGACCCCGTCCTCCTTGGAGACAGCAGCGAAGGAGTGATCCAGAGGCAAATGATACGCCTGCATCCAAGGATGGATATCGCAACCGACTGAAAACGGCTTCTTCTCAACCTGAGTATAAACCAGCGGCACACCCACCCGATCGTCAGGCTGAACAACGCTGTTGAATTGCGAATTCTTGCCCGGGAACGTGTGCGTATTATGTGCAGCGCCGTCAGCGTTCAAAACCTTGATTGTCTGCTTGGTTCGCACCACCATGGCATGCGGCAGGAAGACGCAGACCTTCTGGTCAAAGACCGCAGGTTCTGTGACTTCGGCAGACTTTCCGCCTTTCGGAGCTTTCTCCAGGTAAACGAACGCGTTCGCCAGCCCGCCGTTTTTCACGAGGATTCGCTCGTTCGGGATAGCTTCCGCACCACAAACGCTCGGATCCTTGTTCGCACCACCCTTTTCGTACAGATTCGGCAGCGGAGTGAAGTTTCCTTCGTAAACGACTCGTCCCTTCAGCGTTCCAACGCCACCAGCGTCGCCAACCGGTGTTTCACCCTGGGTAGCAGTCCCGTCGGCAGCAGCTTCCGGAGTGGCTGCAGCGTCAGCCAGATACTTCACACTAACGGTCGAGTTAGCGCCACTCTCCAGCTTTCCACAGCCAGCGGCCCCGAGCATCAGTGTCGCGGCCGAACAAGCGACAGTAGTTTGAATCAAAGCAAATCGATTGAACCGCATCAGTCATTACCTCCCGCAGCCGCTGGCTGTGGTTGAGGCTGAGGAGACACCTTGCCTTCTGTTTCCATCAGCTTGTAGTAGTTCACCAACGCATCCCGCAACGAAATCGTCTGACGCAGCCCATCCCCCCCGAAGATTTCCGGGAATCGTGGTTGTGCACCGGGCTGTTGTGGTGGCAGCGGTGATGGCATAGACGTATAGGGTGTGATCCAGTTTGGCCGGTACAGCCAGAGCAGAGTCCAGTCAGGTTTCAGTCGTTCGGCCGCCAGTTCCAGGTTCGGACCTCGAATGTCTGTCTTGGGATCGTTGATCGCGACCTGCCGTCCGGCCACCGAGTGACACTTGATGCAGAGAGGAGCGTTCAACATCTTCCACGATTCCTGCAGATAATCCTCTTTCTTGTCCTTGAATGCAGCATGAAACTCGTGGTTCTTTTCATTCAGATACTCGGGCTCGCGTTCGGCAATCAACTGGTACGGGAACTCAGAGCCATCGACAGCAGCAAAGTAATTTGCCAGTGCCTGAGCATCTGCGTCACTCATATTGAACTTGGGCATTCGCAGCACTGTTGTATGTCGGATCTTTCCTGGATTTCGCAGGAAGTTAAACAACCATGGAGTCTGAACTTTGGTTCCCTGCTTGTAGAGCGGAGGTGGCGACATCTGCCACGCCAAGCCCGCTTCCTTAGCAGTCTGATTGGCGACAAGTCGCTTCACCAACCACTCGGCATATTGACCGCCACGAGCCGGGTCAATTCGATCAAGACTCGTTACCGGGAAGATGAACTTCGAGGTCGGGAACAACTCCTTGCCAGCAATGTTCAGGAAATCCCACGTATCAACAACGTATTCTTGTTCGTCCGGCGAATCTTCGGGGTCAGGATACGACGAAACCATCCCATGGAATTGAACAATCGGCAGACTCTTGTCCTTAACCTTCTTCATCTCGCCCGTCAAAGCATTCTGAACAGGCCGCAGCTTCTTGAGCAATGCGATTGCTTCCGGATACTCAACGGTTGTATCCGACGCTGTGATCGATTCCAGATCAGCACCATAACGGATCTTGGGAAGCTCCAGCATATGGCATCCAGAGCAATTGAACTGTTGAATCAGCCGTTCGCCCTTGATCACAGCCCCCTTGGCACCCCCTGGGTTGTACAAGTATTCCGTTGAGGGTGGTTCAGCGACCAGTCCGACGACAAATGTCGCAATGGCATCGATTTCTTCTTCGGTGAACGGGAACTTCGGCATCCGCAAACGATCGTCATACGCTTTCGTCTCGATCGTCTTGTAATCGTAACTGCGAGGTTGACGCAGCTTTTGCCACAGGAAGCCTGGTCGACCGTGATGCGTCAGGCTTTCATAGTAGAAGGCCGCTGATCGCTCACGCTCTTCGGCCGCTGGATTGGCGATGTCGCCACGAGCCGCACGACTGATGCCATCTTCGACACGATCCTGCATGGAGGTGTCGGCTTTAATCGAGATTGGGCTCTCCAGCAGATGTCCATCACGCCAGACGGACACCGCCACATTTGAACCGACCACCGTGCGATCCAGCAGTTCGTTGTAGTCCGCCATCGAGTTCACAGCGACACCATCAAGCGCAACGATCACATCGTCCGTCTTGAATTCAGCTTTCTTTGTCTTGGCAACTCGAACACCACGTGGAGCATCCAGCTTCAGCCGTGCCACGGACGCGGGGTCAACTGTATCAACCATGACACCCAGACCCGCCTGTCCATGATGGTGCAGGTATTCGTGAATGTGCTCGAAAGCCAGGCGCGATCGATCCTTCTTACCCCAGTCCTGCAGCGCCGTGCCGATTGGCCGAGCCTTTTCAAAATTCGGGATATCGTGACAGCCGTAACAGCCGTAACGGGTGATCGTCTTGCGACCGAGGTAGTTCATCTTCCGATTGCGGAAGTCTTCATCAGAGCCACTTACGGCGAGTTCAATTTCATCGCCCTTGATGACGCTTGCAGGCAACGGATACCTACCTGTCTTCATCACCGCATCAACCTGACTCTTTGTCAGCACCTTCATCAGGAAGTAGCTGACCAGTTCGTCAAGGACCGCGTCTGGGACTTCTGGTGTTTCAAACGTCTGACTTGGCTTGAAATCGGCAGGAGCCCCTTCCAGTTTCAGCAGGAATGCTGCGATGTCCGCTGCCGGGTCAACGTACTTATCTCCAGTTCCTTCGCCATCGAGGAACAAATGCGGCATCTTCGTTCGTGGATGATGACGTTCCGGTTCACGAATCCACGTGTACAGCCAATCGAATCCAAGCTTGCCTTCACGCAACTTGGCATGAACCTTTGACAATTCAGGACCGAACTCTGCAGCCAGTCCGGGAACATCCTGGTGAGTATGGCAGACAACACAGCCCTTTGTCGCAAACAGCTCTCGGCCTCGCTCGGCATTTGGCTTATAGCCTTCGACGGGGCTGAGGGTGTCGAGCTTTTCGGACTTCGTCAGCAGGTAATGAGACATCGCAGCGATTTCGACAGGGTTGTACTTCGCAGCAACGTCGTCCGTCTGATTGTCCAGCTTGAAGAACTGCGGCATCCGTGTTGTCGGGCGGAATCGCTTGGGCTCTTCGGCCCAGTGCGAAACGAATCCCGAATTAGCTTTCGACGCGAGATGCCGCAATGACGGGCCGACCTTGCGGAGCTTGCCTGCGACCTGCATTGGGTCCTTGGCGATTTCTGCGGCCTCTTCGGCAGTTGTTGGCTCAAGTCGCAAGTCCGGGCCGATGATCTTGTTTCCATCGTAACCGGAAATCTCATGGCAGCCGAAGCAACCATACGTCTGGATCAGATCATGACCCTTGACAACTTTGGGAGCCGTCGGGCCAAACTTTTCGTTCACACCAAGCTCCACAACATTGACGTGGCACTTGATGCACGAAGCTTCTTCGAATCGCTTTGGAAGCATCGGTCGCTCCCAGAAGTGATTATCAAACCACTTGTGATCCTTGGCCCAACGTTCCATTTCAACAGGATCGTTCGGTGTATGCGAGGCGTTGGTGACTGTCGTTCCCGAGCCCTGCCCTTCGTGACAGACGGTACAGCCGAATTTCGGCAGCGGGTGTGGGCTGGTAGCCCCCAGATACAGCCCTAGATTCGGATGCGATGAGTACGGGTGTGGGAACTTCCCTTTCTCGCCAGCCTTACCAGCTGGGAATGCTCCTACAACTGCTGTCCTGACTGAATCATCGACCGTGTCAATTGACATATGACATGTACGACATCGGTCGAATCGAGCGACATTCGTCATACCACCAAGCGAAAATTGCAGGCCAGGCATCCAGTCCTGAATGGGGCGTTCAGGTGAATTGAAGCCTTCGATGATCGGGACAAGCATCATGCTTCGCTTGAAGGCAGACAGAGCAGTGTCGGGTTCGATTTTGGCGGCGGCCGCGTGGATCAACCCGATGGCTGTCTGTTCCGCCATCAGCTCCTTCGTCACCTGGTCCAAAGCGCCCGTGATAACCGCCAGACTCATCTTCGCTTCGATGGTCTGCAGCTTCAGTTCGGCGAATTCCACTTCCATCTTCTGAACGCGGGCTTCGGCATCCGCAAAACGCTTTTCCAGCCCCTTGAGGTCCAGACCGTCTCGGACACCAAGATTGTAATCAGCTCGAGCAACGTCGCGCTTCGCACGTTCAAGCTTCAGTTCACGCAGATGGTTCGATTCTTTGTCGCGAGCAACCTGCACTGCCTTCTTACGAGCGGATTCCGTCGGGAAGTCAGCCAGAGTCAGCTCCAGCTTTTCCTTGCTACCAAGGTTCAAGCTGGCAACTCGGTCGAAATCACCCTTCAAAAGTTCGCGGAATTTCTGTTTGCCTGACTTCGCTTCAATTTCTTCGGGAATATCCTCGTACGAGATTTTCCCATCCTTGTCTTTATCGATCTCTTCGAACTTGCTGTGCAGCTCTGACAGAGCGGCAAGCTGCTCCGCCGTATGCTTGACGGCATCAGCTTTCTTCTGCTCAAGCTCTTTAACTTTTGCCTCGTGCTGCTTGTCTGCAGTCAGCGTTGCTTCACGCGCCTTCAGACGCTCCGCCTGATAGTGAAAGGCCTTTCGCTGATAGGTCCGCCACTCATCGTTGTAGTCGGCCCACATCATGCAGATCGTGATCAGCAGCAACAGCAAAGCACTGCCGCAAAAAACGCGATGCATCAGTTTGGGACTGCGAAGATATTCTTCATTCGCCGGCATAGTACCGAACCATCCTTCGGAACACGTCTAAGGAAACGCAACCGCCGAGTCACTTCGATTGGAAGAATCCCGACTGGGGCACTCGTCAATCTCGGACTAAATATTAAAAAACCACTCAGGGATCGCGACGATGTATTTCAATCGAGCGACCCAGCGCAACACCATCTTGATCGGCAGGGACATCATCATCAGCATCAGGTTCGCGAGAACCATGTACCTCAAGAAGCCCATCCGCATAAAAAACTTGCGGAACACTGTCGCAGCCATGATCGGTGGCAGCACGAACAGATAGGCAACAACCAACACCAGCCCCAGCCATTCACGCAATAGAATTGTCAGAATCTGAGTCAGCGGTGAAGAACCTGCAGGAGCCACCGGCAGTTGCTGATTCATCAGATTCAGCCAGAACCACTCCGATACGTTTACGTTGTTCAACAATTCAAGCTTGTGAACATCCCAGTATTCGTAGGGGCTGAAAAAGTTCCAGTTTGGCCCTCGCAAGAACGTCCCGAGAACGATCATGGCCACCCACAGGGGCAGGAAGCCAAACATGAACGTACTGATCGCGAACTTGCGCTCGTTGAATGTGTAATACCCATTACCCAGCTTGTTGAAGTCGATATAGGGAATCGCCATCAAGCCGACCAGAATGACACTGGGGAGGACGACACCAGCCATCCAGGGGTCGAAATACACCAGCATTTCCTGCAACCCGAGGAAGTACCAAGGGGCTTTTGACGGATTCGGCGTCTTCGCGGCTGAGGCGGGCTCTTCCAACGGGGCCTGCAGAACGATACCCCAGGCAATCAATACGGCCGTCACCAGAATCATGCAGATCAGTTCGGTATAGACGAGGTCAGGCCACGTCAACACCTTCTCATTCTTTTCCTGCTCAAACAACGGCCGACCTTCGGCACGACGCTTGTCGTTGTCAACCGACTTCTTGAAGTACAACCACGTGAAGTAACCTACAATGTACAGCATCGCCACGATCGGCACGTTGTCAGGCTTGCCGACAATCTGGCGGAAATCGTAGTCAGTGATACTGAACGCCATGAACAGCAACGAGATGTTCAACAGGACCCAACCGGCGGTTGCGGTCGTCCAGACCGTCCGGAGCACGATCATCGCCACAAAGACAAGCGTCGAGCCGATAAAGAACCAGCGAGGGTCGGACAGCCAGTTAATTGGCTGCTTCATCCATTCAGGCATTCGCAGCAGGAACGACTGAGGACTGCCGGTTCCCGTCAAATGGGCGATCGAAATCATCAGCAGCATGAACGCATAGAAAGCCCAGATCGCGGCAACGGGGACTTCCTGGCCCTTACCGAGCAACCCGCCCAGACTCAGGCGAAAGTTGCCATCCACCGCATAGCTGCGACGGACCCAGGCAGCGTTCATAAAGAACAGCACCATATACACCAGACCGAGCCCGAAAATTACGGACGAAGTCAGATCCGGATTATGTTGCAGATGGGATTCCATAACTCTTCCGTCACCCACTGAACGAACTAAGCGAACAAAGCCATCTCAAGCCACAACCAACTCACGCAGACACGCCGATCACAGCGGCTGACTGATTCCACCATCTTTACGAACACGCCAGAAGTGAATCGCAATAAGCAGCGACACAACCAGCGGGATCGCAACACAGTGAAGAATATAGAAGCGGTTCAACGTCGCTTCACTGACAAACCGGCCGCCGAGCAGCAGGAAGCGGGCGTCGCTTCCACTGGTGATCAGATCAAATCCACCGATGTTCAACAGCTGAGCCCCCGGGCCTTCATACCCCAGGAACGGTGTCGCACGAGCCATATTGGAACCGACCGTGATCGCCCAGATCGCCAACTGATCCCATGGCAACAGATACCCAGTAAAGGACAGCAGCAACGTCAGCACCAGCAGCAGCACCCCGATCACCCAGTTAAATTCACGAGGTGGCTTATAACTACCCGTCAGAAAGACGCGATACATGTGCAACCAGACCGTGATCACCATCGCGTGAGCACCCCATCGATGAACTTCACGCATAATCCCCAGCGTCGTGACGTCGCGCAGCGCAAGAATATCATTGAAAGCAAACTGCAGGGTCGGGCGGTAGTAGAACATCAGCAGAACGCCGGTGATCGTCTCAACCAGAAACAGAAAGAACGTAATGCCGCCCATACACCATGTGTACGAGAGAGCAATGCCCTGCTGCTTGATAGACACCGGATGCAGATGCAGAAAGAAGTTCGTCAACATGACGACAATACGGTTTCGGCGATCCACAGGAGCGGGATGCCGAAAAATACTCTTCCAAATCTGCGAGCCGCGAATGTAATCACCGACAGACATCGATTCGCCCTTATCCCGCCAACCCAACCTTGAAAACAGCGCCGCTACAAATCGGCTATCGAAACTCAGGAGACCGAAACAAAGGACGCAGGATCAACCCACTGCCCCATTTCTTCCTGGAACTTCATGCTCTTATCGACTTCCAGCATCCCCTCAGCGATCCTCAGCCCCATTCGCTCCAGCGGACGCGGAGCAGGACCTTCGAAGTTCACACCCGTAATGTAGAAACCCGAGCCATGACATGGACATTTAAATTTCTGCTCGCCATCCAGCCAGCTTGGAGTGCAGCCGAGATGCGTACAAACCGAAGCGAGCGCGAAAATCAGATTCTGCCCTTCATACTGATCCGTATGAACAATCCAGACACCAAACTGATCTTTCCACTTGTTCGAAACAGTATTCAACGGGTAATCCGAGATCGGACCAACCTTGAATTTCGAAGGAGGCTCAACCAGCACATTTGGCATCATAAAGCGTGCGGTATGCAGAGTGCCGAGCGAAGCAACCTCAATCAACGAAGCCCATGCTGCCATGAACGGCGTCATCAGCGTAGACCAGACCAGCATCCCCATCAGGAACAGCACGACACTGCCCGTGAGCGCCGATCCGATAAAGAACCCCAAGCTGGCAACGGCAACCAACAGAATGCAGGCAAGACTTCGACGCTGAGGAGCAGGCGCCTTCCTGGACGCTGCAGAGACAGGCTTCGCCGGAACGGGCGGAGCAGCAACAACCGGCTTCGGTGCACCCGGAGCCGCGGCTGCAGGAACAGCAGCCCCTTTACCCTCGCGAACCGCCTTCAGCATATCCTGAACGGAAGGGCGTGGGCCAGCAGCAGCGGCAGCAGGCTTCGCTGCAGCAGCCGGAGCGGGTGATGATTCCGCTGAGGCTGCAGCAGGAGGAGCCCCGGCACCTTTCGCGCGGATTGCCGCCAGAATATCTTTGGTGGAACCGGGCTTCGCTGCCGGTGCAGCCGGCTTCGGAGCCGCTGGTGCTGGAGCAGGAGTTGCCGCCTCAGCAGCCGGTGCCGGTTCGGGTGCAGGCGTTTCTGCTGCCGGTGGCGACGCCGCCCCTGCTGCAGCAGCTTTCTGCGCACGAATTTTTGCTAAAATATCTGATGTGGAAGGCTTTTTCTCGTCCATCTCGACTCACTTCCCGCGCGGAATGGCAGCGGATCGACTCTGTCGACACTCTATGCCCGCCCTAAGAACGGACGGATTCTGTCAACATCCATTCGGACTGACAACCAATGAACCTGAATCGTTGCACAATTTCTCAGAAGCAAGAAAGGAGAATCCCTGTTTTTCGATGGGATTTCCTGTTTTTGAGTCGATAAACTGAGCCTCTCCAACTGCATGACGAAATTGGCATTTTCCAACTGCAAATTCTGCCGAGTCAACCCGAAATTGACTCGATTTTGGCGTCATGAATGGCGAGGCCCCAGAACCCCAAAACGCCCATTAATTCGCCTCACCTGCGTTTTTCAAACACATCTTTACGGCCCAAGTAACTCGCGTGACAAATCTGGCCACCATCGATGAAATCGACCGCATGATTCGCCGTGATCCTGCGCGCCGTGGCCTGATCGCCACCGAAGAAGTTCGTGGCCCGCTCTGCCCGGGTCAATTGGCGCTGTCAGCCGTCGACCTGGCCCATCGCGGTCGATTTGTTGTGATTGTCACTGGCTTCTTCATTCCGGCGGCCACGCCCCCTGCCGCTGAAACCGACGGCCCGCCCGGTGCAGTCATGCTCGCCACCGCTCTGATCCGCTGTGGAATGGCAGTCAAGATCGTGACAGACGAGTTTTGCTGCCGCGCGGTCGAAGTTGCCGCAAGAGAGATGCATCTGCCAGACTTGACTGTCGAAGTCCCCGGAAATGACACGGAAGAAATTGAACGATGGTTCCGCATGACAGCAGCGGAGCAAGGTTCCTGTTGGACGCACTTGATCGCGATTGAACGCGTGGGGCCTTCCCATACCCCCCAGTCGATCGCACAGCAATTGAGCCCAAGTCAACCCACCGATCTCGATGAGTTTCAAAAACTGGTGCCTCCGCACGAGCAAAACCACTGCTACAACATGCGAGGAATCTGCATTGATGCTGTGACCCCGCCACTGCACCGGTTATTCGAATTGGCCCGCGAAGCCCCCGGGATCAAGACCATCGGAATCGGTGATGGTGGCAACGAGATTGGAATGGGAAGTATTTCCTGGCAGGAATTGCGGTTGCGCCTGAGCAATGATTCCGCTGCTCGCATCCCGTGCCGGATCGCCACCGACTGGACGATCATTGCGGGGGTTAGCAATTGGGGCGGGATGGCCTTGGCAGCTTCCGTTCTTGGGCTGAAGGATCAAGCCACGGTGATGGAAGCATGGACAACAAGGCAGCAGCTTCAGCTTCTCGAGCGGATGGTCGCAGAGGGCCCGGCGGTCGATGGCATCACGCGTCTGCCAGAGCCGACCGTCGATGGCTTGCCATTTCTGACCTATATTCAGGCCTGGAAAGGAATTCAGCGGGCAGTACACACGGGGTGTCAATGACGCCGTCCGGTCAGCGGCGGCATTGAAACCCGATAGAATTTTGCGGGTGGTAAAACGAAGCGACCCTGCCTCAATGAGGCAGGGTCGCTTACACATTTCAATCACAAAAAGACTCATCCCGCCGCGGCGAGAACTTCAATCGACTCATCTGAACCCCCGTCGTCAGTCCCCGCCAGGGCGGCGGCGGCTGCAGCAGCTTCGGCGGCAGCACCAGCGGGAAGCTCATCGACAAATCCCTTCAGGTGGTCGGCTCGCGTGTGGTGCTGCAATTTTCGCAGAGCCTTCGATTCGATCTGGCGAATACGCTCGCGAGTTACCTTAAAAATTCGACCTGTCTCTTCGAGTGTATAACTGTAGCCGTCACCCAGGCCGTATCGCAGGCGGATGATTTCCCGTTCGCGATAGGTCAGGCTGCGCAGGACAACTTCAATTTTGTCTCGCAGCATCTCCTGCATCGCCGTTTCCGACGGACTCGATTCATTGTCGTCTTCGAGGAAGTCACCGAAGCTGGCGTCTTCGCTTTCGCCAACAGGAGTGTCGAGGCTGACAGGATGCTTCCACGTCTTCATGATCCGTTCGGTTTCTTCCAGAGACATGCCGACGGCTTCCGCCAGTTCTTCCATGCTTGGGTCGCGACCTGTTTCCTGACGGATCTGTTCGCTCTTGGCTTTCAGTGTCGAAATGCATTGGAACATATGCACGGGGATACGAATCGTCCGGGCATGATCGGCGACGGCTCGCGTGATCGCCTGGCGGATCCACCATGTGGCGTACGTCGAGAACTTATAGCCCCGGCGGTATTCGTACTTTTCGACACCGCGCATCAGGCCGGCATTCCCTTCCTGAATCAGGTCGAGGAAGCTGAGGCCGCGGTTGCGATATTTCTTGGCGATCGAAACGACCAGCCGCAGGTTTCCGCCGGAAAGTTGCTGCTTGGCACTGGTCCAGGCATCGAATTTTGCCATCACCCGGCGCATCCGATCGCAGAAATCTTCCGGGAATTCCTGAGTCAATTCGACGAGGTCGATCAGTTCACGTCGCAGGACTTCAGCTTCATTAACGGCAGCTTGAGTCCGGCGTTCGGTGAGAGTGCGGATTTGTGACTGCAACTCCGTCATCCGCTTGGCGACCTGCTCCATCCGGCGCATGATCGGCTGCAGACGCTGGGTCCGGACGCTCAGTTCTTCGATCAGCCAGCAGAGCTTGCGGCGTCGGCGGGTCATGCGGGTCTTGATTTCAGCCCGGGCGGCGGGTTCGCGTTCGGCCTTGTACAAGTTCCAGTCGTGGCGATTATCGCCCATCAATCGTTCGATCGTGGGGATATTGACAGGAATGCGTCCCTGAATCTGTTCCTTGCGAAGATCTTCGGTTTCGCTGGTTCGCAGTGTTCGTTCGAATGGCAGCTCGCCAGCGATCACCTTCTTGATAGTTTCCAAGGCTAAATTGAGGGCGAAATCCGATTCCATCATCTTACGACGGAACCACTTCCGGACCAGTTCGATCTGCTTGGCGAGGAAAATTTCCTTCTCGCGAGAGAGCAGCGGGATATGCCCCATCTGACTCAGGTACATGCGGATCGGATCGCGTGATGATGACGCGGCCTCGGGTTCGATCATCGAATCTGGTGGCGTTTCCAGTCGTTGTACTTCTTCGGGAGTCGGTTCGTCGACGACGTCAAGTCCTGCGTCTTCGAGGGCCGCAATCAATTCGGGGACCATTTCGGGGTCACCCCCCTCGTCCGGCAGATACTTGTTGACTTGCTGAAACGTGGCGTAGCCCTTGATTTTCGCTGCGTCCAGTAGCGCGGCGAGTCCCGGATTAAAACGATGCATTTGGGTCCAACCTCCTGTGAAGAAAACCACTTCCTTGTGTGACGGTCGTTGCGGGACGACCGTTGTCATTCGACACGAGAAACCATGAAACTGTTAGCCTGCGAATTGAGATCCGGGTGCTTTCGCGATGGTGCACACCGAAACCCGATGCACCCTTGTGTCACTTGCGCCGCTCAAACCCCACTGGAGCGAGCATTCGCTGCTGGTACCGCAGCCCGACTTTCCGGGCCGCGAAGATTCCTGGGTGACGACAATGTACAGATCTGCAAGGGTTCGCATTGACAGCATCCTTTCTCTCTTTGCGATTCCGCGGCCCCATCCGAGTGCCGCGAGAGACAAGATGCTAACAAAACCGCGAGCGCCGCACCTCCAAATTTCCTCAACTGACAAAAAATGTTAAAAAAAACTTGCGACCTCGTCAGGGACCGTTCTCCGTGAAAACTCTCGATACACTTCGTTTGAACTCGGTCCGCGCTCACGGTTATACTGCAAGAGGTCGCCGCCGCGAGTCACCAATCCGGTCGCGACAGTGCATGATCCAACCACCCCGCCTCACCATTGCATAAAGCGAGAACTTGCCCATGACCGCCGCCGTCGCACCTGATGCTGACAAAGATCATTCGGCCGACAAGATCGCGGCTCGCGGCCTTAAGGGAGTGGTGGCGGCCGACACTACGATTTGCGATGTCGACGGAGAACTCGGCAAGCTCATCTACCGCGGATACAACATTCACGAACTGGCCACGCAGTCGACGTTTGAAGAGACAGCCTACCTGCTCTTCAAAGGGGAACTGCCCAACGCTGCCCAGCTCGCTGATTTCAACCGGCAACTGGTTCATCACCGACAGGTCGAACCACAGGTTCTGGAGTTCCTGCGGTCGCTCCCCAGAGACACTCCCCCGATGACCGCATTGCGGTCGGCTGTGTCGATGTCAGCAGCATACGACCCCATCGCCGAAGATGAGTCGCCTGCGGCCAACTTCGAAAAGTCGATTCGCCTGACCGCAGAAATGACGACGATCGTGGCTGCAATCCGTCGGCTTTCAGCAGGTCTCGAACCTGTTGCGCCACGCAGCGATCTCAGCCATGCCGGCAACTTCATGTACATGCTGAATGGGACAGCGCCATCAGCCGATGCCGAAAAGGCCATGGACCTGATCCTGATTCTGCATGCCGAACATGGACTGAATGCCAGCACATTTGCAGCTCGAGTCATTGCGGCGACCCTTTCCGATCTTTACTCAGCAATCACTGGTGCCATTGGAGCCCTCAAGGGGCCACTGCACGGCGGAGCCAACACGGAAGTTCTGAAAACATTGCTCGAAATCGGCAGTGTCGAAAACGTAGGCCCCTGGGTTGATGCCGTAAGGGCGAAAAAAGGGAAGTTCATGGGCTTTGGCCATGCGGTCTATCAAGTCGAAGATCCGCGAGCTGTCCACCTGAAAGAACTGTCACGACGCCTGGGAATCGAAACCGGCGACTCGAAGCTGTACGACATTTCGATTGCCATGGAACAGGCGGTCAAGGCATCGATCAAGAAGAACTGCAACGTCGACTTCTATTCGGCCAGTCTGCAGCATTACATGGGAATTCCGGGCGACATGTTCACCTGCGTCTTCGCAGCCAGCCGAATCGTCGGGTGGTGTGCTCACGTTCTGGAACAGGTCAGCGACAACAAGATCATCCGCCCGTCATCGAATTACATCGGGGCTCCAGAACGCAACTACACGGCCATCGGCACTCGCTGAGATCACCCGCAGTATTGCAGCGTTGTCATGTCGTAACTTGAGCCGGTTTCAAAGTCTGCAGGCTCAGTGATCGATCCGCTTTGACATGACAGAGCCCATCGTGGTTTAGCGCCGCGGAACCTGAAACAGCAAGAGGGCCTGGATTCGTTCCGAAATCCAGGCCCTCTGCCGTTTTTCCTGTCAGTTACCGCACCAGATAGTTCTTTCCACGGAGCTTGATCAGCAACTGCTCACCATCCCGCTGTTGACTGAGCAACTGATTTTCTGCGACTGTATTCGACTTCACAATTGCGAAGTATGAATCCGAGAATCGATCCACGATTTCGATCTGATCCTTGTCCTTATCCAGATCGAGACTCGCGGTTTCCGGCGTGACCACGATCTGCAACCGCTTCGAGACTCCCGATGCATCCTTCGCAACAGGACCACTGCGAGCGTAGACCGTCTGATTCCCATAGGCCCGGACAGAATCTGCAGCCACTTCTTTATCGGTCTTCAGGTCGCGGAACGAGTTGGTCGCAATAGGACCTGGCAGTCCCCCGCCCAGCCCACCGCTGCCAGAAGCCGCTCCCGGAGCGGAAAGCGGAGCGGCGGCATTGGTCGCATTCTGGAATCGCCCCTTTTCGGCACGCTGGGCAACCCCCCCCAACCCCTCTGCACGATCCAGTTCGGTCAGGCTTTCACGAGCCCGTCGCACGGCGCCCGCATCCGCCAGCGGCCGAACAGTTTCGTCGGCCAGGAACGACGTGTACGGAGTCAGAATCCCATGTCGCGTGGAGAGGTCAACCAGTTCTTTCACCAGTTCTTCGTTCTTTCCGACGAGATCCAGCTGGTCGATGATTTCGCCGATGCGTCGCATCGCCCACAGTTTTTCCACAAACGCATAGGATTCATCGTTGCTTTTCTCGATCAGATTCGCTGGAAAATCAAACTTCTGTTCCTGACCGGCGACCTGACCTTTAATCACCACTTTGGCGGCCCCCGGCTTGCGATAACGGCCAACAACGACCAGTTGCTGACCTTCGAAAAGATCGAAGTTCCCCTTGGGATAAACGCGATTCACGGCCGGGCCATCTTCGGGCTTGATCCCATCGAGTTCGACGTTGACCGTCACATCGGTCAGAACCGGGGAACTGATGTTTGCATACACAGTGCTGACATGCGATTCGATATCTTCATCCGGCCGAACGTATTCAGACAACCCGAAGCCATCGCGTGAGATGCGATCGAGCAGTCGCGAATTCACGTCGTAGCCAACTCCGAACGACAGAATTCGGGCACGGACCTTATTGGCCTCTTTCGCCCCGACACAGATTTTTCCCTCATTGGTTTCGCCGATGGTCGGCAGGCCATCTGTCAGGAACAGAACGTAATTCGGTCGGCTGTTATCCTTGATGTGCCCCAGCGCTGCCGTCAGTGCCCCGTGAATATTGGTCCCGCCACCGGGATAGAGTCCCTCCACATATCCCAACGCGGATTTGCGGGTTTCGTCGTTGTAGCGTTCCAGTTCCGGACGATACGATTCAACCGCACCATCATAGGCCACGATATTGAACAGATCTCCCTCACGCAGATTGTTCAACACGAATTTCACCGCGGACTTTGCCTGTTCGATCTTCTTACCACTCATGCTGCCCGACCGGTCCAGCACAAACACGACAGTTTTCTTTGGTCTCTCAGCATCAGGGGCCTTCACCTGGGGACTGGCCAGCATCAGGAAGAAGCCGTCGTCACCTTCTTTCGGGCGATAACTGATCACGCTGGCCCCCACCTGACCTTTATCAACATCGAACATCAAGCGGAAATCACTGGTGGGAACGTCGTTGGTCCGGGTATACGAGACCACGGCATGCTTTGCGTCCGGTCGCTTGATGTCGACAGTATGTGTTGGCGAGTAAACATTCTTGATATCGATTCCGGATTCAATGGAGACCTGGAATTCGACCTTTTCGACCGCATGCGACGTATAACGGGCCGTGCTGAGCGGGAACATGAAGTCCGTCAGCCCGCGATCCTTGCGCAGCAACTGGTTGTAATTCAAGGTCACTTTTCGTTCGGCACCTGGCGGGACCGGGAAGACACTGGTCTGGAACAGGCCACTCCCCATCCATTCCAGCAGGGCTGGATCCTTGTTCGACCGCACGATTGCTTCGTAGATCGATCGCGCATCCTTGGCAGGAAGCAGTTTCCCAGGGAATTCCTTGCCATCCACCAGCAGGGTCAGCTTGTCAACGGCTCCGTCATAGGGGAGTGGAAACAGGAATTGTACTTCCATCTGCACGCTGCCAGTGTTCACAAACGACTGTGACACCTGGACCCGAGCCACCTGATCGGTGATTCGCGCCTGAACTGCCAGCTCTTTGATTTTGTACGAAACCGGAGGCTGGGGGATTGGGCGAACATGGGGCGTTGGGGGGTACCAAGGTCGAGGAAGCGGGCCGGGATGGTTCGTGATGATCAGCACTCCCTGAGCGGATGCCACCGCACTGGACAACCCGATCATCAGCCCTAACATCATTCCCAGGAAGCGTTTCATAGCGAATCTCCAATCAGTCACGAACTTGGGTTCGAACCGGCACCGCTGATTCGACGTAGCAAAATGGGAAAAGTTCCCGAAAGAAATTGCGTGTCGATTGTCAGACCGTATGGAATCGCTGTTGTCCAGGTTTTGGTGGGCCGGCGCGGCGAAACGCCCATCTTACAACCTGCCTGTTCTCCGCGTCGTCCGTGTCCTCCGTGTCCAATCAACATCCCAACAAAAAAACCCGGTCGCTTTCGCAACCGGGCTTGAAAATCACCATTCGATGATCAGGCGGCTCGTTGTTCGGACTCAAGAGTCTCGATCGCGGGACTGATCGATGCGGCTGGCGACCAGGCTTTCAGGTTCGAACCCGGTCCCCCGCGTGGCGGATAACCGTACTCTCGAAGTTTACCCGACAGAGTACGGATGCCAATCTGCAATGCCTTGGCGGTCTTTTCGCGATTACCAGCAAACCGATTGAAGGTCGCTTCGATCAGCTTGCGTTCCATCTCTGCCAGAGTCAGGCCTGGCAGACCATCAGCCTCTTCTTCAGTAACGTCACGTGGAGTCAGCCACGGTTCGATCATCGAAGCGGTCAGCTTGCTGCCCCAGTCGAGAGCACAGGCACGTTCAATAACGTTTTCCAGCTCACAGACGTTGCCCGGCCAGTCATGCCGCTGCAGCAGGTGCAGGGCATCCAGTGTCAGTGAACGTGGTGGTTTACCTTCACGGCCAGCGACGCGTCGCAGGTAGTGCTCTGTCAGCGGAGCAATGTCGTCTTTGCGTGACCGGAGCGTAGGCAACTCAAGACAGGTTTGCGTCGCTTCTTCGTACAGGTCGCGTCGGAACAGTCCCTTATCGACCTGAGACCGTAGTTCAAGATTGGCACCGAAGATGAATCGGACGTCAAACCGAATTCGCTCGCCCGTCTGTGGATGAACGAATGACTGTTCACGAATCAACGAGGTAATCTGCTTCTGCACGGGAAGAGCGACGAACTGAACCTGCTCCAGCAGCAGTGTTCCGCCATCAGCCATTTCCAGTCGTCCGGGATGACGGATCGTCTGTCCCATTGGGGCCGCTTCGCACTGACCAAACAGGTCCTGTTCCAGCGTTTCAGCAGACAGCACGCTGCAATCGATCTTGACGAATGGCCGATGAGCCCGCCGTCCCGAATCGTGGATCGCTTGAGCAACCAGATCTGTCCCCGAGCCAGGTTCGCCTGAAAGCAGAACGCAACTGTTGTGATCGGCGATGTTTTGAACCTGCTGTCGCAGCGAATGCATTGCCGGGCTGTGTCCGACCATGTCTCGCAGGTTACGATTGCTCAGCTGACGTCGCAGTCGTCGGTTTTCAGCCATCAGCTTGGACCGCTGAACGGCGGCTGCCAGCGTCAAGGCGAAGGTTGATGGTGTATATGGCTGAGTCAGCAATTCAATGCCGTTCGCCGCTGGCAGAATCTGAGGGGTATCGTCCGAAGGTGCTGCCACCAGACAAACGAGTTGCGTCGACCAGCCTTTCTGCTGGATCAGACCGGCCAGTGCACCAGCGGTCTCACCAGGAGCCAGCGGGCCAACGAGACAGGCTTCACAGGCTTGCAGGCTGAGGGTCTGAGCCGCCGCATCGTAGGAATTGACCACTCGCGTGGTTAATCCGGCGGAGCGGACGTCGTTTTCCAGCCGCCAGGCAATATCGGGATCGCAGGTGACGATCAGGACATTTGTGGCTGTTTCAGCGGCAGGTGCGGAAACTCGTTGTGGAAACGGGATCACATCGGGACGGGAGTTCGTCATTCGGTCACCATGGATGCGGAAGGAACGATGTGCCGATAACAGCGCGTACTTTGGACGGCCCGCTGAAGCGATGTCATCGGTGGAAAGCGGCCGAAGCCACACGAACGGATTTGAAAATGGGAGACAGGCCTCACTTCACCACAGGCATGAAGCGAGATTGCCGAAGAACGGTTCCCGGTCATCCGCTCGTCACCAGGTCTGGTGCGAAGGAGTGACGCGAGGCGTTCGGACGGCTCGAATCGCAATCGAAATGTTGTATGGGAGATGGACGAGGCGGTGTTTATTCGCAACCGGCAGAATGTGTCAATTCATTTTGTTGAATGCAAAAAAGAATTGTAAAACGCGACAATTCCAGAGATTTTTTAAAGGTGTCGATATTCGCTGGCACGCGATTTCATGGCGATTCGCGAGATTTGGGGCGAATCAGGCGGGTTTCGCCGGTACGACGACGTCAGGCGTCGCATCCAGAACGAGCTCTGGGAAATCCGGTTTTGGTTTTGGTACCTCATCGTGCACTTGGTAACATTTTCATCTTCTATTCGTAATTCAACCTCGACGAGGTCACCAATGTCGACGACGCGCGATGAGATCCTTCGAACGGCAATGGAGCTGTCTGAGTCCGACCGGCTCTTACTGGCGACAGAATTGATGGAGACTGTTTCCGAGGCACTTCCAGGATTTTCTCACAACGATCCAGAACTCCTCAATGAGATCGAGGCTCGCATGAGTGATGGCTCTGCAAGCATCTCGTGGGAGGTGGTTCGGGAACAATTGCGAGCAGATTTGAAGCCGTGATCGAGTTTCACCCACTCGCGATGGAAGAACTGAGGCATGCGCAATCATGGTATCGAAACAGGTCTGATCGTGCCGCTGAACAGTTTTTCATCCAAACGAATCTTGCAATCGAACGCCTGATGGCCGATCCGACTTCGTATTCCAAAATCGGGAGAGGTTGTCACTTCCTACGAATCTCCCGATTTCCCCCTTTGTAGTCATTTATCGGGTGATGGCAGGTACAGACGTTTTGGTAGTCGCAGTCGCTCACACTTCACGCCGACAGGGGTACTGGGGAAATCGAATATGATTTACGCCAGACCTTGAAACCAGTGAATCAGGCGGCTTTCGCCGGTACGACGACCGAACCAACCAAAATCGCCGCAATCACGGCCAGTCCCGCACCAGTACCAAACGCCGCAACGGGGCCGAATTGCTGATAGATCGCGCCAAACAGCAGGCTGGCAGGGAGCGTGCTGATCCCCATCGAGAAGTTGAACCATCCAAACGCGAGTCCCTTACGTTCGGGGCCGGCCAGTATCGCGACCAGTGTTTTCTCGGCAGGTTCCGTCAGGCCATAGAACAACGAATAGCAGAGAAACAGCAGGCAGACCTGCCAGGCATTCGTTGCCACAGCGAAACCCAGATACACCACCGCGTAAACGAACCAGCCAGTCAGAATGAAGGACTTCGGTCCAAACCGATCGACTCCGGCACCGCACCAGACATTGCTGCCGCTCTTTAAGATGTGAAACAGGCACCAGAGCAACGGCAGCATCACACGGGGAACCCCCAGTTCTTCCGCACGCAGCAGCAGAAAGGCATCGCTGGAGTTTCCCAGAGAGAAAATCAGCAGTGCCAGCAGGAATCGCCGGAAGTTCGCATCGAACTGATTCAACCCACGAAGCGAAAACACCCCTGCCCCAGCGGTCCTGAGGGCATCGGAACTCGCCTCACTTTTGACCATGGTGGTAGCCGCCGAATCCGTTGGGGATTCCTGCAGACCAAACACCACAAGCGCCACGACCGCCAGTCCGGGAATCAGCGCCAATAGAAAGAGTGTTCGGATCTGATCAGGCCAGAACCACAGGAACGCCGTTGCCACCAGTGGACCGATCGCCGCCCCCAGGTGATCCATTGCACGATGAAAGCCAAATGCCCGGCCCCGCAATTCCGGCGCACACGAGTCGGCAATCAAGGCATCGCGAGGCGATGTCCGGATTCCCTTGCCGATCCGGTCACCGACTCGAATGACGGCCAATTGCCAGGTCGTGCTGATGATTCCCACCCACGGACGAAACATTGCTGCCAGTGAATATCCAACAACAACGAACCGCTTGCGACGCCCGGCCCGATCCGACCACGCTCCTGACCAGAGTTTGAGAAGGCTGGCCACACTGTCTGCCAGACCTTCAATGATCCCCAGGTAAAACTTATTGCCCGATGCCAGCGTCAGCAGAAATCCAGGCAGCAACGGGAAAATCATTTCGCTGGCAACGTCGTTGAGCAAGCTGGCAACGCCCAGAACCCGGACGTTTCTTGGCAGAACTGGCTTTTTTGAAGCAACAGAAGAAGAAGACTCTGTCATAACCATTGCTTCGTTTGAGTTTTGGCGGCGGAGATGCATCGAACCGGTCGTCCAGCCTTAATTTGTGGCTTGAGGACGCAGAGGGAAAGTCTGAGGATTCATTCTCCTGTCTTCCCTCCGCGATCTCTGCGCCCTCTGCGTTTCTACCGAATTGCTTTTGAAACGCGGAGAGCGCGGAGAGCGCAGAGGGAAAGCCGGAGAGACCTTTCTCCTGTCCTTTATTTGCGATCAGTGCGTCCTCAGCCTAGCTCTCCAAGAGTCGCTTTGTTGCCAGCAATTCCCGCGTAAATCCCTCGACAATGTTGGGGGTTCCGCCCCCCGGCAGGACTTCCCAGGTATACGTTTCAACTTCCAGATGCGGGGCGTAGTCCAATTCGGGAATCACCGACAATGCTCGCTTCAGTTCACCGCGTGTCGTCCCGAGTGGCCCCAGATGCTCCGCGTCAACGGGAACATGGAAGTGAACCCGCCACATCGATGCATCGCGGAACTCGGGCGGGGGTGAAGTTGCGAGCGACGTATCCAGATCGACCTGTTTGACGATGGAACCGGTCGCCGTTCGAGCGAACGCCTGGTGCAGGTAGCGAGGCTCAGCATAGCGAGCAAGAGCTTCGAGAGCAGCCGGGTTGCTGCCTGGGCTGGCAATTTCAATCGCACACGTGATGTGAACCTTGTTGATCCGGATTTCGGCAGCAGCCAGGGAGCGGATGGACGCCGCGACATCTTCAAATTCGACCGCCTGGTGGCAGACGTCGTAACAGACCCCCAGGTGCGTCTGGACGAGTTCCAGTGCGGAAACATCAGCCGCACGTTGCCGCAATCTCTGGAAAAAAGCCAGAGTTTCAGCAGTCGTCTCCAGGACACAAAAAGGTTCCGGTTCAATGGCCAGCCGGATCAGTTTTCCGGTATCCGTTCGCAGGCGGTCCAGTTGCCTTGAGAGTTCAATCAACTGATCGGCACACCGGTCCGCGAAATCGGCGGGATGTTCAAACGGCTTGAATCCAAGGGGGACGGTCGAAATGCTTCCCTCGACATTGTCAGGAAGTAATGCCGCCAGGACCCGGGCACAGGCGAGCGAATAATCGAGTCGATTGGGCTGCGTCCAGTCTGGCAGATAGACATTTTCTTTAACGCGGGCGGAATGGAAGTCTCCATAGGGGAATGCATTCAGCGTGTAACATGTCAGTCCGCGTCGCTTCAGCCCATCGGCAAAACGGGAAACGGCGTCGGGCGTCGATTCGAGTTCGCGGATGACAGAGGCTGCCAGCCACAGACCTGCGGCCAGATCATCGCCGTAGCCCTGCTTGATCGGCAATGTAAACCGATCAAGACCTTCTTCGACTTCGACGATCGATCGACCGGGATGGACATTGGTACAGTAACTGAGTGGCAGCGAACTGATCGACATGCAATGACGCTTTCGGTGGCGACGGACTCGATTCTTGGCGCTGGGTTCGATTCCCGGCAGGGGGGAGATTATACTGCCGCACGCCGTGACTCACGACCGCCAGGAACTTTTGATTCACAGAAACCTTGGCTGAGTTGCGGTGTTAGATATTCGAACACCCGTATCCGTCGACAAAGTTGCCGACTTCGAAAGAAATCCGCACGTGCCGATACAAACCAAACCAGGACCATCCGTCGAAGATTCCGGATACCTGCATGATCCCGATGTGCAGTTGATGCTGCGGGCCAAGCAGGGGGATGACGGTGCGTTCACTCAACTTGTGAAATCGTATCAGGATCGCCTGACAAATATTTTTTATCATATGGTGCAAAGCCAGGAAGCTGCAGAAGATCTGGCTCAGGATGTCTTTCTGCGGATCTATCGGGCTCGGCATGGTTATCTTCCGACCGCCCGGTTTTCAACCTGGTTGTTCCGAATCGCAAACAACCTGGCAAGTAACTCGCGCCGCGCCAAAGGGCGGCGGAAGGAAGTGAATCTACCTGGCAGTGAATCTGGTCCTCTTGGGGCCAATCCGGCTGAGCAACTGGCTCTGGAGAAGTCCGCCCTGATGCCGAATCGGCAACTCGATCGTCGAGAACTGCAGGCGGTTGTTCAACAGGCGATGGAACAGCTGAACGAACGGCAGCGGATGGCGGTACTGCTGCATAAGTATGAAGACATGAGCTACGAGGACATTGCCGAGGCGATGGAATTGACGCCAACCGCGATCAAATCGTTGCTATCGCGGGCGCGTGAAAACCTGCGACAGGCACTTGAGCCGTACATGCAATTGGGAAAAGAAGTCAAGTAATTTTGTAACTTTCTGGCGATTGATGACGGACCATGGAAAAGACACTCAGACTTTCCGCTGACCAGCGAGAAGATCTTGTCGCTTATCTGGACGGTGAACTCCCAGACCAGAAGGCACAATTGATCGACCAGGTCCTGGCACGCAGCGAAGTCGCTCGACACGAAGTCGAAGCACTCGCCCGTACCTGGGAAATGCTGGATGTATTGCCCACTCCCAAGGCCCCTCCGGAATTCACCGAGCGGACGATGACCACGCTGAAAGTGGGCGAAACTCCATTTGTGCTCGCGGAACAAGCCTGGTTTGGTGTATTGAAAAAAGTCGCTATTGCTTCAGTGTGGGTGTTGTCAATCGGAATTTCGGGATGGGTCGGTTTCAAGGCCACCAATCAATGGATGTCGAATCCGACGCGACAACTTCTGGAAGACCTGCCTACGCTGCAGAAACTCGACCAGTTTCAGGAAGTCGAATCCAAGGATTTTCTTGAGCGACTGCACAAGAGTCAGCTGTTTCAAGAAACTTCAGAAAAGGGCTGAATTATGTTCGCACATCAGTCCACGATTGTCAGACAGTTGACCCGACCGACGAACATGATTGCAATCATCATATTGTCAGCAATGACGATTCCCGCGTTTGCGGAATCAAAAATCGATGCGAAAACGTTGGAGGACCGTCATCAGCAGGTGGTCAAGATGTCTCCAGTCGAACGAGATCATCTCCAGCGGAATATCGCAACGTTTCAGCAGATGACACCGGAAGATCAGGCTCGTTACAGGCAACTGAATCAGGATCTGGAACTTGACCAGAAAAACGGCGGGCATCTCTCCAGTCTGATGCAGACATACAACGCCTGGCTGCAGACCCTGACACCAAGCCAGCGGGAAATGCTTCGCAACGAAAAAGAGGGGACTCGAAAGCTGGCACTGGTCCAGCAGTTCAAGGAAGAACAACAGCGCCAGGTCGAAGCCTTAGCGATCGAACTTCCTGAGGTAGAACCGCCACGCCAGCGTCCTTTCGGTCCACGTCCGCTCACGGCGGAAGAACTGCAGAAGATCATGAAAATCCTGCAAGCTGATCTGCCGACCGACGAGCAGGAAAGGCTCAACAAGATGCCTCGACCGGAACAGTATCGCAATATCCTGGAACGCAGCGTCTACCATGCGGACAACCCGAAAAACTGGCCATCCCCCAAGTTGCAGGAAGAGATTCTGACCGCCCTGCCTTTCGAACGTCGTCAGGTGATTAAAAAAGACCCCAGAAATCAACGAGACATGCTTGTCGCATTCTTGTTTTTCAGCCTTGTACATCAGGCGAGCGAAGAGGTGCGCTGGCCAAAAGAGCAGGATTTGCATCAGGTTGAAGAGCAACTGGATGAAAAGCTGCGATTGAAAGTTGCGAAGCTGAATCCGGAAGACCGACGCATGGAATTGACTCGCCGATACTTCGACCAGCATCCCGACAAGATTTATACGAACCTTCCCGAAATTCGCGGGGCGCTGAATCGATTGCTGAATCGGACAGGAGTTAACGTTCCACGCCCCGGTGGAGATTTTCCACCTCGTTTCCCTGGTGAACGAGGACCGGATCGAGGCCCCGACCGTGGTCCAGACAATCGAGGGAGCGCGGACACGCGCGGCGGTGATCCCCGGAATGGAAATGGGGCAGAACGCCCGAAACCTCGAGGAAAAGATGGCAAGCCGAACGAATGAATTTCCGCCGATAATACGACCAGGAATTTGCCTCAAACGGACGAGAACTGACATGGATCGCGTATTGAATGTATTTGCCTGTCTGGTGATGCCTGCCGTCACGGTGATGGCATTCTCGGTCCACGCCGATGAACCTGCGCCAAGACTTCTCAATCTGCCCCTGGTCTTTCAGGACGACTTTCAGACTGGCGATCCGGCAACCCGCTGGGAAGCCAGTGACCCGAAAGCCTGGAAGTTGATCGAACAGAATGGAAACAAGGTCTGGAGCCAGTTCCAGCACATTGTGACGAAGACCCCCGTCCGGTCCCCCTTTAACCGCAGTGTTGCGAAGGATGTCGTGGTCGGAAGTTGTGTGCTGGATTTGAAGCTGCAATCAACGGCTCGCGACTATCCTCATCGTTCCCTGTGCCTGTTCTTCGGATATCAGGACCCGGCTCACATGTACTACGTGCACCTGGGTCAAAAAACAGACGATCATGCAAATCAGATTTTCATCGTCAACAATGAACCGCGATTGAAGATTTCAACCAAGACCACTGAAGGAACAAAGTGGGATAACGATTGGCACCATGTACGTGTCGTTCGCGATGTCGACAGTGGCAAGATCGAAGTATTCTTTGACGACATGACGGAACCAGTCATGACCGCTATCGACAAGACGTTTCTCTGGGGACAGGTTGGAATCGGCTCATTCGATGACACCGGAAACTTCGATAATGTGCTGATCTACGGCACGAAGGTGGAACGCCCGGCCGCGAAAAAATAGATTATCGTCGGCAAGGTGGCCCGCGGATATTCATCATTTTGCTTTTCGATCAGTTCTCCGGTTCAACGGTCTCTGTGGCTGAGGATTCGAAGCAAATGCGGCAGCCAGGCTTTTGGCGCAGTGTGAGTCACGCGTGGTCGGGGCTGGTTTATACATTCCGTACTCAGCGCAATGCACGCTGGCATGTCATCGGAGGACTTGCTGCTGTCGCTCTGGCAACCTGGTTACAACTCGATGTCGTCCGTTGGGCAATCCTCGTCCTGACGATCGGCGCGGTCGGTGCAGGAGAAACCATCAATACCACCGTCGAAGCCCTGGTCGACCTGATGTCACCCGAATGGCATGAACGCGCCAAGGTCGCCAAGGATGTTTCAGCGGGGGCCGTGCTGTTGCTGGCCATCACGGCGATTGTGGTCGGACTGCTGATACTCGGCCCGCCATTGTGGGACAAATTGATGAATTCCATCTAGGCTTTTGTGGCTCAGCGGCGAGTGGAACACGGCGATGAGTTGTGCCCGAACTTTCGAATCAGGTGCTTGTTCAGAGAGAGTCTCACGCCCGTCAGAACGACTGAGCGAAAAGCCTCCTGTTCTGGTGCTTCAGACGCTGTAGTTTGGTACCCGCGGGACGCTACACTTAAATGAGATGCGTTCTTGTAGTTAGACGGCAGACTTACGTTCCACAAAACGTTCGGTAACTGCAATCTTCAGACGGGATCTGGTACCCGGCAGCTGCGGTGTCCACTTCGTATGGTTTGGCCAGCACATCCAGAAGTCGCAGCAGCAATGAAAGATCGCCGTTTTCGGCAGCGGCAAGTGCTTCTTCGACGCGGTGGTTTCGGGGAATAATGGCTGGATTGACACCTCTCATTGCAGCCCGCGATGCAGCCGAAGATCGCCCCTGCTGACTGAGACGCAACTGCCATCGAGAATTCCAGGACTGGAACTCGGCCGATTGATACCGTCCTCCGGCTGGTGGGTCATCGTTCGAGAGATCTCGAAACGTGTTGGTAAAATCGGCTTTTGTCTTCTGCATCCAGTTCAGCAGTGACTCTGCCAGGTCTCGGTCGCCTGCTTCAGCATTTTGAAGCCCCAGCTTTGCCCGCATTCCTGCCAGCCAGTATTCCTCGAACAGATCCGGAAACTGGCCAAGTATGTCCGTCGCAATGGCGATCGCGTCATCCTGTTGAGGAGCAATCAGCGGCAAAAGTGTCTCGGCAAATCGGGCCATGTTCCACTGTGTGATCGCGGGCTGGTTGCCGTAGGCATAGCGCCCTCCGTGGTCGATCGAACTGAAAACCGTAGCCGGATCAAATGCATTCATGAATGCACACGGGCCGTAATCAATGGTCTCGCCCGAGATCGCGACATTATCCGTATTCATCACTCCGTGTATGAAACCGACCAGTTGCCATCGGGCGATCAGCGAGGCTTGCCGGTCCATGACCGCACGGAAGAATTCGACGTAGCGGTTTGTTGAGTCAGCCAGTTCGGGATAGTGACGCTTGATCGTATAGTCGGCCAGCACGCGCAGGTTCGCTTCGTCGTCTCTGGCCGCCAGATACTGAAATGTTCCGACTCGAATGTGGCTGGCGGCAACACGTGTCAGAATTGCCCCCGGAAGCGGCGACTGTCGATGGACGCGTTCGCCAGTGGCGACGACAGCGAGACTGCGTGTCGTTGGGATGCCGAGTGCAAACATGGCCTCGCTGATGATGTATTCACGGAGCATCGGCCCCAGTGCAGCCCGACCGTCCCCTCTCCGCGAGTACTGGGTCTGCCCGGCCCCCTTCAACTGAATGTCGAAACGCCCCCGAGGAGAACACTGTTCCCCCAGCAGGATGGCGCGACCATCACCCAGCATCGTGAAACCACCATATTGATGACCCGCATACGCCTGTGCGATCGGCTGAAACCCATCGGGTAACTCCTGGCCTGCAAACAGGGATGCGACAGCGTCTACAGATTTCGGGATCAGATTGAGTCCAAGATCATCTGCGAGTCTGCGATTGAGAATCACTAACCGCGGCGCCGGGACCGTTGCTGGCTTTGCGGGGGCGAAAAGACAGTTCGGCAATCGTGCGTATGAATTGTCGAGCCGCCATCCCGTCAGCTCATGATGGGCCGTGACTTCAGTTTTCGACATGTTCACCATCCCAAGTTTCCAGTCTTCGTCAAATTGGCCACATTATAGAAGCCGTGATGTTGCGGAGAGAGGTCAAAAACGAAATCGACAATCCATCAACAACGACTGCAACATGTCACGGCCGCGCGGATTGACGACGAGTGGAATCAATTTGATTCTCAGATTTCGTTCCGTCTTCCACAATGTCCACTTTCAGAAAGCTGCTCGAACAAAAACCGGCAGGCGATTTCGAATCAAAAGACTCTACAAAACAGGCACTTTTCTCAACGATTGCCCACACCGGCACAGTGGCGATTCGGAAAGCCTCGGGCGAGATTTCCAGGCCATGAAAACGGGTTTTTGCGAATTGGCACGGGTGCTGCGATGTACTATCCCCGTCGGATGGAAATCAACAAAAAGTTTTTTCTAAGGAAAGAGAGGGCATCATGTTACGAAAATCGATGATTGGTGTTGTGGCTGTCATGGGGTTGCTGGTTGCAGCGGGATCTGCGGTTGCGGATCATCATGGCGGGTACGGAGGCGGCCATGGACATTTTCACGGGGGATACGGCCGTGGTTATGGCGGCTACGGCGGCTACGGCGGTTACGGTCGGCCCATCGTAATGGCACCACGTCCAGTTGTCGTCGCACCACGTCCTGTATTTGTCGCTCCAAGACCAGTGGTGGTGCAACAGCCTTATCCAGTCTATGGCGGGGGATACGGTGGTGGTGGTTGCAACAGCGGGTACGGAGCAGGCTACCAGACCTATGGAATTGGATCGCAATACGGCACAGCGTTCAGCTATTCGTCACCAGGTTTTGGCCTGTATTTGAGCCGATAGTTTGCAGTCCATCAATCCTCTGTAACGGGCCTTCGTAAATGACAGTGCAGATGTGGGGCGTTGAGATACAACGCCCCCGATTGCATTTTCAGATAGCGGAAAATCATGAATTTCAGCCTCGGATGAAAATTCCGTGATCCGCGACAGCGGAAAATCGTTCATGATGAATAGCATCGATTCAACTCGGGAAAATAACAGCACTTACCGTAAACCCTTCTGGTTTGAAGAGATTGGAGACCGCTTGAGAATACCTTCAGGTGAATCACGGTACATCGGTAACAGCTGATCTGTGCAATTTCGAAAAAAATGCTGAATTGGCCGATTTTTCGAATGCGATTTTTGGTCTTCGTGCGTCTTTAAATGGCAGCGTTTTCGTCGCGGACGTTGATGAAGGGACGACAGTGATCACGGATCTGGAACTGGTTGATCGAGTACGAGCCGGAGACATCCAGGCCTACCAACGACTCGCTGAGCGGTACGAGCGGAGTGTTCTGGCAATTGCGCAGGCCGAATTACGGGACCCGCAGATCGCTCAGCAAGTAACAGAAGCGGTTTTGCTTCAAGGTTTTCGGTCGCTGGAAAATCTGGAGGACGGTTCCTGGTTCGGACCGTGGCTTCTCAAACTGGCTCGCCGTCAATCGATCGAAGCCGTTCGAACCATGCCGATTCCCGTGGGAGTTGGGGGCGGATTGTCAGATGGAGAACTTGATTGCTGCGACCCGGAATGGATCGAGCACGAAATGCTTCTCGGACTGATCGCGCGACTTCCTCCTGATGAACGGCGGCTGATCGGGTTGAGATACTTCGACAACCATCCAATGCCGACGATTGCGGCAATTACGGGAACTCCGCTTGCGCAGCTGGAAGAACAGATCTCACGTACCGTCACGCGACTAAACCTCCGATGGCAGCGAGAGCAAGAATGAAGTCCTACCCCACATCTCACTTCGAAAATCGGCTGAAATCTACGGGAACGACTCTGCGCGAACGCCCTTCGATCGTTGATCGCGTCATGGCGGAAATTCGCCGCGCGACAATGAAGTCGGGGGCGAATCAGACGACACGCAGGTAAATTCAACCGTCAACTTCATCGATTTGCATGAAGTCATACTGTTGTCTGAATTGGGATTTCCCAGACGGACAGGTGACAGGTTTTCACGCGCAAATTGGAAATGCCCCGCAATCAAACCCGCTGGTCATTACCCGAAAACCAATGAACGTCAAATAGGAACGACGGGTTGGTGACCATTCACTGACCCGTCGTTCCTCGCTTACATCCGACAAGCATGCTTACAAAGACACCGCTTCAATTTCGGTGACGAAGCGACCTGTATCACTCGTCAGATAGGAATTGATGACCTCGAACACGGCGTCACTGAAGCCGCCGACATTCAGAATGTCGCTACGTTCCGGAGCTTGCGTCGTCTGGGATGGCTGCAGGTCAATACAGATCAATTTCGGTCCATCGAAGTTCCTTCCATTTAGCTGTACCTGGTTCCGTATGAACTGCTGCCATTCCGTCATGACGCCAGTTGAGCCATTCATACCGTGAAAATACGGTCGCCCCTGGTAAACCCAGCTCTCGTTATCGCTGACCAGCACGACACCCGCGAACTTCCGTTTTGCGTAGTCCGCGTTCGCCTGACGGATCGGCAGTGAGCAATCCGTTCCACCTCCACCGAATTTTGCCAACCGCTCCGCCAGGCTCAGAATTGAGTCCGACGGATCGATCTTCACATCAAAGGCCTGAGTGTCGAACGGAATGACAACGCTATCTGGATTTCGCCGCAGAAATGCCGCCGCCACCAGTGCTGCGACATCAACACACCGCATCTTCGACGTACTTCCACGACCTCGGTTTCCCGTGACTGTGGACCGCATCGAACCCGAAACGTCCAGGCCAATCACGAGCGGTCCTGGCAATTCCGGCACATTACCGCAGGCAATCTCCGCCGCCTGATGCAGTGCAGCCTTGATCGCGTGGGGCATGTCGTTCGACACATTCAAGTACGCGGCGAAAAACTGATAAGGGAACTGACACGACCGACGGATTTCATTGGCATCCGCCAGCCGGTCAGCGACTTCCCGGACCATCGCCGCCTCATCAAACACGCCGTGTCGCTGCAGGGTGTTCAGGTTCATGCGCAACGCCTGTGGACCCATCATTCGTGCGATCGCTCCCCAGACTTTTGGCCCCTTCGCCGTATCGGCCAGCAAATCCCACCGTGCACGCAGTGCCGGTCGATCGCGATCTACCGACGACCCTTCCAACAGCGCAACTTGCCGTTCCGCGGTTTCCGCCATACGGAACTCGACCAGCAACCGGACCTGCTCGGGCAGATCAATGTCTGTTGCCGGCGCCCACTTCGACTGCTCCTTATCCGTCAGCCAGCCAAACAGAGCGCGCCGGGTGTTATCCAACGGAGTTGGACGCGCCATCCGCAGGATGTCGCGCAGACTTGGATCGTGGCCGATCGAAGCCGACAGCAGCTTTTCGGGTGAGGCTGAGTTCAGCCAGCGCTGAAAAGCCCTCTGCAAAGAACTCGACAGGCTTTTCTTGCCGAACTGGCCCGAGCGAATCATCTGAAACAACGTCCGCAAGACTCGGCCGTTGTCGATGACTCGATCAAATACCTGATGGAACAGCACGGTATCACGTGAGGCCAGTGTCGCAGCGAGAGCCGCAGGCATGTCCTTCAAGTAGGCACGCTCGCGGCTGTAGATCGCCAGCTTGGCTAGGAAGACGTTGTCGTCGACCTGAGTGATCAGAGTCTTCAGCCGTTCCAGTTGCGTTTCAGCATCGGCGTAAAAGGTCCCATTAAAACACCCGGTTGCCGCAAACTGCGCAAGGGCCTGCTTCGGCTGCAGTGCGTAAGCCCGCCCGCCGGCATCATTCCGTGCAGTTGCTTGTGGCAACCGTGCACTCAATCGCGAGAATAGCGACTTGTTCGCCATGGATGTCTCCTTCTCTTCAACGTCTCTTCGTCAACTCAGTAATCGTCGGGCCTGCGAATTCGTTCCACGGTGTGGGACTGCAGCAACCTGATGTTCGTCGACATAGATAATCTGACCGGGGTGATCGCAGGTGATCATCTCCACTTCGATATCCAGATTCTTCAGACCCCAGGCCAGTTCCCACATCCGGCCAACATGCAAAGTGGAACTCCCCCAGAACCAGAACACCGCTCTTCACCCGTGACTTCGCAGTGTGGGCACGGCCAGCGTTCGATTGAACCAGTCGTAAATCCCATCGAGATAACAGCGAATCTCTTCACTCAATGTTGTGGTGTCCTGGATCTCGTCCCACGCCTGGAATAAACCAAGTCGTCTGCCTGTTTGAGGGCATCGCATCCGGGTTTGAAATCGAATGAATGCGGCTTTACCCATCGCATATCCCTTTCGAATGATGGATCGACGAAGTTGTGGCCAGAGAATTACGTGCTCTACCACTGAGCTACGGCGCGTCATTGTTGAAGTAGCGCCGGTGGGACTCGAACCCACGACCACGAGGGTTATGACCTGTACTCCGAACCGGCAGTCGATCCGTTTTCCTGCTTAATGACTTCCCATGTGACGACGAAGACTTGGCCAGAGGCATTTCCGTACGGGAATTGAACCCGTCAGCCATTTCTGGCTGCCAGACTCACTGGACGGAGCGGATGGACTCCAGCCGGCAGTCGTCACTCTTTAAAATGCAATCCAACGAAGATGAGTCGAGAGTTGCCTTTCGGCGTTCGGTCGTCCGTATCAGTGGCAGCAGCCACTGACCGTTGACTGACCCCATTGTCTCATTCAGGTTCTTTTGACAAGTGCCTCATAGAGACTCCGGCGTCTTTCACCAGCCGGTCACCCGGCATCGCTACCTTAGGACCGTCATATGGACTCCCCACAGGCAGTTGAATTGCAAGTTGATCTGAACGCCTCAACGAGGTTTCATCGAGACATCGTGCCTTTCGGCACTCGGTATGAGCGAGTGATGGAATCCCGGCAGGCAGTCAAGGCTTTTCATGGACACGCTCTGCCTGAAGAAGGTTCGGGCAATCTGCAATTTTGGTAGATTGTCGTGCCGAACATGCGAATCACCGGGTTCAGATCCGAGGTGATTCGATTTCCTGACTGATCATCATCCGGAGAATTCGACGCCATGAAATCAATCATCCGCGCCATGTTATTCCTGAGCCTGCTGGCTGAAGCGGCCCTGGCAGGCGAACCGGTCACATTAAAACTCTGGCCCGAGGAGCCACCAACGATGATGGTGCCGAAGTCAGAGGCAACAATGAAACTCATTCAGTCGTATGGCGGGGTTGGTCCGAGTCGTATCAGTGATGTGAGCGATCCAACGATCACCGTCTACCGCCCTGAGAAGCCCAATGGCACATCGGTGATTGTCGCCCCCGGTGGTGGCTTCATGTTTCTATCGTACGCGCACGAGGGGACTGAGGTCTGCAAATGGCTGAACTCGCTCGGGGTTACAGCTGTACTGCTGAAATATCGGACTCCGACGCGTGATGAGAAGGAGATGCACGAGCTGCCTGTTCAGGACGCTGAACGTGCCCTCGGCCTCGTCAGGCATCACGCGGCCGAATGGAAACTCGATCCGAAACGAGTCGGCTTGCTCGGCTTCTCTGCAGGAGCAAACCTTGCGGGACACGCTGCCTGGGATCGCGGAAATCGGACTTATCCTCAGAAGCCTGAACTCGACGACCCCCGCGGTCCAGACTTTTTGATTTTCATTTACGGTGGGGGATTCCTCGACAAAGACGATCAGTCAAAATTCCGTCCCGGGTTTCGCATCCCCGCCGATGCCCCCCCGGTCTTTTTGCTGGTCGCTCATGACGACAAGGCGAATCCGGTGGAAGCGGCCATGCTGTATCTTGAATACAAGAAGCGAGACCTTTCGGCCGAACTCCACATCTGTGCCAAAGGGGGGCACGGATTTGGAATGCGAAAAGATGGCAAACCGATCAACGATTGGCCGCAGCGCTGTGCCGAATGGATGAAAAGCCTCGGTTTCCTGCGAGAAAACTGATTGTCAGGCCTCCTGTCCGGAAGTGACCAAAACTCCAAAATTCGCCGTAGAGACTGACAGGTTAGATTCGCGTTCCTTGATCCGTTATGATGTTCGGGCCGCCTGCTGATCCTGCCAAAGTCCTTCCCGGAAACAGGACCTCACCATGTTCAACGCGAATGTTCTCTGTCGATTTCTGCTGCTTCTGTGCATTTTGAGCTCCGCCGCCTCGCAACAGGCCGACGCCCAGACGTCGTATCCGATGCTGATGAGCCTGAAGCCAGTGGCAATTCAAGTGGGAACCTCGTCCGAATGTGAATTGCAATCGCGTTATACGATGGCAGGGGCGTATCAGGTTTTTGTCAGCGGGACGGGTGTCAAAGCGGAAGTGGTTCCCCCGGAAGCCCCTAAAGATCCCCCGAAGCCCGGTGAAAAGCCGAAGGACCTGACCAAGCTCAAGGTCAAGTTTACGGTGGCGGCCGATGCGCTTCCCGGGGTTCGTGAACTACGACTGGCAACACCTAATGGTGCGAGCACGCTGGCACAAGTCGTGATTGTTCGCGATCCCGTGATCGTCGAAGCCGCAGATAACAATACTGCTGAAAAGGCTCAGGCCGTCACACTTCCTGCCACATTGTGCGGGACGATTGAAAAGGTCGAAGACTTCGATTTCTTTAAGTTCACCGCAGCAGCTGGTCAATCGATGACATTTCATGTTCGCTGTCAGCGATTGCAGGACAAGATTCATGACCTGCAGGCTCATGCCGATCCCATCCTGTTCCTCCGAGATCTGAAGGGCGGCGTCCTGGCAATGTCAGACAACGCCTTGTTTGCGGACCCGTTTCTGGCACATCAGTTCGAGCAGGCAGGTGAATACATCCTGGAACTGCGTGATGTCCGCTACCACGGAAACGTCTATTGGGAATACTGCATCGAAGTGAATTCGCGCCCGTATGTCACCGGCGCATTTCCCAAGGCCGTAAAAGCAGGGGTCGATACTGCAGTCGAATTGAGCGGCGTCTTCCTGCCACCCGGTCTGAAGCCCACGATCAAAATTCCTGAGGGGACGCGGCCAGGCAGTTTTCACATGCCGCTGACGCTGGGAGATCAGGTCACGAATCCGGTTCCGTTCTATGTCACGGATCTGCCCACGTTCAATGAACCGGCGACCGACAACAATTCTCCGCAGACCGCAGCAACAGTCGAGATTCCCCAAGTCATCAGCGGGCGTATCGAATCTGAAGCAGATCTCGACTGCTATTCATTTGCTGCGAAAAAAGGCGAGAAATTCACGTTTGAAATTATCGCCCGTCGACAGATGTCAAACCTCGATTCCTTCCTGAGGATCCTTAATGACAAGGGGCAGGCCTTGCGTGAGGATGACGATGGACGGTTTGGCAGGCTGACGTTCTCGGATACATACCTCGAAGGCTGGGAAGCCCCTGCCGATGGGACGTTTACTGTCGAAGTCCGTGATGTTCATCTACGCGGTGGCCCAGGATTCGAATACGTGCTGCAGATCACTCGTACGGTCCCCTACTTTGAATTGCAGCTCGACACTGACAAAACGCTGCTGACGCCCGGGATGAGTAACGCGATCTTTGCGCGTGTCGTTCGGAAGCACGGATTTACGGGAGAAGTGCAACTGCATGTGACGGGATTGCCCCCCGAAGTGACGGCGACCTGTGGAAAGATCCTTGCTGGAAAAGGACAAGATGGCTGCATTGTCCTGACCGCCGCAGCCGGTTCCCCGATGCTTGCCAGTGAATTGCAGGTCTATGGTACGGCCAAACATCCGCAAGGAGAAAACCAGACACCCTTGGAGTTGTCGGCCAATGCCTCTCCCTTCCAGGAGTATTATTCACCCGGTGGTGGACGTGGTCACTACCCTGTGGAATCGCATGTCGTCAGCATCGGGCCTCCTTCGGACATACTCTCGATCAAGCTGAGCGAGACAGATATTCATCTTAAACCAGGCGAATCCAAAAAAATCACCGTGACGCTGGAGCGAAACAAAGACGTCAATCAGAACGTGACGCTTGATATGCTGTACAAGCATCTGGATTCTGTGTTTGCAAACAGTTTGCCTGAGGGAGTGACGATTGATGGCAATCAGAGCAAGACCCTGCTGACAGGGACAACGAGCGAAGGGGTCATCACATTGAAGGCGGACAAGACCGCTCCACCCACGGAAAAGCAGGTTGGGGTGGTAATGGCGAATTTCGCGATCAATTTTGTCATGAAAGCGACCTACTCCAGTCCTCCCGTTTTTGTGACAGTCGAGAAAGCAGAGTAGCGCTGAGCATGAACAAGGCGGTCTCATCACCTCCCCACATTCCAGTCATTGGAGTGATTGGTGGGATTGGCTCCGGGAAATCGGCGGTGACGCGATGGGTCGCCGAGCATGCGAATGTGTTGCGGATCGATGCCGACCAGATGGGGCACGCGGCGCTTCGAATGGGAAATGTGAAGCAGTCTCTCCAGCGAAGGTTTGGTAACGACATCCTCGACGAGTCGGGTGAGATCCGCCGGGGAGTTTTGGCTCAGCGCGTTTTCGGGGACTCGGAAGAACAAAAAACAGCCAGGCGTGACCTGGAGCAGATCGTACACCCCGCGATCGAACAACAGATTGTCGATGCGATCGCGGACGGAGTGAAACAGGGTTGCGAAGGGATATTACTGGACGCTGCCGTGTTGTTGGAGGCAGGCTGGCGCGAGCGTTGTGATGCGGTGGTATTTGTCGATGCTTCCGATGATGTTCGGCAGAGACGAGTTGCGGCACGAAATGGCTGGAGCCTGGCAGAATTACAGCGTCGGGAAGCGAGCCAGTTGGGGCTGGCGGACAAACGGCAGCAGTCAAACATCGTGATTTCGAACGAAACGGATGATGATCGCGGTGGACAGGAGTTGCTTGATTTTTTGTCGAGAAACTGGGGCATCTGTTGCAAACCGTTGTCAAATTCGTCACAACAATCCTAGAATTCTGTTGAGTTCCTCCCACCTTGATTGATGGTTTTCCCGAATTCCCGTTTCTGCAACTGTTCTCGGGCAAGACGCGTCCTAGTCCAATAAGCCTTCCGATAGCCGCATGGATGCGGGTCTGCCATTCCAAGTTTTGTGCATGACCTTCGAATTCCGCTGATGACACCTTTCGTTATTCTGGACGTTCTACCTTCGGTAGTTCGCCCCTCGTTGAGTCTCGCTTTTCAGCGGACTGGCGAGTTCCCGATTCCGAGTCTCCTGCCATGAAACCACGTCCCAGTATTCCGCGCAACAATCCTTCCGTACCCGCCGGATGGGAAGTTTCTGAAGATGGTCCACCGCTGGCATTTGCCCGCGACGCAGCACCTGCCGCGCCGCCGCCGAATGACGACGATGATGAGCACACCGGCTTCGTCGCCGATGAGCGATACGAAGAGATCAAGCGCGGCGACACCGATATCCACATCGCCGAACTGCAGCGACTGACGATGAAAGAATTGATCGTCCTCGCCAAGCAGGAGAACATCACGGAATATACAGGTCTGAAGAAGCAGGACCTGATCTTCAAGATCCTCAAAGAGAGGACGAAGATGAACGGCCTGATGTTCGGGGAAGGAACCCTCGAAATCCTGCCCGATGGGTTCGGCTTCTTGCGCAGTCCCGACTATCACTACCTGCCGTGCCCCGACGACATCTACGTCTCACCGAGCCAGATTCGCCGGTTTGGACTGCGGACGGGTGCCACCGTCGCTGGGCAGATTCGGCCTCCCAAGGAAAACGAGCGATATTTCGCACTCCTCAGGGTCGAAGCGATCAATAACGAAGATCCGAATCTGTTGACGGAAAAAGTCTTCTTCGATGACCTGACACCGCTCCATCCGACTCGCCGACTGAAACTGTGCGGTGATCCTGGTGAATTGAGTACGCGTGTTGTCGATATCGTGGCTCCGATCGGGATGGGACAGCGTGGTCTGATTGTTTCGCCCCCCCGGGCTGGCAAGACGATTCTGCTCCAGAAGATGGCCAAGTCAGTTCTGGCGGGCGATCCCGATGTCTACGTGATCGTGCTGCTCATCGACGAACGGCCAGAAGAAGTGACCGACATGGAACGTCAGGTCAAAGGAAAGAATTGCGAAGTCATCAGCAGCACGTTTGATGAACCACCCAGCCGCCATATCCAGGTCGCTGAAATGGTGATCGAAAAGGCGAAGCGGATGGTCGAGTACGGCCAGCACGTGGTGATCTTCCTCGATTCGATCACGCGACTGGCTCGAGCCTACAACACGGAATGCCCTCATTCCGGCAAGATTCTGACCGGGGGTGTCGATGCCAGCGCCTTGCAGCATCCCAAGCGATTTTTCGGTGCTGCCCGTAACGTTGAAGAAGGTGGCAGCCTGACGATCGTTGCCACGGCTCTGGTTGATACCGGCAGCAAGATGGATGACGTGATTTTTGAAGAGTTCAAAGGGACCGGCAACACCGAACTGCATCTCGACCGTCGCATGGTCGAAAAGCGAGTCTGGCCGGCGATCGACGTCAACAAATCGGGCACACGGCGTGAAGAATTGCTGATGACCGAAGAGGAACTTCGTCGAGTCTGGATTCTGCGTCGCGTCATCAACGATATGAATCCCGTCGAGGCCATGGAACTGCTGATCAACCGGATGCGCAGAACCAAGACCAACGAAGAATTCCTGATGAGTATGAATCTGGGGTAAGCCATTTGTCGTCGCCCGAAAGTCCGCTACTGAATTCGCCAGAATGCAATAGTCGTCGAGCCAGACAACAATCCTTTCGCCCTCAGGCGGAATAAACGAGAACTTAACCGGGTCAGTATCCCTATCGGATAACGACCAAATTTCAATAAGGCGAATGGGAATGCCGAAGGTGCTGGAAGGTACACTGCTGGTGGGGGACGATCGAGCAGCAATCGTTGTTTCGCGATTTAACGATCTCGTTACGGAACGGTTGCTGGCAGGTGCGATTGAGACACTCCGTCGCCACGGCTTGTCGAATGATCGGGTCACTGTGGTTCATGTTCCCGGTTCATTTGAATTGCCACTGGCCGCAAACAAGCTGGCTCACAGTGGCAAGTTCACAATGGTCATCTGCCTGGGAGCAGTCATCCAGGGTGAAACGACCCACCATGAATACATCAATCAACAGGTTGCAGCGGGGATTCTGCAGGCGTCTTTGACGAGTGGTATCCCTGTGACGTTTGGCGTGTTAACGTGTCAGACGATGGATCAGGCACTGGATCGAGCCGGTGGAAAAGCGGGAAACAAGGGGCACGAAGCCACTCTCGCCGCCATTGAAATGTCGAATCTGCTGCGGGCCATGAAGGCTGGCGGTATTTGAGGAATCGCGGACCTCGCTGTTGTTTGAGTCCGTTTGACCGTTGGCTTTCGTAAGGCGAAAGACGTGGTCTGAACGCATCAATTCATACGAGGTGGACAGATAGCAAGGCTTGAATCGGTATGTCAACTCGTCGTCATAAGGCTCGCGAAGTCGCATTGCAGATGCTTTTCCAAAAGGATCTGAACCCCGATGTCGCGCCCGATCTCATTCGCGAACAGATACAGGAAGCCTTGGAAGACGAGCGACTGAGTCGCTTTGCCTGGAGCCTGTACGCAGGTGTCATCGAAAGCCTTGCCACCATTGATGCCAGAATCGAAGCAGTTGCATCGAACTGGACGGTCGAGCGGATGCCTGCGACAGATCGCAACGCGATCCGGCTGGGAGCCTTCGAAATTCTTTACACTGATACTCCGCCACGTGTCGCGATCGACGAAGCATTGGAGCTGGCCAAGAGCTTTGGAAGCGCCAATTCCTCATCGTTTGTGAACGGTATCCTGGATCGACTGATTCCCAAGGAAAAGCGGGCCGAGAGCAGCGAGCCTGCCCCAGCGCAGGCCGAGGCAGACACCGAATCTGAATTGAGTGACTGATCGCGTGCACGCGTCTCAGCACGAAATACCACGTTGAGCAACTGGGCAATGTAGGGTGGAGTCAAAGTTACCCACAACTTTGTCTCTGTGCGTGCCAGATGCTGTCGCCAATCAGGTGTGAATTTCGAGACATCGATCAGCCGGAACGCGCTAGCGTCCGGTTCCGATGGACG
>CAZSTW010000060.1:12771-39725 GCA_964609845.1 uncultured Planctomycetaceae bacterium | reverse complement strand
ACTCCAAGACCGTGGCACCCATATCTTCAGTTGCAAAACCTCAGTTTGCACGAGCGGTCGGGACGCCGAGCGCGCCTCCACGACCTGTCGTGGTGGACACATGGCGCGAATTGAACACATCACAAAAGTAGGGTGGGCCTGCGCGGCAAAACTCCACTTGTCCCTGCCTACTTTTCTCGCTCCAGGCGACGCCCCTGTCGTCGTGGTGCTGATGACGTGTTCAGTGCTCTCGGACCCTCGTTGACTTGCGTGAGAAACGGCCTCAGGAAAACAGGCTTATCGCTGCGACCGCCACGCTGATAGTCACGCCATAGGATCGCTGCCACCTCGGTCGGATCAAACTGGCAATCCGATGTCAGGTATTCAAACACGGATTCAAACAGTCGACTGAGCGAAATACCATGCGATTGCCCTTCACGGGCAAACAACCAGTTCGCCAGACGACGAAATTCGAAGAATGGAGAACCCGATCCACCCTGCCTGCAATCCCAGAGCATCGGCGTCGATTCCACGAAGTTGCCGCTGTTGGCGATTGAATCCCAATACTTGGCGAATCGACGCAGTTCCTGAATCGTTTCAAAGCTCATCAGCTTTGTTGACAGGATCTCATACGGGGGATGTGGGCTGTAGACCATCTGCCATTCGTCGTCGTGGCGGATGATCGGTGTTCCGCGCAGTCGTTTCAGGATGCCAACCTGAATCTCATGCGGAGCAAGTCTCACCAGGCGATCAAATCCCTGCGAAAAGCTTTCGAGCGACTCACCCGGCAATCCTACAATCAGGTCCGCATGAACATGCACGTTTGCTTCCGAATGGAGCCAGTTCAGGTTCTGTTCGACACGCTCGTTGTCCTGGCGACGGCTGATCAGGTTGGAAACATCATCGTTAAACGTCTGGATGCCAACTTCGAACTGCATCGAACCTGGCGGGAAACGAACAATGACATCCTGCAGTGCTTCAGGCAATCGGTCTGGAATCAATTCAAAGTGCAGGAATATCCCTGGCTGATATCGCTCCAGGAAGAACTCGAGAATGGCGCGACTGATTCGCAGGTTCAAGTTGAATGTTCGATCGACGAACTTGAAGTGAAGCGTCCCTCGCTTCAACAAACGATCCATCGCGGCCAGGAATGCATCGAGTTGAAACTGGCGGACGGGAATTTCCAGGGCCGACAGACAGAACTCGCACGTAAACGGACAGCCTCGCGATGCTTCGACGTAGATCACACGATGTGCAATATCTTCGTCGGAATACAGTTCATACGGCATCTGCAGCTCATTCAGATCCGGAACGGCGGCATGAATCACTTTCGAGGCGGGAAGCGTCTGCAGGCCAGCCGTCGATTGTATGTCTGATTGGCCAAGCAGCTTCCGGCACAGCTCGGGAAAAGCAAGATCCGCTTCCCCTGTGACGACAAAATCAGCCAACTGGACAATCTGTTGCTGTTCCGTTTCGTAACTGACTTCGGGGCCCCCCAGAACAATGACGATCTCGGGGGCCACTCGTTTCAGATCAGCGACCAGCCGCGTGGTCTCATCCACATTCCAGATATAGATACCCAGGCCGACGATCCGCGGCTTATGGTGCAGAATCTGCCCGAGGATATCGAGCGTCGGCTGGTTGATCGTGAATTCAAGCAATCGGGTCTGCGCCTGCAGGTCCCCCATATTGGCCAGCAGATAGCGCAGGCCGAAGGCACAATGGTGGTACCTGGCATTCAGGGTCGCAAGAACGATCGTGTTCATGCCTACGCCAGAATCTGTTGAATGATGTCACCACGGCTGATCGGAATCGGACGCCCGAGAGTGTCCTGGATTTCGGAGTGTGGATCGAGTCCCAGGCAATGGAAGATCGTCGCCGTCAGATCCTGCGGCTGCACGCGACCCGATGCGGGATAGGCTCCGATCGCGTCGGACGAACCGTGCACGACTCCGCCTCGAATACCACCCCCCGCCAGGACAACCGAATAGACATGTCCCCAGTGGTCGCGACCTGCTGCTCCATTGAATCGCGGAGTCCGACCAAATTCGGCCATGCAGACAACTAGCGTGTCATCCAGCATCCCGCGTTCTTCGAGATCCCCAATCAGTGCGGCCAGTGCCTGGTCGGCTGGGGGAGCCAGAACCGTTTTGAGACGTTGTGATTCCCGGGCGTGGCTGTCCCAGCAGGGAGCATCGGAAGGTTCATCAGGTCCGCGGTACCAGTTGACCTGGACCAGTGACACCCCTGCTTCAACCAGGCGCCGACCGAGCAGCACGCTTTGTCCAAATTGTGTCCGCCCATAGCGGTCACGCATCTGCGCCGACTCACGATCCAGCTGGAACGCCTGGCGTGAGTCGGTCGAGTTCAGCATGTCGAAGGCTTGTTCCGTTAATCGGCCATAGCCTCCTTTGGACAGTCCTTCCGCCCGGTCGACTCGGCCATTCACGTGCCGCAGCAATGATCTTCTGCCTGCCAGTCGCTGATCCGTGATGTCCGCAGTCAGTGCGAGTTCCTCGATGCGGAATGTCTCGTCCGCTGGTTTGCAGTTCAGCAGCCACGGTTCGACCGATCGTCCCAGAAAGCCCGCATCCTGACCGGGCCAGACACTGCCATCCGTATTGAAGATCCGGTGCGGCAACCGAATCGATGCAGGCAAGCTTCCCCGTTCTGGCACCAGTTTTCGGACAATCGATCCTATGTTGGGTGAGTCGTTCGGAAATCCCGGATTGGCGTTTTCGAAATTCGTCGGGGCATGCGGTTGACCCGTCAGCATGTAGTAACCACTGGACGAGTGAGCGTTGTCGTTGCTCGAGACCCCTCGCAAAACGGACATTCGATCGGCCAGCAGCGCTGAGTGCGGAAATAGTTCACAGAACTGGGTGCCAGGAACCGAGGTGCTGATCGGTCCGAAATCGCCGCGGACTTCCCTGGGTGCCGATGGTTTGGGGTCCCAGGTCGAATGCTGAGGCGGCCCCCCCATCAAAAACAATACGATGCACGACTTGGCCCGTCGGGAGCTTTTGGCGGTCTCCGCAGCCGCTGCCTGCCGCGACTGCAAAAGATGAGGGAGAGTCAGTCCGAACGCCCCTAGACCACCCACGCGCAGCATTTCGCGGCGACTGAATCCGTCGCACTGCGGACGCTGTTGTGTTCGAGTTGACCGTGGCATTGAATTTCCTCCCACCTTCGGAATCCCGTCACAGAGAGTGTGACATCCGCTGAGACTTCGATCAACACCGATTTGAATGATCGACACCCATCTACGGCAGCTCGCAGATACGTTCGGAAATGACCGAAAAAACAGATTTCCTCGGAAAGGGTGACGTCTTCAGCAACGTCAGAAGCCGAACGACGCTGTCAGGAAAGCGTCAGCCGCTCACTTTGTATCCCAGGTCACTCAGGAATGTCTTCAGCCGTTCGACGTGATTTCCCTGGATTTCCAATTCGTTCGAAGCGTGTGCCCCACCGGCACCGCAGGCGTTCTTCAGTTTGACCAGCAGACCGGGAAGATCATTTGCCTCGTCCGACAATCCCCGGATCACCGTCACAACTTTCCCCTTTTTCCGTCGCTCAACCGATAATCTGGCCGTTTGTTTGCCAGGCGGTACGATCTGTTTCGGAGGGAGTTGCACAGGACACTTGCAATCTGCTTCCAGAGCACCGCATTTTTCGCAGGTCGCTGGCCGATCCCACTGAGTCCCTTCAAACAATCGCATGTCGTACTTTCCCTGAAGCAGAAAACTGGTTCTATCTCTCACCTGCTCGACCGGATTCGGCTGGAGCATCCCTCGCAAGGTCATTTTTTTCAATCCGAGACTCAATCCCATCACGAAGAGTCGACTTGCCTCCACTTACTCCGACAGGTAGCCTTGCCAAAACGTATTAACGGCCTCCGATCCCTTTGAGAGCCTGCTGCTACTCGAGGAATGATTCCATGCGGACTCTAGCCATCATTTCTGCCTGTCTGTCGCTGATCTTTTCATCGGCTGGTGCGGCTGATGAACCACTGCATGTCCGGATCGATACACTGATCGAAGCGGCTGCTGGCGGAACCATCGCACCGGTGGCTGACGATGCCGAGTTCCTGCGGCGAGTGTTTCTTGATCTGGCAGGGCGGATTCCTTCTATGGAGGAAACGCGTCTCTTCTTGACTGATTCCGCCAGCGATAAGCGAACCGCGCTAATCGATCGGTTGCTCGCTTCGCCCGAGTATTCCCGACGGATGCGAGATGCCTGGAACGTTCAGTTGATGGAGCGAGCCGGTGAGCACGAAGAGTGGCTGCGGTTTCTGGAGCAATCGTTCGCCACCAACAAGCCGTGGGACAAGCTGGTCCGCGAGATTCTGAATCCGAACCCCGATGACGAAGCCTCGCGCGGGGCGGCGTTCTTTCTGACAAAGCGGCTGGAAAACTATGGACAGCAGCCTGTCGATCTTCCCGGGTTGACTCGTGACGTCGGTCGATTATTCCTGGGGGTCGATCTTCAATGTGCACAGTGCCATGACCATCTGACAGTCGAAGATTACAAGCAGATCGATTTCCAGGGTCTGCACACGTTTCTTTCTCACTCAACCATTCGGACCGATCTGAAGTTTCCTGCCGTAGGTGAGAAGGTCGTCGACAAGAAGACAGAATTCATGTCTGTCTTCGTCAAGCAACCTCACAAGACCGGTCCGAGATTGCCGTTCGGGACCGAGATTGAAGTCCCTGCATTCGCCAAGGGAGAAGAATTTGCCGTAGTCCCGGATCGCAAGGTGAACTTTCCCGGCAAGCCGAAATTCAGTCCCCTGGCGATCCTGTCGGAGCAGCTTCCTTCTGCCACAAATTCACTATTTGTTCGCAACGCTGTGAATCGACTGTGGTGTCAAATGATTGGCCGCGGACTGGTTCATCCACTGGATCTGCACCACAGCGGAAACCCCGCCTCGCACCCCGCAGTCCTCGATCTTCTGGCGGCGGAGTTTTCACAGCATCAGTTTGATATCAAGTGGCTGCTCCGGGAACTGGCAATGACGCGGACTTATCAGCGATCAAGTCGCCTGCCTGCAGGATTGGATCGTGAACCGCCGATTGACAAATATGTCGTCGCGATTGAAAAGCCACTCTCTACAGAACAACTGCTGATGAGTCTGCTGCAGGCCACAGGAGAAGCCTCACGACTGCCGACGACAGTTCAAGCAGAAGGGAAGTCCAAGGCGAATCCTGCCTTTGAAGACCTGCGCAAGCGATTCCTGGCAGCATTTGCAAATCCCCCGCGCGATCCTGAGGGTGAGTTTGCCCCATCCGTCAAAGCGGCATTGTTTCTGTCAAACGATGCCAAAGTCCTGGAACTGCTGAAGCCTCATGATGGCAATCTTACGGAACAACTCTTGAAAGAAGCCGATGTGGCGAAGTTGGCAGAGTCGCTGTTTCTTGCTGTCCTGACCCGCCCCCCGGCATCGGATGAAGCTGAGGCCGTGAAGCAGTTCCTGGCGACACGTTCGCAGCAACCAGGTAAAGGAATTGAACTCGCAATCTGGGCGCTGCTCAGTTCCACCGAGTTCTGTATGAACCATTGACGATACCTGAAAAGGTTTCGAGTCACTTTTGCATCATCGGTTGGTTTGAAGTTTCTTGTACTGCGCATCCAGATTTTCCACTTTCAGGGAATCGACGTGCGACTCAAACGTAATGTGTATCTCATCCGGGAACGCGATGCGACACTCTTAAGGAACCCGAGAATTGAAAAGTAGCTCAACATTCATTGCGACACTCATGGCCATGATCTTCTCGAGCATCACCGCGATGGCCGATGATGGTCCCAAGCCGTTTCCTGGCACAAAGTCCGAGTACCGAGGATTTGTGCGGTATGACTTTGAAGTCGATGGCAAGAAGTGCCTGGTTGTACTTCCGAAGACAGTCGCCGAGGGACGACCATGGATCTGGCGGGCTGAATTCTTTGACCATCGTCCCGAGATCGATCTGGCGCTGGTCAATAAAGGATTTCACCTGGTCTACATGAATGTCGGCAACACGTTTGGTTGCCCCAGTGCCATGAAGCACTTCGATGCGTTTTACAAGGTCTTGACCGAACAGCACGGCTTATCGAAGAAGCCAGTTCTTGAGGGGCTCAGCCGAGGGGGGCTGTACGTCTACAACTGGGGTGCGGCTCATCCCGATCAGGTTGGGTTAATCCTGGGTGATAATCCCATCTGTGATTTCAAGAGCTGGCCGGGTGGTAAAGGGAAGGGCCCCGGCAGCAAAGGGGATTGGGAAAAGCTGATCCGCGACTACGAATTCCCGAATGAAGCGGCAGCGATCGCTTATGACAAGAATCCGATTGATAACCTCGCGCCACTTGCCAAAGCCAAAGTGCCATTGTTGCACATCTGCGGCGACGCGGACGAAGTCGTCCCTTATCCCGAAAATTCCGTCCTGATCAAGGATCGCTACGAAAAGCTCGGCGGCACGATTCACATCATCGTGAAGCCGGGACTCAAGCATCACCCACATGGGTTGGACGACCCGACTCCGGCTGTCGATTTCATCCTGAAACACCTGGCAGGAAAGTAATTGCGGATTGAGAGACGTGGCGAGGTCGATTAGACTCAAAAGGTCAAATTGCCCACCACACTTATTCCTTCCGAGAGATTCCCGTGTCCCAAGTTTTGTTTCACGGATTTCGACCGCTTTACACCCTGCGAGTTCTGGTCGTCGTTGCGGCGACATTGCTCGCTTCCGTCGAAACGGCAATGTCGGCGTCTCCGTCGTTCGTTAATGATGTCGAACCGATCCTGACGCGGTTTGGCTGCAATCAGGGAGCCTGTCACGGAAAAGGTGCCGGACAGAACGGGTTCCGCTTGTCGCTACGGGGATATGCTCCAGAACTGGATCATGGCTGGATTCTTAAGGAGCAGGAAGGGCGCCGGGTCAGCCTGGTGGTTCCTGAGGATAGTCTGCTGCTTCGAAAGGGACTCGGACAGGTTCCGCATGGGGGCGGCAAGGTCATTCAGCCCGGCTCACCGGCTCATCAAATGCTGGTCGCCTGGTTACAAGCGGGGGCTCCAGGTCCATCCAAAGATGATCCTCGAATTACTGGTCTGACCGTCGCCAACGCCGACGGAATCCCGGCCACGCAACCGCGTAAGATCGGTGAATCGTGGCAACTCGTGGTCACAGCGACATACTCAGATGGCTCGACGCGGGACGTCACCTGGCTGGCACAATTCGCTTCCAATGATGCAGGGCTGGTCGATGTCGATCCCCATGGCAAAGTCAAGATTCTGCGAAATGGCGAAACGGCCGTACGGGTGCATTTTCAGGGACAGGTCGCTGTCGTCGTTGTGTCGGTTCCATTCGACAGAGCCATTCCGCAATTGGCTGCACCGGCCAATTTCATTGATGAACATGTCTTCGCGAAACTCGCCGCACTTCGTATTCCCGCATCCAATGCAGCTTCTGACGAGATGTTCGTCCGACGTGTTTTTCTCGACACGATTGGCACTCTTCCGACCGAAGTCGAAGTGCGAGAATTCGTGGCGGATCCTCGCCCGGACAAACGGAGTCGCTTGATTGACGCGCTGCTGGAGCGGCCTGAGTTCGTTGATCTCTGGACGATGTTGCTGGCGGACCTGTTCCAGAACCGTAAGGAACGAGACCACGATGTTCGAGGCGTCAAGGGGGTTCGAGCATTTCACCAATGGTTGCGATCACAGGTCGCCTCCAACCGTCCGTGGAACGAACTGGTACGTGCTGTTCTGACGACTTCCGGAAACACGGATGAGCATCCTGAAATTGGTTATTACGTCGTCACAATTGGCGAATTCCGGCAGACACAACAGTCTGATGTTGTCGCCAGTGTCGCTCAGGCCTTCCTGGGGACTCGTATCGGCTGCGCGAAGTGCCATAACCATCCACTCGAAAAGTACACACAGGACGATTACTACCACTTTGCCGCGTTCTTTTCGCGAGTCGCGTTTGATCGCAAGTCGCCACAGGCCGGAGCAACAGAGCTCGTTCAGTCCACCGAACATCAACAGAACCAGGAACGCCATCTGGCCAACCTGAAAAAGCAATTGGCGGATAAAGAAAAAGAACCCGTTCCTGAAAAGGAAGAGGACGTCAAGAAGCGAGAACAACAGTTGACCGACCTGCGAAAGCAGATCGACGGGGTTGCGGCTGACATCGAAAAAATTCGTCGATCACCTGTGATGGTGCAGCAGCCACGCACCAACGAACAGCTGAAAGCTCAACCCCTCGATCGTTCTGAGATCGTGATTGAACCGGGCAATGATCCTCGCGTGGCTCTGGTGGACTGGATGACGACGGGCAAGAACGAAGCTTTCAATGGAAGCATCGTCAACCGCATCTGGCGGCACTACCTGGGGGTCGGTCTGGTCGAACCTGTTGACGACTTGCGAGCCAGTAATCCACCGACGAACCCTGCATTGTGGAAGGCCTTGAACGACGACTTTGCCAGCCACAAGTTTGATCTGCGGCATCTGATGCGGACGATCCTGAATTCGCGTACGTATCAGATGAGTTCCGAAACCCGTCCCGAGAACGAAGCTGACACACGTTTCTATTCGCACTATTACGCCCGCCGGTTGCCTGCAGAATTACTGCTGGATGCATTGAGTCAGGTGACAGCGATTCCTGACCAGTTTCCAGGTTATCCAGAAGGGGTTCGAGCTCAACAGCTGCCGGACCCCGGTCTCGATTCGTACTTTCTCAGGTTGTTCGGACGTTCCGACCGCGTGACCGCCTGCGCTTGTGAGCGGTTGGGTGATGTGACGATGTCACAATTGTTGCACCTTCAGAACGGCGACACGATCTCGCGAAAGATTGAAGCTGGGAACAGTTCGCTGGCTGAACTGCTCAAATCAACCCCGGACAACGCACAGGCAGCCGAGCGATTGTTCCTGACAGTCCTGGCACGAAAGCCAAATCAGACCGAAATCAATGCTGTGATGCTTCCGTTGAACATGGGACAATCACGCGATGAGGTCTTTCGAGACCTGACGTGGGCTCTGTTGAACTCCAAAGAGTTCTCGTTCAACCATTGAGCCGGCATTTGTTCGGAATCGGGCCTGCGATGCTCTGTTGGCAATGAGCTACTTCACCACCGTTCCCGGAGCGATCAGGCCTGATTCGGGACTACTGGCGGTTGCATAAAGCTTTTTGGGAATACGGCCGGAATGTGCTGCCAGATGGCCGGCACGACAGGCCAGTTTCATCGCTTCGGCCATTTGTCGCGGGTCTTGCGCCGATGCAATCGCGGTATTCAACAGGACCCCGTCGCAACCGAGTTCCATCGCGAATGCGACATCGCTGGCAGTCCCCACTCCTGCATCGATGATGACTGGATAGTCGGGGTCATTTTCTTTCAGGTATTCCAGACAGATTCGAATGTTGTTCGGATTAAGTACCCCCTGCCCGCTGCCGATCGGACTTCCCGCAGGCATCACCGACGTGGCACCCGCATCTTTCAGACGACGAGCCGTAATCGGATCGTCCGTCGTGTAACACAGGACTTCGAATCCATCGGCGACCAGTTCACGTGTTGCTTCCAACGTGGCAACGGGATCTGGCAGCAGAGTCTTCTTGTCCCCCAGGACTTCCAGCTTGACCCAGCTGGCACCAGGATTTCCAACACTGGCCAGGATTTCGCGCCCCAGCCTGGCAGTACGAACGGCATCTTCGGCAGTGAAGCATCCGGCGGTGTTCGGAAGAATCGTGTACTTGTCCAGATCGATGAAATCGAGAATGTTTCGACCCGCAGCGTCAACCAGGCGTTCACGGCGGACAGCCACAGTGATCACGCTGGCTTCGCTGATTTCCAGGCATTCACGCATCAGTTCAAATGTCGTGTACTTGCCTGTACCAACGATCAACCGAGACGTGAGTCGATGCGATCCAAGAACCAAAGTCGAGTCTGTCGAAGAAGCCATGAATCGCAATCAACCTCCACCCACCAGCGTCACAATTTCGATTCGATCACCGTCAGCCAATACTGTCGCGGCATGGTCCCCTCGCGGAACGACCTGTCGGTTCCGTTCCACGGCCAGAAACCGCGGTTTCAGCCCAAGGATTCCCAGCAACGACTCAACGGTCGTCCCCTCAGGAACAACACGACTGGCATCGTTGACGATGATATTGAGAGTAGCCATGACGGACGCCTGAAAGTCGTGGTTCGCTCCGCGAACCAACGCCTTATTTTTTAGGGCAACTCAGATACTCGCTTTGTCCGCAGAAGCGTGTCAGCCAAAAGATTGGTTCGCGGAGCGAACCACGACTCTCTGGCGCCTCACGAATTCAGAGTCCTTTACCGCTACGGAAGTCCGCCTCGGCGAAACCGCATAACAAAAACTCAGAATCCGTCGCTGACGTTTTCCATCATCGCACCCATCGACTTCATTGCACCATTTCGCGTCGACACGGCCTTGAACACATTAATGTCGATCTTCTTGGAAACTTGCTTTGTCGAACCATCAGCAATACCGAAGATGCACAGGTCGCCATTGTGACTGCTGCCGAAGCTGAAGAACTGCAGTGTCACATTCGAAGGACCGGGAACGGCCCAGTAGGTGTCGAAGACGTCAGGATGAGTGGAATCATCCCAGACACGGACACAGCAGCTGTAGGCATCAGCCCAGAATCCGAACAGCGAATCTCCAACGGCGATCGTATTCGACTGACCATCGCTGATATCGCTCATTCGAACCGCACTGTTCAGATAAAGGATTCCATTCGGGTCTTTTGGAGGATTTCCACCGCCACCTGCTGAACTGGGGTCATATGCCCCCATATTGCCACGGTACGTTGAAAATCCCCAGGGAGCACTTGAGGGTCGCTTGGCACTCGGGCAGACATAGGACTCAATGTTGTTACCCAGAAAATTCTGGTTATTGCCGCCACCGAACTTCGCAACGCGGAAGTCGAGATCGATCGTCCCCTGTCCCATTTCCGAGCGAAGAAACGCCGGCCAGCCCCATTCCGCAGGCATCAGCCAGCTGTTGACGGTCACGATAGAACGTTGACGCATCGCCATCATTTCCATGGTCACGGGTTCTGTGAGAGTCGCCTGCTGACCTGCCCCGGGGGCTGGACTGATGTAGCCTGATGGCCAGCAGCGATGAGCCCCTTCATAATTGTGCATCGCCAGCACGATCTGCTTGACGTTGTTAATGCACTGAGCCCGGCGGCCAGCTTCACGAGCATTCTGCACTGCGGGCAGCAGCAGTGCCGCCAACATCGCGATGATTGCAATCACCACGAGCAGTTCAATCAGCGTAAACCCGCGGCGGGCATTTTGGGACGCACAAGGTTGGACATTTCGAGTCATTACTCAACTCCTGATTTTCGGACCATTCCACTGGCCACGATATGAAATCACCTGGCATACGCGGATGCGCCTCATCCGCGTTTCGCGTACTGATGAAAATTGGCTGATCTCCAATCACCGTAGCAAATCCGCAACCCCATTTCAAACCCCGTTTTCGGCAAAGTCGAGACCTGCATTGTTTTTACAATCTGAGGCGCCTCTATGTGGCCCCCAGTCGGACGAGGCCGAATCCTCTGGAATTGCGATCCGCCACAGAATTGCTGTTCATCGGTAGATTGCGAAAACGCAGAATTCTGACGAAATCTGCTACGAAATCGGTTTGGGTGTAGGGTGGAGTCAATGTTACCCACATCGTTGTCTCTGTGATTGCCAGTTGCTACTGCCAGCCGGGTATGAATTTCGAGACATCGATCAGCCGGAACTCGCTAGCGTCCGGTTCCGATGGACGACAGGTTGAAAGGGACGAGAACTGGTTCCAAAGTCTGCTGCGAGGGTGAAGACACCGGCCGCGGGGAGTGAATGACTGGCCGTCATTCGCCACAGTCAGGCTCATTCGCGGAGACCGCGGTGGCAGACGCCAAGAAGGTCGAAATCGATTACACGGCAGGCAAGTTTACAGTCACCGCCGATGCGAACAGCGTGTTGGCAACTGAACTCAACAAATAACCATCGGATTGTGAATGGATATTGAATGGCGAAGACTTCGAAACACAGAGGCACGGAGAGCACAGAGTTTGAGTCCGCCGTTTCCTCTGTGATTCTCTGTGCCTCTGTGTTGCACCTGCTTCCAATCTGATCTGAAAAGGCGTCGAGCTGAATACCACGAGCGACATTTCACCAATCACGTCCGCAACTGGCCGAATTGAATGCACAAGTCAAAGCTCCAACTCAACGGACGACGAGACTGATCCGCCAACCCCGCACTCCCCTCGGCCGCGTAACGAGACAGCCACTTGTAACCCGTCTTACGGCTCACACCGAAACGACGACACAACTCACTCACGTTCACGGGGTGGCCCAGCTTGCTTCAAGCTGGGGGCGCAGCACAGGAAACTTCAAGCCGAACGCAGATTCAGGTTTTGCGTTCAACCTTTTCAGATGCCGGTTTGAGGTTTCTTGGACCTTCGGCCCCCGGCTTGAAGCAAGCCGGGCCACCCTGAGAATGAGGGAGACTCCAGCCTTCGTGACCTTCGCGTTCTTCGTGGTTCAACTTCTTACCGTAGGGTGGGACAAGCTCGCTTCGAGCGCCGGCCCACCATCAGAAAACGTCGAGAATGAATGGAGGGCCGGCGCGGCGAAGCGCCGCTGGTCCCACCCTACTATGTAAAAACTGATTTCCTCGACAGCAGTCTACAGTCAGCGGAGTAGTTCAGAAACGACCTTCGCCTGTGTGATCGCAACGTCCGTCAGACTTCCCGCACGGCCATCATGCGGATACGTCAATCGCTGATGATCCAGTCCCAAGGCGTGCAGCAACGTGGCGTGCAGATCGTGAACGGTGACAATATCTTCGACCGCCTGATAACCGAAGTCATCGGTCTTTCCGTAGCAGAAGCCCGACTTGAAGCCCCCTCCAGCGATCCAGAGGGAGTTGGCATGCCGATTGTGATCCCGTCCGTCTGTCCCCTGCGAAACCGGCAGTCGTCCGAACTCCCCGCCCCACAGAACGATCGTCCGGTCCAACAGGCCCCGTTGTTTCAGATCCTGTACCAGCGCCGCACTCGGTTGATCGACCCGAGCGCAGTTTGTCTTCAGTGTGGCGGCGTTCTTGCTGTGAGTGTCCCAAGGCTGTCCTGCCAGAAACAATTGAACGAACCGCACGCCTCGCTCAATCAACCGGCGGGCAATGATGCACCGGGATCCGTATTCAGCGGTCGCTGGATTATCGAGGCCATACATCTTGCGGGTGGCTGCCGTTTCTCCGGAAAGATCGAGTAACTCTGGAACGACCGTCTGCATTCTGGCGGCAACTTCGAAGTCGGTCATCCGAGCTTCCAGTTCGGAATTGCCGGGATACTGCTGCAGATGACTTCGATTGAATTCATTCAATAACTGTAATTGCCGGGTTCTCGCGGAACTCGTCACATCCCCAGGCGTCAACAGATTCGGGACTGGGGTCTTGCCCGGTCGAAATGTTGTCCCCTGATACTCTGCGGGTAGCCAGCCAGACGTCCAGTTGCGAACGCTATCGACTGGCATTCCCCCCGGGTCCGTCAACACGACATACGCCGGAAGATTTTCGTTCGCAGAACCGAGTCCGTAATTGATCCATGATCCCCACGTCGGATATCCCGCCTGAAACTTGCCACTATGAATCAGCCGCAAGGCAGATTCGTGGTCAACGGACTCCGTTGTCACGCTGCGAACCAGTGTGATGTCGTCAACGATGCCAGCGGTGTGAGGCAGCACTTCACTGACTTCAATTCCTGAATCACCATGGCGACGAAATGCAAACGGCGAACCGAGAACGTTGCCGCGCTGGCCGGGGAAATGAATCTCCAGATCCCCGTCATACTTCTGACCGTTTCGCTTCGTCAGTTCCGGCTTGGGATCGAACAGATCCATCTGACTGGGGCCACCATGTTGAAACAGGCAGATCACCGCATCGGCCGAAGCCGATCGATGCGGCTGTCGCTGCGACCGCAACGCCGCCTCGACGCGGTTCTGCTGTAAGAGATGCGTTAAAGCCAGCAGGCCCACACCACCCACGGATTGTCCGAGGAAGGCACGTCGATGAAGTTCCGGAGTATCGAATGGCATTGTTCACCAGTCCCGCTTATTCAATGTAAAGGAACGCGTTGCTGGCAAGCAGCATCTGACAGAAATCGACCCATGCCGCCTGAACGGCATTGGGACGCCCGCCGTACTCCGAAGTTTGCTCCATCAGGAAACGTTTCGCGGCCCCTTGTTCTTCATCTGTTGGTCTGCGTCCACAGGAGATTCGGAACGCGTTGATCATCGCCTGCTCCTCAGCGACATCGGGCGAAGGTCGAACTCGGCGTGCCAATCCTGCGGCGCGTGCCCGCACAAATTCGGAATTCAAAAGTTTGAGTGATTGCAACGGGACGGTCGTTCGCGGCCGCGCAGTACAGTTAAAGACGATGGACGGAGCATCGAACACTTCCAGCAGGCCGACCACTTGAGTCCGTCGCTGCTGCAGGTACAGGCTGCGCCGCAGGCTTCCCGGGACCGACTCGCCAACAAACACATCGCCATCACCGGCAACCTGAGTCGGAACATAGGGACCAAACATCGCCGGGTCCAGTTCCCCCGAAGCGGCCAGCATCGCGTCGCGGATCGATTCACTGTCGAGCCGCCGCAAGGGGAACCGAGCCAGCAGTCGACCGTCGGGGTCTATTTGATCGGCTGCTGCGACCGGTCGACTCGATTGTCGGTACACGGCGGAATGCAGGATCATGCGGTGGACTCCCTTCGCACTCCAGTTCTGTCGGATCAGTTCACCCGCCAGCAGATCCAGTAATTCCGGATGACTCGGCGACGATCCGGAATAGCCGAGGTTATCGGCGGTCGCGACGATTCCCGTCCCGAAATGGTGCTGCCACCACCGATTCACAGTGACGCGAGCCAACAGCGCGGCCGCTCGAGAATCAGGCTGAGTTACCCACTTCGCGAAGGTCAGACGTGGGCCCGGTACTTCGGTCACACCCTTGTCTGTCGCTGGTGCGGTGACAAACTCTGCCGGGTTGGTTTCATCGGACAAGACCAGTGGTGATCCTGGAGTGACCGGATCGCCCGGTGACTTGTATTCACCCCGGTTCAGCAGTCGCACGACGGGAGAGGCTCCTGCTGGCTGACTGACAGCCGCCAGTCGGCCAATCGGCTTGGGACGGGTCGCCTCCAGAGCTTTGATGTCAGTATCCAGTTCTTTGCGTCTGGCCCGATGCTCGTCGGCCAGCTGCCGCTCAGCCGCATCCAGCTTCGAATCAGGGACTCCCTGTTCAATCAGTACGTTGTCGACAACAAAACTGCGACCGCAGCAGTATTCAAAACCAAAGGCCCCCTCGGGCAGATCGGCTTCGGTCAGAGTCACGGTTCCCTCTTCGGGAACTCCATCAACAACCTGACGGGCTTCGTATTTCCCTTCGCCCAGATTCGTAATGCGAACACCATAATTTCGACCGGGGACATAGCCGCTCTTGCCAATTTTGCCTCGCCCCTGATCGTCGGCACCGGGGTAATCGACATGCACCGCCGCCTGTCCTGCTGCCGCTCCATCCAGCAGAATATTGCCGCCACGGAGAGTCGGCTTCGTATCATTGAAGTCACGCAGAGCGATAAAGTAGCCGACATACGGCGCGGTATCGCCTCCACCGACCAGATCAAACGTCGCCTGAATCCAGCCACCGACTTCATCAGGAGTCCAGTCGAATGTCTTTTTCGTCGACAGAGCCCGGTCACCCGCCGCTCCCGATTCGATGAGATGCAGCGTCCCCTGAGTGGCCTCCGCCCCCGGAGCACTCTTTTGATCCACCTGGATCGCGGGGACTCCCGCAGGCGATGTGTCACCGGGGACTGTGTTCGACCATGTTTCAGCCAGCGGACGACCGGGATCGAACGAGTCTGCGAATAACTCACGCCCCCGCTGACGATGCTGTCGAGCCCAATCAGAAAACTGTTGTCGCCGGGCAGCGATCTTCTGATCGACCGCTTTGACTTCCGCGTTCCACGCCGCCAGCTCTGCGGCAGATGCAGTGGAGATCTCACGATTTTTCGGCAGGACCCACTGATCAATATTGAATGCGGGATAGATCACGGCCTGCAGACGGTAGTAGTCACGTTGAGAGAAGGGTTCAAACTTGTGGTCATGACAGCGGGCACACTGGACCGTCAGGCCAAGCAACGTGGAACCGATGATCTGCTGAGTCCCTTCGAGGACCGCGTACTTGTCCGCTCGAACTTCATCCGGATTGCCATCACTGCTGTCGGTCCCGTCCGGGCTGTTGCGCAGGAAGTGGACGGCCTCCAGCAGTTCCACCATTTCGGGACGAACATCGCCCCCTGTGCGAAAGCCCGACAGTTCATCCCCTGCCAGTTGCTCGCGAATAAACTGATCCCACGGCTTATCGGCGTTGATCGAGCGGATAACATAGTCACGATACCGATAGGCGAGCGGCCGATCGGTATCGGCACCAAAGTAGCCGTTGCTGTCTGCATAGCCTGCGGCGTCGAGCCAGTACTTCCCCCAGCGTTCTCCGTACTGACGAGAATTCAGATAGTGCTCGACCATCTGCTCATACGCATCGGGACGCTGATCGTTCAGGAAGCGATCAATCTCTTCGAGCGACGGAGGCAGCCCTGTCAGATCAAAACAGACCCGCCGGATCAAAACCTCACGACTCGCTTCCGGCGACAGTTTCAGTCCTGCGGTCTTCAGTCGAGCGGCAATGAAATGATCGATCGGCGTCAGCAATCGAGGTTCACCGGGAACGACCGGCAGGGAGACGCGACCGAGTGGCTGAAAGGCCCAATGCTCATCACGAATCGGCTTCGCGGGTACGTCGACTGGCAGGCCATGGGCACCATCAACAATCCAGCGCCGCAGCAGATCCTGCTCTTCGGCGGGTAAGGGATGATCGACAGGCATTTCGCCGGCGGAGACCCGTTTCCACAACAGACTGCGCGACAGATCTCCCGAGACAATCACCGGGCCATTCTTTCCACCCCGTTTGATTCCGGGTGGCAGCGCCAGGTTCAGATTGGCTTCCCGCCGTGCCGGACCATGACAGGCCACACAACGACTCTTCAGCAGCGGCAGAATCTCCTGATTGAAATCCGGCCCGGCCGCAGCCAGCCAGGGCTGATTCAAAAGGAGAAAAGCGATCAGACATCCCATCCATCGTCGAGTCATCGAATTCCGCATCCGCAGGAGTTCCGCCAACACACGGCCGCGATTGTTAAGTCTACCAGTTCGCGACAACGGTTTTGAAGTCGCGGATAGAGTTTCGTGGCCTGTCGTTCGCGCGGCATTTGAAGAGCAGGTAAGGAGAATCCTGGACACGGAGGAGATGGAGTGCACGGAAATCCCCGGCGGAGATCATACGACCGTCTTGCAAGGGCCAAATTTTGCGACCGTGACAAGAGTTTGACTCCCGCCCGTTTTTGAGTAGGCTCGGCCGTTCCGTTCAATACGTACACTTCGTTCTCAGTCAGGAAATTCCATGGGAGCCTGGGGCGTTGCAATTTTCTCGGATGATTTGGCTGCCGATCTTCGCGATGATTTTCGTGATTTGATTGGCGACGGACTGACCGCTGCCGAAGCGACGGATCGGTTGATGACCGAATATGCGTCGTCTCTTGACGATCCCGACGAGATGCCTGTCTTCTGGATTGCTCTGGCGGCTGCTCAATGGAAGCTGGGGCGTCTCGAAGAACGGACGAAGCTTGCCGCTCTGCAGGTCATTGATGATGGCACTGATTTGAAACGATGGGACGATCCAAAAGACCGCGCGAAGCGTTCTGTGGTGCTTGCCAAAACAAGGGCCGAACTGGTGTCTCCACAACCACCCGCGAAACGGATTCCGCGTACGGTGAAAGAGGCGAACGACTGGCAGGTTGGTGAGATGATTGGATTTCGCCTGTTGTCTGGAAAATGGACGCTGTTTCGTGTGATTGGCCATCACACCGATCGGGGTGGGCGGTTTGCGATCTGTGAGATTCTGGATTGGGTCGGTGATCCGCTTCCATCGCCGGAAATGATTGCTGAATTGCCAATCCGAAAAGGGACGCCTACCCATGGGATTACGCAATTCCTCTTTCAGCAACCGAAAAAGAAAGGTGATCAGTCACGAGTCTTGAGGATGGGTGTGACGACGACTCCTGAGCAAAGAGTAGGTGGCTATACGGCACTGGTCTGGCCGCATGTGGATGATGAACTGGCTTCGTTGTTTGACTTGCGTTAGAAAGAAAGGTTGACTGTGAAATTGATATTCTCGCCTGCTCAAACGAAACATTCGCAACTTGTGTAGAACGCAGCCGGTCTGGAGTGAAGGTAAGGCATGACACTTAAAAAGCGCGGCAAGTATTACTACGGAGACTGCCAGGCCGACATTCGTGGTGAAGTACTCCGTTACAGCGAACTCAATGAATACGTGGCACACCATTTCGCAGATGCAATCTGCTCATGCGGTTCGAAGACATTTGGCCTGGCGCTTGATGACGACGAAGGGGTAGCAGTCCGGGTCTGTTCCCAATGCAACACCGAACACGCGATCGGTGATAGCGAAGAATTTCTTGAGGATTCGTCGCTTGAAGAATGCGCCTGCCCCTGCGGGAATGAAACCTTTGAGATCACGGCAGGTGTTTCGCTGTACGAAGACTCCGAAGATGTGAAATGGCTGTATCTCGGTTGCCGCTGTCCGAAATGTGGCCTCACTGCAGTCTACGGTGACTGGAAGAACGAGGCCCTTGACTACCGAACGCTGCTCAATCGCATATGACAGACGGAATCGAAGGCCGTGCGACCTGACCGTCGTACATGCGATGAATTTCAGACGCCCGATTGCCGACGGCTATCTTCACGCGGAGCGTGAAGGCTACTTTCGGAATGCCCCCGGTTCGGCGCGAGTCTACCATCCATTGATAATGACCGAAGGGCTTTCAGTTTCTTGAAACCAGATATCGGCAGGACGATGTGGGGCAGAACTATGAAGAATCAGGACGTTGATTTTCCAGTACAAATCTTTTCCGGGCCGGATTTCGCATCGAACAACTGGCTCAGGATGAAACCAGCAACGCAATGCTATTGCTGCACGCGAAGAAACACGACCAGCATCCCAAGTTGCAGAAGACAAGCAATGGGACCAACGAACAAGCCGTAGAAGAATTGACCTGAAGCGAGTGCTATCATTGTCATCAAGGCCGTTCCAATGACCCCAAATACGGCAGCGATCATACTGACGATGAGTGCAAGGTCTGCCAGTGGAGAATATGCGAAACCGGGCCGGAACTTTTTCGAAGTGTATCCTGCTTCAGGGAAGTCGTAACCGCAGTGAGGGCAGACGATTTCAGTCGCTGACATTTCGCCATTGCATTGAGGGCAATACGCCATGGTTTTTCCAGAGCAAAAGCCTGAGTTTCTGCATTGATTGTGACATCGCAGAACGGAAACTGTCGGTTAACGTCAATCGTCCGAAAATCCCTCGATCTGGCTGATTCGGGAACTGAGTCGCTTTACGAAGATTGTGGCGTAGGCTCCACGAGGAAGGACGAATTGCAGTGTGACTCGCTGTCGTCCTGAATTGATGTCATCTTCGTCGGCATGCATTTTCAAATCTTTGGGAATCACGATGGCCGATCGTTCTCCCTTCGAAAAGAAACTGTCGCGCGGGTATTTGACTCGCACCTCACGTAATGACATTCCTTCGTCTGCCAGAACCGATTCATACAGGGACAGGATCGGGCCAGGTTCCAGATGCAGCCGAGCCGAAGGGAGCGGCAGCGCGGGGTCCAATAGTGACGCGCGTTCGGTGTCCGTCAGCTCGCTGTAGAATGGAACGTTTGCCGTAGCGAGTTCCACCTTGTACAGCCGAGCGGGATCGACGTGTTCCTGGATCCAGGCCGAAAGCATCAGGTTCCACAGGTCGCTCTGAAATGCCGCCAGCCAGAGGCTGCGCATGTCCTGCCGGAACAGTGCCAGGGCATCGCGAAAGCGAGTTGGATGGTCACACAAATAGGTCACGATGCTGCGACGCGAACATTTCGGCAATGCTGCTTTACATTCGATCCAGCGTCCCCAGTGGTCACGGATCGTCTGCTTTTCGGCTTTATCGCCCGGACGGTCATGCGGGTTCGGTTCCGCCAGTGCCAGCCAGACCGCCCGTTCATAGTCACCCAGGCACCAGGGCTTGGCAATGAATTCTCCGGATTCCCCCAGCGATCCAAATCGCTGGTCGTCGAAATAGTTCGGGACTCCGTTTTTAGCCAGCCCCTCTTTCAGCAGCAGCATTCGCTCGGTCTCTTCGCGCACCAGGTTCCGCATAACGATGCGAAAGCGATTGGCCGAGATATCGTGAGGTCCGAATTCGCGAGAAGACTGACCCTGATAGGCGAGCGTAAAGTGCTCCTGCTTCATGTCGCGCCGTGGGCCATGATGAATGGTCACCCACTGGCGCGTTACGGCATGCTTGTCCTTCAAACCGCCATAACTGATCTGACGGCGGGACAGGTTCCATCGCTCGGCAATGGCCGTAATGGATTCGGGGGTCCCCAGCGATCGCTTGGTCAGCAGATAGACCGCAAACGGCCCGTTTCCCAGCTTGAAATCACTCAGCTCTTCAACTTCGAAATCGTCCGGTAGCGTCTTGAGTTTCATACGACGAAGAATATCCGTAGCCAGGAAAAAACCTGATTCCCGTGATGATCTGGGAGCCAGCGAGCAAGACGTTGAACTACCGACTCGCGATTCGATAAAGGTGAGTGCTGGTCCGCAGCAGCAGAGCATCTTCCAGAACAGCCGGCGACGCCATGTGCTGGCCTTCCAGTTTATTGATCGCCAGTTCGGTATATTCCTTACCGGGCTGGATGACGGTTGTGTCACCTTCGCGACTGCTGAAGTAGATCCGGCCCGCTGCTGCCAGTGGAGATGCGGAATAGTTGCCGCCGAGGCGATGAGTCCAGATAACTTCGCCATTCTGGGCGTTGGCACATGTCGCAACTCCCTGATCGGTCACATAGTAAATCTCATTGCCGACAACGACAGGCGATGGCATTGTCGGGATCGATTTCGGGATCTTCCACGCAATGTGACTCGCCGTGACATCCCCTTCGCCATCCATTCGAATTGCGAGCATTTGCGGTTGCATGAAGCCAGTACAGACACACACCAGATCGTTGACGACGACCGGTCGAGGGACATTTGAGAACCCGTCACCATACCGAACTCGCCAGATCTCGCGACCTGTTTCCGGTACATAGGAGGCAACCCATTGTGCACCGGGGATGATCACCTGATTCTTACCTGCAACTGACACGACCAGCGGAGTGCTGTAAGACTTGTGGAAGTCACCGTTAGTGCCAGACATCGGAGGACGCTTTGTCTTCCAGACCTGCTCACCCGATCGCTTGTTCAGGCCAACGACATATTGCAGGTCTGTTCCATCACAGGGGACGATAAACAGTTCGCCATGTACGACGGGTGAACTTCCGGCACCGACCGCGTGCGTCGAGGGAAGTACCGCTTTCCACAGAACCTTGCCCGTGTATGTGTCCAGGCAGGCGGTTCCCAATTCACCGAAGTGACATAACAGAAGATTTCCGTCGAGAATGGGTGTGGGTGACGCGTAACTGTTGAGAGTATGGATTCCGGGAGGATTCTTGACCGCCATCAATTCAACATCGGTCAACAGCTTTCCCGTCCGGGCATCGACACTGATGGCGCGCAGCGAAACCGAGCCCACCAGACTCAACTGCTTCGCCATTGGATTCCCGCCAAGTCGTTCCTTGCGAGCCTTTTCGAGAGCTTCTCCCGTCAGTGCTTCTTCAACGGCGGTCGTCATCCAGATTGTGTTACCCTCGAAAACGGGCGAAGACCAGCCACGTCCTGGAATGGCGGTCTTCCACTGCACATTTTCTGTTTCGCTCCACTTCAGAGGAAGATTCTTCGCATCTGCATGTCCTTGTCCATCCGGCCCGCGAAACTGTTTCCATTCGGCAGCACCGGCAGTTGAGGTCATCACCAGGAATGTCAGGCAAGCGATCAGTCGCATCGGAAAACTCGGCTGTAGTGGATGGAGAATGATGAAACGAGGACATCACCAAAAGCATATCCGATTTCCGGGTCGGCCTGCCATGATGATGGTGATTGCCTGTGGCAATCGGTTTTTCAACGTAGGGTGGAGTCAATGTTACCCACATCTTTGTCTCTGTGCTTGCCAGTAGCTGCCGCCAGCCAGGTGTGAATTTCGAGACATCCATCAGCCGGAACGCGCTAGCGTCCGGTTCCGATGGACGACGGAAGACACGCATCTCCAGAAACCGGACGCTAGCGCGTTCCGGCTGATGGTCGCAGGTTATTCGACGGTTACACAAAATTACTGCCGGAATCTCAACGGGTACGGAAAAACGAACCACCGTCACGTCTATACTGACGTAGGATGGATGCATGGTGGGCCGGCGCGGCAAAGCGCCGCTGGTCCCGCCCTGCATCCTGCCTATAGGCATGGGTCCTGCGACTGTCATTGGAATCACTGGGCAACGTCAGCGTTCTTTACGCGGGTGCCGATTCCGTTTTGGGGCGAATCTCGAAAAACCGCTTTACAAGTTCTGGTGATGGTGGACGCGACAGCAGGCTCACTCCCACCCCACCGACGATGGATGCGAGTAATCCCCAGATGATCGGATCGACTCCCAGAATGTAATACGGACGAAACAGCCCCGACGCACCAATCTTCGGGTCAGGGCCCAGGATCGCCAGGATTTGTTTTGCCAGGTCCAGTCCGGAATTAGCCGTGGCCCAGTTCTGAGCCCAACCGCACGAATAGATTCCGAAGTAGACCAGAAATCCTCCCAGCATCCCTGCCAGCGCGCCTGTTGCTGTGGCTCGCCTCCAGTAGCAGGCCATCATCACCGGAGCAATAAACGTCGCGGCCCCCGCCGAACCACTCAGCACGACCAGTGCCTGCAGATACTCGGGTGGATTCAGATTGGCAAGAACGCCGATGGCTCCGACCGCGACCATCGAAATCGTTGTGGCTCGACGCAGTTGAGCTTCGGTCGCGTTCCGGTTGATGAACTTCGCATAGATGTCTTCCACCAGTCCCGATGCAATCACCAGTACGAAACAACTGACCGACGCCATGATGGCACCAAAGGGAGCGGCCATGATCAAACCGCTGACAAATGGTCCCGTCTGCAGCGGGAAGTCTTTCGTCACCAGCAGTGCCATTCGGGGAATGACTTCATCGGATTGCTTGCCCAGCGGTTCCAGCAGCGAACGAGCCGCAATACAAGTCATGATCAACGGGATATAGATCAGGCAGTTGTAGCAACTGAGCAGCACGATCGATTTTCGCATCACCTCGGTATTCTGGGCTGCCATCACGCGGACCATGCTGGCGGGTGATGCAAAGCCAGCAAACACCCAGACGAAGAACATCGAAAGAGCCAGTCCGGGTGTCAGGAATTGTCGACCCGCAGTGCTGTATCCGGGCCCGAATGCGATGTCGGTCGACGTTGCGGTGATCGCCGCTTTGGAGGCCTGTTCCAACCCGCCCGCCATCGGCACCGCCAGGCAAACGAGTAACATCACTCCGATTACCATCATCACGCTCTGGAACAGATCGGTCCAGACAGACGCCATGAAGCCACCGATCAAGGTGTATCCGACGACGGTGATCGAGAAAATCGCCAGGCCCATGTAATACTTCGGATCGAGGGGGAACCACGTCTTCAGAAACGACTTTGTGGCAGATCCTTCAACCTTTGCAGCCCCGTCCCTGGCAGGTGCTGCATCGTAATCCTCAGAGAGAGCCATGATGCCACTGCCCGGCCAGGCATGCTTCATGATTGTCGCACCCGCCTTGAACTGGGCGAACATCGTGAAGGAGAGGAAAAACATGATCATCAGCGAAGCCAGCAGGCCGACGCGAGAATCACCAAATCGTTCACGTAACAGGTCGGGCACGGTGACTGCGTTTGTCTGGCGACTGAGTTGTGCCAGACGTTTTCCGACGATGGCGAAGCCCGTTAAGGGAACCACCATGTAACTGCCAATCCAGACGGCGACAATCCATCCAAAGCTGTAGACCAGCGAGGGAAACCCCATGAACGTTCCGCCACTCTGAACAGTCGCCGTCAGAGCCAGGGTCCATGCCCCCAAACCACGATTTCCCAGGAAGAAGCCCTGCATGAAGTCTTGCTTCTCCATCGCCTTCTGAGCCATGGCACCGAGCCAGACCGAGGCGGCGATAAAGATCAGCAGGGCTGCCAGAACGCTGTAACCCGGAGATGGAATTTCCGCCACGGCAATTAGCATGAAGATACCTCGAACGAATTCAGGGCCATGTCCAGGAAACACTTCGCATTTCGACACAACGATGACGCCGTAACTCGGCGAAAGGGTCAACTGTCCAGGTCTTCATCTTTCATGAAGCAGAAGGCGAAGACGGCTGAGATCACGGTTGATGTCCCCCAGGGAACGACGATCCCCCAGAAGATCCAGTCCGGGAACCCCAGGATAAAGGTCAGCGTCCTGGGATCACGGTTGTAACCGTAAGCGCAGCAGTAACCGACGGAATAGATCGTGACGAGCAGCCAGATCAGCAATGCGCCGACAGCTTCGCGCCGCGCCGACTTCAGCAGCGGAAGTTCGTTGGAATCGGACATGACGTACCTCACTGGGAAAGAGTGGAGGCGGGCAGGAACGTGGTGTAGCAGCGGGTTTGCAGGTAATTCACTGGCGTGGCAATTGCTTGCCAGAACAGTTGATGGCAGGAGTTATTCAGTTGCGGTAAGTGTTCACAGCACGTGGTCTCACCTGCTGTGACTCAGTCATCAGACTGGAGATTTTTTGAGGACATCAGTTTCCAGAAACAGTAAATCGTGCATCCAATGATCAGAGCCCAGACACTGAGCATGAAGACCCAGGCGAGTGGTGTCATGGTGAGATATTCCTTCCTTCAGCTTCGCGTTTACGCCAGGCAATGGAAACGAGTATTGCAAATCCGGCAAACGCAGCCAGCATGACTCCGCGATCGACCGTCCGCACCAGCTTCAAAGTTTGATTGAAAGCAACTTCTTTGGGAGTAGCCCCTTCTTTTAAAGGAAGGTCCTTGTGCAGCAGCTTGCCGATCATCCCGTCGTCGGCCCATTCCCATGTCGGTGCAGCGTTCCCTGAAGTGACTGAAGCAACATACTTTTCCCAGCCGGCCTGTGGTTTGAAGATGGACGTAACCAGAATCACGATCAAGAACGTGGGTGTCACGTACTTCATGATCCAATAGAAAATTCGCGGAACTTTCAGATCAGCACCACGCATCATCTCATTCCATCCGCGATCGACCCCATAAATCCAGGCGAACAGAACAGCTTCACCGACAGCCATCACGACCAGCGAAAACGTCCCCGCCCAATAGTCAAACTCGTCAAAGAAGCTCTGCGAATGAAGCATTGCAACGGGTAACGCGAGCGGCAGTAACATGGCACCGAACGCCAATGCACTTTTCTCGCGACTGAATTTAAACTCATCCTGCAGGAACGCCATGATCGGTTGGCCCATCGCCAGCGAACTCGTAATGGCAGCGAAGAACAGCAGGCCGAACCATAAGAATCCGGCCACTGGAGCGAAGCTTCCCCAGTAATTGAACAGCTTGGGAAAGACCATGAAGCCCAGGCCAAATCCCGAGCCACCAGCGACCATTTCCTGAACCGCGACAAGCCCCAGATACGCCACCGCGATCGGCAACAGAATCGTTCCGCCCAGGACGACTTCGCAGAGTTCATTTGTCCAGGCGCCAGATGCTCCGTTCAGTGTGACATCGTCGTCCTTGCGCAAGTACGACGAATAGCAATGCATCGATCCCATGCCGATCGACAGCGTGAAGAAAATCTGCCCGGCAGCTGCCAGCCAGACCGCGGGATTTGTCAGTGAATCGAACTTCGGTTCCCAGACGAAATTGAGTCCGACCATTGGGCTTTCAACAGCGTGTGAATCTGTCGCAGGAGAAATCATCAGTCCGCGGATTGCCAGGATTGCGGCGAACACAATCAGCAACGGCATGCCGATCTTGGAAACGATTTCGATCCCCTTCGCTAATCCGCGCGAAAGAATTCCGATATTGATCGCAATACAAACTGCGAAAATGGCCATGCCCCAGGAACTGATTGCCCAGATTTCGTTGGGAGTGTCCCCGGTCAGCTTCGCAAAGAACTCTTTGGGTGCGGTTTCCGCAAATCCATTGATCAGTGAAAAGCCTGCGTAGGCCATGCACCAGGATTCAATATACAGATAGTAGGCAGCAATGATCAGGTTTGCCCAAAGGCCAAAAACACCAAAATACTTCCAGAACTTGCGTCGTCCCATCGAGTCGAATATGCCGGGGGTTGAGTGATGGCCGTATTGACCACCAAACCGCCCCATCGTCCATTCGATCCACATCAAGGGGAGACCGAGGACAATGAACGCAACGATATAGGGAATCAGAAAGGCGCCTCCGCCATTCTTGGCCGCTTGAGCCGGAAACCGCAGGAAGTTTCCCAGACCGACTGCATTTCCGGCCATCGCCAGAACCAGACCGATCCGTGAAGCCCATTGTTCACGCTTGGGAGACTCGCTCATGCACATCCTCGCTCGAACTGGGGACCACCTGGCCCGTTTTCTGGTGACAACCTGGTACAGTCAAATCGTGATTTCAGCCCAGATTCTCAGTCTGACATGGTACTAGACTTCTGCTTCTTCAAAATTCGCTTCGAAGTATTCCTTGGCAACCAGCCACTGATCATCGTGGTTTGCCGGGTTCCGCGCGATCATGTCCCCCTCTTTCGGAGATCCTTTATCACGATCAGCTTTGGAAATCGACACGCGTGCGTCAAGGATCTCGCCAGGGACAAAATGCCGTAATTCGGCAATCTGTTTACGGCGATACTTTTTGAATTCGGACATCCACAATCCTCCTGCTTCAAACGTCGAGATCTTT
>CAZSTW010000060.1:0-12627 GCA_964609845.1 uncultured Planctomycetaceae bacterium | reverse complement strand
CGAGCGCATGCTTCTCGATGAACTCACGTCGCGGTTCCACCGCATCACCCATCAACACCCGGAACATTTCGTCGGCCGCGACAGAATCCTCCATGGAGACTTTCAGCAACGTCCGTTCGGCCGGATTCATGGTCGTGTCCCACAATTCTTCCGCGTCCATTTCACCCAGTCCCTTGAAGCGGGTGACCTTCATCCCTCGTTCACCCAGTTCACGCAACTGCGGCAGCAATTCGCGCAGGCAAGTCAACTTGACCGTGTGATCTTCCTGGACGATCTTGAATGGATAGAACGTCTCACCATCCTTGGCTCCAGGTGGATACAGGTCTGGCAGCAGAATTCCATAACCTTTCAATTCCACGAGTGCGGCGTTAATCGTCCGGATTTCATGCAGGTCGATAATCTGCAGCAGTTCCTCGCGCACCGCGGGGGTTGCTCCGGGAGCATGCGGTTCCGGTGCGACTTGTGGCGTCGGGACCGATCCCGCCATCGTCAATTCGCGGCCAAGTCGCTTTTCTTCCTGCGAAACGAATTCCCGGACCTGTTCCTTGTCGAAGAACCAGTGCTCGGCCTTCCCCAGGAAGACTCGGTATTCCGGCAAGCGGTCCGCTGCTCCTGCTTTGGAGTGCAGGAATTTTAAAGTCACGCCGCGACGTTCCAGCAGTTCGAACGGTTCGTCCAACCGCTGCATCTGCTTGACGATCTTTTCAAGATGCTCACCCTCCAGGGAATCACCGTTCGGGAAGATCAGTCGACTGCCGTTCAGCCCGAGCGTGATCAACTCGGTGACCATCCGTTCATGCGTTTGAACGTATCGAGTCTTGCTGCGCTGCGTCACCTTGTAGAGCGGTGGTTGAGCGATATAGACACAACCATGTTCGATCAACGGTCGCATGTGCCGGAAGATAAAGGTCAACAGCAGCGTCCGGATGTGACTGCCGTCGATGTCAGCATCCGTCATCAGGATGATTTTTCCGTATCGGCGTTTTGTCACGTCTTCGAACTCGGCCATCGGTGGAATTCCGACCGCCTTGAACAGGTTGGCGATTTCGGCGTTATCGAGGATCTTGACGAGTTGAGCCTTTTCGACGTTCAGGATCTTCCCGCGTAACGGAAGAATCGCCTGCAGGTTCGAATCGCGGCCGGTATCTGCCGAACCACCAGCCGAATCCCCTTCGACAAGGTACAGTTCGGTCGCATCGAGTTCGCGGCTGCGGCAGTCTCGCAGCTTTTCGGGCAGTCCACCTGATGTCAGAGCTCCCTTACGTCGCACCATTTCCCGCTGCTTGCGGGCAGCTTCACGAGCCTCGGCTGCCAGCGATGCTTTCTGGCAGATCCGCTTTGCATTCGCCGGATGTTCTTCCAGATACTTGGTCAGCACATCGTAGGTGATGCTGGAGACGGCACCTTCGACTTCCACATTCAACAGTTTGGTCTTGTTCTGCGACTGGAATTGAGGGTCCGGGATGTTGACGTTGATGACAGCCGTCAATCCTTCGCGGAAGTCGTCGCCAGTCGGCTCGACATCCTTAAACAGATTTTCCTTCTTGCCGTAATTGTTCAGTGCGCGAGTCATCGCACTGCGGAAGCCCGACAGATGCGTGCCGCCGTCTGGATTTGGAATGTTATTGTTGGTGTAACAACGGACGTTTTCGTTGTACCCATCGTTGTATTGAAGCGCCAGGTCGACATGCGTGATGTCGACTTGCCCATCGATCATGATGACTTCAGGGATCAGCGGGTTTTCGGTCCGATTCAACCAGGCGACAAATTCACGCAACCCACCTTCGTAACAGAAGTCTTCGGTCTGCGAGGTCCGTTCGTCTGTCAGCCGCAGCCGAACACCTGGATTCAGGAAGGCCAGTTCCTGCAATCGCTTTTGCAGAGTGTCAAAGACAAACTTCGTATCCGGGAAGATTTCAGTATCGGGCTTGAAGGTCATCCGGGTGCCGGTTTCGGTCGTGGTTCCAAGCCTCCGCAGTTGACTGGTGACCAGCCCGCGCGAGAACTCCATCTGCCACACGTGGCCTTCGCGACGGACTTCGACTTCCAGCCACTCGCTGAGTGCGTTCACAGCCTTGATACCGACCCCGTGCAGCCCCCCGGTTCCCTTGGCATAGCCCCCTTGTCGGTCGAACTTTCCACCGGCGTGAGTACTGGTGAGCACGACTTCCAGAGCGGGCTTATTTCCCTGGTCAGGCATCGGACCAACCGGAATCCCGCGACCTTCGTCGAAGCACGTCACGCTGCCGTCCAGATTGACCTGGACGGTAATCAGTTTGCCATAGCCACTGAGTGCTTCGTCGATGCTGTTGTCGACAACTTCATAGACCAGGTGGTGCAAACCGCGTGGCCCGGTGTCACCGATGTACATCGCAGGGCGCGTACGAATCCCGTCAATGTTACTGAGTGCTTTGATCTGGTCGGCACCATACTGAGGTCCCGTAGCGGCAGTCGGTTCGGTCAAGGGAACAATCTCCATAGGTCGTCAGAATGGTTGGGTCAACGCCAGGATTTGGCGTCACCTACATTCCATTGAGTCGAAACTTCAAACTCTTGATGTTCAGGTGGGGAGCCAATTGTCGCAGTCGCTTCAGCAAATCGGGCGATTGAAACGTGGCCAGTTCATTCAACAAAGGAGCACTGGAAACAGCGATCGTCAGGATTCCACGAGAAATCTGCAGGGGACGTGCCTGTGCAGCAAGCTCTTCCCCCGCGACACGTTGCCATGCACTTCGTAACTCATCATCACTGCGAACCCGCGCAAAACCCCGCAGAGCAATTAACTCTGCAAGCGCGATGGACAGCGGTTGAGGCTCCTGCGACATGGACTGAGGAATTCCAAAAGACCGTAACAAATAACAGGGTTTTGCAAGTCAATCGGGAACGATACCGGCACCGTTCAACGGTCGCGAGACAGCGGCATGATCACATATGTGTAACCATCGTCAGTCGCCAGAACGGCGGGATCTTCATGTGAAATCAATTGAAAGTGAAATTGCGAACTGTTGTCGAGTGCCTTCAGGAAGTCGGCGACGTAACGAGGATCAAATGTGATCTTCACGTCTTCGCCATCGTAAGCGATCGGTAATTCGACCTTCGACTGCCCGATATCTGCCGCCTGACTGCTAAGCTTCAGCAGCCCTTTCGTGAACGTGAAATCGACGCCGCGGCTTTCTTCGTTGGTCACGATCATCGCCTGGCGAATTGCTCCGTAGAACGGGGCCACAACCATATCGATCTTCGCAGAAAAATTGGCCGGGACCACTTTCCGCCAGTCAGGGAATCGTCCCTGCACCAGTTGGCTGGTGATGGTCGTCCCGCCACAGCGCACGGCAATGTCATTCGGATGGATCGCAATATGAACTTCCGCTTCCCCTTCGCCGAGACTCCGCTCGATCAATGTCATCGCTTTTGAAGGGACAACGGGAGGTGCGGCTGGAGGTGTTGCTCCGCCCACAACGCGACACGCCCCGGAAACAACAGCCAGCCGTCGACTGTCGGTCGCGGCAAATGTCGCCTTGTCCGCGGTCAATTCAATCTGCACGCCACCCAGAGCATAACGGGTGCTTTCGGTATCGGTGGCGAAAATCGTCCGCCGGATCAGTTGCCGAAGTGTCGCAGCGGTTGCCACGAAATACTCTTCGTCACCAAATGTTGCGACGGGAGGAAAGTCGGCTGGATCTTCGGCAGACAGGCGGAATTCGCTGTAGCCACAGCGAATCCAGATCGCATCGCTGGTAATTTCGAGTTTCACAACGTCTTCGCTGAGTTCCCGCAGAACCGAGAGAACTCGAGCGGTTGGCAGAAGTGCTTCACCCGAGGAATCTGCGACGACATCTGGAACGTCACAACGCATGCCGATTTCGCTGTCGGTTCCGATGAGCGTCACTTTGCCGCCCGTCGCCATCAACTTGACGTTCTTCAGGATGTCCTTGGTCGTTCGTGAAGGAACAACACCGGCCACTGTCTGAAAAGCATTGGTGAGCGAAGCGCGCTGGCAGGTGAGCTGCATAGTTGTTAGTGGCTTTCCAAATGAAACCAATGAACGGAATTGGAACCCCGTCTGGCTCCAATCTGACAATCGTGTCGTTACCGATTTTCCAAGGGAGGAATTGTACCTTCTCAGCCTGCAAAAGGGCAGCGAACCGCAGCATAAATCGCCCACGTGAAGTCTTCAGAAAACGGCCCAATTTCCCCCGAAACCATTTTCGTCATCCGCCGATTTTGATGGATCAAAATGAATGAGGTTTCTGGTCTGTGCAATGGCGCGACCAGGGGGATTGGTTCACTGTCTTTGAACGAACTTTGAACGAACGGTCAGCGAGGCGCAAGTCGCGTTGGGGAAAGTCATCCAGGCCAAACGCAGAAATCAAATCTCTGATGCGCAGCCCTGGATAATTACTCGGGTGCAGGATCGCAAGATGTTTCCGGGAAAACGGTTACAACTCAATTGTGGTTAAGTCGAGGCTTTGAATTTCGGCTCTTCGCCACGCATTAAACGCCGGATGTTGGTTCGATGCTGAATGATGATCAAGAGTGGAACGGCGGCACTGAACAATCCCAGGCTTAAAGAGTGCTGCGACCAGGGGGTTAAGTAAAAGGCAGCAAATCCGATCGCAGCGAGGATCGAACTGAGCGAAACGATCCGGAACACCAGAAAGCTTCCAAAAAACGCCACGGCTCCGACGAGCAAACCCCATGGACTCAACATGGCGACCACCCCCAACGATGTGGCGACTCCTTTTCCTCCCCGAAAACCGAGCCAGCAAGGAAACATGTGCCCAACGATCGTGGCGACGCCGGAAATCACCGCCAGGTCCGTCAATCGCTCCGCTGAAAGTGACTCACCACCGATCAATCGCGGCAGGAGCAGAACAGGCAAGAGCCCCTTCAGTGCGTCGAGCAGCAGACAAATCAGCCCCCATTTTTTGCCCAGAACACGCCCCGCGTTGGTGGCACCGATATTCCCGCTACCGTGTTCCCGAATGTCGATTCCTTTCACGAATCGACCAATCATCAGACCGAAGGGGATGGAACCTGCCAGATAACTGGCAACAACAATCAACGCAGCAGGGACAATCACGACGAGGATCTCAGAGGGAACAAATCATGGCGAGCGATATCAAGCCGCTAATCGAGTCGTTTGTCAATTGAGGGACTGATCGGCGAGGGTTCGCAAAGGGTCTTCCGACCCCGCCAAACCGGTCGACCGAAGGTCTTCTCTTCTTCCTGATCTAGTGCGTGTCGCACTTCCGCGTCGCGTCGAAACATGGGCTAGACGCTGTCGTTTGATGCCCGCGGGACGCCACACTGAAATGAGATGCGATCTAGCGGATTGAGGCTTCGTGATCGACCTGGCGAGCCCAATGCCTGCCGATGACTCGCAGCAATCCCTCTTCCGCAGCAAACTGAATCTTCAGACCGTTCGGAATTGGCTGGACCTTCACACTGAAACCATCCTTGGAGTCGTTGAAGCCGTCGCGGGCATCCTGCGGATCTACGACTGGAATGACGGTTGGCCATTTTCCAACACTCATTCTCGCCTGCATTACTGTTCCAGTCTTTTCGGCAGCCGGAGCGTCTTCGACGGCGTCGACTGCGGCCCGCAATCGCTCTGTCAGCGTTTCAACAGGCCCGGCTGCCAGCCAGACAGTTTGCTTCCCCTGTCCGATCAGAACATTGATGTTGGGTGGGACAATCGATTGCAGCATGTCCGGCACACGCGTGGGGACCATTTGATGCAGATCCACATTGCGATATTTCGCGACGTTTCGCTGAACGGCTGTGAAATCAGCCGATTTCTCCATCCGAGTGAGCAGATGCGGCATGGCGAGGTTCAGGGCGGTCGCTTCGGGACCGCGAATTCCCGCAATCAGGGTCATGTCCGCCCAGTCACTACCGATCATCTGAATGCCCAGGTCAAGTCTTCCTCCGCTGACAGCGGCCCCGCCAAGGGCTGGAAGTTCCTTGCCCAGCAGCATCAGCGGCCAATTAATCGCCAGTCCGGCGGAGGCTTCTCGATTGACGAGTGCGGTGAATTCGCTGCTGCGGACAACCAGTCGATTCAATTCAGCCGCCATCGTTGTTCCCGGTTCAGCAGTCAATGTCAGATCAAGTTGCAGTTGATACGTTCTCCGATCGATCCGGACCCCGATCATCACAGTCTGGACATCTTCAATCAGACGTTCGAATGCATCCAGCAACGCTTTTCCGAGAGCACGACGCACCGTGGCAGACTCAATGGGTTCCTCATCCTGTTTCTGCAGCCACGGCTCAAACTGTTTTCGAGCCTCGATGATCCATGCCTGCTTTGCATCCTGGGGAACCTGACGCTGGTCGATCATCAATACCGCGTCGTACTTGTCACGAAGGTCTCGAGTCAGTCGTTCGGGTGCTTCGCGCAGTGCGTGGATTGCTGGAACCTCTTCCCCCAGCAAGGCATATCCCGATCGCACCAGTACGTGATACGGGGCACCTGGACGTTCGATTTCAAACTGGTTTTCTTTAACCTTGTGAAAACCGACAACCCCGAAAGTGGCGGTTTTCATCAGTTCGTCGATCTGGTGGACTGGCAGAAAAATCGTGGCAGGAGGATCTTGAACATCGTCCCATGACCACATGATTCCAAGCGGTGCTGTTCGATCAATACCACCGAATTCGTTGAAGCCTTTCATTCGATCTTCCAGCGAATCGGCAAGATCGGGGCGTTCGATCGAATCGTAAACGACATCGCATGCCGCCATGAATTTTGCGAGGCTCGACATCCAGGCGGTAGCCCATGGTCGTTCAGGAATCTTGCGTGGTGTTGCAGGAGAAGATTTAGCTTCCTGCCCGTGCGCCATCAAACCTGTTGAGAATGCCGCGACCAGCGTGAGGCAGACGGCCAGTCGCATCAAGGCTGGTACCCCAATCCTGACGTTTCGAGATGTCAATTTCATGGCGTCTCCGTTTGCCTATGACAAAACCCCGGTCCCAAAAGAACCGGGGTCTTCGATGTCGTCGAGTTTGAATTCCTCGCCTGTCTGAAACACCTGTCGTCAATGAACGAGCCCCAGGCACGTCATCGTCATGGAACGTTTGTCACGTTCTTGGTAACGATGGTCGTACCAACTGGCTTGAGCACATCGGTACCGTTTCCGCCGTTCATGTTCAATGTCGTGACGTTGCAATAGGTCAGGTTCAATGTGTCGTTTCCGTCGCCCAGATTGGCAGTGGTCGAAGTCGACTTGAGCCCGACAATGCTGACCGTATCGTTTCCACCCGTGCATGTAATGTTGAGGATCACATCGCCAGCATAGGGGAAAGTGACAGATTGCGTACTACTGGCGGCGTTACCAATCCGGGTGGCACCAGCCCCCTCGACCGCGATCTGGCCGGCTCGAAGCGTGACTGCGATCGAGTTGTCTCCACCGTCATCAATGATCGTCAACGTCTTAGTTCCAGAGTTGTAATTCACCGTGATGTAGAAATTACCGATGGTGACGGTACTGGTCAGGATGTTACTCGTAATGGTGCCATCGTTGACCTGGAAATCGATTTTACGGGGTGTTTTTGAAGGATTCGTCTGGGTGTTGGAGTAACTGACTGCTCGCAGTGCCGCCTGCATCTGTGCCAGCGTTGCAGTGTTATCTGATGATGTCAGCGTCATTGTGCCCGAAGCTGCATCGTATGCTCCTGTGATGTTTCCCATCGTCGAAGGATCCGCAACAAATGTCAGCACGTCTTCCGTTGCGACAACATTGGTGATTTTCACCGTGCCGCCGGGGAGCGTGGTGTTGTCCGGATCTCCAACTTTGATATTGGGATTAATCGGTTTCGGCAGTTCTTTGATTCCGTAGAACAGATCCGTATTGATCGTCAGCAAAGGAGCTCCTTTGACACCTTTTGTGCTGAATGATCCCGTGATCGTGTACTGTCCAAGACTGCCGTATTTTGTATAGCCGGTGGTCAGCGGATTGCCATTTCCAACCCCTTCGATTTTCACATAGTAGGTTCCTGCGACAACAGCCTGATTGATCGAAGCGATCACATCCGTCGCAGGGTTTGCAGGATTTCCATTGGCAACCACAAGGGCACCCTTGGAATCGAGAAGGCTTAGCTGGATATCGAGCATTGTGTTTGCGGGACCACCGACAGCGTCAAGCTTAATGGTTCCCGAACCGCACGTGATCTTGAAGATGTCGGCATCATTCGTGGTTTCGATGACGCCGCTCGTATTAACCGAAAAGGATGAGGCACCTGCAGTTCCACCAATCGCCTTGGCCCCGCTGGTGGTGCTGCTGAAGTCATCCTGGCGATATCCCAGATACGTTTCGATCTTCGCAAGATCGTCTTCCTGATTGTCGGCATTCGCGTACTCGCCCTTACTCCACTGAACAAGTGGTCTGTAATAGCCGACGCCCATATGGGGAGCCCAACCTACTTTTCCGGTTCCTTGCCCCGTATAATAATCCTGATGTGCCGGGTCGGATGCTGGGAAAAGGCCATCGTGGCGCAGTCCCACGGTATGCCCCACTTCGTGGACACACGCGTCCGCATTAGGTTTCGCCTGAGTTCCGACGCCCACCTGCAGAACGAAACATGGCGTATCAACTCCAGTGCCAACGTCCAGTCCGAAAGAATTAAGGAATGCGACGCCACCTGCCCCTGGTGCAGGACTTGGGCTTGAATTACCAAACAGGACACGCATACCCCATTTGAGGTCTGCTGCACCTGATTTGATCAAATCACTGACGAGCGGAGTTTCGGTCGTTACGTCCACATCGTATGGCGAATAGCATTCAGCCACACGCTGCCAGATCTGGACGATCTCTGCTTGTTCCGCAGCAGAAAAAGTCGTTGGATCACCATCACTGTCGTATGCAGTCGTGGTGATGATTGGCGTCGTAGCATCGTTCCACCACGTGTTTTGCGTGACGTGACCATCAAAGTCGAGGTAGATTCTCTTCGCAGCGTTCGGACGGCTATGGAGCTGAAATGTGCTCGCTCCAGCTGGAACGGCGACGACTCGTGGTGCAAGTTGCTGCTGAACCTGGCTGAATTTCTTGAAGTCGAGCGGTTGCGCGGCACAGGCATGATGACCGCCAATTGTCAGACTCTGGCATCCCGCGTTCGTGCACGTCGTGGCGTTCAACGGTGACCGACAGGGGCTCCCCACAAAGCAGGCGATAGAAGCGACAGAAGCCGCACAAACCCAACGGAGGAATCGACGGGATCCTGCTGTGGGAGAGGCAAACTGGCCAATTGCCATGGTGAAATCCTTGGTGAAGCGCTATCAGAAATGAGCCGGGTCGAAGGGATTCTCACCCCTGTCACCCCAAATTTCAATGAAAATCCATGAAAAGGGAATTTCCTGAGGGGTTATTCAGAGTGTCGGCCTGACTTTCAGTGAATCTCCAGTTCATTAAAAGTGTTCTGTCATAGGAGTGCATGTTCGTGAACACCGATCGATTCGGGCAAAGTCGTGCTGATTCAACGGAGTTGCGAATCGGGGGGAGTTTGAGGGTTTTGAGTTAGCTGTCAGCATTAAGCAATCAGCAGGAATGACGTCAGACTGAATATTCATTTTTCGCGACAAAGTGCGCCACAGCGAATTACCAGCTAGCCATATTTCCCTTATTGACAGCTGACCACTGACTGCTGATCGCTGACGGCTTACCGCCTGAACGAGAAAAACCGATCCGAATCGCCAGAAATCGTTGGTAATCGCCCTTCACGGGACTTAGGCTACAATCCTTACACCCCGAAGATTCCTTCGGGTTTGCCAGAACTTTCCAGCGTGAACTGATTGTCGCAACAACCGACACCAGTCCGTTAATGGAATTGCCGAAGATTGAATTTGGACCAGTCGCGCAGACGGCGTAGAATGTTCTGAGTGCCGTCATCGTCGAATCAATCCGCGAATTCGTTGCCACCCGTCTACGAAGAGTGCCCGAAATGGAAAGCAAGAAGTTTCTGAATGCCGAAGAAGTTGCCGCCGAATTCGGACTGAATGCCGATTCGTTAAAGCAATTTGTTGACTCGGGGGAAGTTCGTGCACTGGCCGACCGCGGAACGTGGAAGTATCGCCGCGACGAACTCGAAGCCCTCGTCAGCGCCGGGAAAATCCAACCTCCAACGTTGGACTTCGTGCTTTCCGATGACGGCCAGACCCTCAGTTTTTCCGACCCAGACGATGATGTTTCCTACATTGAACTCGACGAAGAAGCGCTGGCTGAACAAGCCACGATGATTACGAAATCCAATCCTGCTTCCGCGCCGGTTCCTGAAGATTCGGCGGAAGAAGACTGGTTCGTGCCGACTGACGAGCCGGAAATGGCTGCCAGTGGCGACCAGTCGTCGAGCGATGTTGCGATTTATACGGGTCCGAACCCGTCAGACGACGACGTCTCGTCGGTCACCGATGGAAGCAACAGTGACGTTCAGATTGCACCTGAGTACAACTCGCCGCGGCCCGAGGATTCGGGGATTCTACTCGATTTCAATCTGGATGCGGGGGCCACAGTTTCGTCGTCGGGTTCGTCCCTGCGGTTGCCACAGACGGCGGGCACTCTGGACGACCTAATTGAAACGGCAAACGCCAGTGATGAAACGGGGTCGGCCTGGGATGACATTCCGGAATCGTCCTCGGGTGATTCCAGTGTCGTTGGAATCGGGGGCGAAGCGAGCGGTATTAACCTCGACACCAGTGGCAGTTCCGTTGGACTGGGTGGGGACAGCACCGTCAATCTCGTGGACCTGTCTGGGAGCGACGTCAAGCTTCCAACAGAAGAAAGCGGGATTCTGCTGGATGAGGGCTCGCAGCTCGGGATGTCCGCCGGAAGTTCAGTCGTCACGAAAGGGGCTGGCAGTGTACTTGGCCTCGGTGCGGCAGATCCGGACAGTGGAATTGCCCTCGGACCTGCCGACGCTGACAGTGGGATCAGTCTGGAAGCTGACCAAGATAGTGGTATCACGCTGGAAGGTTCTCATGCCGATCCCGATAGCGGAATCACTCTCTCAGCGGGAGACAGCGGGCTGGCTCTTTCGGCAGATCTCGACAGCGGAATCGCATTGGGGTCACTCGACAGCGGACTCAGCCTGCAGGGGGCTGACAGCGGTCTGATGCTCAGTGGTGATTCCGGGATTGCGATCGATGGAAATGCGAAGACGTTGGCTGATGACGAACTGTCACTGAATCTCGACGGCGATAAAACGCAGACGTTGGATCTGTCGAGCGAATTTGAGGACGACTCAGCATTCGACATCAATCTGGACGAAGGTGACGCGACGGCTGAGTTGCTGCTTGGCGATGACGATGACGCCGACGATTCTTCGGCCACGGTGGTTCGCAAGGGGCGTCCAAGTCCCGGAAGCTTGAGTGCCGCGTTTGAACTTGATGACGCCGGTGAGGTCGAAGATCTTGAGATCTCGCAGGATCTCGATGCTGGAATTGAAGAGGAAGTGGCAGAGTTTGGAGACGAAGACGAAGTCTTCGATGCTTCTGAAGAAACGTTCAGCGACGAAGTCGATGCGACCGAAGACGACGATTACCTGGAACCTGTTGCGTCAAAGAAACCAGCGGTCCCCAAAGAACCCGCATGGGGGATGGGAATGGCAGCTGGTCTGGTGGCCTGCTCGTTGGTACTCGCGGCGAATTCACTGATTCTGTGGACAGGTGTCATGACAATGTGGACCGGTGCCGATTCTGAAGGGCCGGCGGGATCACTGATTCAATCGCTCGCCGACTTGATCAAGTAACGAAGAGCTCAATTCACGCATCCGCCACCAAAATGGCCATGTGTGTCATGGCCGAGGTGACGAGAACTCAAATGGGGTCGTGCCCAGGCACGACCCCACTTTGTTGAGTCTGACGTTTGATCGTTCGAGTCTGAAAAAACTTCGCCGTCTGATACCGTTCGCACTCGGTCTCGGCTCAGAGCTTCACCGGTTCCGGCGATTTTTCGACAGGCTTTTCACCGGGTGGTTTCGCATCTTCAGTTCGATCATTCGGGCGATGCTGGCGTGGCCCCGCGCCGTCGTGCGGGGCTTTGTGATCACCGCGACCATGATCTCTGTCGCGAGTTTCTGGACCACGACCCGGCCCGTGGTCACCGTCACGATGGGGTGGCGCGGTACCTCGATCTGGACCGTGCTGCGGGCGTGCAGGCCCGGTTCCCCTTGGATGCTGTTCTGAATCACGCGACTGCGGGCCACGATCACCATCGTGGTGTGGTGGACCGAATCCGCGACCTGAATCACGTCGTGGTGCCATGTGCTGAGGGCCAAATCCACCGGGACGATGTTCTGGACCACGAGCCTGTGGACCAAAACTGCGACCATGCTCACCACCACGATGCGATGGGCCGAATCCGCGACCCGAGTCATGGCGTGGTGCCATGTGCGGAGGGCCAAATCCGCCGGGACGACGTTCCGGACCACGAGCCTGCGGACCAAAACTGCGACCGTGCTCACCACCACGATGCGATGGGCCGAATCCGCGACCCGAGTCATGGCGTGGTGCCATGTGCGGAGGGCCAAATCCGCCGGGACGACGTTCCGGACCACGAGCCTGCGGACCAAAACTGCGACCGTGCTCACCACCACGATGCGATGGGCCGAATCCGCGACCCGAGTCATGGCGTGGTG
>CAZSTW010000059.1:32020-39846 GCA_964609845.1 uncultured Planctomycetaceae bacterium | reverse complement strand
GCAGTGACCGATGTCCCCACTGTCAGATTACCACTGATCGTCTCCAGATCGATCAAGCCGTCGGTCGTCGTGGCCGTCGTGAACGTCGCCGACCCGGTGTTATCCACCGTGATCGAGCCGGTCCCGGTCGTCAGGCTGCTGTACGTCGCGGCGATCGCATTGTTCAGGTCGATATTGCCACCGGACGTGTCCGCACTGATCGAACTCCCCGACAGATTCAGTGGCGTGTTATCACCGATCCCGGTTCCTGCATTCAGGTCGATCGTCGCGCCCGTCACCTGGCCCGCACCATTGATACTGCCGAACGAGGTGATCGTGACGGTATCGCCGGCCGCGGTCGTGCCATTCAACGTTACATCGCCGCTGGTCGCTCCAGCGGTCATTGTAATGTCGGACCCAGCGTTGGTGACGAGCAAACTGCCCGTGTTTGCCAACAGGATCGCCCCTGTTCCGTCCTGACCGGCAGAAATCGTGATCAAGTTATCAGCGATGACTGCGGCATTGACGTTGATGTCATCGTTCGACGTCAGCGTGACGGTGGCGGGGTCAATTCGACCGTCAATCGTAATCGAAGCGGCTGCCTTGAGTTCAAGATGACCCGTCACCGAAAGTTCAGCATTGACCGAGATTGCTCCTGCCGCGTCTGCCTTAAAGTTCTGGTTTCCGGTGGTTGTCGCATTAAACGTGATGTCGCCGCTCGATGTACTGACGGTCGTCGCTCCGCCTGTGATGCTCAGTGTGTCGCTCGACTGATCGCCGAAGGTAACGGCACCTCCAGCGGCTAAAGTCATGCCGTCGAGTGTCACGTTGGAATTGAACGTCGCCCCACCGCTGACGGTAACGTCTTTGTTGAATTGTACGGTCCCCGCACCGTCAACAGTCAGGCTAAAGGCGCTATCAACAATCGCATTCACAATCACATTTCCAGTGACTGTGAGGTCGCCCCCACCAAGGGCAATCTCACCGGTTCCGGAAGTGGACAGCGTCGATCCGTCCATGAAAATCGATCCAGTATATGCCTGGTTGCCGTCCTCGGAACTAACGGTGAATGCGCCGATATTGATCGAATCGGCTGTGAACGACAGCGATTGTGTTCCTGTCAGTGTGATATTTGAATTGACATTGATGTCGTCAGTCCCTGCACCACCATCAATCGTCAGTGTTTCGTCAACGGAGGTCACGTCAAACGTGTCGGTCCCTGTCCCCCCCTGCAGTGTCTCAAATCCCGCGAACGTTATCGACACACCTCCGCCTGAATAGATGTTTGCGGCATCAAGCGTCCACGTGCTGGAGGTGTCAATCCCCGTCAGAGAATCTGCTCCACCAGAGTGACCGATCAGGGTATTGATTTGTGTCGCGGTAAAATCAACAGAACTCGCTCCGACCGTAATCGTCTGCGTTTGAAGGTCAGCCAGGACATCCGTCGTCACTGCTGAAAAATTGAGTGTGTTGTTCTCGCCAGCCTGATCAACAACGGTCGTGTTCCCAAACCCATCCTCGAAGAAGTAGACGTCGTTGCCGCTGCCCCCCTCCAATAGATCGCTTCCACTTCCAATGATGATCACGTCATCAAACGCAGAACCGATGATGTGGTCATTGTCACCTCCTGCATCAATCGTGACCGCAACGTGTATGAAATCGGCAGCAGTTACGCCACTGAGATCGATGGTGTTGTCGGCCCCAGTCGAACTGACGTTGATTGAACTTACGTGATCTGCTGTCGGAGAAATCGCGTCCCCGTTCGAATCGAGAATTGTCACTGGACCATTGATGTCGGTGATGGTGACATGATTTGATAGATCAACAGTAACGGTGACGGTGTCCGAGCCGTCTGCCGTGACAGTCAAATCACCAGTACCCGCGTCGAAAACAGCGCTCACAGACAGCACTTGCCGCTCTTCGAGCTTTCGCAGCGATAAGCGAGCTACGTGGTCCAGCGGTGTTACCGGCGGGCGGCTTTGTTGCCGCGAGTCCAGCCAGTTCCAGAGCCAGGTCGAAATCTGCATTTTGTAGAACCCTGTTGAATTGCGGCCAGTCCCGAGACTTCCTGTCCGACCGCGCTGACCTTCATATTGCCGTTCTTTCGCATTCGCGACGATCGTTACAGATCGCAACTGCAGCGAAATTCAGAAGATGCTGAAAATCTTACCGAGACCAACTTACTCTCATCCACAACATTCCGCTCGAACTGCTTGACCAAACGTCAGGTTTTTTATGATTTACAATGAAGCATCGCTGCATTCTGCCTGCGCACTTTGTCGCGATCCCCATGGCTGATTCCACCCAACTTCACCTTTTGCGAGTTTTCAAACAACAAGACCCACAACCACATCCAAACACATCCCATTGATCAAAAACACTTTACGACACAAACGCAACAGCAGGCCTGGTCGAATTCTGTCTCGCATCCCTGATCGCTGATGATGACTCCCTAACCCGGTCGCTGAGGCTGATCCTTGAGAAGCACTCGCCGTACCGGTTCTGGAGACCTGGTTCTGATTTGCGCGCAGTCCCGCACCACTTACCCAAGTTCCCGATTCTCTCATCGTGTCTGCGGGATTGCTCCCTTAACACGACCCCGATTCTGGTGAACTGTGACGATTATGCCGACTAAATCGATTCTGCCAGAAATCTTGATTGCAATACGCGTACTGGTCCGAAAGAGCGATATCCGCAGGTTTGGCGCCAGAAGCGACAAACTAATGTCAGCGAGTTGGAGAGTGGCACATGTTTCGTCGGAATTCTGGAAGTCGATCACGCCGAATGATGTCGCCCCGAGCCATCCTCGCCCTCACGTTTGTCTGCGTCAGTTCCAGCCACCTGTTGGCTCAAGGCGACTCGTCCGCGTTGCCACCTTCGCCCGCAGAGCGCGTCGCCCAACCTGAAGCTGCGCCCTCGCAACCCGTGCCAAATGCCCGAGCGGCAGAATTGTGGCAGGACAAGCCGCTGAAACAACTGACGGCTTCGATTGCCCGTCCCGAAGCCGACGCAAAACTCAGCGAACCCGAAGTCGTGCGATTGAACCAGGCAAGCTCGATACTGAAAATCGATGGTAGTTACTTTTCACCGATCGGTGACAGTCGTCCATGGATGCTGACATCCTTTGAATGGGAAGCCCCGGCCACGCGGCATCTGCCGTTAATGTTTGAAGAACCGAACCTCGAACGCCTGGGTTACACTTATACCTGCCGGACCTGGGGGGGTGGAAGTGTGAGTGTCGGTGACTGCATCCAGCCTTTCATCTCTGGAGCGCACTTCTTCGGACGGATACCTCTAATTCCGTACATGTGCGGTGCAAATTCCCCGTGTGAACCGGTCTATACACTGGGGGTCGATCGCCCCGGCAGTCCAGTTCCGTATCGCAGGAACTATCTTCCGATCAGCTTAAAAGGTGCCCTGTACGAAGCAGGAGCCGTCGTGGGAATGTTTTATTGCATTCCTTGATTTGCTGACAGACTGCGGAGCCGTCACCGCTCTATCGCGTCTTGACGCCCTTTCAGTGATCATTGCTGCTCTTTGCTACTTCAGCACGGTCGATCAGCATGCATCAGTGGTGCATCAACGGAAACGTCCTGCTGAGCCAGCGCTGGAATCGTACAGCGAGAGACTGCGGATCAACAAGAATTTTTGCATGCCCCACTGCGCGCCGAATCAACGGAGAGGGTGTTGGGTCAAGCTGAACTTTGGCCTGATACCAGGTCCCCACAGGAACGACACTTCCATTTGCAGTTGTTCGGACCGGCAGGTTCAAACGCGAAACGGCATCACGCGGCAGCAAGTCGAGGTCGATTGCGGAGATCTCAGTAATTTGCCCCGTCAGAACTTCGCCCGCCAGTTCATTCCAGACGACACGAGCAGCCTGACCGACGCGCACGAGATTAATGTCGTCCTGATGAATCAGCAGTAATGCTTCTCGACTTTCCACAAGTCCCACCTGGCATACCGTCGTACCGGATTGAACAAAGCAACCTCGGTTCCGCGCATCAAGAGGTGAACCAGTCCAGCCTGGCAACGCACCACGTCTTACGGATGCATTGTGATGAGGTGCTGGCAGTACAACCCCATCGCAAGGTGCTCGCAGGATTAAACGATCCGCAGTTGTTTTCAGTTGCTCAAGCTGACCCTCAAAGTCCCGGAGTTGTTCCCGTACCGACGGAATCAGCGCTGCTACCTCGGGGTCACGAACTCGACGACGCTCCAGGTTTTCCAAACGGTTGCGATGCAGTTTCGCTTCCCCCTCAACTCGAATCAGCTCGGACTCGATCCCCGGTTCGCTCAGCCGGACTATTTCCTGACCAGCTTTGACTGCGGAACCCGTTTTCACAGACTCGATCAGGGTCCCACTCACCGTCGCGTGAACATTCTGGGCCGTGTCCAGATCGAGCATGGCTCCAGCACCAACGCGGCAGGGAAGCGGTACCGCCATCAACAGAACTAGTAATATCAGGACAACGACGGAACGGAATCGCAGACGAGACCAGTCAATCAAGGATCGGTTCTTCTCGGATCGGAAAAACCGAACGGCTGCCAACAGTGGGTTCAGAATCATCAGGCCGATCATTGGAATTCCCAAAGCTTGCACGATCGCCCCCAAGCCGTATGGTTCCAGCCAACTGTAAAGTGACCACACAATCGCAAGCGTCAGGGCTGTCCGGTAGCACAATGAAGCGAGCCCGTAGGACAACAGCAGTCCCTGACGCGAGACCGACTGCTCGGGAATCCCGCGTTCATCAATCCCGCAAAACCACCAGACCAGCCAGCCACGAATTGCCGTTGCCGACTGCTGCTGCAGATTCGGAATCTCCAGCCAGTCTGAAAAGACGAAATATCCATCATATTTCAGTAGCGGGTTACCGTTGAACAGCAGGGTGCTGACTCCACAAAGGAACATCAGATTCAGGCAGAGCGAATGAAACATGCCAGGAGCACTGAACCACCACAGCAGTGTACAAGTCGCAGCGATCGCCAGTTCAACACAGATTCCGGCGGCACTGACAGCAATCCGCTTCCATTTGTCCCGGACCATCCACATGTCAGAAACATTGCAATAGAGCGTGGGTGTAAACACCAGCAGCATTGCACCGAGTTCACGACATTCCCCTCCAAATCGCTTGCACGTCAGGCCATGTCCAAATTCGTGCAGGATTTTGACGATAGCGAGCAGGATCGGAAGCCAGATCAGATTTGGCGGTGACAAAAGTGCACGTGTTTCGGGCAAACGCTCGACCACTCGCTCGAACTGAACGGTGACCAGAATCAAAGCAGCCAGGATCAAGGCCAGGAAACAGGCGACGGCAACGGGTGAAAACATCCACCCAAACCAGGCCAGCATACGACCCAGCAAGCGGTCTGGATCGACTCCTCGAAACCGTACGACCAGTACGTTGGTCAGTCGAGACAGTCGTTCGCGAGATCGAGTCTGCCGATCGCGATCAACGAGCATCCGCCCATATCCAGTTCCCTCTGAAACGACAAGGCGCTGTGCAACCAGATGACCGACGAACGATTCCAGTTCTTCGTGCGGCAGTGAACGTGGCAGAAATCGCTGGCGGAATCGATCACAGATTTCCGGGATAGATGCTTGCCCATCCAATTGCTGCAGAACGAAATACTCTTCGTCTTTCAATTCAAAGTAGTCGAGTGTTACAGGGTCCTTAATTCCCCATGATCGCTGTCCCTGAAATTCCAGCGGAACGACCCGCAAGTCAGCACGCCGACTCCACGGAATTCGTTGACTCGTTGAGGAATTCTGAACGGACATAAGCCTGCTTCAATCCTTGGACTTCGCCAGCGGGATCACCATTGTTGCGGACTGTCCAGGCCGGAGTTGAAGGTCCGAATTGTCGATCTCTGCATAGATCCGCATCTGATTATTGACCGGATCGATCTCGGGATCGACAAACACCAGTTTTCCCTCAAATCTGGACTTTGACTTACCAGGCAGATCAATCACGAGTTGAACGGGACGTCCCAGCAGATCTGCGGGGGGAATCTTGGAAGATACAAATGCTTCCGCCCGTAATCGATTCAATCGAATGATGCGAACGACAGGTGTCCCCGCCTCAACCCATTCGCCACGCTGCTTTTTCCAGTTCACAACCATTCCGGGAAATGGAGCTTTAATTTTGCGACGCTGCAGCAATAACTCCGCTCGATCCACGTCATTCTGCTTGAGCAATTTGGAAAGCTTCGCCTGCTCGTGGTCGACCTGTGCCTGCTCGATTTCAAGGGCAGCTTTATCCGCCAGCAACTTTAAACGGTCGAGTTCTGTCTGTGAGACGCTCTTGGGAAACTTTTCAATCGATTCCTGACTTCGTTTCAACTCTGCAAGAGCGACTTCCTGTGATTTTCGTGCGAAGCGGACCTTAATATCGTTCTCGACGATGGCTTGTGCAATTCTCAATTCTGTCTTAGCTCGTTCAAGAACCAGCATCGCTTCATGATCATCAATCTTGCCCAGCACAGCATCGATGTCGACCGTCGCACCTTCAACAATTTCTCGCTGAACCAATGGTCCCGATTCGCTCGCGGGCAAGTCTGCGTGTTCGATCAGTGTCAACAGCGCAGACTCCACACGAATTTCCTCGCCAATTGCGCGTAATTCCAGCGAAATGCCCGCAACCAGCAAAAGCAGGCACAAGGAACAGCCGCGTAGGACCGTCTCAATGGAACCAGGCATGAAATCTCCTTTTACGTCAATCCTCAGAATAACAGCCTGATCCAGATGGCATCGATCAGATCATGCAGCCAGACATATCCGAGTGACTTCTTCCCGCACCGGATTCGAGGGATTGCGGTTGCCCCCGGACGCAACAGTTCAATCTGTTGGCGATCAAATGCGACAACCACACGGACACTGCCCGCAGTCCGGTCATCGGCTTCTGAGGCAAGAGCAACGTCGCGCACCTTGCCATAGTGAATTCGCCCCGGATCTGACGGAAGTTGAAACTCAACGTCCAGATCAGGAGCAATCGCTGACCGGGCACGCAACAAGTGTCCTGCGTCCTTATCGATGACATGAATTTCAAGGACCCACTCCCCGGCGGTCTCGCCGATCATCATCAGCGACTGTCCCCGTTCGACGGGCCTGGCCGACAAGTGTTGATCGACATCCCAGGTGAGAACACGACCAGCAATGGGACTGCGAATTGTCAGGGCCTGCCGTCGCTCTTCAATGAGTGATCGCTGATGCTCCAGTGATTTCAATTGCTCTTTCAGCTCTTCTTCATCTGATGCCAACTGTCGGACGCGCGCTGTCTCAGGCGATCCCTGTCCCGTCAATCGAGCAATCTGGATTCCGCGCAGCCGTTCTGTTTTCGTGGCAATTTCTCCCACAATTTTGGGAGCATCCTGCTCAAGCTCAGGGTCACGCAACAGTAACAACGGTTGGTTGGCGGTAACTTCGGAAGCGTGCTCAACGAGAATCTTGTCGACAATTCCGGTCGTTGCAGCAAAGACCTCGCGCCGTTCGTCTGGCCAGAGTTCCCCCTGCCCCGTTACTGTGAATTCCGCTGGAATGACCACGAGTGCGACAATCATTGCCAGAATTGCCGGAACCAAAACGAGAACGCTTTTTCGTCGCAAAATTCTCGGCAGCTTCTGCAATTGCCGTAGCAGTCCAAGCCCAGGAATTTCGCTTAGTTCAATTGCGGCCCTCAGTGCAAACAGCGAACGATGAGCCAGCGATTCCGCCCGCGCTCGTGATTCATTCCACTTCTCGTCTCGCTGAAATGATTCGAATACGAAGACTGCGCCGGGAAAGTTCGAGGTCTGAATTCGATCCGTCTGTACAGGAATCACCCCCAGGGCTACAGCTCCGGATTCTC
>CAZSTW010000059.1:15658-31893 GCA_964609845.1 uncultured Planctomycetaceae bacterium | reverse complement strand
GCTCCAGATTCTCGCTGATATTGTTCGACAGCATCTCTGCGAACAGGATCCGCTAATGCTTCGCTGGTGGACGACCAGTAGACGCCGCCGGAACACATGCCACTCCCAAGCCGCTCCAGCGACCGGACGACCCCCGCACGCGGATCAGGACGATCGACGCCCGTAATCGAAGTAACTTGAAAACGACTCCCTTCTCGCAACAGGACTGTTATTCGATCACAGCCGACGATCAACCGACCATCATTCGCGATTGCAGCAGACACAGAAGCAATATCAAATGCCTGCCCCAGACGTTGCTGGTAATGATCAAACTGCTGCCACAAGGCCTTGGCCCCGCGTAGCTGCTGGAGTTCCTGCTGTGACAGAAAGTCAGCGGTGATCTCGCACATTGCCGCCAGAAACTGGTACGTTGAAATGGGCAGACTGCCACCAGCCGGAAGTGGATGTGCGGTTTCAAGTATCCCCACCGCATCGCCAGCGTGTCGGAGTGGGCTCAAGATCAATACTTCGCCAGCCCCGCTCGTACCCGTGATGACTCGCGGCTGAGTTTCAGTGGCCACTTCTGCCAGTAAAGTCTGCCGGTCCGCGACCATCGTAGCATCGACAGTATTCGAGTCAGGCATGGCTCCGGCCGATTCCCAACCCTCTTCCATTGACATCCGCCACAGGACAACCCGCGACGCTCCTCCTGGTTGCATCGCTCGACGAAGGACTTCAGCGAAAAATCGACCTGGAGGCAATTCATTTCGTGCCAAACCCGCAAGCTCATCAACGCAACGTTCCATCTGAGCGCGCAATAACTCGCTCGAGGCAATCGCCGTTGATGGTGCAGTGCTGGATGACATATGGATCGAAAGGAACCATGAGAAGAGGGAGCCGCCAAGGAACGAGTATATCGCGGTGATGCCTATTTCGTGTAGTCGATCAGCAGGGCAGGCGGCAAGACAGATCTGTTGAAGTGGAACCAACGTGAGAACGGGATAAATAAACAATCTGGGAAACACACATGGACTTGAAGGTATCGAAACAGACCCGCAGTGGTGGACTTTTCCGAAAACAACGGTTTTGCCGAGAATTCCGTTTTTGTGGGTTCCATGATCTGCCGATCACTTCAGGAGAGATTCTAGAACAACCACGCACTCAGGTCGTTCGATGGATCACCGCAGGTCGAAGTGGCCGGTATTCGTGTGATTTCTGGTAGTTTGGGAAGAATTGGCAATGCGACGAACTGCTGTGGTGATTGGAGTGTGCGCAATGGCCAGTCTGGTCATCGGCGGCTGCCTGCGCCATGCGGAAACGCCACTTCCGACTGGTGCGATCGACAATTCGCACTACCAGAACCTCGCCAAACAAATCGAAATCCCTGATTCTCCCACTCCGACTGATGATATGCTGGCGGCTACGCTGCCACCGACGTCTTTGCAAAAATCGGATACGCCCGAATACCTCGAACTTTCCCTCGAAGACACGGTGCAACTGGCCTTGGCCAATTCGCAGATCCTTCGAGATCTTGGGGGAACTCTGCTCCGAACGCCGGATGTATCCAAAAGCCGGTTCGACCCAAGTGTTGTCGAGACAGACCCACGGAATGGGATTGAAGCCGCCTTGAGCGCCTTTGATGCGGCCTTTACGACGAATATCTCGTACGAAAACAATGACCGTGCACTGAACAACGTCTTCTTCGGTGGTGGCACGCGACTGTTGAAACAGAACTTTGGAACTTGGCAATCTCAATTTACAAAGACTGCAGCGACGGGAACGCAACTCGCGTTCAAAAACTACACGCAGTACGACCGCAACAACGCTCCCGGTAACCAATTTCCGAGTGCATGGACGACATGGTACGACATTGAAGCGCGACACCCGTTAATGCAGGGAAGTGGCACGAACTTCAATCGAATGGCCGGGCCCGGGGCACAGCCAGGTGTCATCAATGGTGTGATCATTGCTCGCATCAACAACGATGTCGCACTGTCCGAATTTGAAGTCGGTGTCCGAAATTTTGTAAGCGATGTTGAGAACGCCTATTGGGACCTGTACTTCGCCTATCGAGATGTCGCAGCCAAGGTACGGGCTCGCGATGCAACGCTGAAGACCTGGCGTCGGATTCACGCCCTGAATGAACAGGGAAAGAGCGGCGGTGAAGCTCAGAAAGAAGCCCAGGCCCGGGAACAGTATTTCCGGTTTGAAGAAGAAGCACAGAACGCGTTACATGGTCGACTGATCGACGGAACTCGCACTAACAACGGCAGCACGGGGGGGACTTTTCGTGGGTCAGGTGGAGTCTATGTCGTCGAACGTCGCCTTCGCCTGTTGACCGGTCTGCCGATCAGTGATGGTCGACTGATCCGCCCCAGCGACGAGCCACTCAAAGCAAAACTCGTTTACAGCTGGGAATCCTGCCTGGTGGAAGCGTTGTCGCGGCGGGAAGAACTGCGTCGTCAGAAGTGGCAGATCAAGAAACGCGAAGTCGAACTCGAAGCCAACAAGAACTTCCTGATGCCGAAGCTGGATGTCATGGGCCGGTATCGATGGCGAGGCTTTGGGAATGACCTTGTTCCAATGGGTGGAACTGGTGAGTTCAACAATGCGCTCAGCGATCTGGTTTCAGGTCGGTTCCAGGAATACCAGGCTGGCGTCGAACTGTCGTTCCCGATTGGATTCCGGAAGGCATATGCAGCAATTCGGCATTCTGAAATGCAACTTGCCCGCGAGCGAGCCATCCTGCATGAGCAGGAGAGGTCAGTGGTCTATGACCTGAGTAATGCCTGCTCCGAAGTGGAACGAGCCTACACCCTGGTGGAAACCAACCTGAACCGACGTATGGCGGCTGCAGAACAGGTTGCTGCCATCGAAGCGACTTATGAAACGGAAACTGACACAGCCACCCTGTATCTCCTGCTCGATGCACAGAGGCGACTTGCCGAATCTGAAGCATCATACTTCCGCTCGCTGGTGGAATATCAGTTGGCTATCAAGAACGTCCAACTCGAAAAGGGGACGTTACTTGATTACAACGAAATCTACCTGAACGAAGGGGCCTGGCCTGACAAGGCGTATAGCGACCAGGAGAAGCCGGAAATGCGTCGCGGCGAACCTATGCCAGACAACCCTGTCACTCGTTCTCAATGGCTAAGCCAGGGCGTTTACCCGCAGAGCACAAGCCCATCGGGTACATTGCCAACCTCGGGAACCGAGCAGTCATTCCCATCTGGTCCTACAGAGATCCCACCACAGGCGCCGCAGGAACTGCCTGGCGTCCCTGCCGTGGAACCCGCCAGTTTTAAGGTCACAAAACCGGGTCGCACGACATATGGATCTGCGGAAGCCCTGATTTCCCCCTGACCGGCTACTTAACGACGTTTGTCGTCACACCGGGCCAGTCGTCGGTTCGAAAGGGTGATGCTGGCAGTCCCTCTTTGTTGCAGAGATTGCAATCGGGGTTGTCGGCCCATCCGTATCGAACAGCAACGGGGCGTGGTACTTGTTCCGACGAAACGACGACTTTGTTTCCGACGATCGTTGCCTTGGCCCAGACAAACTTCTGATCCGCTCCCGCAATCGCGAATCCCTTGAGTTCGGTCCCTTTGGCAACCAATCCACCACCAACGTCATAGAACTGCAGATGAGCTTCATTTCCGGCAATCGTCATGGAACGATACAGTGGCCCTGAAGCGAAGAGTGACTGCCCGTACGCTACGGAAAGTGCCTGTCGCGCCAGGCGGCGTCCCACTTCGACTTTATTTTTGGGATGAATATCTCGCGGATCACCGATGTCGATCGTCACTGCCATCCCGGTATTGGGTGCTGACAGAGTTTGACGCTGAGCGTCACGAAGTTCGGCCCAGGCGCTGGATTCAGGCTCCGGCGGGTGATCCGGTTTGGTTTTATCCGGCAGATAGTTAGGCAACTGAACGAACAGGAAGGGAAAATCTCCCTGCCCCCAGGTGCGTCGCCAGTCTTCAATGAGTGCTGGAAACAGCGTGCGATACTGGTGTGCTCGAGCGGCGTTCTGCTCGCCCTGATACCAGATGGCACCCTTGATCGCGAAGGGTTGCAACGGGGCGATCACTCCGTTGTAAAGCACTGTCGCCCGATTCGGGGTGTTTGCTCGGCTGGGATCACGATTGTCCGCGGCACTCTTTTCCAGCAACTGTTGGTAAAACGGGTCTGCTTTCAACGTTGCGTCGCTGACCCATGATTCTGCACCGCAACCGCTGTACGCCGCTTCAATCAATCCCATCGGCCGATTGAGTCGAAGGTGCAGTTCTCGCCCGAAGAAATATGCCACGGCTGAAAATTCTCCGATCGATTCCGGAGAGCACTCTACCCACTTCCCTTCAACATCCGGTTGCGGTTCGAGTGCTGTCTGACGCTCCACCTTGAATAACCGGATCGGAGGATACTTCGCTGCGGGAATTTCTTCTTTGGCCCCCGTTGATTCGAGAACACGCCACTGCATGTTCGATTGGCCGGAGCAGACCCAGACATCGCCCACAAGCACATTCTTCAATGTGATTGAGTTTTTGCCAGCGACAACAACTTCGACAACGCCGGATTTTGTGACGGCAGGAACTCGGACAAGCCAGCGCCCATCTGCAGCAGTTGTGGCGGTCGCCGTTTTGCCCGCAACGGTGACGGTCACCCCTTCACCCGGTTCGGCCCATCCCCAAAACGGGAGTTCCGAGCCCTGCTGCAGTACCATATTATCACCGATGACAGCGGGCAGCTTGACGTCGGCAGACGCAATACTGTCCGCCGAAGCGGAAATGAAGGCTGCCAGAACGAACGTGCGGAGCGAACGCATCAAGGACGATTCCGGATAGATGAGCACAGTCACCGCTGGAAATAGGGGCAACACGGGTAAATTCGCACACACAAACCGTAACGCATGCGAGTGCCATCAGCAAGTCGGAGCATTCGCGAAGTTCCCGCGAACTTCCGGGCATTGACGGTTGTCAATGGAACGCCCGAAACCATACTGTCTGTCCAACTCCCTGAAGGCCTCACCCGACTAAGGTTCCCCGACTCGTGTCTGATTCGACATCTGCCCCACCCGTTCCGATTCCCGCAGTCCCGCAATCAGATTCTACTGCGGCCGATTCCGATATTTCGGAATCGACAACCGACACATTTCCGGCGAAAGGTGAGCCGGGAGGGTACCGTGAACTGCTCGCCATCGCAGTCCCGATGATTCTCAGTTCGGGAACTCAGTCAATGATGCATGTCATCGACCGGGTTTTTCTGACATGGCACTCGGAAGCGGCTGTTGCCGCAGCACTTCCGTCGGGAATACTGTTCTGGTCGTGCCTCAGTCTTCCGTTTGGAATCGTTTCTTATTCTAATGCGTTTGTCGCTCAATATGACGGAGCCAGGCAACCTGAGCGAGCCTCTCGCAGTGTCTGGCAGGCTGTTTATTTCGCCATCGCCTGCGGAATACTGCTGGCAATACCTGCGTTCTGGTCAGCCCAGTTGTTCCGTGTGATTGATCACCTTCCCGACGTTCAGAAACTGGAAGTCGAGTATTTCTCGTGGATCTGCCTGGGTGCGACACCTGCACTACTTTCGGCAGCGTTATCAAGTTTTTTCAGCGGGCGTGGTAGAACAGGCCTTGTCTTCGCCGTCAATGCCGCGAGCATGCTTGTCAACGCGGCGATGGATTATGCCATGATCTTTGGCTGGGGGCCGATTCCTGCCATGGGCATGGCGGGAGCGGCCATTGCCACGAATCTGGCAAATGTGTTCGCTGTCGCGTGTTTCATCGTCTTGCTGACGCGACAGGACGCTCGAGTCACCTATGGCTTCTGGAAGCACTGGCGATTCAACGGGTTGCTGATGAAAGATCTTTTTAAGTTTGGTGGGCCCAGCGGCCTGCAGATGTTCCTCGATGTCGCTGGTTTTGCCGCATTTATGATGATGATCGGCTGGATCGGTCAGCGAGAACTTGCTGCAACCAACATCGCATTTAACTTGAACACTCTGGCGTTTATTCCCGTCATCGGAGTTGGGATCGCCGTTTCAACGCTGGTCGGCCATCGGATTGGTGAAGGTCGGCCCGACATCGCCGAGAAATCTGTAATAAAAGGATTTGTGCTGGCAGGAGGTATCATGCTCGTTTGCGGAGCGGTCTACGTTCTGGCACCACAAATCCTGCTCGCTCCCTACGAATATGGAGCCCAACGTGAAGCCGCGAACATCGTCTCAACCGCCACAGAATCAAAACGGACTGAGGACTTCGCAAAGGTACGATCCGTCGTCATCATCCTCCTGCGATTCGTGGCGATTTATTCGTTTTTCGACGCCATGGCCATCATCTTCGGCTCGGCAATTCGAGCCGCTGGCGATACTGTCTTTTCAATGCTCGTCACGTTTGCATGCGCCTGGGGACTGCTGGTCTTGCCGACGTACCTGACATGGCGCGTACTGGGTCAAGAGAACGAAGGGGCCTTGTTGTTCTGGTGCTGGATCTGGTGTTCTATCTATGTCATGGCCCTCGGTTTCATCTACTACGCACGGTTTCGAGCAGGCCGATGGAAAACCATGTCGGTCATTGAACCCAGGTAAACGGAAAAGTCCAGCAAAAAATGGCATCAAAAATGTGAAAGGGATGGTGTTCTGAGAACTTGAACACCATCCCTGACAGCTATGTTCGGCTCGGTTTTCTTCACGTTATTTTCCAGGTGCCGCGGCCCCGCCGACTTCAAATTTAAAGGTCGCTCCATCCTTCGCATCGGCCGTTAAGGGCGAATCATCGCCCTGAAACTGTTTGCCGACTCCCTTCGAGTTCGATTCACCGTGAGCTTGCCCTGGAGTCGCAGAAGGTGCTCCGCCGGACACAACCAGTCGGATCTTGTTATTTCCGGCAACGACAGTACCTTTACCGGTTCCATCTGCCTTGAGAGCGATGGGTTGTGGTGCCCCCTTGCCTGATGGCTGAAAAACAACCTGCACCCCTTCGCCCGCAATCGGCTTGCCATCGACAGTCACTGCCACTGTCACGGTTGCCATTTTCGGCGCATCAGGAGCCCCTCCTGTACAGCCAACAGACAAGATGATCCCAGTCAACAGACTCAAATTCAGAAAAGATCGAAACAAAATAGGCCTCTACTTTCCAGGTAATAGACTTGCCCGTTGAACCAACCAACTCTCACCAGACGAAAAAACACAATTTACGCCCAAACAACCAAACCCTTTTCAAACAAGCAAATCGCCACATCACAGCAAAACACCGCAACAAAACCCCACTGCAATCGAAAAAAAAGGATTGCAAACTGTACAAATTTGTATTTTAGAGTTTGCGCCAATCCATCGACACGCTTAAAATGACGATATCAACTTCTGCAAGGCTTCTGCAACCGAACGTTTTTTCGGCCTCTGCAATTCTCATCTCTCCTGCGATGTTCGCCGTGTCTCACGGCATTTTTGTCCTCGTTTTTGAAGGAAGCTGAAATGGTCACAAGCTCGATTCGGGATCGGCGGCGTGCGTTCACGCTGATCGAACTGCTGGTGGTGATCGCCATTATTGCGGTCTTGATTGCGTTGTTGCTTCCCGCCGTGCAGCAGGCTCGCGAAGCAGCCCGCCGGACGCAATGCAAGAATAACATCAAGCAAGTCGGTCTCGCTCTCCACAACTACCACGACTCGCTGCTGCGGCTTCCTGCCGCCGTAATCTTTCGTGGAGGAGCCAATCAGAATCGGCCATCAAACAATGGCGACACACTCTTCAACAATGGAAATCTCGGCCCGACTTTTCTCGTATCGATCCTTCCTTACATCGATCAGGCACCGTTGTTTGGTCTACTGGATCTCAACAATCCGATGTCAGCCGCAGGCAACAATGCCACGATTCGCACGGCAAACATCCCAGGCTACATTTGTCCTTCAGATCCGAACGCCGGAACGAAGCTGAATCGATGGGTCAATGGTGCTCCATGGGCTCGCGGGAACTATGCAGCGGCATTGGGCAGCCTGCATTTCAACGTTGATGCACAATGGTCGAGTGACACGAATTCCAGCAAGGGGGCAATGGGCTGGGGATCCGGCGCGAGGATGGCCGACTTTACTGACGGAACATCCAACACTGTTATGGTCTGGGAAGTCCTGGCCGGCCCCGCAAATACAGACTCGCGTGGAACGTGGGCCATGGGGCGTTACGGTTCCACAGTTGTCGGCGGATGTGACAATCAAGGTGACTGCTACGGAATCAACGATAAAGGTCTCGACGGCGAAGATATTTTTGGAGCAGTCCGACAAGCAGGTCAGATCTCGGCTCATCAGGGAGCGGACTACCAGGCCTGCCCGCGCAGCAAGCATGTCGGGGGAGTGCATGCGTTGATGGGCGATGGAGCCAGCCGTTTCATCAGTGAAAACATCGACTATAATGTTCACCGCGCCCTGAACAGCATTTCTGGTGGTGAAACGGTGGGTGATTTCTAATCGCCCCAGCGCAGAAACGCCTGATCACTTTCAAGGGGATGCACCAGTTGGTGCATCCCCTTCCATTTGTTATCGTGCGAAGCAAAACATGGCCACGCTTAAACGCCCAGCCTTTCTCTGCATCGCGGGGATACTGGTTGCCATACTGGTCGCTGGACTCTTTCGCCTTTTTTATTTCGGCCAGCCTGCGTCAACCGTTCGAAGACCTGCGGAAATCTCACCGGAAGAATATGCTCGAGGAAAAGAAGCGTTTGAAGCTCGCTACGCCCGCAGTGCTGATGATGCAGATGTTTTGTCGTGGCTGGGTGAATCTTTTCTTGTTCGAGATCAGCTGCAAAAAGCCATCGTCTGTTTTAATGCCATTCCAACGTCTCACCCGATGTACGGACGGATGTCTCGCTATCTGCAGGGGCAATCGCTCCTCACCCTGCATCGAGCCCCGGAGGCTGAACGACAGCTGGTCGAATTCATTGCGTTGGAAGTTGAAACTCCTCGGCTTGATCGCAAAGTTCTGATCGATGCCAGGCAACGGCTGCGGCACATTCTTGAAGTGGAACTGCGATCCGAAGACCTTCACCGGCTCCTTCAACAAGTCGTTGGCCCCGGGGAGAACGATGCCCACGAGGCCATTGTTTTTTGCTTCCCGAGCCTGCTGCGATGGAATGGCCCCGACGCCGTCAAATGGCTCGAGCAATTTCATAGCACTGCCCCTGCGGATCTTCACCTGAATATCGCACTCGGTCGTTATCGAACCGGGCAGGGACGGCTCAGAGAGGCGATTCAGATTTTGAGTGACACCGTTCGCATGCATCCAGAAAGTAAAGCGGCCAAGGCGGCATTGATTGAAGCCATGCGGCAGAACGATGACACATCTCTCCATGAATTCATCGAGCAACTCCCCGCGCAAGCCGACGACGATCCATGGCTCTTGTTGCAGGTCCGTGGAACCATTGCCATTCAGCAAAATCAACCAGAAGTCGCGGTCACTGCATTTCGACAGTTGATCGAACAGAATCAGACGAGTGCCGAAGCATGGCACGGTCTCGGGCAGGCCTATCGATTGCTGAGAGACGATACACGACGAAAAGAGGCTCAGACGATGGCATCGGCTCTCGGGCGAATTCAAAACTACCTGGGGAAAGCGATGCAGGAACCGACGGATCTCGATACGTTTCTTAAGATTTCTGAGATTTGCCTGGTAGCGGATCTTTTTTCTGAAGGCCTGCTGATGACTCGCTGTGCACAGCGGATTGCGCCGGAAGACCAAAGAGTCGTAGCGGCAATTCAGCAGTTTCAGACGAGAAAGCAACCGACACCAACTCTCAGGTAAAGTAGCTGACTGATGGCCGACATCTCAACATCCCGCTTGAATCGAGCGCCCAGACAGCCGTATCGGCACTGCTGGATCATGTTTCTCACGATGATGATGGCCTGCCAGAAACAATCGTCCGTCGAGACGCAAACAAAGAATAGCGACCAGAAATCGCCCCTCAGTACCATCGAATCCAAGACACCGTCCAATGGCGCGACAGGATCATCGAAGGGTTCAGAAACCAGCGCCAGGTTTCAGTTTCATGAATTGCCTACCGACCACGGTCTGGATTTTACCCGGTTTGATGACATTCGCGGGATGAATCGAATTCAAGAAGGTCCAGGCGGGGGTGTTGCCCTGTTCGATTACGATCTGGACGGTCTTCTCGATCTCTTTTATCCCCAGGGATGTCGCTTACCTCGTCGTGAAAAGACGCAGGAGTTTTCCAACGCGATGTTCCGGAATGTCGATGTTTCGGGGCCCCGATTCCAGAACATCACCGCTTCAGCCGGACTGCGGTCCTTTGGATACCATACCGGAGCAACCGTAGGCGATATCGACGAAGACGGATTTCCAGATCTTTACGTAACCGCATATGGCCGTTCATCACTTTGGAAGAACAATGGTGACGGTACCTTTCAAGAAGTTGGCGAATCGACCAGGACTGTCGTGGATACGTGGTCAACCAGTGCTGCTTTCGTCGATTTAAATGGTGATGGCCTTCTCGACCTGTTTGTAGCCGGTTACGTCGATGCTACTGATGATCCTCCAAAGATCTGTCGCGAACCTGCCAGTCCGACCGGGACAAAACAGTGTTCGCCGACTCTGTTCTCTGCAGTCGATGATGTCTGCCTGATCAACAACGGCTCAGGCACTTTCACAGACGTCACGCTCGCCGCGAGCATTACAGGACGCGATGGTAAAGGGCTGGGTGTGGTGGCCTGTGACGTGAACGGTGACCGCCGACCGGACCTATTCGTCGCCAATGACGGTACGCCATGTTTTCTTTATGTCAACGTGGGGAATCAGGATCATCTTTCAGGCGAGACGAAAGTGCCGACGTTCGAGGAACGAGCGGCCGAATTTGGAGTCGCGTTAAATGGTGACGGACATGCGACTGCCGCAATGGGCATTGCGCACGGTGACGAAAATCGCGATGGCTGGATTGATCTGTTCGTCACTAACTTTTACCTCGAAACCAATTCACTTTTTCGAAACCTGCAAGGAACCGGTTTTGCAGACGCATCGTTCGCTTCACGACTTGGCCCCCCCAGTCGCAGCACACTGGCATTCGGAACGGAGTTTCTGGACATCGATCACGACGGGTGGCTTGATCTGTTTGTCGCCACGGGCCATATCGAAGACCGTTCATGGACGGGTCTGGAACCGTACAAAATGCAACCTCATCTCTTCCGGAACGATGGCCACGGCCACTACCGCGATCTCGCGGCGGATTCAGGTCCGTACTTTCAATCGCAATGGGTGGGACGTGGAACTGCCATTGGTGACGTCGACCGAGATGGGGATCTCGATCTGGTCGTGGCTCACCAGATCGATCCTTCGAAATTGCTCCTGAACGATACGCCACGGCCAAGGTCGAGCGTCATCATTAAGCCGGTTGGACACTCATTGTCGCCTCGAAGCGGGATCGGGGTTCGAGTTGTCGCAACAGGCATTGCTCCTGTCAGCATGCAGGAATTGGCGGGAGGTGGCAGTTTTCAATCGGCCTCGGCACTCGAACTTCATCTCGGCCTGAGTCAGCGTGAATCGTTTGAAATGCTGGAACTGACCTGGCCCGACGGACACATTGACCGATGCCCTGATGTCACTGAAGGCTATTACGTCGCACGACAAGGACGCGGTTTGATTCGCATCAATGTTCATCACTAACCGAACGTCACCGCAATCGTGTTAATCCAGAAATCGCCACTCCGAAAATGTGGCCGCCTGGCCAACACGTTGCCCTGAGGAATTGATCAGATTCCAAACGGTCGCCTGATCGATGCGAAATCGTCGGCCCGTGCTGCTGATGCGAATTCCCTGGTAATCTTCGACGTATCCCTCGCGTGTTGTACGATCCATCAGCCGCGCCCGTTCGTCGCGATGCATTGGTTCTGCCGTCAACCGCGATGGTGTCTGAATCAGCTTTTCAAGGGACATTTCCCACAAGGACAGTGCCGTCTGGTTTCCATAATTCAGGATCGGATCGGCCTGTGTCCCATGGGATACGACAACAAACGGAGCTCGATCGAGTGTGATCGCCTGCTGTTCGGCAGATCCGTTCCTTGGGATCAGTTCACGGCCCGTCCAATGCCGGAAAGAGTCCAGCATGATCTGGGTATGTTCGACCCACCCTGGCGGCAATTGGGATTCAGAATTCTCACTCGGTTCAGCCCCACTCGCATTCATGTGCCAAAGATTCCTGCCTGGATCCAGTCCACGGGATGGTCAATCGCCTTCAGGTCATCGAGGTTAACAGGATACTGCACGCTGATGACGACTCAAGTGAACGATTCCGGCAGACCTGCCAACCCAAATTTCTGCCAAATCTCGTGGAATCAGTCACTCGCGATGAGTTCGAGCCTCTGCTAGAGTTACGGACTCGCGTCGATTTTCCCGACGAAGATGCACCATGAATTGAAGCTGTGGAAGGCAATCGGATGGCAAAGCGGAAAGTTGGAGTCTGGCTGGTCGGAGCCTGGGGGGGTGTTGCGACGACAGTGGTTGTCGGGTTGTGCGCCCTGCGCAAAGGATTGACCGACACGACTGGTCTGGTCAGTGCTTTGCCCCCATTCGCTTCGCTCGATCTCGTTGGCTGGGAAGAACTTGTCGTCGGTGGTCACGAAATCCGGGAAACAACATACTCTGCCGAAGCTCAGGTACTGCTGGAAAAATCACACGTTTTCAGCGCCACAGCCCTCACCGCAATTGCCTCGCAACTTGCCAAGTTTGACAAAAACATCCGCCCCGGAACGCTGGTGAATGTTGGGGCGACTATCGATGCCCTGGCCGGCCCTGCCGCAGCCAAGACTCGCAAGGAATCGGCAGCCCAGGCTGTCGCCCGGCTGGCCAAGGACATTACCGAATTCAAGACACGCGAAAAACTCGACCGAGTCATCGTTGTTAATGTTTCGTCGACTGAACCACCTCCGCCAGACGCCATTCGCTCCTGGACTTGGGCCGACATTCAGAAATCGCTGCAAGGTAAAGCGGCATCGCCCCTTCCGGCCAGTACGCTCTATGCCATCGCAGCGATACAAAGCGGCAGCCCGTTCGTCAACTTCACACCGTCGATCGGATCTGATCTGCCTGGACTTTACGAATATGCCTTGCAGCAAAAGGTCGTCCACGTTGGTCGCGACGGCAAGACGGGCGAAACGCTGATGAAGGCGGTCCTGGCCCCCATGTTTGCCGCTCGTAACCTGAAGGTCATGAGCTGGGTCGGCCATAACATTTTCGGAAACCTCGATGGCAAGGTTCTTGATGACCCCGTGAACAAGGCGAACAAGGTCAAATCCAAGGACCATCTGCTGACCGAAATTCTGGGCTACAAACCACAGTCACTCGTATCGATCGAGTACATCGAGTCGATGGGAGACTGGAAGACGGCCTGGGATCACATCCACTTCCAGGGTTTTCTGGGAACCCCGATGGTTCTGCAATTCATCTGGCAAGGGTGTGATTCACTGTTGGCAGCCCCGCTCGTGATCGATCTGATCCGCCTGACCGAGCGCGAAGCGCGTCGAGGGGGATCGGGAGTCATGTCACACCTGGCATCCTTCTTCAAGAGCCCCATGGGTTGCGACGAACCTGCCTTTGCGTATCAGTTCCAGCAACTGATGCAATGGGTAAAGACCGTTTCCGAGGAATAGCTTCTGGGTCGCGAGGGGTTCGCCGAAAGTGTCCGATCCCCTTTTCGACGCTGCAAGTGACACACGGGATTTGGTGCATCTGCCAATAGCAGGTGAAAAGACCATCGTTGAATCCATCCGTCGGGGTCGGTTACTTCCGATTGCAAGCGCCGGTCACAACTGATTTTGGTGCTGGTCAATCGGTACTATTGCGGTTTTGGTGAACGTCCTTCCGGAACACCTGGTTCACCCGGACGACGACTTCGTGATTGACGCAATTGCTCAAGTTGTTCTGGTGTCAGAATCTTTACCAGTTTTGCATCAAGGTCTTTTTGCAATTCCTGAATCTGGCCGCGTTGCAGGTCCGTCAGCTTCAATTCGTCAATGACGAACGGGAGAAGGATCTGAGCGGAACCTGTGGGTCCGTTTGCTTCCGTTGCTGCTCGTGGCCCGGTCTGTGACGTGCCGTTTCCAGACCTCGCAGGCGTTGCGGCCTCTTTGCTGATCTGAGCCATCAACTCGTCGCGCGTGACAATTTCATCGTTGTTGGCATCGCAGCGCTGCAGCAAGGGTTGTAAGCGACTATCCGTGACTTCGGCCTTTGAAAGCTTGCCATCCCCATCGGAATCGTACGTCATCAACCGGTTAACAGACGATTCGACGGTCACCGCCGGTTGACTACCACGTTCGCGTGGCGGTTGAGCGTTAACGACTGCAACTGCAGTTGCAATGATGCCCTGAATCGCCACCAGGCCACTCGCCAAAACACATTTCCACTGAAATCGCGTCATCATTTCGCCTTATTGATCCCGCCACACATGCCGGACGAGAAAATTACTTCTGCAGGGAACGTTCATCAGGGGTCCGGCCGACAACAACATCGAACCGGGCATGGTACTCGCCGATCTTGGAATCCTTCACGGGAGTGAAGTCGGCCATCAGCAGTTCACGATCCACGATGTCGCGAACTCCCTGGAACACACCATCTCGGGCGTTTCCAGCTTCGCCACGGACGAAGATCTGGGTCGTAATCAATTCGCGATCACCACGCTTCACCTTGATGTGGATATGCGGAGATGGACGTCCGGGATATGGGACCGGCTTGATGGTCCGAAATCGATACTCTCCTGTGCTCGCCGTCGTAAACCGGCCGAACCCTTGAAAGTGCTTGTCCTGCTGTTGTGCTTTCGGCCCACTGTCGCGTGTATGCAGGTAGACGGCGTTGGCGTCACATTGCCAGATTTCCACCGTTGCATCCTTGATCGGTTCGCCGGACGGTGACAGCACGCGTCCTGTCAGGTGAGTGATGATTCCGACCGCTGGCGTCGTGCTGTCCTTAATGATGATCAGGTCGTTGTCCTGATCCAGTGGCATCTTGTCAGGATAGAATGGCCCCTCCGTCGTCGCTGGAGATGGAAACAACAACTGTTCAGCGAATAATCCAGGCGTCGTAAAGAACGCGGTCCCCAACGCTCCGAGAAACACGCGGCGGTCAGGATCATATTGGGATCGACTCATGCTTTTTCTTTCCAGTCAGGGAATCTCTTCCATAGAAGAGTGTGGGATGCGAAGCAAGTTTTCAGGGACGGAATCGAACGTGACGTCGGGCAGCGCATTTTCGTTCCGCGGACATTAACTCCGCTTCGCACTTATAGTATCGTTTTCAAATGGTATCCCAGCACAGAATTCAGAGTCTCTTCACTTTCACACCCAGAATGCAGAAAGCCAACGGCGATGTCCGACGTAGTCAGCGTCAGCAAGTTTCTCAGCCTGATCCTGCGTCACGCCCCTGACAAAATCGGACTGACGCTTGATCCGAACGGATGGGCGGATGTTGAAGAACTTCTCAGGCTGATGGCATTGAATGGAAAGAAGGTTTCGCGCGATGTGCTCGAACAGGTCGTCGCCGAGAACGACAAAAAGCGATTCGCCTTCAGCGAAGACGGGCTGCGAATTCGCGCCAGCCAGGGACATTCCATCGAAATTGAACTCGACCTTCCCCCGGCAATCCCTCCTGACACGCTCTACCATGGAACGGCGACCCGATTTATCGATTCGATCCGAGCAGAAGGCCTGAAGCCAGAGAGTCGTCAGCATGTGCACTTGTCGAAAGATATCGCCACGGCAACAAAAGTCGGCCAACGGCACGGCAAACCGGTCGTCTTGATCGTCCGAGCGAATGACATGCTCGCTGCAGGTCACACATTTTATCTGTCAGCCAACGAGGTCTGGTTGACGAGCCATGTCCCAACAGAGTTCATCGACTTTCCCACGACTTAATGTAAACAACGTGTCGTGGATCCTTCGGTTCAGTGGGCTCGCCCGGCGACAGCGTGTCGAAACGGGCTCAACATCCGACGCACCCCTGCATCGATGCCGAACCACGTCAGCAAGGTTGTCAGCTTGGCAATCCGGAGCGATGTCCCCAGGAAATTGCGTTGACGGATCTGGCGTCGGTAAATAAACGAAAAGGCTCGACGAAATCCCTGCCACCGCTCAGCTGGAGGAAGGCGAGTCCATGTCAGTCGAGGAATGTGGTACAGAACCCCCAGCAAGGTTTCGACTTTCTTGCGGGTACTCAAGACATATTTCCCTTGAGTCTGAGTTCTGTAATAGATGGCTTCGTCGGTTCCAAC
>CAZSTW010000059.1:8966-15648 GCA_964609845.1 uncultured Planctomycetaceae bacterium | reverse complement strand
TCCAACAACGCGTTCTTGCAGCAGCATACCGTACAGCCAGATATGGTCACCCAGAACAGAATACTTGCCGAATTCAGGAGACGTTCGTTTGATCCAGTCGGTCCGAAACAGGCCATAGATCCAGACACCCGAGATCGTCAAAAACAGATCCAGGGTCTGCCAGCGGTCACCGTTGGGTGCGGGAGGGATTACCTTTTCGAAGGATCCTCCTGTGCGAGTTGCGACGTCGATCATTGTTCGAGGGGTTGCCAGGACAGCGTCCGGGGCATCGTCGAGAGACTTCGCCAGGCTGGCTATATAATTGGGCGACCACGTGTCATCGTGTGCTGCCCACATGAAATAATCACCACGAGCCTGATCAACCACCCACAGGAAGTTGGCAAGGATCCCCTGGTTGTGCGGCTGCCGGGTCAATCGAATCCGGGAATCCCTGCGGGCGTATTCTTCCGTCAACAACTTTGTCAACTCGTCTGTTGACGCATTGTCGGAGATGATCAATTCGAAATTCGCATGGGTCTGCGCCAGGATGGAATCGAGCGCACGACGAAGGTCCTCTCCACCGTTGTAGACGGGCATCCCAATTGAGACCAGGCGAGACTCCATCGAAGCATCCTTTCAAACTCAGATTCGCTTCAAGTACGCGTTGGGCCAATAGGTGACCCGATCTGTCACCAGCCCTTCATTGAACGGGATCAGCGGTTCTTCCAGCACGAATTCGGGGTGAGTCTTCAGGAACTCTTTCACGGCGGTCTGGGGATTATTCGTGATCCAGTCGGGGGCCGTTCTCGGAGCACCGACAACATCCTGCATGATGCCGTCCATGGCAACGATGTACGATCCCGGAGTAATCATCGGCGAATAGGCTTCCAGTTCAGCCAGAACATGGTCAGCCGTATGACAACTGTCGAGCAGTACAATCGTCGATTCCCCCGGCTTGATTTCATTACGAACCGACTGCACCACTGCCGGGGCAATTGAACTCCCTTCAAACATCTTGATGTAACTTGACAGCGGGTGCGCTTCAATCGCCTGGCGATTGTGAGGACGAATTTCGATATCGACCCCGATCACACGTCCGGTCCCCATCAGCTGACAAAGGCTTGCCGAATAAATCAGGGAACCACCATGAGCAATCCCGGTCTCGATGATGACATCCGGTTTCAGCCGGTAGATGATCTCCTGCAGGCGAATCATGTCATCGGGAAGCTGGATGATCGGTCGGCCGAGCCAAGTAAAGCCGTAGACGTATTTCGTATCCCAGCCGACTCGCAACCACGCCTTGGAAACTTCGCGAAATGCTTCGGCACTCGCAAAGGGAAGTGAGCGAACTTGTCCATCGGGGCCGGTGACTTCAACGACAGCCTTTTCAAAATCGATCTTCATGCGGCCTCCCTGCGGGTCGGTAACGAATAGTATTTCCAGGACTGAGCAACCAGATCGGGCAGAATTTCTTCCATGCACCGCGGTGCAAATCCGAACTCATCGCTCAACAAACTGATATCAATTGGAGGAAACCCCAGCGTCGGGGCTTCAGGTGTCACGGTGATTTCGGCTCCGGTCAGTCGAGTCAGTTCTGTGATGATCTCGGCGTTTGTTGTCTGGCAACCGGACGCGACATTGTAAATCGGCGACTGACCTTCTATTCCGATTCGCAAGAGGATCTCCGCCACATCCTTCACGCTGACATAGTCCTTCACAGACGCCAGTGAAGAACGTAGAACGACACGTCCCTTTTGAATGCAATCGCGCAGCACACTGGTGAGAAAATTGTCGGACGTGAAATCAGGGCCGACGACATTTGATAATCGAGCCACACGAATACGAGGTCCTTGCGACAATGCAATACTTTCGCCCATCAATTTCGAGAGGTTGTAAAGGTCACTGAAATCTGACGAGACGACAGGGATGGGAGTTGATTCATTGACGGCAGTCTGGCCTTGCGGGCGGTTACCGGAGCAGCGGGCATAAACACGCGTCGAAGAGAGGTAAACGAGTGAATCGAATGTTGCTTCTCTCAGGACTTCCTGAAGCTTCGTGACATGGGCAGTAATCGTTTCATGGGGCCGCTGTCGAAAATCGGCCGTAATCCCGATGGCGTAGATCACGTGTCCCAGATTCTGGCGATCCAGTGCTTCTCCGCGTGCCGGACAATAAACATCGTGGCCGAGCGAACGGGCCAGTGCTGCAACGTGTGAGCCGATGAATCCCGTAGACCCCAGTACAGTGAACTTCACGTTCGCTCTCCGATCTTTTTTAACGGGTTTCCAACGTAGATTCCGTACGACTCCAGTTCACCGCGGACCAGTGAGCAGGCCCCGACGACGACACCGCGGCGCAGGATCGAACCATCAAGTATGACGCTGCCAGCACCGATCCAGACATCGTCTTCAATGACGATCCCACCTCGTCCTGGCAGAAAGCGCTGCTCAATGATCGTCCGGTTACGTTCGCGAAAAGCATGATTGACGGGGGCCAGCGTGCAGTTCGCCGCGATCAGAACATGATGTCCCATGCGAATACCGTTACCGGAATACATCACCGTTCCAGAGTTGATGTAACAGTACTCGCCAATCACAACGTCATCAGTTCCGCCTGCACATTTGATTCGTACAAACGAATCAATCATGGAATGAGCTCCGACGATGATACGCGTACCCCGACTCGACTCGTCGATATCGGCGAGCTTTGAGATTCGAGCGTTCGGGTCGGCAACCAGCATTATTTCTCGTCAGTTGGCAGAAATCGTTCGTCTGGAGGAGTCGTATCGAACCTTTCAGGATCAGATGGCCGGCTTGATAATCAGGCCTTGCCCGGTAGGAAGCGATGCAGCCATCACACCAAACTTTTGAGCACACGCATCAATGGCTCGCTTTTGCGGTTCGTGCTGAGGGAATCCATAATCGTCCAGCAGAACCATTGCTCCGGGAACCAGCCTGGGCCAGAAAAACTCCAGCGCAGCAACTTCGGGGGCGGCACAGTTCATATCGATGTGCAGATAGGCCACTCGATCCGTCGTAACCTGACTCAAGGTTCCCGGAACAGCACCTTGAATGATTTTCACATTCTCCCAGCCGCTGAAGTTGCGACGAACAGTTTCGACATCTGCGTTGTATTTGCCACGCTGGACCATCTTGCGGCTGTTTTCAGCCGCCCCCGCTGCTCGCTCTTCTTCGTTCAACAATTCCTCGGACAGGCCGTTAAAAGTGTCGAGCAGGAAGAAATGACGGTTCAATCTGTTCCAGTCCAGATATTCCATGATCGCGGAACTGAGAAATCCCCAGTTCACACCACATTCCACGAAATCTCCGGGAAGTTTGCTGGCGGTGAAAGCGGCCCAAAGCGCAATATGCGTTCGCCATTCAATCTGATAATCGACGTGCGAAGCCTGCACGCCTCGCCGATAGGCCGACTCGAAATGAGGGTCACGGACGAATTCGTGATTGTGGTCGGTAATCAAACCATCGTGGTCGTAAGTTCGTCCGCGGCGAGACCGATAAAGGGAATATCCAGCCAGTGCCAGGACGGCGTTAATTCGTTTACGTGCTTTCATGAACGGCTTCCTGCCTGGGGGGACTCACACGGGCGATAAATTCATCAAACAGGGAACTCGGCCTTCCAGATCTGTCCATTGACAATCGCGGTCTGAAATACTCGTAACAGCCAACGGCCACACCACATTGATCGCTGGATCATTCCAGCGAACCCCATCGGCGCTCGGGGCGTGATATTCGTGCGACATCTGGTAATGAACTTCCGCGTTGTCTGTCAATGTCTGAAAACCATGCGCGAACCCGGGAGGGATATAGAGCATGCGATGGTTTTCAGCAGACAGTTCACACGAGATCCAGCGACGAAATGTCGGCGAATCCTGTCGCAGGTCGATGATCACATCCAGGATCGCACCTCGCGTGCAGCGGACGAGTTTTGTTTCGCCGTGCGGAGGCCGCTGAAAATGCATTCCCCGGACAGTTCCCTGTCGGTTGTTCAGCGAGATATTGCACTGTACCAGCGACGTATTCAGACCATGTTGCGTGAATTCACGCTCGCACCAGACCCGTGCAAATGCCCCGCGGTCATCGCGCTGGAATTCCGGCTCGATCACCCAGGCGCCCGGTAATTCCGCACGAATGAACTTCATCGCAGGTCTCCCGACGTCCGCATCAGGCGACGCGGACCGAGGGGATCGGAATAATGAACTTGCCACCGCGGCTACGGTATTGTTCCTGCTGGGCGAGAACCTCTTCAGCGAAATTCCACGTGAGCAGCAGACAGTAGTCGGGCTGATCTTCCGTCAAGCGCGAAGGATCGTGGATTTTCAGACGCGTCCCGGGAGTGTATCGCCCCTGTTTAACAGTGCTGCGATCAACAACGTATTCGAGCACATCGGATCCGATGCCGAAGTAATTCAGCAGGGTACTCCCTTTGGCCGATGCACCGTAAACAGCGATCCGCTTTCCCTCGGCCTTCAGCGAATTCAGCAGTCCAACCAGTTCTCGGCGAAGTGATTCGACCCTGTCACCGAACGACTGGTAGAATTCCGGGTCACGAACCCACGTCGCTTCTTCTTCCAGCAGTTCGTGCACCGAGGCTTTGACGGACGTTGTCCCCGCCTTAGCGGCATGAATTCGCAGGGAACCGCCGTGAATCTTCAATCGTTCCACATCGAAAATTTCAAGCCCCTGCTGACCGAACAACAATGTCAGGGCAGTCAGTGAGAAATAGCACAGGTGCTCGTGATAGATCGTATCGAACTCGACATGATCCAGCAGATCCTTCAGGTAAGGTGCTTCGACGACCACCACTCCGTCGGGCTTCAGCAGAGTTGCGAAACCAGCAACCGCGCCGTTCAGATCGGCGACGTGCGCCAAGACATTATTGGCGTGAATGACGTCCGCCCGCATTCCGTCGCGTACCAGTTGCAATGCGAGATCGCGACCGAAGAATTCACTGATTGTGCGGACACCGCGCTCCGATTCAGCAACCTGTGCGATATTTCGGGCGGGTTCAATACCGAGAACCGGCACGCCTGCCTTGTGATACCACTGCAACAGGTAGCCGTCATTGCTGGCGACTTCGACAACCAGGCTGTCAGGTCCGAGCTTTCGAGTCTCGCGCAGTCGGTCTGCGATGGTACGTGCGTGCGCGACCATCGTGTCCGAAAACGAGGACAGATAGGCGTATTCCCGGAACAGAACTTCTGGCGAGACTGTTTCCGAGATCTGTACCAGTGAACAGGTCGGGCACCAGCAGAGTTCCAGTGGCCACTTCGATTCACTGTTTGACAATTCCTCTTCGCGCAGCAAGGCGTTGGCCAGAGGCGTGTTTCCCAGCGACAGAACCGTGTTCAGGCCGACTTGGCCACAGGACCGGCAGACCACGGCGACTTGGTTGTCGCAACTGTCGGCTGTAGATAGTTCAAGTACCATTCGATTGTTCTCCGGAGACCTTCTTCCAGCGTGAACAGGGGCTCCCATCCCAATTGTTCACGGGCTTTGCGGGCGCTGAGATACTGGTGCGGGATTTCGTGGCTGGCCTGTCCGAGAATCTCGGGAGTCAGCGACGAACCCATCACCTGCAACACCCGATTTACAATCTCAACCACCGACATTTGAATCTCGGTCGACAGGTTGTAGGCTTCGCCTGCCAGTTCCGGTCGACGTGCCAACTGCTCGGCCAGAAACATGTAGGCCGCAGCACCATCTTCGACATAGAAATAGTCACGAACGAATGATCCGTCCGAGCGAATCACAGGTCGCTGATCACGCACGATCGATCGGATCGTGCCGGGAATGATCCGGTTCCAGTTCAGATCACCGCCGCCATAGAAATTTCCGCATCGCGTGATGACAACGGGCAGCTTGTATGTGACTGCGTAGGTTTGTGCGATCAGATCACTGCAGGATTTGCTGACGTCGTACGGATGACGACCGGCCAATGGAGTTTCTTCGCTGTACGGTAACGTGGCCGCTTCTCCATACGCTTTATCAGATGAAGCAACGATGATCTGCCCCACCTTGGGAGATCGTCGGCAGGCTTCGAGAAGTTTCCACGTACCGCCGATGTTCGTTTCGAACGTTGAAATGGGATTTCGATTGGCAATCCCGACAATGGTTTGAGCCGCCAGGTGCATCACCGTGGAGATCTCGTGCTCGCCAATCGCTCGCTCCAATAGAGCCTGATCGTTCAATTCACCTCGGACGACCGTCACTTTGTCAATCAGTCGACTCTGGATGAGTTCTGACTGCGGGACCCAATCGCGCACGAGGCAAACAACGTCTGCTTCCGCTTCGAGCAAACGACGAATCAGCCAGCCGCCAACCAGACCACTGGCACCGGTGACAAACACTTTTCGATCTCGCCAGAAGTCACGCCGCCAGTTTGCGGTGTCAGCATTCACAGTGATGATCCTTCGGCGATGAGTAACGAGATGACAATCGACAGAGAACGCAGGCTGTACTTGAGTCTTGAATCTCAGGCCGCTTTCACAGCAGGCCACGAGACGCGAAGCGGCGGGGTGTCGTCCCAGGTCTTCCAGGGAGCTGAACCGTCGGTCCACATCCGCTCGAGATAGTGCTTGTCTCGCAGCGTGTCCATGCATTGCCAGAAATCGGGATGGCAATAGGCCGCCAGTTCTCCGGCGGCAGCAACTCGCTCCAGGGCATCGGCTTCGAGGCTGGTTTCG
>CAZSTW010000059.1:0-8830 GCA_964609845.1 uncultured Planctomycetaceae bacterium | reverse complement strand
GTCATCGGTCAGGAAATCGAAAATTCCGGGTTCGAAAACCAGGAATCCTCCATTGATCCAACCTTCGCCCGCGACGGGCTTTTCCGTAAATCGATTCACGATGCCGTCTTCGATGACAAGCCCGCCAAACCGGGCAGGGGGGCGAACAGCCGTGACGGTTGCGAGTTTTCCCTGTTGGCGATGGTATTTCAGCAGTTCGGTCAGATCGACGTTACTCACGCCATCGCCGTATGTCAGCATGAATGTGGAGTCGCAAAGCCAGCGTTGCATTCGCAACAATCGGCCGCCCGTCAATGTCTTCAGTCCGGTATCGATCAGATTGACGTTCCAGCGTTCCGTTTCTGCTTCTGTGCGAAGGATGTCGCCGGTGGCGAAATCGATGGACAGATTCCCGCTGAGATTAACACGATCAAGGAAATAGCTCTTGATGAAATCGCCCATGTAACCGAGGGCAATGTAGAAATCATCGAAGCGATGGTGGGCGAAGTGCTTCATGATGTGCCACAAGATCGGTTTGCCACCAATCTCGACCATTGGTTTTGGTCGAGCCGTGGTTTCCTCTTGCAGGCGTGTGCCCATTCCACCCGCGAGAATGACAACTCGCATTATCCGCTCCGTTCGAATCCATTCTGAACGATGGCGCCGGACCGGTTCTACCATGAACCAGCATGACCGCTGAGCGCGGACGGATCGACCCCACCTTGGAACTCTGGGGACTATATCTGGGTCCGGGATACGTGGCAAGATCGTTCGGCGCGAGATTGAGATTCAGGAATTCGGCCGACCGTAAGATGCAAACGAGGCGCGATCGGCGCGGGTCACCCGACCCCGCCGAAACGGGCGACTGAAGGTCTCCTCTTCGAATCACGCAAGACTGTTGGCAGAACGATGAATAATCACGATGAGTTAGGTTTCAGCGATCAGCAAGGCGGAAACAAATGGTTTGATCGCATGGCGGTCTCATCCGAAGAGGGACTCACACAAAGACACGGAGACGCAAAGAAGAAAAGGAAGGGGAATGCCGATTGTGGAATTCTCGAAAACTTTGCGTCTTGAGCGAAGCGGGTGTGAGGTCGTTTTCTCTTTCGCTCGAATGAATGCTCGCGCGTTTCGCGATCGGCGCGGGTCACCCGACCCCGCCGAAACCGGCGACCGAAGGTCTCCTCTTCGAATCACGCAAGACTGTTGGCAGAACGATATGGGGAAGAACGATGAACAATCACGATTGGGTTTCAGCGGTCAGCAAGGCGGAACCCATTTTTTGATCCCGTGGCGGTTTCACCCCCGAAGAGGGGCTCACGCAGAGACGCGAAGACGCAAAGGGAGAAATAGGAAATGTGGCGTCTTGCCGTCTTGAACGAAGCGAGCGTGACGTCGTCTTCTCTTTTCGCTCGAACAAATGATCGCGCGTTTATTGAAGTAAGCCTGAATCGCGATGACTCGTTGCCTCGCAATGACTTGTGCTTCATCCCTGACCCCTGTAACGGGTTTCCGTATATTACGGTGGCGGGATGAATTGGAGTCGTTCTTGGTGGCACACTCAATGGATGCGATATGACTCGCAGTACCCCTTCGGCGGATCTGGGAACGCAATTGCGGGCAGGGGACCAGCAGGTTCTCGACCGGATCCTGCGAACTCACGGACCTCCGATTCTCGCGTTACTCCAGCAACGTTTCTCCGGTCGACTGACGACTCACGATTTTGAAGATGTGTTGGCAGCGGCGCTGTTTCGAGTCTGGCAGCATCGGACTCGCTTTGACCCCAACCGGGCTTCCCTGAAAGTCTGGTTGTTTCGGATTGCAGAAAATATTGCTCGCGATGTCCTGAAGTATGGCTGGCAAAAGGCAAGGCAGTTGGAATCAAGCCTGGAGCCGTCTCAACTGGCCATGTCGATTGACCCACGGGCTGTTGATCACAATCTGCCCGATCAGGACGAACATGGTGTCACGGAATTAAGAATCGCCCCAGAAATCCTGCGAGAACTGCTGGCACTGCTTCCGGAAAATCAGCGGCGGATCGTCCTGGCGGATGCAGATTCCCCCGAGGGACTGGTTGCCAGTCAGCATCTGGCCACGGAACTCGGAATTCCTCCATCAACCGTCCGAGTCTACCGCCGCAGAGCATTGGAACGATTACGACGTGAGATTGAGCAGCGCGAACAGCTTCAGCTGAGCGATGCGGAAGTGACATCGGAATAGCGGCGGTCTGTCCGCGAAATGTGTGAAACTGCGAGCCGGTTCTACCGGAAGAGATTTTTCTGAAAGGGATCACGCCATGAACGATCCAGCCAATCCCGACACCCTGAATCACAGCTGGCAGCCGGATGAACTGTTCAGTAACCGTATTGCCGCAGCACTACGTCAACTCGATCAGCCAGAATCGGATGCGGATATCGCTGCCGCGCTGGATGCGGTCCAGGCGGAACCATTGCCGGAGCCCGTTGTCCAGCGAATCCTGCATCAGACGCGATTTCGTATGGCCGCGAATGACGAACCCATAAAGAACGAAGCGTTCGGAATGGAGTCCGTTTCCGCCAATACGTCGATACGTCCAAGATCTCGTAATGCGCAGATTTCGATCGTCGTTGCATGTCTTGGACTGCTGCTGGCGGTCGGAGTGGCGCTGACCCAGATGGGGAATTCAATCTATCTGGCGAAGAATCTGGACGTTGAGGCTGGTCGCACAGGTCTGGGACATCTCACGTCACATGGATTGATTGGTGCGATTCCATCGACAGCCACCGGTTCGAGCCCTGATACATTACAGGTCTCCGCAACACAGGGACAGCTACTGACAACGGGACCGCGAGAAAAACGTCGCGTGACTCTTCCCGATGGCTCTGTCTTGTCGATCAACGAACTTTCAAAGGTCGAAGTCGTCGGTCGACGCCGGATCAAGCTGTTGCAGGGCGAGGTCTTTGTTGAAGTCGTGCCGCTGGCCTCAGCACAGTTTCGCCCCCAATCGGCCGACCGGTTCGTCGTCGAAACAGCTGGTCGTGAAGTCACGGCGCTCGGAACCAAGTTCGTCGTGAAAGCTCAAGGCCAGGCAACAAATGTGGTCGTCACCCAGGGAAAGGTCGCGGTCAGTGGGTTTGATCAAATTATTCCAGCGGGTCAGGAATTGGTCGCGGATCAGACAGGTGCTCACTCAACCGAATTGCGACCAGCCAAACGTTCGGCCTATGTTGTGGAATGGGTGAAGGACCTGATGGCTGCGGGTTCCGTGATTGTCCCCCCGAGCGAACATTCCGGCGGAACGATCACAGTCGTTGATCCTCAGGGCCAGGAGATGAAACTTTCACTGCGCAAGTTTCACGTCGATGTGCACATCGAAGATGGGTTTGCCAGGACGACAATTGACCAGACTTATTTCAATCACACCTGGCAGCAATTGGAAGGAACGTTTCGTTTCCCGCTTCCTGCGGACGCGTCACTCTCTCGACTGGCCATGTATGTGAATGGGACGTTAATGGAAGGGGGTATGGTTGAACGAAACCATGGCCGGAATGTGTTCGAGCAGATCAGACACACACGTCGCGATCCTGCTTTGCTGGAATGGATTGATGGCAGTACGTTTCAAATGCGGGTTTTTCCGCTGGAACCGCGTCAGGAAAAGCGAATCATTCTCAGTTACACACAACGATTGCCCCGTGACTATGGCAAAAGCGTCTATCGATTTCCTGCGGGACACAATCTGGATGGTGTCCGGGAATGGTCGACCAATATCCGTGTGAAGCAAGGATTCGGAGGCAAGTGGTACTCGTCATCGCACCTGCTGACCGCTCGCGATGATCAAGGCGATCTGGTGATCGAAGGACGCGAGGAATACGCACCTCTTCATCGAGATCTTATTGTCGAGATTGGTGAGGAGACCAAAGCAGCCACAGACAATCGTACCGTCTGGTCGCACTATGAACAGGATGGGTTCCGCTATGTGATGCTGCGACATCGACCAGAGCTTTCGTCAAAACAAGTGGCGCGAACGAAGCCGCGACACTGGATCTTTCTGGTGGAAAATTCGGCCGATCGAAATCCGCTGCTGGCAGAGACTCAGCGGCAGATTGTCAAAGTTTTGCTGGAGAACACAGAGCATTCGGACACGTTTTCGATGCTGCGAGCGGGAACTCAGCCTGATGCGTTTGCAGCGAAGGGTGTCGAATGTTCACTCGATAATGTCGCAGCAGCACTGCGGTTCCTCAACGAGGTCGCACCGATCGGGGCTCTTGACTTGGGCCAGGCCTTGCAGGGAGTTCAGCAACAACGAGACGCAGGGCGTGAGACATGGATTGTCCATCTGGGGACGGGAATCACTGTCCTGGGAGAACGGGACCTGACGACTTTGCAGAGAATGTTGCCTGCCGAAGCTCGCTACGTGGGAGTTGCGGTTGGAAAACGCTGGTCAAAGTCCTTTATGGAGACGGCAGCCCAGCGAACGGGCGGACATACGGTCCAGATCAATCCGGATGAAGCCGTTTCCTGGCGAGCATTTGATCTGCTGAGCACTTTAAATGCGCCCCGAATGACCGAGATCGCCGTGACGACAGACTCGAACGGCTCTGAAGCAGGGGCAAATCAACCGCTGTTTCAGTTGCTGACGACAACTCTGGCGCATGGCCAGGAACTTGCGGCGGTAGCTCGTTTCACCGTTAGTGAACCATTACCGGCGAACATCGTCGTGAAGGGAATGGTAAACGGTCAGCCATATTCTGAGGTACTGAAACTCGCGAAAACACAAGAGTCAGAGAAAGGTGCCACAACAGCGGGGCATCTTCCCCGGACCTGGGCTCGGTTGGAGATTGATCGCCTGATCGGACTTGGTGCGGAAGAGCATAAAGCAGAAATCACCGAACTGAGTAAGCGAATGTACGTCATGTCGCCGTTCACATCGCTGCTCGTTCTGGAAACGGAGGCGATGTATGCGCAGTTCAACGTGGATCGAGGCCGCAAGGATCATTGGGCGATGTATCCCGCCCCAGCACAGATCCCCATTGTCGCTGACAACGGTCCTGCAAATCTGTCGCCACTCGAGTCAGCGAAAGAGCGTCTAAAGCTGGCAGAAGGACGTGCCAAGGTTGCACAATCCAGTTACGACCGCAGTGTGGCCGAGCAACGGCCCGCGACGGATCTGCAGAAATTCAAACGGTTGCTCACCGCTGAAGAAGTTGAAGTGAAACGGATTCTGAATGAGATTCAACGAATCGAAGCAGCAAACGCTGCCGCTACGGATCCTGTTCGAATCGCTTGGGAGTCGGTCATCAATCGAAAGGAGTATTGGCAGCTTTACGGTCACCAGTTTCGAAATCACTGGGGTTACACACGGTTGCATCGATTGAATGAACGATCAGACAGTACGGAGTGGTACTGGAAGTCATCTGCAGGCAACGGCCGGGGTGTGGGACTGCCTTACGCTGCTTTTTTCGAATCGGGACAGAGCCATGGGCTAATCGATGAACTCGCCGCAGTGCGTCTTGTTGACATCGGCAACACTGACGCAATCCGTTTCATGAGCGGAGATGGAGTAATCAACATACCAGAGTTGCGTACTCCACTTTGGCAATCTCGCAACTTCGCTGCATTTAATGATGCGAATGTGTCTGAAGCGGACCAGGCAATCATTAGCTTGTCAGGGTCCTTTGATGGACTTCCCATAAGAAATTGGGACGTTAATGGCATTGTGTCGAATGATTTTGACTTCGAACCCGAGGTCACAAATTGGACATTTATTGCTAACGGTGGCGGCATCCCGATGATGCCACCAGAGTCCGCATGGCCATCGTACAGGCAATACCCAAATACCGCCGCGGTCACTTACCCACAACGGTTCAGTCTCAGCGATTTCCACGCCCAGCAAAATCATCTTGGACGCATACCAGGGAGTCGTTTAGCAAATGGCGAATTTCTCTGGAGCCGGTTGCAGCACGGAAGTTCATTGCCGCAGTTGAATGGCTTCGGGGGTATCGAAGATTACAGCTTTACGGCAGGTACTGGTGGATTCTTCGACCGAAACCGCAATCTTGGTTGGGCGGTTGCCTCGTCGCGTTGGGATGACGGTCGGTGGACAAAGGGAATCAAGATTCCAGGTAGTCTGCCAACTGTGGGCGCTGGTTTCTACAAAAACACATCACCGATTCCTGTCAGTCCATGGTACAGCGAATTGATCGAAGATGCATATGTTCGCGAAGAGCGTTACGGCGAGGTTGCGGTTCTCGACCCGATTCACAACCTTCAGCGTGCTCGATCATTACCGGGTTACGCCCCTGGATTGCAATCCTGGTCCGCAAATCGCCTGGCAATTGTCGCGAATGTGGCCCGCAAACCCGAAAGCGGCGATGTTGATGTTGAAGCTCGCAAACTGATCGATAAAGCACGCTCGATCGGCTGGCAAAGCATTCAGTTTGTCTCCAAAAAAGAAAAGGACCTGGCAAAAACTCTCGTGGCCGATGGGGCGGGTCGCTTTGTTCTTCACCGTGAAGTTGGTGAAGGGTTGAAAGAAACGACGATTCATGACGGTACAACGATGTGGCACCTTTACCCTGAAATCGCACTGGGGGCTCAGCGGAAGACCAGCCGATTCCATCAGCCTGCCATTCAATCGTTAATTCCCTGGTACGTTCCCGCAGCCGATGACTTATCGGTCGGGGCGGATTTGAAGGTGATTGGACCACGAACAATTCGGATCACTCCAAAACAAGTCGACAGCTTGCCACAAGGCAATACCGTTCCGTCTGTAAAGACCGACAAGCCCGCAGACAAAGCGGCTGTGCGACGTCTCGCCATCGAACTGGTGTTTGCAGAATCGGGCGAATTGAACGAATCGCGCGTCGTGGATCTCGCTTCGAAAAAGGTATTGCGAAAATTGACAATCAGTACAGACGGAACGGTTCGGCTGTACGACGTGGATAATCAACTGATTTCCGAGCGACAATATCTTCGTAAACCGGTTGAAGCTCCTGGCCTGGTACCAGACACAACTAACCTGGTCGTGCTACCACTCCCGTATCGATCGTCGGGCGGAGTACAGGTCACGGTTCCCGTAAACCTGCAAACCAACGCTCCAGACTTTGCTGCGTTGTCAGACGACGATGCCTTGAAGTTACTCGGAACATACTTTGCTGAAGGACGCGGGGAAGAACTGGCTACGTTGATTGATCAGCGTTACACGGCTCGCGGCGATCATCGGATTGGGTTCGCGGTCCTGATGGCGTCGGTCGCACCGAACAAGCCGCTGGTCACCAATCTGACCAAACAGCATCCTGATTCCGCGTTGGCATCATTTGTAGAGCAGTTTGCCCGGCTGGTCCTTGAAGGAAGTATCGATCGGACGATCAGCATCAACAATCATGCCAGCCCATTCCTGAAGCAGTTGTCTGGCATCAATAACCACCTGTCGATCTGGGTGACCGACAACGGAGCTTCGCGAGATCGCTCGATTGAGGACGTTGAAAACAACCTCGCCTCGACGCTACAATTCGCTCGTGAATGTCGAACGCTTGAGTCCGCGTCGTACCTGATTAATGCCGTGAAGGCCAGCTTGAAGCGGACGGAGCGATTGGATGCCAAGGCTGCACGAAAACTGGCTGACACAGTAGCTGCGATTGGCAGACATCATGACTTCCCCGAATTTGGTCGCCATGATCGAATCAACTGGTTGATGCTGATCGGCCATGAAAGGGCGATCGCGCAGGCGACAGAATTGCTGGAGCAAGAATTTGCCGATGCGATTGATGCGGGTGATCCGTTGCCTCTTGAGGCAGACACTCACGAAGCCTTCGTCAAGCACTTCAAGACGCCGACGAATCAGCCGTGCGAACAGTGGGGTTCGCTCGTGCTGGAAGCGGCTCATACGCTCCAGGAAGAAGGCCGCCGTATCGAACTGATAGCTGTCGCACGGCGCTGCCTTGGTCTGAACGAATCCAGTTTGGCCGCAGCAGTATTCCGCCTGGCGATTGAGGATCAGGATCTGGCGACCAAACCTGAATTGAACATCTTCGCATTGCAATATGCCAAGGAAGCGAATGATTGGAAGCTGGCCGAAGAATGTGTTCAGCGGGCACTGGCAGACCGTGACCTGGCCAAGGGCTCAAAACTCTGGCGCGGTGCGGCCGAGATTGCCCGCCAGCGAGAAAAGTTCGTGGAGTGGATCGAATTCCTGGACAAAGCCTACCAGATCGAATTTGCTGATCTGCCCAAGACGGTCAATCTGGAAGCGTTCCGGCAGGACTATGGCAAACTGTTTGAGCAATTCGAATTACGAACAGCACAGTTGATGGATGCCGGTTCACAAGAAAAACTGGCATTCGCGATGATCCTCCAAAAGGCCGCGACTCGATGGCGGGAAATTGACGTGAATGATACTGACGTCTGCTTCCGGACCGCCCGAATGCTGTCGAAACTGGGTCTGCCCACCGCAGCCTGGAATTATTGGACGACACCGCTTGCAGAAACACCGGACCAGTCGTCTGCCTGGCAGGTATTTGCCAGCGCGATGGTCAGTGAAGAACGGTTTATGGCGGCAGATCGAGCGTGGTCCACAGCCTTCGAATGTGAACCCACGAACCCCGAACTGCTTATCCAACACGCTCAATTCCTGCGAACGATCAAACACGAATCGCGTGCCCGCGAACTCTTGCAAAAAGTCGTGAACGAAACCTGGCAGCCTCGGTTCGAAACAACAAAACAGCGAGCTCAGGAATTGTTAAGCGAACAAAAGACGCCGTAGTGTTGATTGCGAGACCGACCCGAAACTTGCAGTCGTCCGACCAAAGTGAGCGACAGTGCCAATACCCTGTTAAAGTGGTGCAGGATGAAGGGTGGGACCAGCGGCGCTTCG
>CAZSTW010000058.1:0-40655 GCA_964609845.1 uncultured Planctomycetaceae bacterium | reverse complement strand
CGAAACATGGGTTAGACGCTGTCGTTTGATGCCCGCGGGACGCCACACTGAAATGCGACGTGCTCTAATCATCCAATTGTCACGTTCAGGGACCGCGGCTATTATCCGCGCCTGGGTGCACTTGCCGTCGTACCCGAAGTCGTTTGTGACACCCGTCGAATACCGTTCGAAATTTGAGAAATCCAATGTCGTTGTCTGATTATCGAGTGGGGTTGGGACACGATCGGCACCGACTGGTGGCAGGCCGTCCCCTGATTCTGGGCGGCGTTGCGATCGACTATGAATTTGGGCTGGATGGGCACAGTGATGCTGACGTATTGCTGCATGCTGTGACCGATGCCATCCTGGGGGCTGCGGGGTTAGGGGATATTGGTGAATGGTTTCCGAATACGGACCCACAGTGGCACGGAGCCGACTCCAAAGTCTTTCTGCAGGCGGCAGTGCGAGCCGTTCAGGAGCGGGGTTGGAGTGTGATAAATCTGGATTGTACGATTCATGCCGAACGCCCTAAACTCTCGGTCCACAAACGAACGATTGCCGAGTCGATCGCTGCGATGCTGCAGATCGCTGCCGACCGGGTGAATGTGAAGGCTAAAACGGGAGAAAAGGTCGGTCCGATTGGCCGACTGGAAGCGATTGATGCCGATGCCGTGGTGCTGCTGGGACGCGGCGCCTGAACTCATAAAGCGGTGACCAGATTCAGGACCTTTTTCGTCAACAGGGAAGACGGAGCTATGCCACTTCGCGTTTACAACACGTTGTCTCGCCAGAAGGAAGATTTTCAGACGGTCGAACCGGGACAGGTGAAAATGTACCTGTGCGGACCGACGGTCTATAAGCCAGCCCACATCGGGCACATGGTCGGCCCGGTCATCTTCGATACGGTCAAACGGTACCTCACCTACTGCGGTTACAAGGTCACCTGGGTCGTCAACATCACCGACGTTGATGACAAGCTGATCAACCGTGCGAACGAAAAGAAGATGACCGTCGAAGCGCTCGCCAAAGAGATGACGCAGGACTATTTCGACAATCTGAAAACGATGGCCGTCGACGGGATCGATCATTTCCCGTATGCGACTCAGCACATTCAGGAAATGCAGGACATCATCAGCACGCTGATTGAAAAGGGATATGCCTATCCTCTCGACGGCGATGTCTATTTCAACTGCACCAAAGACGAAGACTATGGGAAGTTGAGTGGACGCAGTCTGACAGAAATGCTCGCCGGGACTCGAGCGGAAACGCATGGCGGTAAACATCATCCTGCTGACTTTGCCCTGTGGAAAGGTTCCAAGCCGGGCGAACCCGCGTGGGAAAGTCCCTGGGGCCCGGGGCGACCAGGCTGGCACATCGAATGTTCGGCGATGGCCAAGAAGATCCTGGGTGACTCGATCGATATCCACGGCGGTGGTCTCGATCTGATGTTCCCGCACCATGAAAACGAATTGGCTCAATCGGAAAGCTGCACCGGAAAACCATTTGCCCGCTATTGGCTGCACAACGGTCTGATGCAGGCGAGCGGTGCGCCCGGCAAAGTCGGCGGCGGTCACGATAAACTCGGCGACAAGCCTGTTGACATGGCGGCCAAGGAAGCCCAGGAAGCCAACAAGCTGGCTGGCTCCAAGGGAGCAGCCTCCGTTAAAGAACTATTTGCCAAGCACGATCCCGAGACGATCCGGTTCTTTCTGCTGGCGACACATTACCGGAGCCCGATCGACTTCAGCGACGAGCGTATTGCCGAAACGGGCAAGAGTCTGGAAGGCTTCTACCGGTTGTTCGAAACATACGAACGGGTCGCAGGCCAGTCGTTCTACTCGCTCAGTTCCTCCGCAACCCGTTCCAGTGAATCTCTGGCTGGGACACCTGCGGAATTCTTCGCCGAGTTGAATTCGTTGCGCCAGCGCTATCTGGATGCGATGGACGACGACTTCAACACCGGCGGTGCTGTTGGCGTCCTGTTTGATCTTCGCAAGACACTGAACGGTTTTATTGGCGACCAGAAACTGGATACCGCGGCTGCCAACAAGAGCGTGATCCCGGCCCTGACCGCGGGGATGACACTGCTGAAGGAACTCGCCAGCATTCTTGGCGTCTTCCGCGAAGCGAAGAAAAAGAGTGCCGGGGCCGATGACGGCCTGCTGGACGGACTGATGCAACTGGTCATTCAGATCCGTGCCGATGCCCGCAAAAACAAGAACTTCGCGGTCGCCGACCTGATTCGAAACAAGCTCAACGAACTGAAGATCGTGCTTGAAGATCGAACGGACCAGACCCTCTGGCGAAAGAACAGTTGAGTAATTCTTCGCAATTTCGGCAGAAAGGTGGAAGCAGGTATCAGCCACCGTCAGGTCCTGCGTCAGAGCGTGATCTCGGCCAACGAGATATATAACACCCTCGTCGTTCAACATGGACAAAGTGTCGCGGGCGTCGGGTTTGAGTAATTGTAGGGTGGGGCAAGTGGCGCTTCGCCGCGCCGGCCCACCATTATTTCTCGACATTTGGTTTTGGTGGGCCGGCGTTCGAAGCGAGCTGGCCCCACCCTACATTGAGAAAGGCGATTGCCCCGGGGTGTTTTCGTTTCTGCGATGCGTTCAGAACCGCGAGAATTGCGAAGTTGCAAGTAACCTCCTCACTTAAGGTGTGGCTCGACGACTAATTTTAGCTGCGAGGCCAAGACGTCATATCCAGCGAGGCTGAGGTGCAGGTGTTGATCGGCATACAGTTCGGTCTTCAGGGCTCCATCGGCGTTCGTGAAGTCTTTCCATAGGTCCAGTATCTGGATGTTCGCGTCGGCATCGAGCTTCAGTCCGTCGAGAGTGGTATTGATCTCGCGGACTCTGGCACCGACTTCCTTAGCAGGATCAAATGCGGGAAGTATTTTCACGAGGACGATCTGAGACTGCGGGCACCGAAGACGAATGTTTTCAATGCAGAGCTTGATGCCGTGCACAGCTGCGGTGACCGGAACGCCATTCGCATGGACAAGCGGCGCATTGTTCACTCCGATCATCAGCACGATCACCTTCGGTGTCGCTCCATCGAGCGCACCATGATCAAGCCGCCAGAGAATGTTTTCGATACGGTCGCCACCAATCCCCAAGTTCAACGCCTTCCGTTCGCCGAATTGTTTCTTCCACGCGGCATTGAATGGAGTCCCGTCCCAACCCCCACCCCAGCCTTGAGTGATGCTGTCTCCGATGAGCACGATGTCGATCCCCTGACGTATCAACCGCACCGCTTCGATTCCCTTGGCATGATGCGCCACCCAACCGTTTTCCTCACCTTCGTTACCCCATCGTGCCGCCGTTGGGGTGACGAACCACATGTCCGGAAGATGCTTCAGCACTTCATGACCTGGCTTGCGAGAGTATTCGGGCTTCGCCACCCAGACTTTCTCTTGATCCGTCAATGGCCAGCCAGACAACTGCGGGTCCATTCGGCCTTCGTTGTAGGGGGCATAGGGATAGACAAGTCGCTGCCCGTCTGCCGTTTTCGGAGTTGGCCTAAGCATCGACTCTGAAAGCGAGGCGTTGCGCGTCAAAGGGGCTGTGCTCGTCGTAGGCTGGGAAGGCGATGCCGGTTCGGGGATCGTCGCACTGTTCTTGAACTTCGGCACGACGACTTCGCCACCGAGCCCCTTTCCGCCATGCAGCTTGTCGAGTAATGGCTTGAGTCGCTCGGCATAGACAGCGTAACCCGCCAGGCTCAGATGGATGTTATCCGGCGTAAACAGTTCCTTCCTGAGAGTCCCATCGGGATTCGTGAAGTCGCTCGTCAGATCCAACACCCGCACCTGCGGGTCGCGATCCATCTGTAACGCGTCGAGTTCCGAATTCGTCTTCTTGATGTCGTCGTAGAAGGTGTTTCCCGGCGCATGACATGGCAGAATCTTAGCGACAACCATGGCTGCTTTGGGAAACTTATCGCGCAGGTTGACCACACATGTCTGCACCCCTTTGGCAGCTGGTGCAACCCCCGTCTCGGGCGTAAAGAACATGTTGTTGTTGCCTATCATCACGATCACGACTTTCGGTTGCAGTCCATCCACCCCGCCGTGGTCGAGCCGCCAAAGCACGTTCTGCGTCTTGTCACCACCAATTCCGATGTTGATTGTGCGATAATTTGCGAAGTTCCGCTTCCAGGCCTCGTTGAGCACGCCCTTGTCAAGCGGACTGCCCCATTGTTGGGTGATACTGTCGCCAACCAGTAATACATCGCACGGACCAGGATTGGCCTTCACGTACTCCACCAGTTTGGCGTGGGTATCCAGCCAACTCGTACCGCCCCAATGCCCCGCGCAGGGTACGACCGGCCAGAGTTGTGGCAGGTGTTTATTGGCTTCACGCCCCGGACGGCGGTCGTACTCTGGCTTATCGAGGATGTAGCTGCGTTCCTCGGGCGTCAGCGGCCAACCATTTTTCTGAGGCTCGGCGGTCTGGTATGGATAGTCAATCGCGCTCGCTGCGAAGGGATTCAAGACGAGAGTGGCAATAAGCAGGAGTTCAAGTTTCATCGCGAATCGTGACCTTTCTGTCATCGGAGCCGGTAGCTGCCATCAGGGTTCCACGACTTGTTCGGGAAGCGTAGGACGAGTTTTCAGAGTGAGCTTGACGTCGTCGACGAACAGATCGGCTGGCATCGGACCGCGAAGATTCGGGCGAGCGGCAATGTGCACGACCGCAAAGTCGGCATCATCCACACTCAGGCAACGGGCAGTCACCAGTCGCCATCCGCTGTCGCCCAATGTCGTAAACTCTGCCGAACCGCTCGACACCGCCTCACTGATGTTGGAAGGCCAGGTCTCGTGCATCGTCGTCAGGTCACCGCGAAACAGGTAAATCTGGCAAAAGAACGTGACTGACGGCTTCGTGTTTTCTGGACGGGCATCGAGGAACTTGGCGGACAGCTCGAACGACGGAGGGTCCTGACCATGAGAGCGTCGCGGCAACTCGTGGAGATCCACCAGTTGGAAGAGGTCGCAGGCGATAGCACGTCCCTGGGGAGTCGCGGTATCGGCTTCAGGCCGCAGAAACTGGGCACAATGCTTTCCTTGCGCCTCGTCGAAATTCCCAATTTCGACACCATCTCCACCCCAGAGACCGCCATGTCGGGGAAAGCCGACTGGCAGGAGTCCGGCCAGAGATTCAAAGCCGCCGTTTCGGAGAGCTGGAAGCTCTTCCGTCGTGACGACAAGATGCGCCTTCGTCATGGCCAAGACGACACTACTTCCGATCAATCCGAGCAGGATGCCGAGTATCAGCATCACAGCCGCCATAACGGAATGTTTTTGTACACGTCCCAGCCAGACTCTCGACTTTGCTTCCGGAGTGCGGATGGCATCCTGGCGAAACTGGTCGCCCAATAACGCGGTAAGCACCAGCGTTTCCGCAAAAAGCTTTCGCTTCGCCTCTTCGCATGTCAGCGCCTGCTCAAATCGCGTCTGCTCGACAAGAGTGAGAGTCCCGTCCTGGTATCGCATGACCAGGTTCAGGAATTCATAGTCATCCATCAGGCGGTCTCCTGCTGCAGACGTGCACGGATACAATCGCCAAGAGCTTTGTGTAACCGCGACAGGGCCTGATACACCGTCTCAATCTTGCGGCCGAGGATTGAAGCCACCTCATCGCAGGACCGCCTTTCAAAGTAACGCAACCGCAGGAGTTCGCGATTATTATCGGTCACCTGATCGATACAGTGGGTCAGTGCTCCCCGCATCTGAGAGACCTCAAACTTGCTGGGCCATTCCGTAGCAAGGGTCGCCAGAATCTCGTCACTCAAGCCCTCGTAACGTCCGTCTCGTGTCCGCAAGACGTCGATTGCGCGGTTCTTCCCTGCCAGGCGCGCCCAGTTCAGAAGATGCTGCGGACTTTCAAATTCGGCTGCAGTTGCCACAGCCTTAACGCTCACTTCCTGAAAGATGTCTTCTGCCAAATGAAAATCGCGTGTCACGCTGGCCACAAAGGCCGTGAGCGGCAATCGCTCGGCGAGCAGGATCGCGGCAATTTCATGCGGTCGAAGCATTCTGGAATGTCACCTTTGCAGCCATGTAGACTCTTCAAGGGGATTACGATGAACACGCCCTGATCTCGACATGCATTATCTCGAAATTTCTCAGAAAAGCGGGAGGAGATGCACTCGCTCTATCCGGTAGATATCGTTTACATGCCATTCAGCCACGATCACGCTTCAGGCTCTGGAGGAACCGCTCGACGTCCGCCCGCAGGCTGGAACTGCTTGTCGCTCTGACGCGTGTGGGGCACTGTGTCCCGGTAGTCCCCAGTAGTTCTAGACCGTAGCCGCAAGTGCGTGAGCACCGACGACGAGGTATTCAACGCCCTCGTCGTTCAACATGGACAACGTGTCTCTGTAGTCGGGATTGAGCAATGTCTACTCCTTGCATCGCCCACGCCTCAATCGTCAGTGGCCAAACCATCATCAGCAGTTCTGCCGGGGTTGCCGCCGTCGGTGGCGATGAATCGTCACTGAGCGACTTCCGCTCAATCGTTACTTTGCGATTCGGCTGCATGGCCCACTCCAAAAAGGAACTCCATCATATCAGGTCTGCACCAGATTTTTGGCAGTCAGCTCTGCGAAAATCGCGTCTTTACTGAAGGCGCTGGTCGACAGCGCGACCGCTTACGACCAGTGTCGCCCGATTGACTTCGTTACTTTGACCAAGGTCGCTGTAGGGCACTTCCCATGTCAGAACAGCCGGTTGTAACCATTAAGTGCCGCGACGCGGTAGGCCTCGGCCATTGTCGGATAGTTGAAGGTCGTGTTGATGAAGTACAACAGCGTGTTATGCGGCTTTGGCTGGGACATGATGGCCTGACCGATGTGAATGATTTCACTCGCATTGGCACCAAAGCAATGGATCCCCAGGATTTCCAGGGTTTCGCGGTGAAACAGCAGCTTCAACATCCCTGCCGTCTGCCCCGTAATCTGTGCACGAGCGATACTCTTGAAGTGTGCATGTCCCACTTCGTACGGAACTTTTTCCTGCGTCAATTCGCGTTCGGTCTTGCCGAGTGAACTGATTTCCGGGCTGGTATAGATCCCGGCGGGGATATCGAGTGACGGTGGAAGTCCACATTCGTCGCCACAACCGAGCGCCTTCAGAATTTCATTGGCTGCATAGCGCCCCTGATTATACGCGGCACTTGCCAGCGCCGGCGGACCGATGACGTCACCGGCTCCGTAAATGTGAGGGACAATTGTCTGCAGTTTTTCATTGACGGGAATGTTACCCCGTTGATCCGGGATGATGCCGGTATTCTCCAGTCCCAGGCTGTCGGTGTTGCCTGTACGGCCAGCCGCCCACAACAGGATGTCGGTCTTGAGCAGCTTGCCGGACTTGAGTGCCATCACGACACCGTCTTCGACTGCATCGATTCGATCGAACTCTTCGCGATGACGAATGACGACACCCCGTTCCCGCAGGTGATAGCTGAGCGCATCCACGATTTCTTCGTCGAGGAATTCCAGCAGCCGGTCGCGGGTATTGACCAGATTGACCTTTATCTCCAGGTTGCGGAACATCGACGCATATTCGCAGCCGATGACACCTGCTCCAAAAACCGTGATTGACTTGAAGTGGAAGTCGACATCCAGAATGGTGTCGCTGTCGAAAATACGTGAGTGCGAAAAATCGACTTCTGGTGGTCGATAAGGCCGCGAGCCAGTAGCGATCACGACATACTTACCGCGCAGGACGGTTCGTGAGCCATCGGCTTCGACCGCTTCAATTGTATACGGGTCCAGAAACTTCGCCTGCCCGCGAATGATGGGGACGTCGTTACGATCATAAAAGGTTGTCCGCATCTTGACCTGGGCTTCGATGACTGACTTCGCACGACGACGCAAGTCGGGAATCATGAAGTTGGCTGTAATGCCATGCTCGCGAAACAGGACGTTGCTGTTCACTTCCGTCATCTGAAAGATGGCGTATCGCAGTGCCTTGCTGGGAATCGTCCCGCGATGAGTACAGCTGCCTCCGACGGTCGGCTCCCGCTCGATCACAGCCACAGATTTTCCATGCTTCACAGCCTGCATGGCCGCCCCTTCGCCACCGGGGCCTGTGCCAATCACCAGGACATCGTATTCGCCAGCCAAATCACTCATGGAAGCTCAATTCCTGCCATCGTTACTGGGATTCTCTCAAGACGTCTGCAGACGCTCAATTTTGCTGAAACAGACCACATCTGCCGACTGTGGGATCTCACAATCACGATGCAGCTGTTTCAAATCTGTTGATGTGCAACGGTCATGCCGTTCACGCCATGGAACCCATACGGGTTCATTGAGGTCGGTTTTCTGCACGTCGTATCGCATCCTGCAAAGCAGTTTCAATCACGGGTTCCAGACGGCGATCGCCATCAGGGGCCTGGCGGATCAGGTTTGTCGCCTGCTGGCTGAGCTTGCGAATTTCGTTCTTGTCCGCTTTGTCCCCTTTCAGATCCTCGAAAACAGCCATCCCGGCAAATCCATGAGCACGCCGCCAGTTGTCTGACGACGACGCAAAATCATTGAATGTACGAACCGCCTGATCCCGACGGCCATCGCTCAAATAAATCATGGCCAGGTAAACATCACAGCGATCCCGCATCCGTTCATAGACTTCCTTGCGAGCGGGATTGCCAGATTCATGAGCAAGTTTTTCCTTGACCGCATACCAGGCCGCTTCGTCCGTGGGATGCCCTTGAGCATGATAGAATTGCCCGTCGACCGTGTCGTAGACCGCAACAGGTTTGCTGCCGCTTCCGGGTGGGGCCTTGAGGGGATCCGAGATTCGCATCGCCCAGCCGATTCCTGCCATGCTGGAGGCCGCCAGAAGACAGGCCGCACCCAGCCATCCCAGTTGTCGACGGACAGGACGTTCAAAAAACGTCGTGTGAAATTGAGTTGTCCCCCCACGACTCGGCCGAAACGCCGCTTCAGGGGGCGTCTCTTTATTCGTGACCTGCCGCAAGAGTTGCTTGATCTCGTTGAGAACTGCCACGGCATCTGCAGGACGGTCCTCTTTCTTTTTCGACATCATCCGTTCGATGAGATTGCGAACACCGACCGGGACATCAGGCCGGGCCTCAGCCAGTGACGGTGGCTGTTCATTCAAGTGTTTGACAGCAACAGCGAGGGCCGTTTCACCATTGAACGGGGGATATCCTGTCAGCATGTGCCAAGCCATGACGCCCAGCGAATAGATATCGCTACGTGCGTCCAGAGGCCGACCATTGACCTGTTCGGGGCTCATGTAGAGTGGCGTACCCATCGTGACACCGACCTGTGTCAGCGCCACCTTTTCCCCTTGCAGTGTGAGCTGTGCCAGTCCAAAGTCAGCGACTTTGGCTTCGCCCTTTTTCGTCAGCAGGATGTTTTCGGGTTTGATATCGCGATGAACAATTCCCTTGTCAGCCGCGACCTGCAACGCTGCTGCAACCTGCTTCAAGACATGCAGCGCGATCGGAACTTCCAGGGGACCCTTGCGAGTGATGAATTCCTTCAGGTTGCGCCCCTGAACGTACTCTTGCGAGATGAAGTGAATCCCGTCCTGTTCGCCGACCATATAGACCTGGACGATGTTCGGGTGATTCAACCCGCCAGCAGCCGAGGCTTCGTGCCGAAATCGCTTGACGTATTGAGGGTCCGCCACGAAGTCAGCCCGCATGATCTTGATTGCCACCTGCCGTCGCAGACTGGTTTGTTCGGCGAGGTACACATCAGCCATGCCACCTTTGCCCAGTTTTCTGAGCAGGCAGAAATCACCCAGCACGCGGCCAGTCAGATCGACCGAACCAGGGCGTTCATTCGAGTCCGGTGGAGAACCTTTCGCTGATGCGACAGAAGGTTCAGCGGGCCGCTTGGCGGCACCTGCAGGACTGGCGGAGGGGGAACCTGCCGGTCTGCCGTTTGGCGGCGGGGAGTTCTCCGATCGTTTCTGTTCTGCCATCGTGGATCTGTGTCCGTATCGTCACGGTTTCTGGGGTTCTACGTCGGACCACCGCCGACGCCTCCTCTGGATGCCGACAGCAGCCCCGTTTACTGTAGCAGAAATCTGGGAAAACGTCTGCAATTCAATGTGTTCGATGCCCAGACCCGACAATCATTCAGCGGTACGGTATGCTAGTGCGTGTCGCACTTCCGTGTCGCGTCGAAACATCGGTGAGACGCTGTCGATTGATGCCCGCGGGACGCCACACTTAAGTGAGATGCACTCTATCTCTTTTGGCTTTAAGAACTCGAATTCACAGAGACCTGCATCGTGGCACGCCGACGAACCTGGCTGGAATGGCTGAATCCATTTGACCGCTTTCAGCGGTGGTTCACCTTCTTTGCGGTCTTCTGGTTTGCCGCGGCTTCGTATCTGCTTTATCTCGCCTTCACACGTGACGGGGTACGACTTCCTGCCACACTGGCGATCTATCTTCTGGCGACCGTTGCGGGGAGCATCGTCGCTTTCGTTGCCTATGGAATCGACAAACGTGCTGCCGTTCGAGAGAAGCCCAGAATTTCTGAACGAACACTTCATATCATGGGAATTCTGGGGGGCTGGCCAGGAGCACAATTGGGCCGACAGATCTTTCGCCACAAGACCCTGAAACTTCCCTTTCGGATTGTATTCTTTCTGATCGTTACCATGCACTTATGCTTCATTGGTTATGGAATGTTTTTCGGATGGTGGGTCGATGCCATCCGCGCATTGATGACGGGCAAAAGCGCATGAGATTGGCTCAGGCTCATTCCAAACGGACGAATTGCCGCCGCGAAGATCGGAGAATCTCGACTGGATCCTGAGTCCCGCAGAAGTTGGATGCACCCGAAATCAGTGGTACACGTTCTTTCGCAGCAAGCTGAGTGGATAAAACGTGTCGCGCCAGCGAACGCCTCCCTGACGAAGAGTGATCCACATTGATCGCAGGAAGGCAAACACGAACGATAGCCCCGACGGGATCAGCAGCGGAAAGATCCAGATCGAATGGCCGAAGATTCGTGCGTTGAAGGCATAGATTGCGTGCGACAATACCAGGGCAACGACATAACCCGGACGTGCATCTCCCGCGAACAGTGTTCCCACGAGGGGGCCGACAAAAACGAATGTGGAGACAATGGCGATCCACAGCAGTCCGATGATCGAATAATTCGCGGCGGCAAATGCATTTTTTTCCAGACCGGTGATGCAAGCCCATGCCGAATTCTGCCAACGGATGCGAAAGGCCTCTCCTGCACACAGTACCTCGCTGTGTGACCCTGTACGCTTCAGCAACTTGCCAAGCTTCACGTCGTCCATGATGTCCAGGCGAATCGGTTCAAAACCATTGGCACGTTCCAGCGCATTGCGTCGAACAAGGTTAAAGGCACCGACACCCACATAGAACCAGGGAAGTCGACTGGGAACGAGTGCAGGTTGAGTCCCTCCTGCAAAGGCCAGGGCAAAGCATGCCACGAACGAAGCCTCAAAGATGCCTGGGGCTTCGATGTTGGGAAACAGAGGCAGGTGATCGATACCACGCGCCATGGCGTATGTAACCGCTCGTCGCAATGTGTCCGGCTGATAGACAACGTCACCATCCGTAAACAGAATCCAGTCACCTTTAGCACGCTGACTGCCGATGTGCAGTGCATGGTTCTTCCCGAGCCATCCTTCAGGCAACTCTGTGATATGAATCACCTGAAGCACAGACTGCGATAAATGAGAGCACTCAGCCGCCAGGCGATCCATGATGGCACCTGTTTCATCTCGCGAGCGATCATCCAGAGCGAGAATCTCAAACCGGGGATAATCTGCCGCAATCAGCGAACGGAGTCCCGCCTCGATCTTATGCCCTTCATCGCGAGCCGGGACAACAACTGACAGAAATGGCCATTCGACCGGATCAGGGACACGATCACTGTGTCGCTTCAGCGTTCGACCAATGAACCAGAGTGATGGCAAGCCCGCCGCAACGATCCAGATAGCCGTCAGCAACCAGCCGAAGAACATCACCATGGTATTTGTGACCCGAATTGATGATCGCTGGAAACACGAGCGGCACGGTCAAACTGACCGTGCCGCCCGGAGAAAATCACTCGAATTCCTGCCCGTGATTTACTGGAAAATCTTGGAGAAATCGGCCGTCACAGATCCGATGAACTTCAGCACACATTCGCTGACATCGATCGAGCCTTCGACCTTGTTCCCGACCTTTTTCACTTCTCCGCTGAACACGGCATCGCAGCCAGCGGTGGCATCCACGGCCAGTTTACGAATCTTCTGCAGATCCTTTTCCAGTTGCTCCAGCCGCTTTTGCTCGTCCTTGCTCAGTGTCGTATCAATCTTCTGAGGTTCGGGCTTGGCAATCTCAATCAGATCGACAAGCGTTCCAGCATTTGCTGTGAAATACGCAACGCGAGGATCAACCGTTTCAGGAGCCGCCGAAGCAGTCTGCTTGATTGCGGCTTCCAGTTCAGCCAGAGCATTTACTCCCGCCGCACCCCAAACTGCATTCTTGGATGTCGCGACGTACAGCATGGTTTCGCCAGGGAAGACCTTCTGGAAGGCTGGCTGTCGATGTTTCGGAATTGCCACCGAATGGACGCTGACGTCGTCGCCAATCTTCTGGATATCGAGCTTCACATCGCGACCTGCAGTGATCTGTGGCAGCAGCTTGACGATTTCATCGGCCTTCTTGCCATTGGCAGATCGCACTCCACAGATCAACGTATGCTTGCCATCGCCAGCCGAGCGGACGTCGAGAAACAAATCGGCCACGCCCAATTCCAGGCCTTCATTCAGCATGTCGATCAGCAGTCCGGCAGCTTGCTTGGCGGCTTTTTTCTGTGCCGGTTCTTTGATCGTGGGGCGTTTGTCGATTCTCGCTTCCACGACGGGCCGAACCGTGCTGTACATTTCTTTCAGGTGAGCCACACGGAGAGCATCGACTGCAAAATTTATCTTGCCAGAAACGACGCTCGTCTTGCTCAATTCGACATTGGCGAAGTAGCTGGGCTTGGCAGCAAGAATCTCGGTGCTTTTGGCCAGATCAGTACCCGGAATTGCCGCGATGCTGAATTCGGCTCGGCCACGGCCTGGATCTTTGTCTGCAATCGAGGTTGTCCAACCCAGGATCAGTTCTTCGGTTTCGACAACGAATCGCTCCCCTTCGTCCAGGTTCTGGACGAGAGCGAGCTTACGCATGGCGAAATCGTTCTTGTCTTCGTTCCGCTTGAACGCCAGACCCGCTTCAAGCTGCTTTCTCAATTCGACAAAGTTCTTGCGACGCGTTGCCAGATCAGCGGGAGCAACACTGTTCTTCAGGGATCCGATGGCATCGTATCCTTTGTCGATCAGCGGCTGCACACCTTTTTCCTTGTCGGTGATGGGGTGTGGCATGTTGGCTGGTACGGCAGCCTGAGTCATGGCGATCGAAGCGTATCCGTTGACATAGCGCATGAACATCGGGTTTTTGGCTGCAGCCCCCTTGCCACCCGCTTGAGTCACGGAATAGAGATCGGGACCGAGGGACTTCACATTGAATCCAAACCCGGTGATATTCGGGATAAAGCCCCCTTTTTTATCGAGTTTGGAAATCGGGAAGTGCATTTCGTAGCCAATGTCCTTGCCGACGATCACATCGACGCGGATCGGCTTGGTTGGATCGAGGCCTTCCGCAAAACTGTCGAGCAGCGGTTCGAGAGTCTCTTTCCACTGCTTCTTGAGAGCGGGACTGGGACTCAGTTCCACCAGGTACTTGAGATCCGCTTTCAGGGGATCAACTCCAGTTTGCACGACTTGAAACCGGGCTTCAGGTTGCGCCACTGCGGATCGCACCATCAACAACGTGGCTGTCAGAGCCAAGAGTAGAAAATTCCGCACGGACACTGGGGCACTCCTTTCGTTCGCGTCAATCAGCAGGCCATCATAGCAAGCAAGTGGGGGATGATAACGACGAACGGCAACTTGGGGAAGACGGGAACGATTCGGAGGCTTTCGAAGATGGGCCGCTCCCGCCAGCCTCATTTTTCCGACATTCACACGCCAGGATTTCTTGCAAGCCATTTCTGGAAAACATGTTGCGTAACTCCATCTGGAGGAAACCGATTTCCAATAATTTCGAGGCAATCGTTCGTCAGAGCGTTGCCCGCGATAGCCATTTTCCAGGAAAATATGACAACAGACTGAGGAGACCGTAATCTCCCTGGTTCACGACCGTGAAACAAATAGCGAACTTACAGGCAAACCATGAAGAGAATTCACTGGATACTGGCACCCCTGATTCTTGCGGGCTGCGCTGAAGAATCCAAACCATTGGATACACGAGTTGCCAAAGCTCCGGCACTCGAATCAGAAACTGCCAAGTCAGCTCCGAAATCCCCCGCAGAAAAATCTGAACTGCGTGACACGACAGTTGGTGGATTCACGTTCAAAGTCCCGGGCGACTGGGAAGAAAAACCACCGAAGAGTGATTTCCTGCTGGGTGAATTCACAATTCCTGGAGAAGCCGGCCCGGCCCGGCTGACGCTGTCCTCGGCACGTGGCGGAATCGAAGCAAATCTGGATCGATGGCGCGGACAAATCCAGGCTGGGCCGCAGGATCCTCCTGCCAGTCAGACCAAAATCCAATTCGATGGTCGCGATGCGACCCTGATCGAGCTGACCGGGACGTATTCCGACATGTTTGGCGGAGGTGCGCCCAACAAGAATTCCAAATTGCTCGGCGTTGCAGCCGCATTGGGTGAAGCCGACTTCTTCGTGAAGATGACCGGACCTGCAGAAACTGTCACAACCCGACGTGATGAATTCCTGAAGTTTGTGGCATCAGCCCGACGCGAGGAGAAATAGCCAGATCGTCGTGGTTCGCTCCCGCGAATCACGACCACGATTGCCAAACCAATTCTCTGGCTATCCTGCCCGACGTTCTTCAACCGGGTCAATCACCTGTGAGGGATGCCGTGCAGGCAGCCAGATTGGTTCCACCTTCCGTTGCTGGAACAACTGTGCGTAATGCAGATGGCTCGTGAAGACCAGCAGTTGCTGTCCTTCCTGTGTGAAGTTAATCAGTGTATCTGCTGCGGCTTCGGATCGTTGCTGGTCGAAGTTGACGGTGACGTCATCCAGAACCATCGGAAGTTCAATCCCGTTGTTCGAGAAGGCTTTCACCATCGCCAGTCGGATCGCCAGGAACAGTTGCTCGCGGGTTCCACCGCTCAGCTTTTCGGCCGGCCGGGATTCACCCGCATCATCATCCACGTATAGATGCTTGCGACCAAGTGGCGTCCAAAGGTGGTGATATTTGCCCAACGTCAGTTTCTGCAGGAACGGAATCGCCGCAGCGAGCATTTCCGGCTGATTGGCCTGCTCGAATTGAGTCGCCACATCATCGATGGCGTCGTTGGCCAGCGATGCCGCGAACCAGTTTTCCCAGGCCGAACGGAGCTGTGTTTCCACTTGTGACAATTCGGCGCGGATCCGAGTGCTGCTGCGATCCGCCTCAAGTGTCTTCAGTTCCTGCTTGACTGTCCCGAGTTGTTCGAAACCTTGTTGCAATTGCTGTTCGATTTCTTCCAGTTCACGACTGTACTGGCGAGCCATCCCTGTCACGTCATTCGGATTGAACCGTAACAGTTCGTCTTCCACGATGGCGACATCGGGTTCCGACTTGATGATGTGTTCCAGATCTCGCTCGGACTGTTCCAGCAGTGCTTCGACGTGCTTGCGACGTTCCATCAATTCCAGGCGTTTGTCCAGCTGCGAGCGATGCGAGACCCCCGCCAGAGCCAGCAGGGCACTTTGATTTTCGTGAAGTGCATCCAGCTTGCGCTGCCAGTCAGCGGCTTCCCGACGGTACTGGATCGACTGGACTTTTAATCGCTTTCGCTCCTGACTCGCTTCCCGAGCGGCTCGCAATTCGCGATCCCAGGCGTCGACCAGTTCAAACGGATTTGCGGCGTTCTGTTTCGGTCGCTGCATCCGCCGTCCGAGGTCTTCCACCTGTTTGCGGAACCGGTCATACGACAAACGAATGTCCTGCGACTGATCACGGGTTTCAAGGTGCCTGCGACGGCGATCGCGCGCGGCGGAAACCTTGTTCCAATGTTCAATCGCCGAATCAGGGTCGGCTGTTTCATCCAATCCCAGGTAGGCGAGGGTCTGACACCAACTCTTGCGGGCGTTGGCCAGATCCCGTTGCTGAATCTGCAACTTGCCACGGAAAAGACTTAGGCGTTTACGGACCTGAAGAATCCGCTGGTAGTCCGTCTGCACCTGCTGCAGGCTCGCCGCGCGGCGCGTTGCCAGTCCGAGCAATTCGCCATGCTGCAAATCTTCCAGTTGGAAATCACGACCAAACCACTCGCGCAGGCCACTTTTGTCGACATAGCTCAGGATCTGTTCGAGCAACGTGTGGCGTTCGGTTTCGTTCTTCAGACGCAGGTCGCGCAACTCGGCAACCTGCTGCTGCACTTCCTGCTCGTGGTGAGTCCGGAAGGCAACCGCGGTACCAGCGGAGAAGAGCGACAGGATGATGAAGATCAAACCGACGATCCATCCGGTCGTCACGGCGGCGTACAGGCCTGCTATGAACAGCGCGACGCCTGCGAGTGTAAACCACGAGAGAATGCCATAGATCCAGTCGGGCAGGCCCGGCCGGTCGTGCAGGCGTTCCATCTGTTGATCCAGTGTGGTCGTCCGGTGCTGCAGCTCTGCAGCTTCAGCATGCCAGCGACTGAGGTCTGACAATTGTGTCAGACGCTCCTGAGCAATCTGCAGCGACGAATCGAGATCTTCCGCAGCGATGCCATGCGACTGCAATTCGGTGCGCAGCGCCATTTCACGATCACGGCAGGCGGTGCTGGCTCGCTTATAGCGGCGCTGAGCGCGACGGGTCTTGCCAACGATCGACTGATATTCTCGCGAAGCTTCGACAAACTTTGCCCGAGCTTCTGGAGTGTCCTGCACTGCGTCCAGTCGTTGCAACGACCAGTTGCGACCCAGACCGGCGAGGTGTTCGACCAGTTCCTGTTCCTGCTTTGCCGCCTTGCGTTCCAGTTCAGCGATCTTCGCTTCGTAGTCCTTGGTCAGGACTCGCTGTTCAGTCAGCATCTGCACTGCGCCCGAGAACCGGCGGATCTCGGGATTGATCCGGATCCCCGACAGCTTTTCGTTGACTTGGGCGAGATCGTTGAGCAACCCTTCGCGAGTTTTCGTCGCTGTAGCGATGTCGTGGTCCAATCGCTCCAGACGCTGTACGCCGTCGGCTGGAAATGAACTGAAATCGGGAAGCGAATCCAGTTCGTGACGGCATTCCCGGCAGCGGTGCCAGGGGGGATGAACTCGTTCCATAAAGCTCAGTCCGCGCAGATTCGCCTGCAACTGCGACTGACGCTCGCGCCGCTTCTGAATGCGGTCATCCAGTTCCAGTTTCTTGCGATGCAGTTCCCGGTAACGATCGCGCTGACGAACACTCCCTGACAATTGCCGTGACAACTCTTCCTGCCGCTTCAACAGCGAGGGAAGTATGGCCTTGGGCTGTTCGGAGGTGACAAGTCGCTGGAATTCTTTCTCAATCCGATTCGGCAGGTCCATCAGCAATCGGCCCTGAGGGCCCAGCGTCATCCCATACAGATGTTCCGCGACCTGATCGGCGTTCAGTGTGGCGAACTGCTGAAGCTCAGGCAGTCCAACGGCGAAGACAGATTCGAACAGCTTTTCGTCGGTCGACGAAAGCAGATCTTCCATGAACGCGGTCGTAGATTCCCCCGCTGCGATCCCCTCGACCGAGAGCAATCCAGAATCATCGCCATACGCCGTCCGACGGATTTCATAGGGACGACCTCGATGTTCCACACGCAGCAGGCCTGAGCGAGGTTCACGGCGATTGCGCTTCTTGGGATTTGGTACTTCTTCATCGTGGAATCCGTAAAGGACTCCGCGGATGAACCGCAGCAGCGTTGTTTTGCCAGCTTCGTTTGGTCCGTAGAACACCGTCAGTCCCGAGCGATGCAAGGGCTGCTTGAAGTCCTGCCAGACACCAAATCGTTCAATTTCAATCCCGGTGATCCGCATCGGGAAACCCCACTGGTGAATTGTTCGGTGGCTGCGATTTGCTGGTTCGATCGAGAACCATTTCGCAGCCGTCACTCGTCGCTAATTCTCTTGATTTCAATCACGTCTCAACGTTTGCCAATTGCCGTGAACCATTGCCAACCCAGCTGCTGTGCCCGTTCTGCGATCACGTCTGGAGCAACCGTGTCGGCCCATTGTTCCCAATGGCTCGACTTAAGGACTTCGCCCAATCGAGCATCTGCGAGCCACTTGTTCATGGAAGCACGTTCGACCGGTGAACGTCGATCCAGTGCCAGCAGAAATTCTGTCAGCAGTTCACGATGTGCCGCTTCGATGAGCGACAGATCGGGATCAAGCGGCTGAATCTGGTGGATGTATCGCAATCCCTTCGGCTGATCGGTCAGTTCTGTCAGGCTGCTCGCCAGTTCCTGAATCGCGGATTCCATTTCCCAGCCGCGAGTTTCGCCCGTTGTCCGATCCAGCTTCCAGTGAATGATTCGCATCAGTTCCCCTGGCGGTGATGACAACCGTTCGACGGCCGCCATCATTCGTTCCAACAGATCGTCGCGACTGGCAACCCGATCCAATGACTGAGTGATCCTTTCCCAGCGAACAGGACAGAGGGTGATCTGTGACTGCTTGATCCGGCGCTGCGCATCCACTTCCAGATAGGTTGCTCCACGCGGCCCTGCTTCTTCGATCGAGAGACCTTGTGGCCCGGGCTGTGCGTTGATCGTGCCATCTGTCAGTGGCAGGTTCGCTGCAATGTCGTCACCCGCCGGGCAGGCGAGCCAGTCAAGCGCTGCGAACCTTGCCAGGTTCCGCGTCGATTCGCGCATGGGCGTAGCCAGTCCCACAACAAACGGGTGGTCGGCGGGATTGGCGGCTCGAGACGCAAAGATGTTTTCCAGTTCCTGGGGCTCAACGGCTGTTTCCGAAGTGACGGGAACCAGCGTGGCAAGAAGTCGACCGCGATCCATCAGATCGATCGGGGAATCATCGGCAGTTGCCAGAATCGTGACGTTTTCGGGAAGCGATGGCAGATCGTGCCAGGCACCCGCTGGATCAAGCCGGCCTGGAGTGACGAAGACGGGGATAGACCGCTCATTCAGTCGCTCAAAACCCGTCCGAAGCGCGACTTCCGCAGAGAGGCTGGCCACAGACGCGTCAAAACTATTACCCGTAATCAGCAGTGCATCAACGTCTCGCTCAATGGCAACGCTGATCAATCGTTCGAAGGCCGTGAAGGTCGCCGATTCCAGCAGATCGCGCACATCGTCGGACCAGGTGCCGAACTGCTGTAATGGACAATCGAGCCGCAGGTTTGCGGCATGTAATAAGCGAAGAGGCTTCGCGGCCATGAAGGCATCCTTTCCGATTCACGGACTCCCATATCCCGCGTCATTCGTTTAGTAGCGAGTGTCGACGCAGAGACGATTCAACCCAAACGTACTGTCTCGCGGATACAACCTGACATGATCCTTCACTTCATTCCTCCTGGAAAAAGCGAACAGACATCGGCCAGATTCAGCATCCTCGTCATGGTGATTCAGCACACTTGCCGCCGCACGGTCCCTGCGCGGAGCGTCATAAGTGTACAGCGTCGTCAAGCTCCAGAAAACCCCGAACCTGCCCATTCTCGTCAGTTCGACATTGGCACAAGGGATGGTCGCTCTCCGCCGTCCTGGATTTTCATGACCTGCGAATCCGCCAAAAGCACTTCGCAACGAACCGCGTCAGGTGCATGAGCAGGGCCGTCAAACGTCAGCGACAGGTCGGTCAGCATCTGCATTCAATGCCTCAGAAACCGGTCGTGTTCTGGCTTCAGGAACAGCCCCTTCAGTGGTGATACGGATCGGAAGTTCCACGACAAAAACACTCCCCTTGCCGAATTCACTCTGCAGGCGGATTTCACCGCCCAGCAGCTTCGCAAGTTCCTTGGTGATCGACAGTCCCAGCCCTGTCCCTTCGTACTCGCGCGTTAATGTTTCGCGCTGTCCCGGAACGGCCGCTCCCTGCCGGAATTTTTCGAAGATCCGTTCCTGATCTTCCAGCGGAATCCCAATCCCTGTGTCGGTGACAGTCAGCGTAAACCTCGATTCATCAACGACTTCTGCTCGCACGCGAACTCGACCACCCTCTGGGGTGAATTTAATGGCATTGGAGAGCAGGTTGCTGAGGATCTGCTGCAGTTTCCCCAGATCTTGCGAGATCACGGGAAGTTCCGGGTCGACATCCAGGCCAAGATCCAGGTTCTTCTTCTCAGCCAGCGGCAACATCGCTCCAACGCACCGTTCCACCAGATCGGCAATCAGGAACTCGGTCGGATGGACCTCCATCTTGCCGCTCTCAATCTTAGCCAGATCGAGGACATCATTGATCAGATTCAACAGGGTCCGGCCCGATGATTGAATGTGCCCGACATACCGGCGCTGTTTCTCGTTCAAGTTGACTGGATTCGACAGCAGGACGTCGCTGAAACCGAGAATCGAATTCAGCGGTGTCCGCAATTCATGACTCATCGTCGCCAGGAATTCGTTTTTGAGATTATTCATCTCATACAGCCGCAGGTTGACCTGCGCCAGTTCATCCACCTTTGCTTCAAACCCACGATTCAGTTTCTGCAAGTCTTCCTGAACTGTCGTCAGGTGCCGCAACATACGGTTGAAGGCCTGACTCAATTCTTCAAATTCGTCGCCGGTCCGAATATCTGCGCGCTGGTCGAGATCGCCGCGTGTAATGGCATCGCTGACCTCTTTCAGGTGCAGGACCGGCTTGACGATCACGTAGCGGACAATCGCGTAGGCCGCCAGCATTGCCAGGAATGCCGTGACGATGGCCGTTGACAACAGGATGGCGTTGTTCCAGGCGAGCGATTTATAGGTCTTGTCCAGCGGGTACGAGATTTTCGCGATGCCGAGTCGATCGCCGTTCTGCAACTTTTCGTTCTCGTTGTGCCGTTTGTGGCATTCCAGGCAGGAATCACTCGCCAGGACTTCCTTGTAGTAACGGAAGACTTCGCGGTTCTTGTCCCCCAGTTCGAATTCTTTTTCCCCGGCTGAAATCCGCTGAATGGCTACGTAGTCGTATTCCTCCAGTGGCTTGGAAGAATTGGAAGTCTTGTGATTGCCAGTGCTCAGCAGCGCCCAGGTAATTGCCTGCAGGTCATCAGGCTTCAGATCCTTGGACATCCGCTCGATATGGGGTTCCAGATGATTATCGCGTTCAAAATGAAGGGCGTGCTTTTCCAGGATCACACGAGCTACCAGTGATCGAGCCACTTCCGAGTTCTGAACGACAACCAGTTGTTGAGTCTGGCGAGCGTAGAAATAGAAGCTGCCCGAGATCAGCAGCAGCAGGCCGCCGCCAAACAGCAACCGGCATTTTCGCTCCAGACTCGTTTCACCGAGAAGACGTTTGATCGTGCGATAGGACATACGGGGCAGCAGGCTCCGAAGTTGAGCGTTCTGGTCAACCGGGCCCCTCTGGGCCCGGACAGGGCGTTGGTCCTATGGCAAGGCATCGCACAGGCTGAGAGCCATGACTGGAAATGCAGTCCCACTGTAAGTAATGAAGTGCCAGCTGTCAGTATTCAAAGACTTGGTCCACCAGCGTCCCGAGACCCGTTGATTCGACTTAATCCAGGTGATCGCCTTCTGCAGTCGAGGGTCATTCGCCGGAACTCCTGATTCCCGGAGAACGATGACAGCCAGGCCTGTCTGATGGCCATCGCTGGCAGGATTGGCTTTATCGGGTTCGGCATTCAGGCGGTCGGCCCGGTTCCCTTTTCCCCACGCATTGGGGGCGGCGAATGTTCGAATCGACCATCCACCATCCTCGCGCTGATGTTTCCAGACCATCTCGACTAATGCATTCTTCTGATCGACCGGGATCAGATCCGGCATCCGGGCTGCCGTCCACAGCAGCAGAATGCGACTGTAGTCATGAGGTGGATTCTCGGTCCGCAGATACTTCTTGAGTGACTCAACCCGCGCCAGGAGTTTTTCGTCTTTGAGATTCTTCAACCAGTCCGGTGCTGCAGCGACCGCCATGGCGGCAACGGTTGCTTCGTGGAATGCATCGGATTCGTACGGGGGCCAGCAGTCCAGAGTTCCCCAGGTCCCCTGATTATTCTGGATAGAAAGCATCAGTGCCAAAGCCCGCTCGGTTTCGGGAGAAAGCTGGCGAGTGACGTGTTTGTCCCACTCTGCAAGTCCGGCGGCGGTGTAGATGACTTGAGCGGGACGCGTCGACTGCTTCAGCTTGTCTATTTCTGTTCCTTCCAGTTGCTTCAGAGCATCGACGAAGAACTGACGGTTCGCCTCGGACGGCTTGCCCAGTTTTTCGCTGAGTGCCGGACGAATGGTCATGTAAATCCCGTTCGTGTGGCACGTCACACATTTTCGCTGGGTGTTCCAGGCCCGGGAACCATGTTCCAGGTAATCGAGTGCCAGTGGAATCGAGATCTTTTCCAGCTTTGCTTCATCCGCAGTCGCGCCCGGAATCTTGATGTTTCCCACCTCATACTGAGGATTGGGTTCAGCAGCGTGGATAAATTGGCTGCCGAGACAGATCAATGCAGCAGCGGCGATGCAATGAACTTTAGTCATCAAAGAAACTCCTGGCGAGTGAACCTGGGCGGAGGTTGGGTGACATCTGACCAAAATCGATCCCATTGTGCGAAATCGGCGGTCACAGGTCGAGCCAGAAGGGGCGAAGACTATTCTTCAGTTCCACGTTTGTCGGCCAGCAGTCCTGCCTGTCGAAGCTTGTTGCGCAGTGTCATTCGCGAGATTCCCAGTCGTTCGGCGGCCTGAAACTGGTTACTGCCGAAATGCTTCATCGTTTCCGATAGAATTTCGCGGTCGACGGCGGCAATCAATTCCCGATACAAATCGGTATGTCCAGCGACCAGCAGTTGTCGCGTCAGTTCGTTGACATTCAACGGCCCCGGCAGTGAAAGACTGTCTGCTACCATTGCCGTGTCCGCAGAAACCCCGGCGGACAGCCCTCGATATTCGTCCATAGCATCAAGACCGGGGCGTGATCGAAAGGGTTCAGGCAGGCAATCCGGCGTCAGGACGTCGGTTGTTGCGTGAACCATGGCAAAACGAATGGCGCTCTGGAATTCACGAACATTTCCCGGCCAGTTGTAGGACATCAGAATTGCCTGGGTCTCTTCTGTGACGGTCCGAATACTTTTCCCAAGTTCTTGATTGCAGACTTTGACAAAATGCTCCAGCAATAGCGGGATGTCTTCGCGGCGTTCACGCAAGGGAGGAAGCCGGATCGTAAACCCATTCAAGCGGTAGTAAAGGTCCTGTCGAAACTGACCTTCCGCGACCATCGCTGACAGATCCTGGTTCGTCGCCGCGATGATTCGGACGTCCGTCTGGATTGTCGTATTACCACCGACGCGTTCGAACTCTTGCTGTTGAACGAGTCGCAGCGCCTTGGCTTGTGTTGCAGGGCTCATGTCACCGATTTCGTCGAGGAAAATCGTTCCCCCATTAACTTGTTCGAATTTTCCGATGCGTCGCTGATCTGCTCCGGTAAAGGCACCCTTCTCATGTCCAAACAGTTCGCTTTCGAGAAGTGATTCGGGAAGCGATGCGCAATTGACCGCCAGGAACGGCATGTGGCTTCGTTTGCTGTAGTGGTAGATCGCGCGTGCGACCAGTTCTTTACCAGTTCCACTTTCACCCAGAACCAGCACTGTGGCATCCTGTGATGCAACGCGGCCGATTGTCTTGTAGACCTCTTGCATGGAAGGCGAGAGACCGATGATGCGTTCTTCATTTTCAACAGTGTCAGTGGTTGCTTCTCCCATGACGGCTGGCACATGGCTGAGTCGGCTGACTTCAATTGCTCGAGCAACAACTTGCTTGAGCAGCTTGTAATCGACGGGTTTGACGAGGTACTCAAATGCGCCTCGCCGCATCGCTTCGATGGCCGTTTCAGTCTTTGCGAATGCCGTCATGATAATGACGGGAATTCGAGGGTCGATCTGATGCATGCGGTCAAACACATCAAGACCAGACATGTCTGGCAGCCGGACATCGCAGAGAACGACATCGGGACGGATTCGTTGCAGAATGTCGATCCCTTCCCGTGCCGTTCCGGCTGTCAGCACTTTTAACGCACCAGAACCGAGAGTTTCGGCGATTGTGAACGTGATGTTTGGTTCGTCGTCAATGACAAGCAGCTTCGGCGTCGGCAATTGCAGATCTCCTTCGAATCACAGAACAGACGAGAGATTAAAGCAATGTGCGGCGTTACACAAATTGGTTCCCATCAAACGGATTATTTCGTGCCAGCATTTGCCGGCGCGACAACCTGCAATTGCGGCAGAGCTTTCAATCTCGTCAGCTTGCTTTCCACAGGAGTGAGATTTGCGACGCTGTGAAGTCCGACGTGTGAATTCCGAAGCGTGAAGTCTGAAGCGTGAATTCCGAAATGTGAATTCCAAGTGACGACGCGTGGTTAAGAATTGGTCATTCCTGCCGGCAAAATGATCGCCAATTAGCCACTTCGTGAATGCCACGTCGCACGAGAATATTCAGCCTCATTCAGCGTAACACGTTGATTCAGCAGGATTCCCCGCAGGTATTCACAATTGCTGATCTTCGCCCGGTCGTCTGCCATTCTTGCTTTCATGACAGACAAAAAGATTGGTACTCCGCCTGCATCGCAGTGAACTCCGAAACCCGGTTGCTCAGCGTCAGTCTGCCAACCCGCGACCGCCCACACTCGGAGAAATTTCATGTTGCAGGAATTCATGAACAATGTTTTACATAACATGTTCAAGCCGCTTTTGTTGTTCTTCTACGCCGGTTTTCTGGTACCAATTCTCGGAGTGAAGCTCGAATTCCCCAAGGCTGCGTATCAGGCTCTGACGATCTATTTGCTTCTGGCGATCGGATGGCACGGCGGGGAAGAACTGGCAAAACTTGATCCTTCGATGTACGGTCGAGCGGTCGGCTTCATGGTCATCGGTTTCTGCACCAACTTCGTAATCGGGGTTGCTGCCTATCAGATACTTCGCTCGTTTACGAGACTGCGTCAAGTCGATGCTGCGACCGTCGCAGGTTACTACGGATCGGATTCCGCAGGGACATTTGTGACGTGTATGGGGGTGCTTACGGCATCGCAGATCGCGTTTGCTCCGTTTATGCCTGTGTTGCTGGCAGTGATGGAAATTCCAGGTTGCCTCGTTGCACTGTACCTGGTTTCCAAGATGCGAAACACGGGGATGGACAAAGCTGGCAATATGCCTGGCGAACCTGGCTATGGACAGAGGAAGAGCACAATTCTGCGGGAAGCTGTCAGCGAAACGGAAGACTCCATGGAAGCGGTTACCGTTCGAAAGCGTGAACTCGTCGGTGCCGCGTCGCACTCAAGCACGCATTCGTATGGCGAGCCCGATTCAAACGGATACCATGGCTCGCATGGGTCAACTGGTGACAGTGATCCCGACATCGAAACCGAGGAGGATTCTCAAGCGCACCAGCTTGAAGAGCGTCTGGGATTGCAGCATGTGTCTGCAGCCAACGACCCTTCACTGGAACGCAAATCCAAGACATGGCTGAACAAAGAGCTGCTTCATGAAGTGTTTTTGAATCCAGGCATCTTCCTGCTGTTTGCGGGTATTGCGATTGGTTTCATCGGCCGCCTGCAGGGAGCAAAAATCACCGCAGGTGGTGATGCGTTGTTCGACACGCTGTTCCAGGGATGCCTGTGCCTGTTCCTGCTGGAAATGGGAATCACAGCTTCAAGCAAACTGAGAGACTTGCGAGCTGCTGGTATCCCCTTCATCCTGTTCGCACTGATTGCCCCGAACCTGTTTGCATTCACGGGAATCATGGTCGCCCATTCCTACAGCATTTTCCTCGGGCAGCCGTTTGAAGTCGGAACCTACGTTCTGTTCGCAGTGCTTTGTGGTGCTTCGTCCTACATTGCGGTCCCGGCGGTGCAGCGACTGGCGATTCCCGAAGCGAGTCCGACGCTTCCTCTGGCCGCCTCACTGGGTGTGACGTTTACCTACAACGTCACGTTGGGAATTCCCCTGTACCTGATGCTGGCTCAAACCGTCATTTCAGCATTCCCGGTTGGCGTTACTGGTTAATTGAAGGCGATCTCGAATCTCCTGAAATTGTGATCTGACTGCGGGGGCCGTTTTGCTAAAAAACGGCCCCATTTTTCAAGTGTTCCAGAAAGCGAACCGTCACTTCCGAGGCATGAGACCTCTGCCGGGACGTTCCTGCTGAACGTCTCTTGCTGCTCAACAGTTCGAAGGGGGGCAAAGCGGTAGCAGAAGAGTAAACTCGGCTCCCCCAGTTTCGTGGTTCTTGACGGTTAGAAAACCGCTGTGTGCCGCTGCTATTCGCTGGCAGATACTCAGGCCCAGGCCAGTTCCAGTTTCCTTCGAAGTCACGAACGGCTCAAAGATCGTGTCTATCAACTCGGATGGAATACCAGTTCCAGAATCCCAGATACGGATCGCAAACCAATCCGAATGGCTTTCGCTGTGAGACACCTGTTGAGTGTCACGAAATGGAAGTCGGAGAGCGTCGTGCTCGTTGATTTCCCCGGATGGAATCGGCTGTGATCTTGTGGTTTCAGGAGACAACGGGGACGACACACCGGTGTCGATGGAAATCTGTATGGTCCCACCATTCGGAAGAGCATCAAGGGCATTCAGCAGAAGATTCAGAATCAATTGCCGAATCTGCGACTGATCAACAAACGCAATCACGGATGTTACCGGAAGATTCTGCAGGATTTTGACTTCCTGCTGTCGGGCCCGACCATTCACCAGATTGATCACCTGACGAATCACCTCTGTGATCTCGACGGTCGACTTTTCAGGGACCGGGGGCCGGGCAAAATCCAGAAACGACTGGATCGACTTTTCCAGACGGCTGATTTCGTCATTGATCACGTGCAGTGATCGCCCTTTCAGGCCAGCGTCATCACCGCGCTCGAGGGCAGCCTGAACAAGCATCTTCATCGGCATGAGCGGATTGCGCAGTTCATGAGCCAGACCTGCCGCCAGTTGTCCGACGCGCGCCAATTGTTCGGCTCGAAGCAGCTCTGTTTCACGCTGTTGCAATCGCCTGACGACCTCACCAATGTCGTCTTCCAGACGCTTCAGATCGGATTCAATTCCCTGAAATCCCCCGTCTCGGGAAATTGTCACAGGTGCCCGAACATCGTGCAGCTTTCCCACCACATCGCGCACCGAGACATTCAGCTGAACAATCGAACGTCCGACGGCTCTTGCGATCCCTGTACCCGTCAACAAGCCTGCTGCTGCACCACAGATTCCCAGAAGCAGGAATCCGATCTTCAGATGTTGTGCGGTCTGCTGGTTCGCTTCGTTGGCACGTTCGACGACTTCCTGGTTGAACGAAATGCATTGACGCAGGGGTGTCAGGACTTCGTTGGTCAAGAGGACATCGGAAAGAACCGTGAATTCTTCCACAAGTTCAGGACTGCTGGGCCGACGAAGCGGCGGAGCAGCGGAATCGGGGACATATCCGCTGATGATCGGCGCACTCAGTCGGTCAAGTTCGGCAAAGAAACGCTGGTAGCCCGTAGCGGCAATTTCAATCAGGTCTTGTTCGTGTCCGCGCCGGGCAAGTGACCGGGCATTTTCCAGAAGAGGATCTGTCTTATTGCGCAACGCGAATGCTTCGATCAGGCTCTGGGGGTCGTCTGTTCGCAGGAATCGATTGACGTAATACCTGACATCTCGCATTTCGATATGCAGATCTTCAATCGCCAGCATCGCATGCATCTCGCGCACGAACAGATCAGAGCTTGCCTGCTGCTGCTTGTTGACATTCCAGGCTGCAAAAACCCCCAGTGCCAGAAGCACCACGCTGAGCCCAATCATCGGTGCAGCGATCTTGCGAACGACATGAGTCGGCACTGAAAGAGCTTCCCGTGTTGGAGTTCTTGAAAAATCGAGGCATCAAGGATTGCCACGTGCTGAACATGATAGCGGTTGTGCACGCATTGTCGCGTCAGGATGTCGCCTGATCGATGCGATAATCTCTTGCCAGTCAGATGAACAAAGGATGTTCACTGGCCATTATTCTGGCCAAAACATGACCTTCGGTTTTTACGATCCTCGCAGTGATCGGGCATTCGAAATCAAGCCTTCAAACGGCTGAAGAGATTTTCAGCATCGTCGAATACCCCGGTTTTTGTACAGGATTTTACCAGATTTCTGTGAGTTTTTGTCCTGTTGAACATATTGGAACCAGTCCGCTGCATTCCTGTGGCACAAACTCCGCTGACTTGCCCTTCCACTCGAATCAAAAACGCTGGCGCAGTTGCTGTGCCACGCTCGGTTGATATCTCATCGGGAAGGGCAACATGACAGAAGTCACAAGTGCACCGCTGGAAAAACCTCAGAATGGTATTGCTGGCCTGAAGCATCTGCGCCAGGACATCCTTTCGGGGATCGTTGTTTCGCTCGTTTCGCTCCCACTTTCGTCCGGGATTGCAATCGCATCGGGCGTTCCGCCGATTTATGGTCTGATATCGGCCATCATCGCGGGGCTGCTTTTCCCGCTGATTGGTGGAGCATACATGACCATTTCCGGTCCGGCGGCCGGATTGGCACCTGCTTTGATGGCGATCATGATTTCCATGGGCGGGGCTGGTGATGCGGAACACGTTGGTGCCGGTTATCACCACCTCCTCTGCATCATTTTCATGGTTGGTTGCCTGCAGTTAATCCTGGCACTTCTAAAGCTGGCTCGCTTTGCAGCCATGATTCCAGTCAGCGTTGTGGAAGGAATGCTGGCCTCCATTGGGCTGCTGATCATGGTCAAGCAACTTCCGATGCTGTTCGGATACACAGGCAAAGTTCATGCGCACGAGTTTTTTGAGTTTGTGAAGGAATCGCCTGAATTTGCGATGCATATGACGCCGGTTGTTTTCGCAGTAGGAATCACAAGCCTGGCAATGCTGTTTGTGCTGGGAGTGCTGGCAAAGAGAATCCGAATCCTGCAGGTGATCCCGCCACAACTGGTAGCGGTGGTGTTTGGTGTCATCATGGGGCAGGTACTGAATCTTGGCAGTATCGAAGGCGGAAAGTTCCTCATCAAGCTCCCCGAGACCCCTTTTCATGGTGTTCACCTGCCTGATTTTGCGGGTTTGCTGGCACAGAAAGAACTCTGGTATGCAGCAATCATTGGTGTCATTACGCTGACAATGATTGACGGAGTCGAGTCACTGGCGACGGCGCTTGCCATTGACCGGATTGATCCATTCCGTCGAAAGTCAGAGCCAAATCGCGTTCTGCTGGCGATGGCTGTTTCCAACATTGCATCCAGCATGGTGGGAGGATTGACCATCATCCCCGGCGGTGTAAAAAGCAAGGTCAATATCGCATCGGGTGGACGAACCCTGTGGGCCAATTTCACGAACGCCATTTGCCTGATCATCTATCTGATGGTGGGGCAGCAATGGATTAACATGATCCCCAAAGGTGTTCTCGCTGCAGTGTTGATTTTCACCGGCTGGAAGATGTGTGAACCCGCCATCTGGCGGCATATGGCGAAGATTGGCAAAGAGCAACTGGCGCTGTTTGCATTCACGGTCCTGGTCACACTGCTGACAGATCTTTTGATTGGAATCTGTGCCGGTGTTGTTGCCAAGTATTTCTTGAACCTGCTGCTCTGCAGTCGCTCGACAGTCACTGACGACAGTACTTCAACCCTGCGCTACATGTTGAACTTCTTTCGCAATCCCGTTGGCGAAAAAGCGATCGTTGATGGAATTATGCATCTGCATCTGAACAAACCGCTGGTCTGCTTCAATTCGATGAAACTGGAAGAGGAACTGGCGTTGCTCCCCAAAGACATCAAAGCTGTTCACCTGCATCTGGATCCCCATGTGTCATTGATTGACCACACGTCATGTGAGGCCTTGCACTATCTGGTGGAATCCTCGGCCCACAGCGAAGTTCCCATCAAGGTCATCGGACTGGAGCAGATGTTGCGGTTGTCGAAGCACAGCAGTGCGGTACACATTTCCAATCCTGGCCCGGTCGCCGTTCCACAGGCAATCTGAAAACGCTTCGCTCTGTCCATCGCAAGACTTTGTGAGTCTTGATCTTTCTGGAGAAGAATATGCCCGATTCCGCATCCTCCACATTGTCTATTACTCGCGATCAATCGCGTTCGCGAATTTACTCGGACACGCCGCATGGTCAGTCATTCGGATTCGGATCTCAATGTGCCAGGAACGGTCGAACGAGCGCGGCAATCGGAGCGATCCTTCTGGCAACAGGCCTCTTTCTGATCAGCCAGATTGGCTCAACACCAGCGCTTGTGCTGCAGTTGGCCATTCTGGGCGCCGGCTGTACGGTCGGCGGTCTCGGTTTGATCATGCGTTCCATTCGAGATCTGTTTGGACGGTTGGTAATTGATGAAGTGGGGATTGCAATTCGGCCTTCGATCGTCGGATATTCGATTTCATGGAACGAGTTGAGTCATTGGGAGGTACGAACCGGAATGGACAGGTACCCTGATGCCAACAGTATCCTGTTATGGACGGGGGATATTCCGTGTGCCATGTTCGTCCCCAACAACTGGCTGTCCGATCACGAACGGGTTCAGATCGCGCGTTCCCTGAGAAACTTTGCCGCCGACAAAGAAATCAATACCCGTTCACACGCGTGAGCTAACGGCTTGAGTCCTGACCAGTGAATTCGACTGCAGCAGTCGGCTCTGACAACCTGCATCAATCAGGTTGTGGACCTAGCCCATTAAGAAGTCGTTATCTCCGACATTGCCAGTCAAACCTCGCCACGAATTCACTCGGAAAGAGTGAAACTCGTTGAATGCCTCACGATCGGTATTCACGATCCAGGTCTTACTGGCTCGGACACCAGGATCTGTAGCCTTTCCAATCCTGTTGATGTTCCTATCGTGTTGTTGTTGAGTCAGATGCGCCCAACTCCAGTTGCGGTTTCAAGGATTCTTCGGATTTCCGCAGCTGTTTCATCCTGTCGCTTCGCGAACATCGTTACTGTCGCGTAGAATTACGATTCCGTCAGGATCGTGCGCACCTTGCGACACTTTAAGGGTGCAGGGCCAACTTCGAGTTGTGTTTCAACCGAAATCCTATACTCTCAACACAAGGCCACGTGTTGGTCATGTGGATAAAAGGGTGCCATTTCAGTGGCCAATTCCAATCTTCTTCGGCGCGAATCATTTTGCAGGAGTCGCGAATGGCGACGACACCCTCGGCCAGTCTGCCACTGACGGACCGATCAGAAACCTTTGACCGAAGCAATTGGACTGCGGATATTGTGTCCGGGTTTCTGGTTTTCCTGATTGCATTGCCGCTGTGCCTGGCAATCTCACTGGCAAGCGGGTTCCCACCGACGGCTGGAGTTTTCACGGCCATCGTGGGGGGATTGCTCAGCCCCTGGATCAGCAACTCTGCATTGACGATCAAGGGCCCGGCGGCTGGACTGATCGTCATCGTGCTGTCGTGTGTCATGGAATTCGGAGGAGTTCCCGAAGCCTCGAATGATGTCAAGATGCAAGCCTACCGGATGGCACTTGGCGTGGGCGTCGTCGCAGGATTGGTGCAGGTTTCTTTGGCGCTGCTCCGTTCAGGGATACTGGCCGAAGTCTTCCCGACGTCGGCCGTCCATGGGATGCTTGCTGCAATCGGTGTGATCATTTTCTCGAAGCAGATTCATGTGATGCTGGGGGTTTCTCCTCACGGCAAGGAACCACTGCATCTGCTGACCGAGATTCCACATTCGATTGCCAACGCCAATCCCGAGATTGCCTTTATTGGACTGATCAGCCTTTGCATTTTATTTGGATGGCCATGGACTCCACGGCTGCTTCGTAAGGTTCCCGCACAACTGGTGGTGCTGGTGGTCGGGATGGGTCTGGCTGTCTATTTTGACTTTGATCACGCGCACACTTACACCTTCGGTGAACGTGAATACGGCGTCGGCGAGCAATTCCTGGTTAATGTTCCCAAGAGTATTCTTTCAGCGATTACGTTCCCGGACTTCAGCGGCGTGATGACCGTTACTGGCATCAAGTGGATCATCATGTTTTCGCTGATTGGTACGCTGGAGTCGCTGCTTAGTTCCAAGGCCATCGATCTGCTCGATCCGCAGCGACGGAAAACTGATCCCAATCGAGATTTGCTGGCGGTAGGACTGGGAAATTCGCTGGTGGCAATGATCGGTGGGTTGCCGATGATCTCGGAAATCGTCCGCAGCAAAGCGAATCTCGACAACGGCGCGCGATCACGTTTCGCAAACATGTTTCATGCCATTTTCCTGTTGCTATTCGTATCGCTGCTGCCCGCGCTGATCCACCGGATTCCTTTGGCATCACTCGCAGCAATGCTTGTTTACACAGGATGTCGACTCGCACACTATCGCGAATTTGTTCACATGTACAAAGTCGGCTATGAACAGTTGACGGTATTTGTCGTGACACTGGTCGGAGTGCTTGCCACAGATCTTCTGATCGGGGTCGCTATTGGATTCATCCTGGAACTCGCGCTGAACTGGTGGCATGGGATGTCTGCACGATCACTCGTGAATCCCGCCATCGAAATTGATGAGCCCGACGAATACACGACACGTGTTCGCGTGAACAACGCCGCAGTCTTCACAAACTGGCTCAAGCTGCGGCAGCAGGTCATGGCCGTCGACCCCGATCGGACGATCATGCTCGATTTCTCACGTGCCCGACTGGTGGACCACAACGTGATGGAGAACCTGGAACACCTTCACGACGATTTGATTGAAGAGGGCCGAAATCTGCTCGTGATCGGCATGCGTGACCACACGCGGTTGTCGACGCATCGACTCGCTGCTCGAAAGCGGACCCCGTCTGTCTGACTCGATAAGACTGGTCGGTGACGAGCCCGGTGCAGAACTCTCCGCGACTTGGGGACGCCTCGATCTGGTCGTGCCCGGTTACATGGACTTGCCAGGTTCCTTTCATGCTCATCAATGCTGGCATGTTCGTGGTCCGTGTCGATATCATCTCGGATTCTGGTGCGTGTCGCACTTCCGTGTCGCGTCGAAACATGGGTGAGACGCTGTCGTTTGATGCCTGCGGGACGCCACACTTAAATGAGACGCGCTATAGCCTGTGAAATCGACGATGCCAATCTGGAACGGAGGACACGAATCGTGCTGCGGATGAGTGGTCTGAGATTCGCATTCGTCATGACGATCCTGGCGATCCTTTCGGACCCAGTGTGGGCAGACGACCAGACATCACCCAGAAGTGACGTACGGCAAACTGTCGAAATGCTGCTGAAGCAACTCGATTCCCAATCACTGTCGGATCGCGTCCAGGCCGAGCGATCACTGCTGGATCTGGGGCCAGAGTCACTGACGTACTTGCCCCCGCCGGAACTGACTCCAAGTATTTCGGTTCGCGAGGCGGTCAAACGGATTCGAGTTCAATTAGAGCGGCGTGCTGCCCGCGATTCCGCGCTGGCGTCACTGGTGCGACTTTCCGGAGAGATGCCACTGGCGGCTCTCCTCAAGGAAATCACTGCACAGACACGCAATCGCGTCGAACTGGCGGAAGACGCCCGGAAACTGGCAACTCAGAAGTTATCGGTCGACTACGATAGTCGCCCGTTCTGGGAATGCCTGGATGATATTTGCCAGCGAATGAAACTGGTGTCCACTTTTGATGCTCAGCTCAATGTTTTGCGGCTAGGCTCGCTATCTCCAAAATCTCCCGTGGAATTGGCGGTCCAGCGAAGCGGCCCCTATCGCCTGGCGATCCATTCTGCCGAGGTTCGTCCGATTGTCGGAAACAAAACAGCACGACTGCTGCGAATTTCGGGGAAAGTCAGCCTGGAGCCTCGTCTGCGCCCGCTGTTCCTTCATTTTGCGGCAGGGGATCTGGGGGCCGTATCAACTGACGGTGTGAAGTTGCAGCCGTGGAACCCGGCGGCCCGTTACGAGCATCCCGTGGGCGATGCGGGGCGCGAAGTCCCCCTGCAGCTCGATTACCTGGTTCCTCCTGGTGAGAATCAATCGGCAGTCAATCTTCGAGGTCGGCTGTCTGTTCAACTCGCTGCAGGGACTGAACGCGTCGTTTTTGATCGTACGTCACAAAGCGCCGGAACCGCGCGCCGGCGTGGTGGTGTTACAGTCCGTTTGCGTGAAGTCGCATTTGAGCCGCCACAGGGAGATGAAATTCAGGCGCAGATCAAAGTCACTGTCAGCTATGATGCCGGTGGTCCTGCCTTTGAATCGCATCGAACCTGGATGTTCCACAACGCTGTTTACATGGAAAACGAAGCTCATCGGCGATTCGAATTCACGGATTACGACACACTGCTGCAGGCGAACGGTGCCGTGGGTGTCGACTATCGATGGGAACACCTTCCTGCTCCGGCTACTCAATATCAATTTGTGTACGAAGCACCGACGTTGATACTGGACTTGCCGCTGGATGTCACTCTCGACGCCGTGCCACTGAAATTTGATGCAGTCTCTGCGGCACCACGTGAATCGTCGAAATAGATGGAAACCAGGGCAGTTGCATTCCCGCTGAGGGCGCATCGCCTGTATTCGACGTGGCCCGTTTTCGACGTGACATGCGACTTCGGTATCCTGCAGTCATTGCAGGCTGCACCTGTTAAATCAGTCGTGGTACAGTACGATTCGCAGATTGAAGCTGTTCGCGATGACAGGACCCTGGAGAATGACCATGCAGTTTCGTTTTTCCGTAACGACGTGTCTGTGCCTGTTCGGTCTACTGGCAACGGCCAGTGCTGATGATGCTGTGACAGCGCCACTGCAGTTCAACCCATTTGTTAAGAAACAAGCTGAGGCACTTCGAAAAGGAGATATTGCTCCGGAATCGAAGGACCAGTGGGAACATCGACGAGCGGCCTTGAAGGCAAAGCTCGCGGCAGCATGGGGCGGTTTTCCTGAGCAGCCCTGTCCGCTCGAACCTCGACTGCTGGGCGAATTCTCGCGTGAAGGATACCGTGTTGAAAAGCTGATCTTCCAAACGCGTCCTGGTGTCTGGATGACGGCGAATACCTATGTTCCCGACAAACCAGGTCGACTGCCTGCGATCCTGAACGTGCATGGGCACTGGTCAGGTGCCAAGCAGGATCCCGTAGTCCAATCCCGCTGTATCGCTGCAGCCAAGCTCGGATACTTCGTGCTGTGCGTCGATGCGTTTGGTGCAGGTGAACGCGGCCTGGGCAAGAAGCTCGGGGAATATCATGGTGAAATGGTGGCTGCGACCCTGTTCCCGATCGGCCTGCCACTGTCGGGACTACAGGTCTATGAAAATATGCGTGCTGTCGATTACCTGCTGACTCGTCCGGAAGTCGATCCTCAGCGGATTGGGATTACGGGAGCCAGCGGCGGAGGCAACCAGACCATGTATGCAGGTGCCTTTGATGAACGGTTCCGCTGCGTGGTTCCCACGTGCTCTGTGGGAAATTACCAGTCCTATCTGAGTGCGGCGTGCTGCATGTGCGAGGTCGTTCCAGGAGCATTGAAGTTTACAGAAGAAGGGGACGTCCTCGGACTGGCTGCTCACCGCGGTGTGATGGTTACCAGTGCAACTCGAGACGCATTTCAGTTTTCCGTCGGTGAAGCCAGGAAATCGTTCGCCCGATTGGAAGTGATCGCAGCACTCTACAAGGATGCATCGGTCAAGCACACGATTATCGAATCAGAGCACAACTACAATCGACCGATGCGCGAAGCGATGCTGGGGTGGATGAACAAACACCTGAAAGGTGAAGGAGATGGTTCGCCGATCACCGAGCCCGAGATCAAGACAGAAGAACCAGAAATGCTGCGGTGTTTCCCGGGCGACTCGCGCCCGGATGACTACGTAACGATTCCCAGGTTCGCAGCGGCTGAAGCACGACAACTCTTGGCGCGACGGGCCGTTCCCAAAACATCCGCCGAATGGAGTACAGCGCGCCAGCACGGCTTGACCTCACTGGAAGATGTCCTCGGTGGAATGCCCGATCCGACACCACTGCAGCGGAAGGCCGAACGAGCTGCTGATGGAAAGATCGAAACAATCACATTCGAACCTGAACCGGGCTTGTCACTTTCGTTGCAGAGAAACGTCGTTCCCGACCCTGCTCGTCTGGCAATTCTGCTCGACCTCGATGGCGGAGCAGAAGCGGTTGAAAAGGGGAATCTGGCCGGGCAGTTGAAGGCTGCGGGCTGGATGGTTGTTTCAGTCGATCTCCGGGCGACCGGACGAAATGCCGTGAAAGGAGACAAGATTGGAAACGCTCCTGATCACAACTCCGCAGAATGGTCGTTGTGGATCGGACGTCCCTTGTTGGGACAGTGGGCGTGGGACGTCCAGCGAACCCTCGACGCATTGCAGGAACAGGACGGCAAATTGCCGAAAGAAGTTGCCGTGATTGGAACTCGATCGGCGGGGACTGTTGCTCTGTGCGCGGCGGCGCTGGATGAACGCATCACGCGTGTCGTGTCAATCAACTCGCTGGCCAGCTATGTCACCGAACAACCTTATTCTGGACAGCGACTCGGTTTGATGGCTCCTGCGATCGTGCGGGATGTCGGAGACATTGCTCACCTCGCAGCACTTGTTGCTCCACGGCCAGTCACAATCGCAGGGGGTGTTCGAGGCAACGCGGCCCCTGTCAGTCCTGCTGGACTGCGGGAACTGTTTCAATTCACAGAACAGGTCTATTCACTCCTGGTGACGGAACCAACGGCACCTTTCCAGATCGTCGCACCGGACGACGTTGTCGATACGCTTCGCTGATTCGATTCAAAGAGTCACTGAATCGCTTCACATGCGACAGGTGGATTTCCTGTCAGGTCGCGGACCCCAATTCCTGCATGGTCAGAATTGTACGGGACAACTCGTCAACCAGAGGCTGACAAACACCCAGACGCTGGTATTGTGAGAGTAGCGCCGTGTAGTACCAAAGCGTCCCGTCGCGGGCTCCCGTAAACTTGTCCCAGACCGCGTGACCGATCTGTCGCAGATCTGCGACGATACAACGAGAATTGTGGAGTTTATCGCACGCAGATACCAGCCGCGCCGATGATGATGCGTGCTCCAGATGAGCAATATACGCTTCTTTTCTTGCGCGCCAGGGTGGCTTGGGAACTGTATCGGTATCCGTACAGCCCAGCACGATGTCGGCGACACGGTCACCAAATCTCTGACGGAGATCCGCCAGACGAGATTGGCCCCCGGCATCTTCCACGGTGTCGTGCAGCAGGCCCGCAATCGCTTCGTCCTCGTCGCCACCATATTCCAACACCAGCGCAGCAACCGCGAGCAAATGCGAAATGTATGGAATGGTCGTCGATTTGCGAATCTGACCAGCGTGCACTATCGCAGCGTAGGTTAATGCGTGTTCAAATCGAGGTGACAGCGTCATCGACAAACCTTTGCAGGAAACCCTTTTAACCACGGCGGGAAGTCACATAGACGCAACGCACCGAGCCAAATCGGCGCAATTTACGGTTCAGACTTCGACTCTACCGCTCTCCCCCGACAATTGCGATGGGTGCATGTCAGCTTTTGTTTTTGGTTCTGGACATTTCAGCTTGGCCGATTCACGACCAATCGGGCGGCAAAATTTGTCTGATTCGGCCATGCTGCTGTGAATCGAGATCCCTTTCTATTCTCAGAACCGTCTGGACGTTTGTCCCATCTCAGACTACGCTGGATTTCCTGAAACATGGGGCTTTCAGTCATGGGCAGACATGCTCCCGCTGATCGTCAACAAATCGTCTCATTTATCACACGCAATCTGGAACATAAAGACATGAGTGACGGCAAAGTGTTCACACCCTCTTCCCCTTTACAGCCAACTGGATCTTCACCAGCGCCCCAAACCGTTGTCGTTCATTCCAGCCCCAGTTTCTGGCGCAGCTGGATGACTCGACTTTTGCTGGCAGGACTCGGGTTTTCCGTCCTGTGCAATGTCAGTATGTACAGTTCGTACCACGAATACTTTGCCAAGACCGAAGGGCCGACCGAGCGGTTCCACTCAGGCGATGAACAAGCCAAAGACAAGATCGTTGTCCTGACCGTCGATGGGACCATCATGCCCCCCTTCACCGAGCGGCTGATTCGTCAGATCGAGCACGCGGGCAAAGATGACCACGTGAAGGGTGTCTTACTGGTCGTTGACAGCCCCGGTGGCCTCGTCGCCGACAGCCATGAGATTTACCATCGCTTGAAGCAGCTTGGCGAAAAGCAAAAGCCGATTTATGTCCAGATGAAGCGAATGGCCGCTTCAGGCGGATACTACATTGCCATGGGTGCCGGGCCCGAAGGAAAGATCTATGCCGAGCCGACTACCTGGACCGGTTCGATCGGTGTCATCATCCCTCGCTATGATGCCAGCAAGCTGGCGGACAAGATCGGCGTTGCCTCGGATCCTCTGAAGACCGGCGAATTCAAAGACGCTCTCAATCCGTTCCGTCCGATGACCGACAACGAGCGAAAACTGTGGGAAAATATTCTGGATCAGTCGTTCCAGAAATTCATCAAGGTGATTGATGACAATCGCGAGCCGCTCGACGCCGATGCAGTCAAGGCGCTGGCAACCGGACAGATCTATACCGCCGACGACGCCAAGGAAAAGAAACTGGTTGACGAGATCGGTTATGAGGAAGATGCATTGAAAGCCCTGCAGGCAAAACTCGGCCTGGAAAAGGCACGAGTCGTTTACTATCGAACAGAAACATCCGTCCTTGAACAACTCATGTCGGGCAGCATGCACGCCAAGCCCGCGATCGATCCCTGGAAGCTGCTGGTGGAATCCACTGTTCCACGAGCCATGTACCTCTGTTCCTGGCTTCCCGCCTTGCCAGAATGATTTTGTGACGGCGACGTTTGCGGATGTCACGGTTTCCATCAATGGACCGTGACATTTGCTTTTTTCTTTACTCTTTCGGAGTCAGAACGACACTTTTGACATCCGCCAGAGCTGGCAGCGGGCGTGAGGCGGGCTTCAGAGTGATGCGGACTTGCCCGGCGGGAAGTTCAATTTTTCCGATCGGCTGGTTCACGTAGGTCTCCCAGTTCTCTGTCTTGTCGACGCGATGTGTCAGCGATTTTCCCGCCGCTTCGACAATCAACCGGCTTCCCGCCGCATTCGGCTCGCACGCATAAGTCCAACTGACTGTGTATTGGCCCGGTCGCGGGACTTCGACCGTCCAGACGACGATATCATCCGCACTGCTCCACCAGCCAAGGTTCTTGTGCTTTTCCTCGATGACAATCGTTGGCCCATAGATCTCGGCAGTCTCTGGACCCAGTGTGAAAATCCCTGACCCGTTCGGCTTCACGACACGAGGTTCATTCCCAGGAAATTTTTTGATGGCGGGCAGAGGCACGTTGCGACGAATGTATTCCATCAGGGCCGCCACATCAGCTGGTTTCAATTCGCGTTCCAGGCCTTCAGGCATCAAGGACTTTGAAAGGCCTTCGATTTCATCGATTTCGCTCCGCAGCAGTGTGATCTCTTTCCCTTCAGCCGCACGCAATGTAATGCTTCCCGCTGTTTCCGTGGCCATCAGGCCCGTGTGCGTGACGCCTGCTTTGGTAATCACAATAAATGACTGGAACTTTGTCTCGACCGCCCGATTCGGATCCAGTACCGCCGTCAACATGGCATCAGGCGATTTATCAGTGAGCGATGCGAGGTCAGGCCCGACGGCATGTCCGATTTCACCCAGTTTATGACATTGTGAGCAGCGAACTTTGAATAATTGACTGCCAAGCTGCGCATCACCGCCAGCTCGAACCGTTGGAAGATATTCCGCAACCAGCTTCGCTCGATCTGAATTCAGATTCACTGACAAAAGTTTTGCAGCGCGATCTGCCACAGACTTCGTCTTGTGATCCAGCAACCGTTGCCGCGAGACAGCGTCCAGATCGGTCGGAGCAATCTTCTTTTCTTCAATCGCGTTCAACAGAAGATCTCGCCAGGCATCGCGACTCAGCAGGATGTCACTCGCCTGAGCCCGCTGGCTGGGGGCGAGTGATCTGAAACCGGCGATCAATGTTGTCGGAACATCATTCGAACGGATCCTCGCCAGAGTGGCCATCGCTGCCGATTGCAGTTCTGGCGGATGACGCGGTGTGACCAGGGTTTTCAACAGATCCAGATCCTCGCGCGAGTCTGACATCCGCCCGAGAATCCTGATGGCTGCAATGCGTTCGTCCAGTTTGGCCTCTTCGTTGGCACTGACGGATCGTGCGATTTTGAGCAGCGCCTGTAGTCGCATCGCCACGGGTCGAGTCTCTGGGTTCAGACCGAGCAGCCATTTGTCAGGCGATGTGAAACGGCGATCGAGTGAAATCAGGAACTGCTCGATGGCAGCGTACTGCCATCGCTCATAAGTACCGGATTTCGTCGGTTCCGTCGCGCGAGTCAGCAGAGTCACCAGTGAAGGAAGATGGTCGAACGCGGTTGCCTGTGCCAGCAACTGCTGCAGTAACTCAGATTGGCTGGTCGCATGTTGCATGATTTCTGACAGCACCGATTCCAGATTGACGGAGTTCAATGAGCTGAGAACCGCAGCAGTGAACTGTGGATGCAACGG
>CAZSTW010000057.1:13264-41250 GCA_964609845.1 uncultured Planctomycetaceae bacterium | reverse complement strand
TCTCGACATTTGCTTTTGGTGGGCCTGCGCTCGAAGCGAGCTGGTCCCACCCTACTTTGAAAAAGGCGATTGCCCTGCTGCCGCTGCCCCTTCAAGATTCGTCGTCGTCAGTATCACTGGACGGGCCATCTGATGTAACCTGCCTTATTCCATTGACCGGAGTTACAACGCGACGAGATGCCTGGCGTCAGGCACGCCACACTAGCAACACTTCTCGTGACGTCGAAGCCTGTTACCTCCGACAAACCGATCTGCGGACGCGACGAACCTCTGACTCTTCACATTCGTTTTCCCAAAAGTCGGACTGTTAGAAAAAAGGCCTTTGTTGCGATTGATCGCTGACAAACGCAGTCGAAGTGGATAAACTAATCCGCTTTTATGCGTGTGGCATCGACGGGGAGTGGTGGGCAACTGCAGCGGAATGTTTAGGACAGTTTGCATGTGGACGTTCTGGACGAATCTCTTGAATTCCTCAGGCGTAGAGCCGCAGGGGGAAAGCGTTCCCTGGTCGACGGGGCTTACCTTGCTGCATCTTGTATCCGATCTGGCTCTCTGCTCGGCGTATTTCGTGGTCCTGTACCTGCTGATGCGTAATGCCAGGAAACTCAAGGCTCGATACCGTAAAGTCGCTCCATTCTTCGTTTCTACCTTGACGTTGTGTGGCATCGCACAATTCTTGGAAGCATGTAATCTGGTCCTGGGAGCACACTGGTTGCTGGGGATTCTGAAATTTCTTTCGGCCACCATGGCCCTGACAGCCTTGGTCCTGCTGATCCGAATCGCCCCTCAGTTGTTTATGGTCGCCAGTTCCGTAGCAGCCGAGAAGGGAATTGCCGATCGCACGGCATTTACTCAGGACAACGAAGAGCAACTGACGCTGGCAGTTGAACTGGCTGGCCTGGGAATCATGCAAATTGATTACCGGGCGGGAACCATTGAATTGTCGGCGATGGCGGCCGAGTTATATGATCTTCCTGCGGGCAGTCCTGTCGCCCGTACCGTCGTGCACGAACGCTTCCACCCGGAAGATGTAGCCGAATTGCAGCGCCAGATTGCCAGTTGCCTCGACCCGAATGGGGAGCATTGGTTCGCGATCGAGCACCGCATTATCCGAACGGATGGGACGGTTCGCTGGCTGAGCGTCCGTAAACGCGTTTTCTTCGAAGGGGACAGACCCAGCCACGGTATCTTGATTGCGGCCGATATCACGGAACGTAAGCGGGCCGAGGCCGCCCTGGCGAAAAGCGATAAACTTGCACGAGAACGCGCAGAGGAACTGGCGGCGACCCTGGATGCCGTGCCAGCAGCGATTTATATTGCCCACGACTCCGATTGCCGTCATATCACGGGCAATCCTGCAGCCGATGACTTGATTCGACTTCCGCGTGGCGGAGAGGCCTCGCTCAGTGCGCCGGAAGAATTCAAACCTCGGCACTTCAAGACCTTCAAAGATGGACGCGAATTGCGGGCCGAGGAACTTCCCGCACAAAGGTCTGCAAAAGGCGAACGCATCGCGAACTTCGAATTCACCGTTCAATTTGACGACGGCGCTGTCTGTGAGATGCTGGCCTATGGGACGCCTCTGCGAAATGAAGACGGGAGTCCACGCGGGTCAATCTGCGTCCTGGTCGACATCACGGAGCGAAAAATCGCAGAAGCGGCTCTGAAGGCACGCGAAGCTCAGTTGCTGTCGTTCGTTGAGCACGCCCCTGCGGCGATCGCAATGCTTGACAAGAATATGAACTATCTCGCGATGAGCCAGCGGTGGGTCATCGATTACTGTCAAGGTCGCAACTTTATCGGGTGCAATCACTACACCGTTCACCCAGACCAGCCGGAAAATTGGAAAGAGATTCACCAGAAGGCTCTTGAGGGAATTCCTCAGTCGAGTGAAGAAGATTCATGGGTGTTGGCCGACGGACGTCGACTATGGTTTCGCTGGGCTGTTCGGCCATGGCTGGATGCCACCGGCGCAATCGGCGGAATTATTGTCATCTCCGAGGATATCACTCGGCGAAAACAGGTCGAAGACGAGATCCGAACGCTGAATGCCGAACTAGAAAACCGTGTTGCGAAGCGGACGGCACAGCTTCAAGATGCCAACATGGAACTGGAGTCCTTCAGCTATTCCGTGTCCCACGACTTGCGAGCACCGCTCAGAGCAATTAACGGGTTCTCTCGAATTCTGATCGAGGATTGTGGCGACCTGTTGTCGGCGGACGCCCAGGATTCACTTCGTGAGATCTGCGATAACGCCCAGCGGATGGGGCACCTGATCGACGATCTGCTGTCGTTTTCTCGACTGGGCCGTCAGGAACTCAAGAAGTCTGAAGTTTCCATGGATTTCCTTGTGAAACAGTGCGTCTCGGAGTTGAGTCGGGGAGAGTCGGCCGTATTTCAATTCGGCGAGCTTCCGTCCGCCTTTGCTGACGCAGTACTGCTGAAGCAAGTCTGGCAAAACCTCATTGAGAACGCACTGAAATACTCGCGGTCAAGAACCCCGCCTGTAATTGAAATCGGGGCCAGCAACGTGGATGGCGAAGTGGTATACTCCATCAAGGACAATGGTGTCGGTTTTGACATGCAATACGTCCATAAACTATTCAAAGTCTTTAACCGATTGCACCATCAGGAAGAATATGAAGGAACGGGGGTTGGGCTGGCCATCGTCCAACGGGTTATCCATCGGCATGGAGGGCGAATTTGGGCCGAGGCAAAACCTGAGACGGGTGCAACATTCAGTTTCACTCTTCCAAATGAAGGACAGATGATTCATGTCAGAAATCGTTGATATCCTGCTCATTGAAGACAATCCGAGTGACGTCAAGCTGGCGCTGAGGGCATTTCAGAAGAACAATCTGGCCAACAACGTTCGCGTCATCCGGGACGGGGCCGAGGCACTCGAGTACCTGTTTGGGACCGGCCGTTACGAGGGGCAAGCCGATCGTGTCAGGCCGAAGGTGATCCTGCTCGACCTCAAACTTCCTCTGGTTGACGGTCACGAGGTCCTGAAGCGAATCAAATCGGACCCCGAAACAAAGATGATCCCGGTCGTGATCATGACTTCCTCTAATGAAGAGAAGGACATGGTCGAAAGCTACCAGCTCGGCGTTAACAGTTACGTACAGAAGCCCGTGGAATTTGAGGACTTCATTCAAGCCGTGGTGCAACTCGAACTCTACTGGCTGCTCGTCAACAAGGTCCCGTACACGACTGGTTGAGCCCTTCATGTCAGAATCAACTCTTCGTGTGCTGATTGTTGAAGACAATCCGTCCGATGCAAAACTCCTTGAACGCGAGTTGCAGCGGGGAGGGCTTACGTTCAATTCGCTCCGCGTTGAGTCCGAACAGCAGTTCATTGCGGCACTTGATATCGAGCCGGACGTTGTGCTGTGCGACTGGAATCTGCCCGAATTCAACAGCATGGCGGCACTCAAACTGCTTCAGCAGCGCTGGCCGTACACACCATTTATCCTGGTGTCGGGTTCGATCGGCGAAGAAGCGGCCGTCAATGTTATGAAACTCGGCGCCGCCGACTATTTGTTAAAGGACCGATTGACCCGTCTGGTCCCGGCAGTACAACAGGGACTTGCCAAACGTAAGGCTCAGGTATCGGCACTCCGCGTGGCAACGGCACTGGAGGTAAGTGAACGCCATTTGAGAGTCGCCCAGCGTGCCGCCAGACTCGGGAGTTGGGAATGGGACCCCTCGACAGGTGAGGCCTGGTGGTCAGACGAACTGTACGAACTGCTGGGTGTCGATCGAAAGTCTGTGGAAGCGAGCATTGAGTCATTACTCGATCGTATTCATCCGGACGATCGGCCTGTCGCCGGCCAACAGTACGAAGCGGTATTGGCCGGAGCGGATGGCGCCGCTGACGACATTCGCGTTGTGACACCCGACGGCCGGATATTGTGGTTCCATAGCCGAGCCCGGGCCAATCGGGATTCCGACGGCCAGGTGATCCGGGTGGAAGCGACGCTTCAAGACATTACCGATCGAAAAATCGCAGAGCAGTCGCTTCGAGACCGCGAAGAACGACTGCGATTCGTGATCGAGGGGGCGCGTCTCGCGATGTTCGACTGGGACATGGTGACCAGCCGAGTCTTCTGGAACGACGCTCATTACCGCCTGTTCGGATATTCGCCCGGTGACCCGGACAAGATTGAACTGCACCACTTCCTGGACAGGATTCATCCTGACGACCTGCCGGAAGTGACCCAATGCCTTCGAGCTGCTGTTGAATGTGGTCCCATGTACACATCGGAACACCGGATCGTCTGGCCCGACGGAACGGTCCGGTGGTGCAGCGGGTATGCGATGTGTCGATACGACGAATCGGGTAAAGCCATTCGAATGCTTGGGGTGGTCCAGGATATTACGGAACGGAAGGTCGCAGAGATTTCACTCGCGGCGCGAGAATCCTTGTATCGTCTTCTCGCCGATCAGATGCGCGACGTCGTCGTGCTGGCCGATGCAGACGGGAAAATTCGCTACATCAGCCCTTCCTGTGAGTACTTGACGGGCTACACCCCCACGGAATCACAGGCAAATGGACTTTGGAATGTTGTTGTTCCGCAAGATTTGCCAGTGGTGAGAGCCGCCTGGGCGCGCTGCCTGGCAGGCGAGGTCGTGACGATCGAATTCCGGTGCCGCCACCGCGATGGGCACGAGTTGTGGGTGGAGGCATTGTTGACGCCGGTTCGAGGACCTGATGGTTCGATCGAACAGGTGATTTCGACACGCCGGGATATCACCGGCCGCAGGGTCGCTGAAGAACGGCTTCGACAGTCCCAGAAACTGGAGGCCATCGGGCAGTTGGCTGGTGGCGTGGCACACGACTTTAACAACCTTTTGACCGTGATCTGCGGCTCCAGCGAGTTAGTTCTCTCTGGTCTTGCAACGGAACATCCAGATCGTGGATTACTGGAAGCGGTTTACGACGCGGGTCAGCGCGGGTCAGCCCTGACGCGACAGCTGCTGGCGTTCAGCCGTCAGCAGTTCATCAAGCCTGAATTGTTCGACCTCTCTTCGGCTGTGCGTGACAGTTGTAAGATGCTCACCCGATTGATTGGCGAAGATGTCCGGGTGACCACCGAGTTTGCTGAACAGGCCGTTCTGATTGAAGCTGATCGCGGTCAGGTGGATCAGGTATTGATCAACCTGATTGTGAATGCCCGGGATGCCATGCCAACTGGCGGACGGCTCTCCGTCCGCACCTGCGTGGTAGACGTCGGGGCTGCTCACCCGATGCGACCCGTCTCGTGCCCGCCGGGGGAGTATGTTCAATTGTCGGTGGCTGATAACGGACAGGGAATGTCCTCCGAGGTACTCTCCCGAATCTTTGAACCGTTTTTTACGACGAAACCAACCGGGAAAGGGACCGGGTTAGGGCTGGCGACAGTCCACGGCATTGTCGGGCAGGCCCGAGGCTTCGTCGGGGTGACGAGTGAACTGGGATCTGGAACAACGATTGACGTCTACTTCCCCAGGCAGCAGATGCACTCGGACGCGGAACTGACCCGCGCAAGACCAGACATGTCGACCAAAGGTACGGAGTTAATACTTCTGGTTGAAGATGAACCCGCCGTACGGAAACTGGCCGTCACCGTTCTGCGGACGAAGGGATTTCAGGTGATTGAAGCAGAATCTGCGGCTGATGCAATCGCCGCTTATGAGAAGTGTTCAGTCCCCCCTGCACTTCTCGTTACGGACGTGGTCATGCCAGGCATGAGCGGGATGGAATTGGCCAGAGAACTTACCAGCCGTCAACCTCGCCTGAAAGTGTTGTACCTGTCGGGCTATACATCTGACGCGGTTCTTCGGCACGGGATCGAACAGGAACAAGTCGAATTCCTGCAAAAGCCGTTCTCACTCGAAAATCTCGTCCGAACGGTGCGGGCCGTTCTCGACAAACCGTAATGCTTTTGTCGAACAGCGTGTGCTTTGGGACTCGTCAATTCCGAGATTCTTGAAGTCGCATGGCATGGATTCAGGGCCAATGCCTTTTTTGACGCTGGGTAGGATGCAGGGTGGGACAAGTGGCGCTTCGCCGCGCGGGCCCACCATCATTTCTCGACATTTGCTTTCGGTGGGCCTGCGCTCGAAGCGAGTTGGTCCCACCCTACTTTTGTGATGCGCGGAGGCGCGCAGCGTCGCCGAAGCCTACGCCGATGAATCCGCACGGAAACTGAGATTTCCAGCCTAAGAATTGGGTGCCACGGTCTTGGAGTCTGCGACAAGGCCGTGGCTTAATTGCAGCTTGCGAATATTCGAGATTTCATGGGTACTGTGAAGAGATCCATTTCTGAAATAAGCTCGAAACGAAATTTCGCACGACCTTGTCGCAGACTCCAAGATCGTGGCACCCCACACCTGCCCTGTTCACTTTCCGGTTTTAATTAAAACCATCTTTGCGAAAACAATCGGGCCACCCGAACCTCCAGGGGACGTTCCTCGGAATCGACTCCAAGGGACAAAGATGTGGGTAACTTTGTCGCCACCCTGCATTGAAAAAGCCGATTGCCTTGGCATGGTTTCAGCGCGGACTTCCCCCATCGTCTGTTTGAACTTAGAATGATGCGGGCTGTGCCAGACAGCGTGACGTGTTGACGCACGTCACCACTGTTCTTCTCCTGACTGAGAAGATGTGGGCATTGACCTCGGTGAATCCCCTTTACCGATTGCTGACCGCCGAACGCTCGACAGATGGAGCTGCGACATGAAACGACTGGCACGATCCTACGGACTTCTGCTTGGCCTGGCCGGCCTCATTCTGCTCGGGTGCGCATCTAAACAAGGGGCTGCTGTCGATGACGCCAAGGGGCCCCCGAAAGCCAAGGGGAAACCGAATCGACTGGTTCGTGAAACGAGCCCCTATCTACTGCTGCACGCTCACAACCCCGTTGACTGGTACCCTTGGGGGCCTGAGGCGTTTGAGAAAGCTAAGAAGGAGGGGAAGCTGATTTTCCTCTCCGTCGGTTACAGCAGCTGTTACTGGTGCCACGTGATGGAGCGAAAGGTCTTCGAGAACGAGACGATCGCAAAGACGCTGAACAAGCATTTTGTCTGCATCAAAGTTGATCGTGAAGAGCGACCGGATGTCGATGACGTTTACATGACCGCATTGCAGGTTTATTACCAGGCCATCGGCAGCGCTTCCGGGGGAGGCTGGCCGTTGTCGATGTTCATGACTCCTGAAGGGAAGCCTGTCGCAGGGGGAACCTATTTTCCTCCAGAAGATACAGATGGTGCCACAGGATTTCCGACGGTGCTGGAACGCTTGATCGATCTGTGGGGATCCAAAAAGGAGCAAATGGAAGGGAACGCCGAGATTCTCGCCAACGAAACTCGTCGCGTCATGCGTCCGAAACTCTCTCTGAAGCCGGTCGAAGCGAATCAGGCTCTGGTCAGAAAATCGCTGGATGCCGTCATCGCCAGTTTTGATCCCGAGTACGGAGGTGTCGACTTCAGTCCACAGCGCGCTCGTGGACCGAAGTTCCCGACCCCCGCCAAACTGCTGTTCGTTCAGGAGTCGCTGCAACAGGAACCAAATGCCGAAGCCGCCAGGTTGCTCGATCTGACTCTGATGAACATGGCCTGTGGTGGTATTCGGGATCATCTTGGCGGTGGGTTCCATCGTTATTCGGTCGATCGCCAATGGCTGGTTCCCCATTTCGAAAAGATGCTTTACGACCAGGCGCAGCTCGCCGACCTGTATGCGAACGCCTATGCCGTCACAAAAAATCCGCTCTACAAACAAGTCGCCGAGGAAGTGCTGGGGTTTGTCGAGCGTGAGTTAACCAGCAGTGACGGTGGCTTCTTTTCTGCACTGGATGCCGAAACCAACGGAATCGAAGGGGAGTTTTACGTCTGGGAATCTCGCGATATCGACAAGGTTCTCGGAAAGAATTCCGAAGCATTCAAGGATGCGTATCACGTCAAGGAATTGTCTGACTTCGAGCATGGGAACGTGCTGCGACTTTCCGTTGACCAGTTGCCTGGGCCGGCGAAAGACGTACCACTTGGGGGAACTCGCTCGGGAACCGTCATGGACGAATTCACCGTCTCTCGACAGAAGTTACTGGATGTCCGTAATCAACGACAAAAGCTGCTCCGCGACGAAAAGATTCTTGCTGGCTGGAACGGACTGATGATCGGGGCGTTTGCTCGTGCTGGCGGAACATTGAATCAGCCCGACTTTATTCGGATTGCCGAAAAGGCCGCCCAGTTCGTGCTGACGAACATGCGAGATCAACAGGGACGCCTGCTGCATACTCACACAGCTGGAGTCGCCAGGCTGAATGCCTACCTGGATGACTATGCTTTCGTCATTGATGGACTGCTGGCACTGCATTCCGTAACAAAAGATGCCAAGTGGCTGACAGCTGCCAGAAAACTGCAGGACGATCAATTGAAGATGTTTTGGGACGATGCGGGAGGCGGGTTCTTCTTCACCTCGCATGAACACGAAGAACTGCTGGCTCGTACCAAGAATTGCTATGATGGAGTACTGCCTGCAGGCAACAGTGTCAGTGCCCGAAACCTGACACGACTGGCAAAGCTGACCGATGATAAAAAATACCGCGAAGAAGCCCAGGCAATCGTCGATCTGTTTGCGTCAAATCTGGAGCAGTCGCCGCGAGGGTTGACCGTTCTGGCCCTGGCAATTTCCGAACTGCTGGCAGATGCACAGAAGAAAACGTCAGATGCTGCTGTACCTCCCCAAAATAGTGCTGTCGTGAAAGCTGACGCTGTCGACGTTCCCGGCGAAGTTGTCCCGACAGCACAAAAGGAAGAGGCTCCGAAGAAGCCGGAACACGTCAAAGCCAAGGCGTTCCTTTCTGTGGACAAACTTCCGGCTGGCAGCGCCTGTCAGGTCGTAGTTGTTCTGGAAGTTGCCAAAGGCTGGCACGTCAATGCGAATCCTCCGACAGAAGAGTTTCAGATCCCGACCAAGGTCACCTGGAAGTCCAAGAACGGATTGGAACTGGTTGACGTGAAGTACCCGAAAGGATCTGGCTTCAAGTTTGATGGTTCAGACGACGAAGTCATGGTGTATGAGGGTGAAGTCCAGATCCGCGGGACATTGAAAATTCCCAAGGAAGCGGGCGGGCTGACCGAAGACATGGAAATCACGATCAACTATCAGGCCTGCAACGAAAAAGGCTGCTTACCACCAAAATCGATCAAGCTCACGGGAAAGCTGCCGATTGCCAAGCCGGGTGAAGTCGTCAAGCCGATCAACCCGACGTTGTTCAATACGAAGCTCGATCCGAGCAAGTGATCTGAGCCATACGAAAAGGATTTGGTTTATGGAGTCGGGACAACCGCAATATCGGGAAGGCCCGCTGGTCAAGACCAAGATCGTCGCAACGGTCGGCCCGGCATCGGGAAGTCGTGAAAAACTTGCACAGCTATTTGATGCGGGCGTGGATGTCATTCGACTGAATTTCGCTCATGGCAACCATGACTGGTTTGCTCAGATTGTGACATGGATTCGTGAACTTTCGGCGGAGCGGCGACGGCCCATCGGTATTCTTGGGGACCTGTCCGGCCCTAAGATTCGCCTGGGAACGCTGCCTGAAGAGGGTCTTCGACTGCGACACGCCACTGAAGTCGAATTCGTTCGCTCGGTGACGAAAGAGAGTTCTGCATCTGCGATTCCGCAACTCACCTGCACATACGAACCATTGATCGACGATCTGCGGCCGGGGGATCGAGTCCTGCTTGCCGATGGAATCGTTTCGCTTCGCGTGGTCACGCAGGACGCTGCCGCTGGCCGTGTCCTGTGCCAGGTCGTACAACCCGGCCTGATCCGTAGTCGACAGGGAGTTAATCTTCCGGGAGTCGCGCTGAGTACTCCCAGTCTGACTGACAAAGATCGCATCGACTTGAAATGGGCTCTGGACCACGGGATTGATTTCATCGGATTAAGTTTTGTCCGTCGTGTGGAGGATTTGAAACAACTGCGAGCAGTAATTGCAGAACATCCGACGAAGTCGCCACCCTGGATCGTGGCTAAGATTGAAAAGGCCGAGGCGATCTCGGATCTCGATGCAATCATTGCCGAGGCAGATGCCGTGATGGTGGCTCGCGGGGACCTCGGAGTTGAAACGGACATCTACCGAGTTCCCGGTCTGCAAAAGAAGATCATTCAACTTTGCAACGAACACCGGACTCCTGTGATCACGGCGACGCAGATGCTCGATTCCATGCAGAAGAGTGAAATTCCAACGCGAGCGGAAGCGAGTGACGTATTCAACGCGGTGCTGGATGGAACCGACGCCGTGATGCTGTCGGGCGAAACGGCTGCAGGTGATTTTCCTGTCGAAGCAGTGGCCATGATGAGCAGGATCGCTCGTGAAGCGGAGCGGTTGCTGGAGCCTCGCAAAGCGGGGACCGATTCACGCAGCCTTCCTCGAAATCGAGCCACTGCAATCACTGAAGCGGTCACCCACGGAGCCGCGACAGCGGCCGCTCACCTGGGAGCAGATCTGATCGTGGCTGCGACGGCTGGGGGCAAGACGGCAATGGCGATTTCCAAGCAGCGTCCTCACGTCCCCATCATCGCCCTGACAGACAGACCGGAAGTGGCCCGACGGATGTGCCTGTTCTGGGGTGTGGCTCCCGTCGAAACCGATGCGGTTGCCAAACCTCCGAAAGAGTTGCTGATATTTGTCACCGCACTTGGCCGCGAACAGAAGATGCTGGATTCCGGCAGCAAACTGGTGCTGGTCGGAAGCAGCGACTGGTCACTGGAATGGCACGACATGATGCTGGTCCATGTCGTTTCGTAGGGACTTGCCGGACGTACAATTTCGGACTCTTCCTGCGCGCGTTGACAACGCCATGTTGCGGACGCAATCGGAATCGACGTTGCCAGGCAGCAGGAGGATTGGAAATCCTCCATCCTCATCCGCAACCGCCTGGCAATCGCCCGCCGCCGCAATGGAACTTTGCGCCACATGATATTCCGGGGGGAATTCACTTCTGAGAAATGCCTCAACGGTACTCGAGGACACAACGATTTTGTCGTCGGACTTTTCACACTAATGGCAATGAAAGGTGAAACGACCGTCGATTCCCTGCAGGCAAATGGGCCAAGGACGACGAACGAGAGGTTTCGATGCGCCTGAAATTGTCTCAATTGCCGTTATGGACCACATTGCTGGCCGTATTGACGGTATTGATTGTCCTCGACCGTCTTTTCGCTGCGTTCATCTTCGCGCCACTGGCGGAATGGACTCTGAATGCCATCGCGCTCGACGTGACAGACTCGCAGTTGTTCGATTCCGATGCGTTATCCGGCATCTGGATGGCCTTAATCGCGCTCGCACTGGGGACCTTGCTCCTGGTGATTTCGATCGCTTCGCAAAGCATCCCGCGGCTGATAGATCTGTACCTGGGAAATCGTCTCAGCCTGCTGTATATCTGGTTCCTGATCCTGGGGGCCGCTCATTCACTGCTCGTCATGCAGACCGCAACAGTTCCCGCAGGACATTCGATCAAGGTTTTTAACCTGCTGGTTCTGTTGCCACTCGGCCTGCTGATGGTGTTTCCGTATACCTGTCACGTGCTGAAGCAGAGCAAGCCCGATCACATTATCAACCAGATTTACCAGCAGATTCAGAGGGCATTCAGCGAACTGGTATTGATCAGCCAGCAAGCAGGGAACGACCATCAGCGATCGATCGCTCGACTGCAGGGAACGATCCTGGAGTCCTTCAACCAGCTTGACGACGTTTTGTCCTACATTACGTTCAAGGGGCCGCGGGCCGAGATCATTTCGTTACTGGGTCAGGCGTTGAGGGAATACATTCGGATCAAGCCCCTGATCCCGGCATCCTTCTTCCAAATGACTCCCGCCGCCCAGGCTGACATCTCTTTCATGACCATCGCCGATCCGAACGCGACGGTCGTTCAGACTCAGACATTGATCGAACAGAAGATCATGCGTCTTTTGCGAAATGCCTATGCGCAGACCACCGCCTCCTCTGACTATGACCTCGCCTCCCTCTGCATGAAAGAACTGCAGGAGACTTGCCGCGTCATCATCCAGAACGCTGCACTGGAGTCACAGACTTCGGGGATGCCAGCGTCAGCGCCGATGAATACCACTGCGACACTCGATTTCTTCCTTGTCTGGTTCAACACGTTTCTTCGCGTCGCCATTAAAGATGCCGAAAAGGTCTGCGACATCCGCAACCTGTTCAACCTGCTCTTCTATTATGGGCAACTTGCTGGTTGCCTGGTGGTGGCTCAGCGAACAGATACGCTGCGCACGGTATTTCGGTACTTGCGGATTTACGGCGAAGAGCTTTACAACAAGAGCCGACGTGATCGCTTTCTTGAGTTTGCCGTCGATGTCGTGGCGGCCGAGATGAGCAAAGTTCTGCGGCAGATTCACGCTGATCGCTGGCCGACAACCGTTCAGATCGAACTGCTGAAGGTTCTGATGTCCGTGGATCGGCAACACGGATTACGTGGTACTGACGAAGATCCGCAGGCCGCGATCAGCCTGGGAGTCCGGCTGATTCAGATGGGGTTGGCACTGTATTATCTGGAGCACGGATTCGACGAAGCCGTTGCCCTGATTCTGGAAGACCTCAAGCAGGACTTCATGGCACTGGGGCGTGAACGATACCGCAAGGTTTTTGAGGTTATCATGTTCCGACTGCGAGTCACGAACCGCGAGTTCTGGGAAGACACCGACCGCGGCAATGAGAGTCTGTACTTCGCACCGCAGAAGCATCGCCTGGAAGATCTGCGTCAACAAATTGAAGAACAATTCGGATTACTTCCCTGATCCCGGAATTCCCCACTCACGCAAGGCTTCGCGAGCGTAATCGTAGCAGTTCGCCTCGACTTCACGAATCACCTTGTGAGTGCGGATATCGAACATGCCATACTGGGTTACCTGGGGTTGCAACACCAGAAGTTGCCCATCGGTTTTTAACGACTTGGCACGATTGGCACTCGTCAGCGTACAGCAACGAGAAATTGTTCCCATCATCGCAGGCAGTGGGGCTTGTTTGCCGGGGGTAAACAGTCGACGAACCAGGATCTTCCAGCCAGAGAGTTCCAGTCCAAAGGGCATCAGGTTGGAGTAGTCGTCTCCACCGCCACCAATATCAACCGCAATGATCTTTCCGTTCGCGCAGTGCGGGCGCAAAAGATCGACCGGAAGATTGTTGACGACCCCACCATCAACAAGAACCCGCCCCTCCTCGATCACTGGTGGCCATGCCCCCGGTAGCGAAGAGCTGGCTCGAGTCGCAACACGAATCAAACCGCGGCGATGGACATGTTCAGTACCTGTGACCATGTCCGCCGAAACAATTCCGAATGGAACGAACTGATCCTCGATCAATGCGTCGCCGAACCAGTCTTCCATCAGCCGACTCGGATGGCGTCCACTCATGATCGATACGATCGGCGGCCCCATTGAAAGAAAGTGGCCAAGCGTCCGGGTCAATATCTGATCACACTTTTCAAGCATCGTCAGTGCCGGAGTCTCCATGCCGACCAACGCTGCAATGGCTGCACCCGCACTTGTTCCATACACGACATCAATCGGAAGTCCGGCCTCGCGAATCGCCCGCAGAACTCCGACATGAGCCACGCCGCGTGAACCGCCACCACTCAGCGCAATTCCGTATGCTCGTTGTGTCAACAGGCGGGCAAGTCGATCCGAATCTTTGGTGCTTCCGGCACGAAGATGATGATGGGCACGCAATACACGAGGTTGAAGCCATCGGAGCGTGCCCTTCCCGGACTTTGCGTCTGCAGAGTGCAGTAGAACAAGATGACGTGGCGTTTGCGAGACCGAACTGGCAGGCTCAAATACCGCCTGTTCCAGTTCACTCACCTCGGGACGCCCTTCAGCATCAGCCAGCAACAGGATCTGATCCGCCTGGCGTAAGCAGCGCTGCGTCCACGGGGTGTTCGTTCCTTCACACACGTAAACGATAAACTCCGAAGCAAGTTCCTGCCGATGCAGCCATTCGACAATCATCTCCTCACCGGGTTCGCCGCGCTGCAGTCGGGCGCAACCAAAACCGAATCGACGGTCGACTGCAGCAGCGTCGATGACGCAACAGCGTCCCAATTGTGCGAGAGATGACTCGAATTGACGTACGAATTCTGTGACTTGCTTTCCGTGAAGAAGGGGCTGAACCGTGAAGCATACAGCCTGTGCAGCGGTCCCGAGTCGTCGCTGCCCACTCAGCCTGTCGACAACGACCCGAGCCAGATTGATTGTCCATTCAGGTCGGGCATGTGACAACCGCTTCCACGTTGCAAGCGGCAGTTTTGCGACAGTGGAATCACGCAGGGCACTGACGGTTGCAGTGCGAGGCTCCTCAGTCAACAGCGAAATTTCACCGATAACCTCCCCTCGCCCCATTGCCCCAACGACTCGGTCCCCGTTCGCCCCGGAAACGACGGCCTGCAATCGTCCATTGATGACAATGAATAAACCATCCGAAGGTGTGCCCTGCTGAAAGAGCACATCACGCGCCGACAAATCGACAATTTCCATACCACTCAGCAACGTTCGCAGGTCGTCTTCGGAGAGTGTCGAAAACAGTGGTGACCGACGGAGCCATTCCGGGGCCGCAATCGATTCCACCAGGGAATGAACCAGAGATCGCCAGTCTTCGTCGCGCCCCGCGTGGATAAAGTGGGTTCCACGCCACGTTTTCGTCGATGACCAGCGAATTGCTGACTCCCCAGAGACCGGCTTTGATTCCCTGATGACGACCAGTTCTGCGCTACCGGAGTCAACGTCAGGGGGCAAACCAAGTCGCTGGTCAGGGGTCGTAGTGTCGGCATCAGCGACGACCAGGATTCGATCAGATTGCCGCAGGCAACGCTGATTCCAGCTTGAAGTCCCTTCATCCCCCACGTAAATCAGCAACGCATGGTTTCGTTCGAGGTCATCCAGCTGGTTGACGAGATCCAACTCTACATCGAGTGCTGATTTCGCTGCTTCAGCCGGGAAAGTGCGCGAGTCAACGACAGCGATCGGACCGCGGTCCCTGAGCCGCGCAATCAGATCAAGTACAAACCGGCCGACGATGTCGAAGGATGCAGCGGGGATTACAGAGATTGTCTGACAGAACGTCGACTTTAAATGGGCTCCTGCTTCACGTAATCGCCGCACCGCAATTCGCGTCACGCTTCGAGCGAGAACCGGGTGACTGCTCAACAGGGCACAATAGTCAGCTTCACTGAGTTCCCACAGGATCGTATCGCGTATCGTGACCGCACTGGCTGATCGACTTTCGCCAGTGATCAATGCGATCTCACCAAATAGTTCGCCCGAAGGAATCTCGCCAACCACTCGCGAATGCCCCGAGGCGTCGGTGCGACTGACTTGCAAACGGCCGGCGGCAACGATGAACAGGCTGCACTCGGTATCTCCCTGCTTACAGACTTGAGTTCCGCTCCGTTCGAGGCGAACACGCAAACGTGAATGCAATTGCTGCACGTCGTCATCGGAAAGGGCTGACAACGCTTCAATCTGCCGTAGGCGAGTCCAGTTGTCAGCACTCATGTCTCGGCTCAGTTTCGATTTCGGTTAAAACTGGATGCTTGACGCCATCGCATCCAGAGGGACGTAGCGTTTAACTGGCATATCGCGTTCGGTGGCATGCAGGTCATCCTTGAACTTTCGGCTCAGTTGTATCAGTTCGGCTTCCGCAAAGTCGTACTTTGCATCCGTCAGCTTGGTCAGCACAGTCGGCCTGAAAAACATTTGATTTGCCAGATAGTGCCGCGCCAGATCCTCTCGATGGACAAGTTTTCTCCGATCCAATGCGGGAATGGAACGACTTGTGGGGGGGGCAACTCGCATTCGCAGCGGCATCTGATTGAACGATGGCCCGGTGTAGTAGTGATGATCCGACGTGTGGCAGATGCTGTTCGTACAGATAATCGTCGCGGCAGCAGCGGCCAGGTTTTCTGGGTCGGAGATGGAGTTCTGATCGGGAAAACCTGGAATGAATGAAGCACAGTGAGAGGCCCAACGTCGAACGTAGTGATCGCATGGTGCGATTCGCGACACGACTTTTCGGCAGTAACTCAGGATCGTCTGGTAATATCGATCCAGAAAAACACCGTAGCCCGAATGGATTGTGCCAACGCCGTGTTCGTATCGATAGGCGGGATACGAGCTGTTTCCTGACACGCCGTAGTAGCCACGGTTCACCAGCGTGAAGTTGCCCTTTCCCTCGCAGCAGAACGGTGCATAAAGCTCATCCTGGCGATTGTGAAGTACCGACCGTGATGTGAATAGAACACCACTTTCCAAGCCAAGCTGAACTTCCAGATGTGGCAGCAAAAGATTCAGCAGGACATGGTCTTTGGGTAGTATCGTCTTGGCGAGTGCATTGGCTGGATTTAAGGGAAAGTGCAATCGCGGGTGAATCAACGCGATCAGGTGATGACTCGCCCCTTGAAGTACGAAGTACTTTGCCAGTTCCCAGGCATCGCCATCCACAGGCCGCAGAATAATTCCGGGTAAAGAGATTGCAGATGGGTGAAATCGACCATCGCGATCACGCATCAGCAAGGTGACTGAAGGTGAGCAGTAGACACCGGGAAACGTTTCAATCTCGCCCATGGCGGTAAGATCTACTTTGAACGGTTCGCCATCGCCAATCTGGCGTAGTTCATCAGCAAACGTCTGCTCATCAACGGGATCCAGAGTCGGGTTGAGCATTCGGCTGAATGCTGTGTCGGTCAGTGCCTGTGTAAATTGCTCGTCACTGACCGGATCGAGGCTCGGATGACGAAATGCATGCAGCCATGCGGCAGGACGCCCGGTCCATCGCTGCCGCAGAAACCGCCGCAAAACTTTGCGGCGGTATGTTTGCATTTCTGGGTCAGGCAACAGCACCGCCACTGGCGGGCCAGACTCGGGAGTTACTGCACAATGGCTGGGCCAGGGGCCGCGATAGCCATACAGGAATTTCTCGGGTTGATCCATGACTCATTCACCGATTTTGAAGGTTCCCGGTCCAAATCACCAGCCAACGCCAAACAACCAGATGCCACGCGCATCAGCCGAATTGCTGGTGTAGAACTCGCAGACGTTCTGACGCATCTCATCTCGTGAAACCTGTCCGTCGCCGCTGTGATCAAGCTGTGTGAATGCGGCTTTGGCGTCAGCTTCAGTAGCCCCGTGAGCACAAAGCCATCGTGAATACTCGTCAGCGCCGATTTCGCCGTCACCACTGGTGTCTACACAATCAAAGACCAGGTCCGATGCCTGGGAAACGACTTGCTGAATTGAATTGGACTCAGTGGCCTTAGCCCAGCCAGCCAGCCATTCCGATTCGGTCAAGTCGCCGTCATTGTTGGCATCCATCCCGGCGATCAGTGCCCAAACCATGTTGTAGGCCGACTGAAGGTTCTTGTGAACCGCCGAGCCCAACGGCTGGCCAAGTCGTCCCGAAATCCAGGCGGGGGCCTTTTCGAAATCGGATCGATTGACGCTGCCACTGCCATCGACATCAAACCGCCGGAACATATGCTTGAACTTGCGAACGATCAGATCCTGACTCATGCGATTCCCCTGCGTGTGAATGATTTTGGCTGCGACGATGCTGGTTAGCAGTGCCGGGCACTCGCGAAAAATTGCGGTGCCACGGTTTCAATTGCCAAAAACCCACAACATCCGACAACGCGACGATTTTTGTTTTAAAAGACGTCTGCCGGGTCTGCAGCCATGACAGTGCGCACCGCAAACCAGCCAGAAACCAGGCACATTCCAATGGTCAGGAACAGGACCGTTGCGGCGACACTGAACTGCAAACGCATTAACAGTCCTGTTAACGACGCGATGAGCCGGTAACCGAACCAACTGGCTACGACTCCCGGCAGGAATCCGACCAGTGCCAGAAACGTCGCCTGTTGCATCACAACTCGCCGTAAATATCGATTGGTGTATCCGATTGCCTTCAGCGTCGCGTACTGTGGCATCTTCTCGGAGATATCTGTGAACAAGATCTGCGAACAGATCACGGTGCCGACGATGAAACCGACGAGCGTTCCCAGGTTGAAGACCAGGCCAACAGGGGAATCATTCATCCAGAAATTGCGTTCGACACCAATGAACTCCGCTCGAGTGACCGCCCGGACATCTTTAGGGAGTTCGCGATTCAGCCGTGTCGCCACTTCTGAAGCTGAAATACCAGGAGTCACCTGAATCAAGCCAAGTTCAACACGATTGAGCAACGGATCGGCAGCCCGATAACTGGGAAAGAGATTAAGGAACGTTCGATCGCTCACGATAGCGCTGCCATCGACGATAAAGTCCGTTCCCAGTTTGAATTCGCCGACGACATGAATCCGGCGCTTTGTGACCTCTGTGGAATCGCCATGGAAAGCCCGGCCGATGTGACGACGGCAGTCAGTATCAACCAATGCAGTATCGGGTTGCCACAGCTTCTGGATCTGGCCCGACAGTTGCTTTTCATAGAAGACCTCGTCGTCTGGGTGCACGCCGACGACGCGGATGCGGTGCGTTGTCCCATCTTCAGGACTCTTCCACAAGGCTTCTTCAAGTGCCAGATAGACAGGACGACACGACTTGACTCCCTCGACGGCGGCAGCCTGGTGGAGACGACGTCGAGGAAACGGCTGCATCACATTTAACTGGTATTTGGAGGTACTGACGAGGACGATATCGGCTTTCAGCCAGCGCAGGATCTCAACTTGGCTATCGACGAGCGCATTCCGAAATCCGAGTTGCATCAACATCAGCAGGACGGCGAAGGCGATTCCAAGCGTCGAGACAGCCAGCCGGCGTTTGTCGGCGGTTAGGTTTCGCCATGCGAGTGGTACGGGCATCGTGAGCAAACCTGATGAAATTGAAACTAAGTCTGCCTGCGGCAACCCCTCGGGCAAACGGCAACAGTCTTCGCCTAGAACAAATCCGCTGGATCGGCTGCCTGTACTTTACGAAATGCCAGCCAGCCGGAACCAACAGCCATGCCGATTGTTAACAGGATTACGGTGAAGATTCGTTCCCAGGTCATGATCATCGGCAGGAATACCGCCATCTGCACCGCCACATACAATCCCAGGGCCGCGATCAGGCCCGGCAGAAAGCCCAACAACGCGATGTAGCATGCCTGTTCAACGACAACCCGAAAAATCTGCCGGGACTGATAGCCGATAGCTTTCAATGTCGCGTATTCGTTCATCTTGGTCATGATTTGCGTTGAGATCGTCTGATAAAGAATCACAAGGCCAACGAGAATCGCCACTACAACCCCGGAGCCGAAGATAAATCCCGTTGATGTAGCAACCAGCCAATGATGAATTTCGTGATTGCGAAATTCGTCGCGCGTCCAGACATGAACATCCGCCGGCATCAGCTTTCTCAATGCCTGTACGACGGCAAGCGAATCTGCACCGGGACGAATTTTGACCAGGCCGATACCGACGTCATCCAGACTGGACTTCGGAATAATGCGACGATAATTCTGGTCACTGGTGAGAACAATCCCCAGTTCCAGAAACGAAGTTCCCAATTTGTACTCATCAATCACAGTGACGTTTCGCCCGCCGAGTTCGATGGCATGTCCCGGGCGACGATTTCCGTATTTTGGTCGAGTTTCCGAATCGACAATCACCGTATCCGGAACCTTGAGCGATGCAAGATGGGGCTGAATGGAATGGGTACGAAAAAGCGGACGGTCCGGATCAAACCCAAAGACAAGTGTCGCATTGCGATTGCCGTTCTGCGTATTCTGCCAGGTCACTGCTCCCATGTACAAAGGTTCCGCAGAAACGACCTCGGCCAATGACATGGCCTGAAATAATCGACGTCGCGGAAAGGACTGCGGAGATCGAATAAAACTGTATTCCCGAGAAACAATGACCAGATCGTAATCGAGTTCGTCATAGTACTGGTTGGCGCTGATAATCACCGAATTGAAGAAGCCAAGCTGCAGAAATATCAGCATGATTGCAAAGGCAACACCTGCAATTCCAACCGCAGCGCGGCTGCGTTCGTGAACTACATTTCGCCATGCCAATGGAACCCGCATCATGCCAGATCAGACGTGAAAATGAAGTTGTGTTGCGTCCACATGAAAAACTCGCGGCGCCGTGACACCACCGCCACTGGCTATCGCTGAAACGCCACCTTTCGCAGCTGTTCGTTGAAGCTGCCGCTGGCAGCTAGTGCCGTCTGGAAGTCTTGTTTGCCCAGCGCATACAACGTCGTCTGCGCGGTGGCCACAATAGAGGCACTACGGGGATCACCCGAAAGCAGTGCTTTCTCACCGAAAAACGCACCTGATGACAGATGATTAATGACACGCGGATCGGCTTCGTTCGGTTTTTGAATCAGGACATCCACCTCCCCTTCACTGATGAGGTAGAATTTGTCTCCGTCGTCTCCTTGTCTGAAGACTGCGTCTCCTTTGCCAAACTGCTCACGTTTCATCTTTTGAGCAATATTCAGCAACTCTGTTGGACTGAGATGTTGAAACACATCCGACTTTTTCAGCGTTTCGCAGATTTTGATGGTGTCATTCACGATGACGTCGGATTCAATTCGACCATCGACGAAATTCACAATGCGGTCGGCGACATCCAGGATGCGGCTGTCGTGAGTCACCATCAGGATCGTTGCCTGCTCTTCACGGGTGAGCGCCTGCAGCATCTCGACAACATCGCGACTCGATTTTTTGTCCAATGCGGCGGTCGGCTCGTCTGCCAACACGAGTTTGGGACGATTGACGAGTGCCCTGGCAATCGCCACTCGCTGCCGCTGCCCTCCCGACATCTGCCGTGGTTTGTAATGAACTCGATGGCCGAGCCCGAGTTTCGTGAGCATTTCGGTGGCAAGTCGCAGCATTTCAGACGATGAATACTTTCTCAGTTCCATCGACATGCGAACATTTTCGAGTGACGACAACGAGTCAAACAGGTTGTGCATCTGAAAGATAAAGCCGATGTTGCGGCGAATGTTCACCAGTTCAGCAGCGCCCAGACCACGCAGTTCCTGTCCAAGGACGCGATTGACCCCTTCCTGAGTTGATCGCAATGCCCCGATGAGTGTCAACAGGGTCGTTTTGCCGGAGCCAGAAGGCCCCGTCATGATCACCAGTTGGCCTGGCCCGACTTTCAGGCAACAGTCAAACAGCGCCTGCTTTCGAGTCGGCCCATCGCCAAAGTAGTGGTTCAAATGGTCCACGTTGACGACAGCGTTGTCTGACTCTGGTGGAGACATGACGTTTTCTGAGATTGCGGACGGCACAGCCTCGATCATGGTTCAGTCCTTCGAGGCCGTTTCAATCAGCACATCAACCTGCAGATTTGTCAGCCCTGCGACCTTGCTGGAATCTTTTAACAGGATGCGGACTTCAACAACACGAGCATCGGCATCAGCTGCTGGATCGACATTCAGAATATCGTTCTTGTAGATCATGGATCCGATTTGAACGACGGTTCCCTCAAGCGGTTCTGCGAGTGCCGATGAGGTTGCTGTGGCAGACTGCCCCAGGCGAATTCTCGCGACATCTGTTTCGTAGACTTCCGCGACGACATGCATTTGATCGGTGTTCCCCAGTTTCAGAATAGGGTCCTTTCCGATACGTTCACCCGAGTGAGTCATCACTTCCAGCACCTGACCTGCGATTGGCGAACGAATGATCGTACGCTGAACCTTCGCCTCGGCGAGTCCCACCTTGCGCTCAAGTGATTGAACGGGAATGGCTGCTCGTGCCAGTTCGAGAGCCGCTTTTGCCTCAACGACCGCCGCTCGCGCAGACTCCAACGCAAGTTTGTGATCAGCTTCCATTTCGGCCAAGGTCAATTTCGACGCCGTCAGCAGTTCACGAACCTTCTTGAGCTCCGAATGTTTGCGATCATGCTCTTCGCGGGAAACGGTCGCGTTGGCATGCAGCTTTTCGACACGCACGTATTCCGTATCTGCCAACTGGTGATCAATCTCAAGTGACCGAACGCGAGACTTCTGCGAATCAATGCGAATCGGCTCGACGACTTCAACAGTCTGAAGCTTCAGTTCGGCAACGCGGATCAAAGCCTGATGGTGCTCTTCGGTCGCCTTAAGCCGATTACGAGCCTCCTCCAGCAGGGCGGTGGCTTCCTGCTTCTCAGCTGCGGCCACATCGTGGCTTTCCAGATGCGCCAATTCGTCGCCGCTGCCCACTCGCCCACCTTCCTTGGCGAGGACTGTCAACAGACGTTCGCCTGCGGCAGCGTCGATATCCAGAATCTCGCTGCAAGGCTCGATCCGGCCAAGTGCCCCGACACGGGTAGGTCGCAATTCAGCGGGCTTCTCCTCGTGGCTGGACGCCCCCCCCAGCAGCCGAGCCAGAACGTGGGACTGCGACCAGCCAACGAGAACCAAGGCCACGAAAAGCCCGACCAGCAACGTTCGCGTAATTGCTTTATTCATGTTTGATTCGTTTGTCCCCATCGATGGAAGGGTTCCCAGGTCCAACCTGGCTGACATCATGCGGAGCGGAATGGCGATGCCCCGTTAAACTGATTCGAAGACCTGCCGGGCTCTGATGTCATTCGGAGGTCGCTAATTCAACATATCCATTTTGCAGCCAACTCCGACATCTGTGCCGCTTCGGATCATCGCAGGATGTACAAGAGCGACAATCCGACCGTGACGATCGTTGCGACAATACCGACGAGGGCCCATTTGACAGGCGGTCGATTTCGTGCTGCGGTCCGGACCAGTACCGGCAAATCGATTCGTGCCTCAAGTGTCGAAATGTTCCTGGACGAGTTGTCAACATCCATTGTCAATCCGTCACTCAAAGCGACCGCCACAGCCTGAATCGATGGAAACCGATCTTTGGGATCGCATGCCGTCATCCGTCGGATCGCTGCGGCCAACCAGTCTGGAATGCCGCCGGAGCAGAGCGACTTCAGAATGCAACCAAGGCTGAATTGATCGGTCACTGGTGAGGGAGGCTGCCCGTGAAGAATTTCGGGCGCGCTGAAATCGTCGCAGTGGACATTTTGTGCGATGGAACGTGTACTTGCTCCAAGGACACGATGCCAGCCAAATCCTGAAAGCTTCACACGCGCCAGACCATTCTCCAGCATCAGGTTTTCAGGAGTAAGCCCGCCATGAACAATTCCTTGCTGGTGAGCGGCAGCCAGGGCGGTTGCCGCCTGCCAGCCAATACGAGCGATTTCAGTTGAACTGGGCTTCGAGCCGGTGGGAAAATGCTCGCGCAGAGTCTGCCCGGCGCAATACTCCTGTATCTGACACACGACAGACCCCGACTCATGTGTCGCAAACACTTCCATCACATGCGGATCGCTGATCGTAGCAACGGCTCGAGCAGCCAGCAGAAAGTCCTGCCTTGCGTGACGATTCGCGGCAAGTTCCGGGTGTAGTATTACCGCAGTCACGACACGGCGTTGCCTGGGATCCAGGGCGCGGGCTGTCGTGCCGATCTGGCAGACGCCCGTCGTTTCCAGAATCTGGTACTGGCCGATCTGACGTGGAATTGACGTACCGTCGATGCAAGCCAGAATCGTCGTCAGGCTGTCGGACTTCGATCGCTGGTCGCCGCGTGCAGACGTGGAATGAACAGCCTCGGACTGCCGCAGAGAAAGCTCGTCAGAAATCTCGGGAAAACGCCTTGAGTATTCGGTAAGCGACGGAACTTCTCCGCGAGATTGGCGTAATTCGAACTCCAGCAAGGCAAGCTCAAGGCAAAGTCCGTTCCGCACGTGCGGGGGCACGCTGCCAACAATCACTTCAATGACCGGGCACGTCCCCTCCTTCCAGCGGACCTCGAAGTGATCGCAGCTACGGTCGATCAACTCAAGATCTTCGTCCGACAGACTGTTCCAGGATTTCACCATTGAAAGATGCATTCATGATAATTCACGGTGAAGCGAGGTCGCGCTCGCCGAACATCATGGGAATTGCTCTTTTGAGCAAAAGTCCGACAGGCCGCAGAAAATTTCAACGAAATTTGTCGTTGGAAAAAACTGTTCCGGTCATTGGCCGGGAGTGTGTACATTGGAAAAACTGCGAAAACTTCACGCTTCGCCAGATTCTTCCGTGTCCAATCGCTGACTCCATTCGCGTCGAATTCTTTCCACCTTGCGTTCAACCGTCCGTCGGGTAACTGCCAGCTTGTCAGCAATTTCTCCGTTCGTGTAGCCTTCCATTTTCAGCTGGGCAATTTCACGCAGAGAATCTTCGGATAGTGCCTGCAACAACATGTGGCAGGTCTCGGCGACTTCGACGGCAAATGCCGGAGATGGCTCAGCATTCGGCAGGCCATCCAGACCTGGTGAAGATTCTGTTGTGTCGGCAAAAAGTCCCGATTCTGTCATCAGTTTCGCGACGTCCCGCTTGTCGCGACGATTATATCGTTGACGAATCGCGATCTTTCGGGCGGTTATTGTCAGCAGCAGTCTCCACAGATTTTCTCGATCTGTCAGATCTGGAAATCGTCCGCCAACCATCCCGTCACACAGGCTGTGAAATGCGCTGATGGCCACATCTTCTTCGTCGTAAACACGACGCATCTGCTGAGGCAGCCGCTTCCGAGCAAACGTCTGCAGTTTCTGCACGTAATGTTCCCAGATCTTCTGTGCAGCATCCTGATTGCCAGTCTGCAACTGCTGCATCCAAAGTGTGATGGGATCTTCCATTGTCTGCCTGTATGAACGACGAACAAGAATGCAAAAGCGTACCCGCGAAGCAGCCCTCGCTACTGAGCGGATTTTGCTGGAGCCAAGGCCTTAATCTCACGAACAACACGAAACCCTTTAATGACCGTGGCGAAATTGAGTTCGGGCAAACTGCGGCGGTCGCTCACATAGCGGTTCGAGCTTCTCAGCCGAAACGGAGTGGAACTGGCAGCCCCGCCACGTACAACGACCGTTTCCCCCTCGGGGCCGATCGGATCCGTGACTGGCTCGGCACTGTAAGTTAACCCCATATCGAGGCAGATTTCATTCACGTTCCCATGCATGTCGAACAACCCGAATGCGTTGGCAGGGTACTGTGCCACCGGCCGCACGATCGCGTTTCCTTCTTTGCCTGAATTTGCCTTCTCGGGATCAAATCGATCGCCAAAGCTGTATCGCGTCCGCGTTCCAGCGCGACACGCGTATTCCCATTCCGCTTCTGTCGGCAAGCGGTAGACCACCCCCTCCTGCTTGCTCAACCATGTACAAAAGTTCCGTGCATCCTGCCAGCTGACACACGTCACGGGAAGTGATTCGACATCGGCAAGTCCTGCGTGAATCGACTTCCAGACGTTCTCGGGGCGACGATCCTTCGGTTGCAGCCCAAAGGCCCCTTTGCCATCTGACTCGACTTCAGTGACATACTTTTCTGCGTCAACAAATTTACGAAATTGTCCAACAGTGACTTCTGTAGCCCCGAGATACCAAGGCGACGTCAACGTCACTTTGTGTTGCGGCCTTTCGATCGGCAAGGCTTCCTGATCCTCATCGGCGGCCCCCATCAGAAATTCCCCCGGGGGAATCAGTCGTAATTTCATGTCGAGAGTGTTCGAGGCTTCCACTGGAACCCCCAGGCGGTTTGCCCATTCCTGCTGAAGTTGTTGTGCCTGTGCTTCGCCGGGCACTGAAGCATTTAGTCCAACTGGCTCATCTCCACCATTGACCCAGACTGCCGAAGTGATCAGGCCATGATGATTATTGCCTGATGAATCCTTCAATTCGGTCCCTTCCCCCTCGTCACAGTGGTAAAGTGCCAGAGTGTCGCCATCAGGTTCAAAGCGGGTCTGTGGAGTAAAGTCGAGATCGTAGCGGGCCGTTTTTGAAATCCGGATTTCGTCAAGTCGACCAAGGAAAAAGTACTCCATTCGATTTATATCTTGATCCAGTGGATGAGCTCCGATCCAGGTTCCATCAAAGGAACGATTCGTCGGAACAGGCCGGTCTAGAATTGCTGTCTGATCCCGTCTGATGCCGTTCAAATAGAGTCGCACTTCGCGATCTGTGCTGACAATTGCAACGTGCTGCCATTGATCGCCGATAAACTCTGGATTGAGTGGTGGATGAGTGTATTCGGTATCGGTGGATCCAATAAACAAATGGTCCTGAGTCTTGCCAAGTTGAAGGTAGGATTTTCCCGCAACCAACAAGACAATTTTTGCCTTTTGCTGGACCTCAGTACGAAGCCAGCATTCGAGCGTCAACGGACCTCGCTCATGGCGAGAAAGGCTCGGTATCTTCACATAGGATGTTTGACCATCAAATTGCAGGGAGGAACCGGTGGCGGGCAATTTCGGATCGTGATCCCCCAGTGATCGCAACTCGAGTCGCCGAAACTCGACTCCAGTTCGGTTTGCCAGACCGTCCAGTTCCAGATCAATCCCAAATTGCTCGCTGACAGGAATCTGGACCGTCACGGCATGCTCACCGTTAAGGCGACTGGTTAACGAGCGTTCCGTTTTGACAATCTCAAGGGTAAACCACTTGTCTTTAATATGCCGAACATTCTTAGGTCTGCGTAAGACCTTCCAGGGCGTCAGTTCGGCCACAGCCCCGGTTTCATTGGGATGAATATCGACCTGGAATCCCCGGTTTTCGCGACCTCGATCCAGGATCATAAGATTAAACCCGGCATTGCCTGTGCCCAGTAATCTCGCCTCCGAACGCAGGTGAAACCGCCTTGGGGCATTGGCTAACACGGTCAGAAGCCCAACCGATTTATCCGCATCTCCCTTCAATGTATTGTCTTCGATCGACCAGTTTGCCTTGCCACGTCGTGGTCCGCTGGCAGCTGGCTCACCATCGTGTATCAGGGATACCCAATCCGGTTTCTCAATGGACACCCGTTCTGCAACCACTGGTTTGGCAGGCGTTGCAGGAATGGTGTTTTCGGGCTCGCTCTTGTTCTCGTTGCCAACATTTACTGAACTATTGACACTGGCAGAACTTTGGACGTTTACCGATCTTGCAGGGTTGGTTTTGAGAACATGCGGCACACCGAAAGCCAGCAGTCCCAGCACCATCAGCACCACGAGAACCACGGCTGTGATGCGGGTTTTGTTTGACGAAGATGCCGGGAGGACCTTTTTGTTCGCATGAGGCTCTTCCTCAAGCTTGTCGCGCAATAACGCCTGAACTTCGCCCGCTGTCTGGTAGCGATCACCTGGTCGCTTCGCCATTAACTTGTCAATGACTTTGCAGAGCCATTCGGGGATGTCCGGGCGTAGTGAACGAATCGGTACAGGTTTATCATCACACACCCGACGCAGTACGACCACGGCCGTTTCTGCGTGAAAGGGCGAAGCGGCTGTACACATCGAATACATCACTGTTCCCAGGCTGAACAGGTCGGATCGATGATCGACAACCTGTCCCTGGGCTTGCTCCGGTGACATGAATTGCGGCGTTCCGGCAACCTGACCTGACTGAGTCAACCCCACGTCACTGACGACCCGTGCCAGGCCAAAATCCGTGATTTTGACGCGGCGAGATTCACCCTCGAGCAGGATGTTGGCAGGTTTGATGTCGCGATGCACGAGCCCGATGCGATGGGCGGCCTCCAATCCTGCCGCGATCTGCATGGCAATCCGAACGATCTCAACGACGGAAAGCCTTTCGGCCCCCTCGATGCACTGCTGAAGCGATGTTCCAGTGATGCATTCCATCACCAGAAACGGTGATTCAGCATCTTCATTCACCGAGTAAATCGTGACGACGTTATCATGGCGCACAGCCGCTGCCGCCTGGGCTTCACGTAAGAATCGCTGTCGTGACTGGGGGTGTGAAGCGAAGAAGGGAGAGAGCGTCTTGATGGCGACGACTCGTCGCAGCTTACAGTCAAACCCTTTCGTGACGACCCCCATCCCACCTTTTCCGAGAACCTCGTAAAGCTCGTAATCACCTAGCCGTAGAGGCGGAGACTGATGTGATGCCTTGAGAGCAAGCTGCAGGCCGGACGGCTGGGGCATCGCATTGCCCAGGTGCAGACG
>CAZSTW010000057.1:0-13134 GCA_964609845.1 uncultured Planctomycetaceae bacterium | reverse complement strand
GGTTCACCTGCCGATGGCAACTCGTCGGTGGAATCTTTTGACTGGACGATTGTGTCAGGAAAGTCGTCGGTCGGCGAAACCGCCGCCTCGTTTACGCGCTGGGCCATCAACCGTTCTACACGGGCGCGCAACTCCGGGTTTCCGGCACAACAGGTCTCGATGTACTTAGTCCGTTCAGCCGCAGAAGACTGCTCTAATGCAACCTGGACAATTTCCAACTCGGTCACGACGTGGAGCCCTTCACCAATCCAATATGATGCCACGCCAACATCATCAAGAATTTAAGGGGCGTCGCAACCCTCTATTATCAATCCACTTCAAGTTTCATCAACTGTCCTGAAATACCGAAGCCAGCAACAGGATTTCTGTTGAAAACCGTGAGGTTCGCACGACGCCAACCGATTGATTTTAACAACACACGCAGCCGGATCGTATCGAAACCGAACAGCAATGATCGTTTCTGCGACCCCTCTGTGTCGGGGCGATCAATGCCACAAACACGCTCCCGCCTTGATTCTTTGTCAATGCGCCAACTTCTGGACAGCTCGTCCGCGAACGATTCTTGCCGCATTTTCAATCTGTGCCCAACTGTGCTCACTTGTCTCGAATGGCCAGATTCTCAACATAATTTCGGCCGGGAATCGCTCATCGCTTAACGCATGCGGCCCCGAGGAAGAAGGGCTCTCAGCTGACTTGTTACGCGATTGTGGGATTGATTTGGATTCTCAACCTGCGATGTCTTTCTACGCCGCTCACGCATTCCCGTACGAATGATTAAATAGCAGATTTAGGACCGTGCAGGCCATCATCGGCGGCCAACCATGCATGTGTCTATCGGGACGCCGCTTGGTCACGGTACATGATGCCAGGACTGGCGATGTCGACTTTGGGCATAGTCAGGCACTACCAGAACCTGTTATCATCGGCAGCAGACTGGCTGGCGTCAGTCTCGTTCACGACTAGCTGCAAGGATGCTGCCGATGCCTGCCAATGCGCCACACTTTTCAACGGATCCTCGCCCCAACATTGTTCTGGGAGTCGACCCGGGGTTGAATCGGACGGGATATGCCATTCTGGAAAGGTCGTCCGGCGGGCCCGTGCTGCGCGAAGGGGGCGTGATTCGCTCCACCCCCAGCCTGACGTTAGCAGAGCGAATTCGTGAGATTGGCCAGGGGGTGCGCGAAGTCATTTCTGAGTTTCGGCCGGATGTGCTGGCGATCGAACAGGTGTTTTCGTCACCGCAGTTCCCACGCACCGCGATTATGATGGCACATGCACGTGGAGTGATTCTGTTTGCGGCCAGTGATGCCGACGTTTCTGTGGTGGACTACGCTCCTCGAGAGATCAAACGATTACTGACCGGCAGCGGCAAAGCCTCCAAAGAACAAGTACAGCATGCCATTCGCAACGAACTGCGGCTGGATGCGGTGCTCGAACCGAACGACGTCGCAGATGCATTTGCGGTGGCCTTGTGTCACTATTACAGCACTCGCACGATGGTGACGCTGGCTGAGCCGAAACCGTAGCACCATTCAGTCTGAAGCAGGCCGAATTTCAACTTTTGCGGACAGGAACCAAACTTGATTACCAGGATCACTGGCAAGCTGATTCGTCTGGGCGAAGACATGGCCCGACTGGAAGTAGGGGCGCTCGAATACGAACTTTACGTTCCCGAATTCGTTCGCAGACAACTGCAGTCGTCACTCGGCGCGGAAGTCAGCCTGAAGACCATCCACTACATCGAAGGAAATCCGCAAGGAAGCCGTTTGACACCACGCCTGATCGGCTTTTTGTCAGATGCAGAAATCGAGTTTTTCGATCTGGTCTGCTCCGTTGACGGAATGGGCGTGAAGAAAACGCTACGAGCTATGGTGCGGCCTGTCCGAGAAGTGGCCGAAGCGATTGAAGAACAAAATGTCAAGGAGTTAAGCCTGCTGCCGGGGATCGGTCCGGCAATGAGTGAGCGAATCGTTGCCAAGCTGCGTCGCAAAATGGCGAAGTTCGCATTGATGATCGCCAAAGACTTCCCGCAGGCCGCCCCGTCTGAACGCAGTGTTCTGAACGAAGCCTTCGAAGCACTTCTCAGTCTCGGCTACAACTCGGTTGAGGCTCGCGAAAAGATCGACACCGTCGCAGCATCCAAGGTCAAACTGAAATCGGTGGAAGACGTTATCCTGGCAATCTACCAGCAAGACCGAAAATAGCCGCAGTCGCAGGCGTCATGAGATCCGCCCCTTGGACAAAATGGTGGGGCGGTATTGGAATCTTCGACCGCAGTGTTATTCTGACGACGAGCGGCAAAAGCGAATCTTTGCCCCTGATTGCCCCGGGATGATGGTCGTTTGCTGTTGCCGTCATCAATTTCAGAGTCCTCATCAGAAGGAAGATCATGCGACGACTTGTTTCCGCCTGGGTTATGCCTGCCGTGATTGCGACAATTGCCTGCCTGAGTGGCCAGGCAGCGAATGCGGCCGACGACTATGACTATGATCTGGTTCATTCGTCCGTCAGTTTCAAGGCCAGGCATCTGGATATCAGCTGGATCCACGGCCGCTTTAACGATGTCTCAGGTAAGTTCTCAATTGATCGAGAAAACCCTGCCAAGTCGACGTTCGAATTGACGATCAAGGCCGACAGCATCGACACCGCCAACAAGGCGCGCGATGAGCATCTCCGTCAGCCAGACTACTTTGATACAAAACAATTCCCGACAATCACCTTCAAAAGCACCAGCACCAAACCGATCGACGGGGGCTACGAGGTGACCGGCAATTTCACGATGCATGGCACGACAAAAAAAGTCACAATCGTCCTGAAGGGTGGGAAGGAGCATGAGTTTAAGGGTGTCAAACGCGTGGCGTTTTCTACCGAACTTTCGCTCAAACGAAGTGACTTCGGCTTCGACAAGAGTGCCATCGGACCGATTGGTGACGAAGCGTTGATCTTCATCGACTGCGAAGGCATGCGAAAGTAGTCAATGCCCGATCCTTTGGTGTATCTGCAAGCCACCGGAACTGCCGCCGTCATCAGCGCACTGATCGTACTGATGATGGCGCGTCAGCAGTGGTTCGTGATGAACCAACGCTGGGACGCAGCGTGTTGCATCGCGTTGGGGTTGGGCTTGGCTGTTGGATTCCAACTCTTGCGACAACGGATGACGTGGCCCCCTGCCAGCAGCCTTGACCGGTTTCTTGTCATTGTCATTCCGACCCTGCTTGGCCTCGAATTCATCTCTGCAGCACGATCATTTTCAGCCAGGCTCACGTGGTGCTTGCGATTGAGCCTGGCCGTAGCGGTTCCGAGGATTTTACTGCACGATTCCGTCTACCTGAACGGCCCGACGGCCTGGACGACCTCACAGTCCCTGCTGGTCCTGTTGCTGAGCAGTTTGCTGCTGGCAAGTGTGTGGTTGTTGCTGATACGGCTGCTCGAACAACCTGCAGACGTTTCAATTCCTCTGGCGCTCGCGCTGGTGCTACTTGGTGCCGGACTGTCGGTGATGATGGCAGGTTACATCAAAGGAGGTGCCGCCGCGTTCCTGGTTGCGTCCGTTGTTGTTGCTGCATCAACTGCCACCAGTGTGACGAGGAATCGACAGGCCCCGGTGACGGTGGGAATCGGGGTGATGGGATTATTCAGCGTGCTCTTCATCGGCACATTTTTCGGCCGCCTGCCCGTCGATCTCGCAGTTGTTTTGGGGCTTGCACCACTGCTCGGCTGGGCGACGGATTGGAATCACTCCCGCGAAAGGAGGACATGGGTTGTCGGCCTGAAGCGATTATCGCTCGTCGCAATCCCTGTGATCGTCGTTCTGATTCTGATGAAACGTGACTTCGATCGTACCATTGCACCGCTTCTGGGAAGCGTTCATTTCACATCCTCAAATGTCATCGAACGTTGACGACGTCTGCAGCACGAATTGCTTCTGAATGACTGGCTCCTTCAGCAAGCGTCTCCCACGACCGCCTCCGCAACGCCCAGCGATTTGTTCCGAGAAACTCAATGCCAAATTCGCCCCAGCCGATGTGACTGAAGACCCAGTCCCCCTCCTCATTTCGTCGCAGCGATTCGATCGTATTCGTGTCATGAAAGTCAACTCGGTTCTTGTGCAGATCGATTGTGATTCTGCCCAGGATCGCGGTTTCAAATGTGATGATTTGCATGATAGCCGGGGGTTCATGTGCTGTGAGAAGATCAACTTATCGACCATGGTGGTGAAAGAAGAATCGTACTCTTCACATGAAACTTGCGATCAAAATGAGGCTGATTGGCCGTGGTTTACCACAGCCAGTCCGGAATTGGCCCGTAATTGACCATTCGGTGCAGCCTTGCACGCCGCCGCTTTTGAGATAATGTCCGCCATCGATTTGATAAGGCGGTCGGCTTCATCATTGGAAGGTGGAGTGGAAGTTGCCGACATCTGATTCAACGTGCCGCCCGTATCGATTTTTCGAAGTTGTTCAAGAGTTCACGAGTCTAATTCCGAATCGTATCGAGAATGCATTCACGAGGTCGAATGTAGAAGCGCCGTTGACAGAGGCAGTCAATCACCGATAATCGAGGTTACGATCGACAGGAGTTGTTTTGTGAATCGCCTGATCTCCATGCTGATGCTTGCCACGTTTGCCGCCCAGCACTTTGCGTGCTGCTGCAGTGGACTGGGTACGCACGCTTGTGAGTCCCGGTGTTCTGCGGATTTCCCTGGGAAAAAGGTGGCCTGTCGAGATTCGAATATCGACTCACATTCTTCGTGCTGCGGTCACGGCCACGCTGCCGAATATGACGCTCACGCATCCGAGCATGACGAAACTCCTGAAAACAGGTCGCATGGACATCACATTTGCGTGGGAACCCACGTCTTTTTTGTCACCGCGCCACGTGCCAGCTTGCCAGCATCAAGCCTTTGGCATGACGATAGTTCTTCGCCCGCCGGTCCATCACATTTCGTCACGATGGCTTCCAATCTGGCGATGATTTGCGTCAGAGACGATACAAGTCCGCCGCTCTCGTCGAGGGTTCGCCGCTCGACACTCTGCGTTTATCGCGTTTAACGCGGCCAATTTGGGAAGCGGGTCAGTTGCCGTCCTGAAAACCGAGATCCGGTGGCTGGGAGGGGACTGAGCAGCGCAACAAGCAGCCGATGGGAAAATTAATGCCTCTTTCCCCGGCCACCTGCTTTTAATTCCAGCCCCAGAACCAAGCCCCGCGGGCACGGGGGTTTGTGATGTCATCCGCGTTTATCGCGGATTGATTATGCCGTTTCTGCGGTGACAATCCGTCGCATTGAAACGGGATCAGACGTAAGACTTATCAGGAAAGCGTCCATGAAGACCGGACTGAAACGCATCGTACTGAGTGCAGGGATTTTGGCCGCCTGTGGCGCAACAGCATACTCCACTCGACACCATTGGCTCGAATGGCTCGACCGGACGCGAAGTGGTCAGCAAGCGTCAGACACCGAAACGAATCCGCACGCCGAACACGATCATGCCGGAAAGGATCACGGAGCCGAAGAGAAGCCAGTGCTGACTCTTTCCGATCAGGCTCTGGAAAACCTCGGCCTGGAAATGACGAAAATCACGTTAACGGACTACTGGCGGACCATTCAGATTCCGGGCATTGTTGCCGAACAGGAGGGGCACAGTGAACGCCAGATTCCTGCCACTGTCGCTGGAGTAATCACAAAGCTGTACGTCTTTCCCGGACAGTCCGTTCGACCGGGCGATCCGCTGATGGATGTGCAGCCCACCGGCGAACTACTCATTGCGACCCAGTCGTCACTGCTGCGCACGCTGAAAGAAATTGAGCTAATCGATCTCGAGTTGAAGCGGATTGCCCCTCTCGTTGAAGGTGGAACTCTGCCTGCCAAGACCAAACTTGAAAAAGAATATGAACGCCGCAGGCTTGAGGCTTCGCAACTCATTCAGACACAGGAGCTCCTCGTCCGAGGTTTATCACCTGAGCAAATCAACACCATCGTCGAATCGAAAGTCCTGATTCGACAATTCACGGTACGTGTTCCAGGTGGCGCACCTTCCGCTGTAGCCACGAAACCTTCGCCCGAGCCATCGAGCGATGTTGTGCCCGCGACACTGGCGAACGCAGACGCCGCTGAACTTGAACCAAAAGATCGCGTTTATTCTGTTGAGTCCATTCCGGTCTACCCGGGAAAACTTGTCCAGCCAGGGGACGGACTGGTCGAACTGGCGCTTCATACAATGCTTGACCTGACCGGACAGGCCTTTGAGCGCGAGGCACAACTAATCTTACGTACGCTCAAGGAAAACTGGTCGGTCGATGCGACATTTGAAACTGCTGATGGAACTCCGCTCAAGCGGGATGGACTGAAGATTCGTTACATCGAAAGCACTGTGGACGGGGAAAGCCGCATCCAAAGATTCCACGTACCGCTGCTCAATCAGATCCTGCATTCCACGACAGGCGAAGATGGCATCTCGTACCATTCCTGGCTGTTCCGACCTGGTCAACGGGTCCGATTGTCAATTCCCGTCGAGAAGCTGACGGGCCGCATCGTCGTGCCCGCGGAAGCGGTGATCAAGGAGGGGGCAGACGCGTATGTCTTTCGGGCAAACGGCAGTCAACTCGAACGCGTCGCGATCGTCCTCGAACACCTGGATGCCCGCACCGCAGTGATCAGGAACGACGGAATTTTGACGCCTGACTTTGACCTTGTCGCGAAAAACCATGCCTATCAACTGAATCTGGAATTGAAGAAGAAACTCGGTGAAGGCGGGGGTCGCGGACACAGCCACGAAGGCCATAGCCACTAGCCCTTGGCTTCGCGGAAACAAACTCACACAGACTCCTGACGAACAGTTCTCGCGATCAGAATTGACACTGACTATGAACGCACTCATCAAGTTTGCACTCCACAATCGAATGCTGATTGTCTGCCTGGCACTGATCACATTGGTGGCAGGATCAATGACGATGGCGTCTTTGCCGATCGATATCTTTCCGTCGCTCACACGACCACGTGTGACGGTGATGACGGAATGCCCCGGTTTGTCACCGGAAGAAGTCGAAACCCTGGTGACGTTGCCGCTGGAAGTAGCTTTCAATGGTGCGACGGGGGTCGAAGCGGTACGAAGCTCATCCGGGATCGGCTTGTCCGTGATCTACGTCGAATTCGGCTGGAACACCAACATCTATGTCGCACGCCAGATCGTCAACGAACGCATCGCCATTGTCCGTGACCGCCTGCCAGAGACTGTCAAACCAGAACTGGCTCCGATTTCGTCGATCATGGGGCAGATCGTCATGGTTGGCATGTACAGCAGGGACGGTTCCACGCCGCCAATGGATGTCCGGACACTCGCCGACTGGGCAGTAAGGCCTCGCTTGCTCACGATCCCGGGCGTGGCCCAGGTCATCACCATGGGGGGCGGACGCAAGCAGTATCAGGTGAAAGTTGACGCGGCAGATTTGCAGTCCTGCAATGTTACCTTGGACGAGGTCGAGCGGGCATTAGTCGAAAGTAACCAGAATGCGACGGGTGGCTATCTTGAGCGAGGATCTCGAGAGTTCCTCGTTCGCGGAATCGGACGCGTCCAATCGATCAGCGATCTGGAGCAACTCGTCGTCAAAGCACATGGCGAACGGTCGGTCTTGTTACGCGACGTGGCCAAGGTTGTCGAAGGGCCGCAGGTCAAACGAGGTGACTCGTCTGTGAATGGGCATCCGTCCGTCGTACTCACCATCGCCAAGCAACCGACCGCCGATACGCGATCACTGACCGATCAGATTGAACGTGCGTTGCGGGACCTGAAGCCATCCCTTCCTGCCGATATCGAAATCGATTCATCGATCTTTCAGCAACGGAAGTTCATCGACCTGGGAATTCATAACGTGCTGGAGGCACTGCGAGACGGAGCCGTGCTGGTTCTGATTATCTTGTTCCTGTTTCTGCTGAATGTCCGGACGACTTTCATCACGCTAACGGCGATCCCCCTGTCGATCGTCATCACAGGCCTCGTCTTTTATTTCAGCGGCCAGTCCATCAACGTAATGACACTGGGGGGACTGGCTGTTGCCATGGGCGAACTGGTGGACGATGCCATCGTTGATATCGAAAACGTTTTCCGCCGATTGCACCTGAACGCGAGGTTGCCACATCCCAAGCCGTCGCTCGACGTAATTTATCATGCGAGCATCGAAGTCCGAGGTTGTATCGTCTTTGGTACGATGCTGGTGATCCTGGTCTTTCTGCCGCTGTTTGCACTGTCTGGCGTTGAAGGCCGTCTGTTTGCTCCGCTGGGCGTCGCCTACATCGTCTCGATCCTGGCCTCGCTGCTGGTCTCACTGACGGTAACCCCGGTTCTTGGCAGCCTGTTATTGGCTCGCCAGATCGAACGCCAGGGGAAACTCGCTGCCAGCCAATCGGCCGCAACTGCTGCTGATCATCACGCTGTCGATCCTCATGGCGGCGACAGTTTCCTGTTGCGGATCTTGAAGATCGCCATCACGCCCGTGATCAGATTCAGCATGAATTCAGTCGGTCTGAAACTGATTCTGCTGGTTGTGTTTGCAGGGATTGCGGCCAGTGGAGTTCTCGTCGTCAATCTTGGTACGGACTTCCTGCCCCCGTTTGATGAAGGGGCGGCACAGGTGAATATCGTTCTACCACCTGGAACCTCACTGGAAACATCCAACCGCATCAGTGCAATGGTCGACAAAGCATTCCGCAAGCACATGTCCAGTGATCGAATCGCCGACGAGCCACAGGTAACGGACGAATCAAAGCCTTCATTCCCGTGGAATCTGCTGCCCGCGTCACATGGTACGACGTCGAAGGATAAATCGCTCATCAAAGCCCTGGTACGCCGCAGCGGTCGCGCAGAAATGGACGAGCACGCCGAAGGGGTCAACGTCACAGAATACGTGGTCTCCATGAATCCGCATTCCGGAGTCACACGTCAGGAAGCACTGGCGACATTAAGAAGGGACCTCGAAGCGATCCCGGGGATTGAGTACGAAGTCGAACAGCCTTTGGCTCATCTGATCAGCCATATGCTTTCGGGGGTCTCTGCACAGATCGCCATCAAAGTCTTTGGCGACGACCTCGATATTCTTCGAAAGAAGGCCAACGAGATCAAATTGGCAATCTCAGACATTCCCGGGTTGGCTCCACCGGTCGTCGAACCTCAGACTCTGATCCCGCAGTTACGGATCGAACTCAATCGTGAGAAGCTCGCGATGAACGGGCTGACACCGGGCCATGTGAATCGAATCGTTGAAACGGCCCTGAATGGTCGAACGGTTTCGACGATCCTGGAAGGATCACGCACATTTGACCTCGTTATGAAAATGGATGACGAATATCGAACCGATATTGCTGCGATTGAACGACTGGTGATCGACCTCCCCAGCGGCGGCAGTATCCCATTGTCAGCAGTCGCGCGGATCTATGATGGAGCCGGGCCAAACACGATCAGTCACGAACGAACCAAACGTCGTATCACAATTCGTGGCAACACCACCGACCGCGATCTAGGGAGTGTTGTGGCAGACATCCAGGCGGCCGTAAGGCAGAAGGTCAAACTTCCCGAAGGCTACTTCATCGAGTATGGCGGTCAATTCGAAGCTCAGCAGGAAGCGACCCGCCTGATTTCGATTCTGAGTCTGGTCTCACTGGCAGGGGTGTTCCTCGTTCTCTTCACGCAATTCCCATCGACCCGGATCGTGTTGCAGATCATGTTCGCACTGCCGACAGCGTTCGTCGGTGGAGCGGTCGCGCTCTGGCTGACGGGGCAAACACTGACGGTTGCGGGGATGGTCGGTTTCATCTCGCTCGGCGGCATCGCCGCTCGCAACGGGATTCTACTGGTTGCTCACTATCTGCACCTGATGAAGGAAGAAAGCGAAGAATTCACCGAAGCGATGATCCTTCGCGGCAGCCTGGAACGACTGGCCCCCGTCCTCATGACGGCACTTACTGCCGGAATTGGCCTTGTTCCGCTGGTGCTTGGTGGTCAGCAACCAGGGAAGGAAATTCTCTATCCCGTCGCCACAGTCATTCTTGGCGGACTGATTACGTCCACGATTTGTGAGTATGTCGTTCATCCTGGGCTGTTCTGGCGATTCAGTGGCAGCGCCGCGAAGCGACTGGCTGCCAAAGTCGACGGAATTGATGAGACTCGTCTGTGATTGAGGCCGATTGATCTTCTATTGAACACAACGAGTGTCCGTACACCGTTTGAATATTTCTCAGCAGAAAAGCGAAAAAAACTGATGAAAGGATTCGTCATGTCATTTCGAATTTGTCATCCCTGCCTGCTATTGACGGGAGTGCTGTCGGCCAGCCTTTGTGCGACGCTGAATGCCCAGCAAGTCGCCACAGCACAGCCAGCGGCAAGTTCCGCCGAAGCGGCATTGTCGAAGGCCGCGACGGAAGGCAAATACACCTTTCTTATCTTCTACAAGACCAACGATGCTGCCACCCAGACAATGACTGCAGTCCTGAAAGAGGGACTCAGCACCCGTGGTGAAATCGCGACCTACGCCTATGTGCAGGTCGGCCAGCCCGGCGAAAAAGCTCTGGTGGATCGATTCGATGTCAGCCGGGCCCCGATGCCGATGACAATCGCTGTTGCCCCCAACGGAGCGATGACGGGCATGTTCGCGCAAAAATTGACGCCAGAAGGAATTGAGAATTCATTTGTGACCCCCACGATGACCAAGTGCATGAAGTCACTGCAGGAAGGGAAACTGGTCATTGTCTGCGTCAAAGCAACGGAAAAGTCGATGACGCCTGTATCGCTGAAAGATTTTCAGGCGGACCCGCATTTCAAAGACCGTTTAGTGTCGTACTCGATGCTGGCTGCAGACTCGGCCGAAGGCAAGTTTCTCAAGCAAATGCAACTCGAGGCTGCTGCGGTTAAAGGAACAACGACGGTTCTTTTGGCACCACCTGGTGTACTCGTCGGCAAGTTTGACGAACTCGCCTCCAAGGACGATATCGCTGCCGCACTTGCCAAAGCCGGTAAGTGTTGTAACGACCCGAATTGCAAGCATCACCAGCCACAGCAGGCTGCGCCTCGGACAGCAACCCGGCCGGGCATACTGCGAAGATAGTCATTGTCTGTTTGAAGCTGGTCAGGAAGTAGGGTGGGACCAGTGGCGCTTCGCCGCGCAGGCCCACCAGCAATTCTCGGCGTTTCATATTGGTGGGCCTGCGCTCGAAGCGAGCTGGTCCCACCCTACGTTGAAAATGCCGATTACCCCGGTGACATGCGGCCTTTGACAGAACTCAAGGAAGAGTCATGAATCTCAGAATTCTCGTTTGGCGCGAGTTGAGCGAGCGGCCATCGGCCATGCTCACCAGCACACTCGCGATCTTGCTGGGCGTGACGGCACTCGTCGCGATTCGCCATGTCACCGTATTCTCGGAACGGGAAGTCGGACAGCAACTGCAGTCACTGGGAGCCAACGTTCTGGTTCTGCCGAAAGACGCGACGCTGCAGGACTATTATTCAGCGGATCTCACGAGTCAGACGCTTCCCGAGTCGCATGTCGCCAGCATCCTGCTTGCCAATCTTCCTGGTGTAGAACGGCTTTCACCGAAGCTGTGTGTTTCCACAAAAATCGCTGAGCGCCCCGTGACGCTGACAGGGATCCTGCCGCAGAGTGAATTTCAGGCGAAAGCAGCCTGGCAATCAGTCTCACTGTTCTCGAATAAGCACGAAGGCTGCACCAAGGCGGCCTGTGGTCCGAAGACCTACGATGCTGCTCCCGAATCGCTCGCCAGCGAACGGACGATTGACCAGCTGAAGGGGAACGAAGCAGTCATCGGTGCCGATGTGGCTGAATTTTCAAAACTGTGGCCAGGCAAGTCGGTCACGATTCTTGGCGAATCCCTTCAAATCCTCGCGGTACTCCCTCGGACGGGAACTGTTGACGACAGCCGAGTCTTCGCTCATCTGCATACTGTGCAACGAATGACAAACGCTGGCGAAGTCGTGAACGCAATCGAAGTGATGGGTTGTTGTGAGGACGCAGCCGGCAGTCTGGTTCCACGTCTGGCCGAATTACTACCCGATTCGAAAGTGGTCACAATTTCGCAGGTTGTTTCGACACAGGTCGGCATCAACCGGCTGATGAGTCAGATGTCTCTCATCGTGGTTGGCGTTCTGGTCGTTGTGGGTGGAGCCAGCGTTGCGAGCACGATTGCTTCCAACGTCCGTGAACGACGTCGCGAAGTCGGCACGTTGATGGCACTCGGAGCAACACCCGGGCTGGTGACGCGGATGTTCTTGCTGAAAGCGTCGATCCTGGGACTTGTCGGTGGGATTGGCGGTTGTTCACTCGGTTTAGTCACTGCGATGCTCCTCGGCTCTCATTGGGCTGGTGTGACAGTCGCTCCGCTGCCAGACCTGTTGTTAATGGCCCTGGCTGCAGCACTCGCCATCACCACCTTGGCAGCCTACTTCCCGGCCCGATCCGCAGCTCGGCTGGACCCATGTCGTTGTTTCTCGGAAGTCTAAAACGAGCTGTCAGCCGATCACACGAAGCTTTTCAGGCACTCTCCTTTCGACGCGGACACCGTCACATGTTTCAACTGCAAGGCATCACAAAAATCTACAAGAAACGTCGACAGGAAGTCGTTGCGTTTCGTGTCGATCAATTGGATATTTCGGCGGGCGAATACGTGGCCGTCGTCGGACCGAGCGGAAGTGGCAAGACGACGTTGTTGTCACTTCTGGGAGGGATGTTATCTCCCGACGCAGGTCAATTGCTCTTCGAGGGTCAGTCACTGTATGACTTATCATTGAAAGATCGCACGCGACTGCGACGTGAGCAGATCGGTTTTGTCTTTCAGACATTCAATCTGGTTCCGTATCTGACTGCACGGGAGAATGTGCAGGTCCCACTGTATCTCAATGGAATCAAGCCGACTGAACAGCGGACACGAGCGATATTACTGCTCGAACAAGTCGGACTCGGCGATCGACTCGATCACAAACCGTGCGAATTGAGTACCGGACAACAGCAACGTGTCGCACTCGCAAGAACACTAGCCAACAATCCACGGTTGATCCTGGCCGACGAACCAACGGGGAATCTTGATCCCGAGAGTCGCGAGGTGGTTCTCTCCATGTTCGATGCGTTCGTTCG
>CAZSTW010000056.1:6242-41328 GCA_964609845.1 uncultured Planctomycetaceae bacterium | reverse complement strand
ATTTTCCGCCGACGACACCGATCGACCCCGTCAGAGTCCCCGGTTCCGCGAAGATCCGGTCAGCTCCCATGGCGATGTAGTAGCCGCCGCTGGCAGCAACATCACCCATGCTGACGACGAACGGCTTCTTTCCTTCCAGCGTCTCCAGTTCATGCCACATCAAATCACTGGCCAGGGCGCTTCCGCCAGGGCTGTCGACTCGCAGGACGATTGCTTTCACCGTGGAATCGTCGCGAGCCTGTCGGATTGCCTTAATGATCGTGGTGGAACCCATCGATTCATCACCCAGGAAATCCGCGGAACTGTTTCCCGAGACAATCGGGCCTACGGCATTGATGATGGCGATCTTGGCGGCAGAAGACTTTCGCGGTGTTGGCTCAACCCCCATCATCAGGTTCATCATCTTTGCCATTCCGGTGATGCCGCTGAAATCGGTGTCGAGCTTCTTTTTGCCATATCCTTTGGCAAATTTAACTTCTGCTTCCTTCCGATCTCCCTTGATCTGCTCGGTGATCGAGTCTTCGTAGCCAACGCGATCAATCAGACCGAGTTTCTTCGCATCGGTAGCCGAGTGCAGCCCGACATCGATCACCGCTTTGACCTGGTCGGGTGTCAACTTGCGGGATTGTGCAATCATCTCCACGATCTGTCGGTAGTAATCATCCAGAATCGCTTCCATTTCTTCGCGAAAGGCAGGACTCATTTCAGAGCGGCTATACGGTTCTGCTGCCGATTTGAATTCACCGACTCGCAGCATCTGCGGCTGGATCGACAACATGTCGAACAGGTTCTTATAGAACGAAATCTCTGCACGCAGTCCCGGCATCATCAGCATGCCGGATTCGGGCAGAATGATCTCATCGCAGGCGGTGGCCAGCAGGTAATCCTTGGTGCTGGCACTTTCCATCCAGGCATAGACCTTGCGACCCTTCTGACGCATCTTCTGGATACCGGTTCGCAATTCATTCAACTTCGCCCAGCCGATCGAAGGCCCGTTGATGTGCAGGATGACCCCTTCCAGTTCGTCATCACGACTGGCTTTGTCCATCCGCTGCAGTGCGGTTGCAAGAGTTTCTACCACTTCGCTGAACAGGCCAGGAGCCCCCGCTCCTTCTGGATACCCGCCGCTGATTTCGATGTGAGCGACCGTCAGCTTCTTTTTCACAGCAGCGGCCGCAGCATCAGCCTGGGGGGCGTTGGGTTCGGGGGTATTTGCGGCAATTGCTGGTGAAATCAACAATAATGTCGTCAGCAGGGTGGCAGTCAGCTTCATGTTCAAAGACTCCTGATAATTCCGGACGCAGCCAGTTGCTGTTAGTTCTAGCCAGCCAATCCCCGTGCGTCCAGTACTCTGATCAGGTCCCTGCAGGTTCATGTTACGTTTTTACCTGATTGAATCTGTCAGATTTGATGTCTTCTGCTACCAGTCAGGCAAAATGGGAATGGAATTCAGCCCATTCCCATTTGCCAGTTTCATTACCGGTCACAGCCACAACCAGCCAGCTACTGAACGGTAAAGGATGTATGAAAGATGTCATCGGGATCGATGGACAATTTGATCTGTTTGAGTTGCACGTACTCAGCCTGTGAATCGTAGTACAAGTCCTGCACTTCTTTGCGGCTCATGTCGAGTTGCATTCCTTTTGTGCCCGCATCCTCAAACGTCCCCCAAAGCATACGTACGTCGGCCCCGCCGCTGTATTGCTTCAGCAATCCTTTCATTTGCTTTTGGAAATCCTCGGCAATTCCTTCGGCCGTATCACTGCCGACATCTTCACTGTCATCGTAGAAGATATCGAAAACAAGTTGCACAAGAGCATCGCGCCGCTGCATGTGAGATAATTTTTTCTTCCCGTTTGCAAGGAACTCACCGCCACCAATGACAGTCTGAACGACCACTTTCAGGCGAGGGTGATTGTAAACGGTATCAACCAGATCGACGAAGGCATCGCGAAAGGCTGTCGTAAATGGTTTCATCGTGATGTGGAGTGATTTTTTGTACGGCAGATCAAACTCACGTCCGCTTGCCGGCAGTCCGAACGTTCCGATTTCCCGAACACCTTTGTCGGCAATCACTGAAAGGTTGGCTGGGCCCTGAATCGGACTGGCTAATTCCGAACCGATCAGATCCAGTAAAGAAACAGCATCGTCGACAGCGCCTGTGACTTTTGTGAGTTCACCGACATCCGCTTCGTCCCTGCACATCATCTCCACCAGCAGCGCCGCCGGGCGCAACTGGTCAAAGTCTCCCGAGACGACTGACAGAAAGTAGTCGACCCCTTGAGGTAATGTGCCCGCAGCCTGCCGAACGGCCCATTGACGAAATTGTTCAAATGCGGCAAGGAATCCCTCCTTGTCGTAAAGGTAAGTCCGCGAATACCCCTCTGGGGTGGGATATTGTTTGTCGGAGACGAGATCGAAGGTGATTTCCGTCAAGACACCCCAACTGCTTGGTCCACCACCCAGTACGGCGCGAAAGACTTCGTCTGACAACGCCGATCCACCTGCCTGAGGCCGGTTAAATGAATGCTCGGCATAGGCTTTAACACCAGGTGCCTGCGGATCCCGCGTTACCATTTTGAAGGAGTTCACCCAGTCAAGTGTCGCCCCCAGACTGCGCAACTGGTGACCGATGCCACCCGTCTGCACGTGACCACCAAGCCTGACGAGCGGGCATTCGCCATGAGGAATGACGACTCCCCGGGCTCGTAACATTTTCGAGACATCTTTCAAAGCAACACCGGGGCCCACAGTGACCTGCGTCGGTGTCCCCGTCGACGGTGAAAAGACCACCTTATTGAAAAGCTTCATATCAAGAAGCAACGTCTGCTTGCCTCCAGACGACAAGCCACAATACTGGTGACCTCCAGATCGGGTCACGATCTTGAGTTTCTTATCGGCAGCGTATTGGACGGCAAGTGCCACATCCGCAGCGTCCAATGGCATCGCTACGTACTGCGGGGTCATTCGGGCGGCGACGACCTGAGGAGTGTACGACGAAACAGCATATTGCTGGATCTGTTTTCGATACTGCGGCCCGGCTGCGGCATCGTAGATTTCACCCTTGAATCCAGGGATGATGGCGCTGCCAAGTCTATTGCTGGACACCAGACTGAAACCGAGTGTCGGTGCGAAGGCGGGAAGGACCGAAACCCCACGTGCAATCGCACGAGCGGCGCCACGCCGAACCAGGGCTCGGCTCGGAATTGCGGCTTTGGCCGAGACCTTGTCCGCAGGGATGGCCTCCGTGATTCGCCGATGTGCCTCCGCTGCAATTTTCGGCGTCGCATGGACATCAGACATTTCCGCACGGGCGACGACATTACCATCGGGTGCAAGTTGCAGTTCGAACCAGGCGCGAACCCCCGAAGCACGCTTCTGGCCAGTACGGGTACTGACTCCGATCGCGAAATTGACAGCGTCCAGAAACTCCTTTCGGAATTTGGCGAACGGTCGAGGAGCAATGTTACTGCCGAACCGTTTCAATGCCTCGCCATCCGTCGCAACGTTTGCTCCTGTTGACATCCAGGCAGCAACGCTCGCACCAGATCCCTTCACCTGTTTCGAGTCAATGACCTGTATTTTGGAGCGATCAAAGGCAGATTCGACAAACGTCACGGCCGCCGCATCATCCGCTTCACCATGCCCCGTGATTCGGATGATCACGAGTTTAATGGAGTATGCTGCGGACGTAACACGCACACTGAGATCGACGTGCTGGGGAAGAGAACTGCCATCGGCCCCGAACAATCGATCGCACAACGCAGCAAACGCCTTTGGCTCATAAGCAGCCATCCAGGACTTCATCCAGCGTCCTGAATCATCCATTTTCATGGCAGACGTGTCGAACACGAGATTTGCGATGACGGCAGCTCGATCGCCCGCCAGCAGTTCGCGTAGTGGTTGGCGCTGAAGTGTCCGGGTTTTACCTGCGCCGGTTCCGTCAGTTGGTACGACCTCGGCCGCTACGACGGCATTACGGAGCGGGCCACTCGAACTACTGCGAAGAAACGGGGAGGCGTCCATGCTGAGAACTGCGGACACAATGCTCTGTGTCGGATTATCACCAAGCGGAAGGAACAAGTCCGTCTTGAGCAGCTCTTTTGCGACATCTCCTGTTGTCGCCGCCGCCCCAACAGTAATCCGCCGACCTTCGATGACAATGTCCCGAAACGCTTCCATACTCACGACCGCGTCGGTCGATTTGCGAGCAGCGGCTGACTTCCCGATGTCGCTGGCAGCAACGCTGTTGCCACTTCGAACGAATACCGGCAGATCTGCGGCTCGCGCTAAACGAAGTGCTTGCTCAATCTCGACAGTTGACTCGGGAATCAGGACCGTGGGCTTGCCACGGAACTCTGCCTGTGCGGAATGCGTCGACGTGATACACCCCGAGAAGGACGACTCGAGATTACGGGCAGCAGTCAAAGACAGAGAGGGCATTGAGTCGCTCCTGAAGCAGTGTTTCGATACGGATCCGCCGAGATTCTATCCACACGTCTGAGAAATGCCGATCACGGAGCAACATTTTCATCCACAAAACATCAAAATAAAAACACTACACCCATTAAAGAGCAGGCGATTCGACACAGCCCGACACCGTACTGCATGAAGATACACATGAAGCATATCCTGGCTGTGCTCGGATATTGAGCCGATGGAAAGCCGTTAATGGCCTGGAAAGCAAACAAGCCAGCGACGGCGGCGTCGCTGGCTCACTGAATGGAACTATTCATGTCGCGAGTTATCAATGGAAACATCGGAAAACAGGAGTGCTGCTTGCGATGTTGCGATCCTGATCCGAAAGGCCATTAATCCCCAAGGCAAGACATCGTCCGCCTGGAATCGTAACTTCGTCGCCCCGACCTCAACGCCATTTGAGTTTCATTCTACGTCACCGGCATCAACCAAATGAGCCAGCAACCGAATGGTTCCTGGCTCATTTGATTTGGAATCTATGAATCGAGCGTCGACTTAATCTTGAACTCAGATCAGTTCGGCAATCGTCTGCCCCTGCTCAAGCACAAATACGGGACGTCCGGCCTGATTGACGAATTGCGTCTTTGGATCCAGGCCCAGATGATGGAAAACGGTCGCCATCAAGTCTTGAGGTCGGATCGGATTACTCTTTGGAACGTCCGCCTTCGACATCGATTCGCCAACGACCTGTCCCATACGGAAGTTGCCACCTGCCAGTGCGAGTGTACTGAGAGGAGCCCAATGGTCGCGGCCGGCATTGCGATTGATGCGCGGGGTTCGACCGAATTCACCCGAGATCACCAGCAGCACGTCTTCAGACATCCCACGAGCTGCCACATCCGTGATGAATGAGGCAATCGCGTGGTCAAGAGCCGGAACACGACGTTTCATGCTCTGCTCAATTGTCCCGTGCATGTCCCAGCCACCGTAGTTGACGGTGACGAATCCACATCCCGCTTCAACCAGTCGCCGGGCAACAAGCATCTGCTGAGCGAGCTGATCCTTGCCATAAAGCTGACGAGTGGATTCCTTTTCTTTCTCGACATTAAAGGCGTCTGATGAATTGCCAAGCAGCATCTGAAACGCCTGCTGCTCGAAAGCATCCAGGCCGTTCATCAGACCATGGGAGTCGGTATCTCGCCGGAACTTATCAAGACTCCCGAGCAATTCACGACGGTCATCAAACCGATCGACCTTGGTCTCAAGATTCATGTTCTTGCGTGCCTGCCCATTCGGGTCAAATGGGGCGTAGGCAGGTCCGAGGAACGCGGGACCGTCAGCACCGATACTGGCAAGACGAACGTAGGTTGGAATCCCTGTACTTGCGTTATTCGGACCGCGAACCTTGGACGCAATCGATCCGATCGACGGACGCGAGGGCAGCCCGCCGTTATCAATCGTCCGGTTGTCATACCCCGTCATGACAAAGTGCGTTCCGCCCCCATGACCGCTATTTGTGTGAGCGAATGATCGGACGAACGCCATTTTATCAGCGACCTGAGACGTTTCGTTGAAGTAACCACCGATCGTCACTCCTGGAATATTTGTTGCCGTTTCCCCGGTAACACTTCTGTATTCCGTTGGAGCGGTCATCTTGGGGTCGAACGTTTCAATATGAGTTGGACCGCCCCCCAGCCACAACCAGACGACCGAGGTCGATTTCACAGGTCGCCCTGCTTCAGCAGCCTGCGTTCGTGCTGCGAGCAGATTTGCCAATGACAACCCGCCCACTCCCAAGGCTCCCGCCTTCAGGAAATTTCGCCGCGTCGTTCCATCACAATCTGTGTAACTGGGGCCAGAGGAGAGAGTCAGCATTCAATCAACTCCTTGAAACAGGCGGGGAAATGGTGGGGAAGTATCAAAACCCATCAATATTCTGCTACTTGTTCGTCAGCCCGTCTAGACTGAATTGAGAAGTTTTTGAAATTAATTGCCGAGTCTGGGCAGCTTGACCCGCCATCGGGTCTCCATCAGACTCGCTGAAACAGGCAGGTTACGTAGAGTGGTGTGGAGCAAATTCGATGGGGCGACACCTTGCGATCGGCGATATCCATGGTTGTTACGCCGCATTGCGGACTCTTTGTGACTTCGTCGGACTTCGCCCCGACGACACGATTGTCACTCTAGGCGACTATTGCGATCGTGGCCCAGATTCACGAGCAGTGCTGGATTGGCTGATTCTGCTGAAAACGCAGTATCAACTGCACCCGCTTCGCGGAAACCATGACCTGGTGATGGTGAAAGCCCGCGATGACGATGCCGAACGTGACCGGTGGCTCAAATACGGAGGTGACGCCACGCTACGATCCTATGCACCGTCCGAAAGCTCCCCCGGTTCGATCAATGACGTTTTCGATGTGCACTGGGAATTCCTCTCAAAAGAACTGCTCCCGTATTACGAATCGGAACGTCACTTTTTCGTGCATGCAAACGCGTTCCCGGAAGTACCGCTCGACGAACAACCCGACTTCATGCTGTATTGGGAGCGGTGTTATGATCCCCCTAGGCATGTCTCCGGAAAGATTATGGTTTGCGGCCATACGTCGCAGAAGTCCGGTTTGCCGTTCACGAATGGCAATGCCATCTGCATCGACACCTGGGTCTACGGCGATGGCTGGCTGACCTGCCTGGATGTAGACTCGGGCATGATCTGGCAGGCCAATCAACGGGTCGAGACTCGGCAACTCTGGCTCGATAAGATCCATAACGACACTCAGGACTGAACGGGTTCAGGCGTTTTCGTGGATCTTCGTGTGACGCCAGACGCTCTGTGCTGGCGACGTTCCTTCGTGCAGGTTCTGGCCCTCGTTGCTGTCGTCGTTGCATCTGGCTACGATTCCGAACGACATTTCGCTGGAACCGTTCACGACCGCTCGCTTCCTGGCAACCTCGAAGGATGACACTGATGTCCAACACGCGACGTGAGTTTCTGGAGCATTCCGCCAGTTCCATCGCAGCGACAACTGCTTCCGCCGCATGGCTGCTGTCGTCTGATTCCGCATCCGCTCAGACAGATGGTGACCGGATCACCGTCGCCGTTATCGGCCCCGGTGGAATGGGAATGGCCCATACAAATCTCCTGGCGGTCAACAAGAATGTTCGAGTCGCCTACGTCTGCGATGTCGACGAACAGCGTGCAGCCAAGGCTGCCGAAGCAATTACCAAGGGATCAGGACAGTCCCCCAAAATCGTCAAAGACATGCGGCAGATACTGGACGACAAAACGGTCAAAGCCGTCTGGATCGCAACCCCGGATCATTGGCACGGCCCTGCCGCGATCCTGGCAGCCAATGCGGGAAAGCATGTCTATGTTGAAAAGCCGTGCTCTCACAACGTGCGAGAAGGACGTTGGATGATCGAAGCGGCTCGGCGTAACAAAGTCGTCATGCAGGTCGGGACACAGAGCCGCAGCACCCCGCATGTTCTCAAGGCGATCGAGAAACTGAAGTCCGGCGCGATTGGTGAAATCCTGGTCGCCAAAGCATGGAACAGTCAGCGACGTGGGTCGATCGGCAAGCAAAAGCCAGCTGATCCGCCAAAGAATCTTGATTATGACTTGTGGCTCGGCCCCGTCACTTATCGCCCTTACCAGTCAAACTTTCTGCATGGCATCTGGCGATGGTGGTATGACTTTGGCTGTGGCGACATCGGTAACGATGGCGTCCACGACATCGACATTGCCCGCTGGGGACTGGGAGTCGAAACGCATCCGACACGCGTGGCTGCATTGGGCGGAAAGAGCTACTTCGACGACGATCAGCAGCACGCTGATACTCAATACATCGCCTACGAGTACGCGTCCGCCACGAAAAATGGACGGCCGAAACAGTTGATCTTTGAACAGCGTATCTGGTCGCCGTACGTCCAGGAAGGTTTCGAAAACGGAGATGCCTATTACGGAACCGAGGGGATGATGATCCTCGGGAAAGCTGGGAAGTACCAGCTATTCGGTCCCCGAAACAAACTGATCGAAGAGTCGACTGGTGGGGGACCGGATCTGGCAGCACACCATCAGAATTTTCTGGACTGCATTCGCACCGGTGCCCGCCCGAACGCGGACATTGAGATTAACCACCTGTCGACGACATTGTGCCACTTGGGGAATATTGCGACGCGAACAGGTCGTGTCGTCAATTTTGATCCCGCGAAAGAGCAGATTTCAGGGGATCCTGAAGCGGCCCGATTACTGGCGCGTGAATATCGTGATCACTGGGCGCGGCCGGTCGGATAGGATAGGAATACGGAGCCACGATTTTCAGATCACGTAAGAAATCCTGGATTTCACTGGAAAAGGACTGACCATGGCAATCGACAAACAGCGATCTGAAATGCAGCGACAAAGTGCTGCGGAATTCAAAGTTCAAAAATACGCCTCGAAGTTGCGTCAGCAATGGAGCCAGCGCGAAGGAAAGCCTTGCCTGCATTCCGATTGGAACGCATTGGCGCGTGCCGTCGGACTGGGAACAGCCGAGATTCCCTATCTTCAAGCCTGGGTCGCTCAGAATAATCTGAATCCGCCGAAGCGAATCAAGCCGCCGACCAAGAAGTGATGCCGAAATCGCCTTGACCGATTCCCGAGAATCAGGGACAAGTCGCCTCGATCCAGGTGACCAGAATGACTCTGGTCTCGGAACGCAGGAGGCGCGAGTTTTGGTTCCGTCGGTCCCCGCATTCCCAGCCGCAGCCAGTTTGCGGAGATTGTTTCCGCAAGCCAGTTTTGTTGGCTGTTCCAACATCTGCGCTACCGATGCGTTTGATAACAGCCACGATGTCTGTCCCGGAAGTCTGTTTGCCGCTATCAGTGGCTCGAAGACTGACGGCCGACAATACATTGAAGATGCGATTGCTCACGGAGCAACAGCTCTGCTGGTCGACAGGCCATTGGCAGGCGTTGCGATCCCTCAATGCATTGTTTCAGACGTTCGTTCTGCATTTTCCCGATTGTGCGAAGCACTCGCTGGCGATCCTTCCCGGCGGCTGGATGTGGTGGGAGTCACCGGCACGAATGGCAAAACGACGACGACCTGGCTGATCCGCAGCCTGCTGGCGCGTGCCAGTCAACGTTGCGGGATTTTGGGAACCGTGGAATATTCCGACGGGTTCTCAACGGAAACGTCGACGCTCACAACCCCTTCTTCGCGGCCACTCGCTCGCTGGCTTGGCCGAATGGTAGCAAATGGAACCCGACGAGCCGCCATCGAACTCTCCAGCCACGCCCTCGATCAGCGACGCGCAGCCGGAATTGAGCTGGAAGCGGCGGTCCTCACAAACATCACTCAAGATCACTTCGACTATCACGGCGATTTCGATTCCTATCGCGAGGCCAAATCCAGGATTCTGGAACTGGTACGCCCCGGTGGATTGATCGCATTGAATGCTGATGATCCGGGAACATGGTCGCTGAGAAATCGCGTTCATGATTCGGTTTCTTTCACGTCGTTCGGCATGAAGCCCGATGCTGATGTGTCTGCACAGGTCAGGGAAGAGTCGCTGCAGGGGACGCGGTTTCGAATCTCGATTCACGGCCGGTCACTCGACTGTGCGACGACCATGATCGGTCGGCATAACATTTCGAACTGCCTGGCGGCGGCAGCAGCGGCAGCACATCTTTGTGTGTCGCCAGAAGACATCGTTGCCGGGATCGAACAGTTTCGCTGCGTCCCCGGACGGTTGGAACGGATTCAATGTGGCCAGCCGTTTGACGTGTTCGTTGACTACGCTCATACCGATGACGCCCTGCGACGGTGTCTGCAAAGCCTGCGCAGCATCACGCCAGGCAAGTTGATTTGTGTCTTTGGTGCTGGCGGCGATCGTGATCGGACCAAGCGTCCGCTGCTCGGGCGGGCGGCATCATTGGCAGATGTGGCGATTGTGACGAGCGATAACCCGCGATCTGAAGAGCCACAGCGCATTATTGATGAAATTGTCGCCGGAATGTCGGGAACCAGGGCCGAGCCGGTGATTGAGCCGGATCGAGCCAATGCGATTGCGACGGCTTTGCACATCGCGGAACCAGGCGATTGCGTGTTGCTCGCCGGAAAAGGGCACGAAACCGAGCAGGTGATTGGCGATCGCCGCTTACCATTCGACGACCGTCAAGTTGCGAGAGAACTCTTGTCAGAACAATGGCGACCACTTCTGGGTCAATCACGACGGGCGAGTGCCTGATATGGAATCACTCAGCCTGACCGACCTGATGCAAGCGACCGGTGGAACCCTCACTGGCATCAGGGATCATGCCCTGTCGATCGAACGAATCAGCACAGATTCGCGCAGCCTCATCGCAGGTTCCGCGTTCTGGGCCTTGCAGGGTGAAACTCACAACGGTCACGATTTTATTGCTCAGGCTCAGCAACGTGGAGCCGCATTGTGTGTCGCGAACGCATCGCAGGCACAGGCACTTGACGGCCCGATGCTGCTGGTCCCCGATACAAATCAGGCTCTGATGGACCTGGCACGCTGGTATCGCGGAACACTCGATGCTCTGGTCATCGGCCTTACCGGAAGCGTGGGCAAAACCACCACGCGAGATCTCATTCACGTCGCATTGGCGTCGGAATTTGAGGGGATTCGCAGTCGAAAGAACTTCAACAACACGGTTGGCCTCCCTTTAAGCATGCTGGAAGCGGACCATCGGCACGAGTTCGTCGTGCTCGAAATGGGAGCGTCACGAGTCGGTGATATCGCCGAACTGGCCAACATCGCTTCGCCAGAAATCGGCGTGATCACCGCCATCGGTCCGGCTCATCTTTCCACGTTTGGAAGTATTAACGGCGTGATCCAGGGAAAGGGTGAGTTACTCGAGAGCTTACCATCAACGGGATTCGCGGTGCTTCCCGGTGATGATCCTGTTCTGCGGCAGATGGCGGACCGGGCACCCTGTCCAGTAATCTTTGTGGGCGAAGGGGACGACAATCACCTGCGAGCCTCACGCGTTCATGCGTCGTTCCAGGGATTGCAGTTTCGCGTCGATGGTATCGATTTTGCGATTCCAGTCTGCGGTCGGCATCACCTGACGAATGCACTTTGTGCCATTGCAATCGCTCGTGAAATTGGCGTGCGATTGCCATCCGTCGCTCAGGGGCTGGCCTGCTTCGAACCGATCGAAGGACGAACACGGCTGAAGGAAATTGGACCGTGGACGGTCATTGATGACACGTACAACGCCAGCCCGCTGTCAGTGGCAGCTGCCTGTCGGATGCTTCCTGATTTGGAAGTCCCCGGGCTGGGACGCCGGATTCTGGTACTCGGTGACATGCGTGAACTTGGTGAATCGGCGGACCTCGAACATCGGCGAATCGGTGAACTCGCGGCGAATCTGAAAATCGATCTGGTTCTGGCGTGTGGGCAGTATGCTGATGAAGTCGCTCGCGGGGCGGAATCTGCGGGGATGTCGCAGCACTGCATCGCAGCCGGTTCGGATCTGGAATCGATCAAAGCGGTTCTTGACTGCTGGTTGGAACCGGGCGACGTGATCCTGGTAAAGGGCTCTCGCGTCACCCGAATGGAACGAATTGTGGAATGGATCACTGAGCGAGCTGCGCTGGAGGCGGCTTTGCGAGGCGATTTTCGACATCGAAATTGTGCATAGAGGAATCTACGTTTCCGACACGAGCGAAGGGTTTGCGGGAATCCTGATCAAATCCGGGTCGCGCTGGGTTTGACGCATACGGCATGATGAAGTGGTTACTGGGTCAATCATTTCATCGCTTGCCACGTGGCGGAAACTGTATCCGGGTGCCGGGAGCCTTGTCTCCCGGCACCCGGTGTTAATACCTGCGAGTAGTCCGTTCAACTGACTCAGGACCCTGCGATGCTGGTCTGGCTGTTACAGCAATACGCTCCATTCTTCGAGAGGCTTTCGGGCGCATCGACTGGTGATTCGCGAGTCTTCCTCACCGCACGCATGGCCCTGGCGGCCATGGTGTCGTTCCTGACTGCCGTCATTTGCGGACCTTTCGCGATTCGGTGGCTGAAGAGCCGGTTTCGGGAACGGATCGACAGTGCTTCGGCCCGGCTGAACGAGCTACACGCAGCCAAGGGGAATACTCCCACGATGGGTGGGTTGTTCATTGTTGCGGCCATCGTGATCGCCGCAGTCTGTTGCGGTGATATGTCGAATCGCTATCTGCAACAGGCCATGATGGTCACGATCGGTTTTGCGGTCATCGGCGGGATCGACGACTGGATCAAGATCAGCACCCGCAAACGGGGCGTCACCGCTCGACAGAAGTTAACGGCTCAGACGATTCTGGTACTTCCCATCTGCACATGGCTGTACATGGTCCAATTAAGCCAGCCGCAGGGATTGGAACTGATTTTTCCGATCGGACGTCAGGGTGTCTTTATTGGTGTTGCCTTCATCGCCTGGGCAGCATTCGTGATCGTCGGTAGTTCGAATGGAGTGAACCTGACAGACGGTCTGGATGGACTGGCCGGTGGTTGCCTGGTCCTGGCGGGTTCAGCATTTGCGGTCCTGACGTATCTCAGTGGACATCGTGTGATGGCCGAATATTTGAACATGCCGCACATGGTCGGTGCGGGGGAACTGGGAGTCCTGTTCGCCGCCATGGTCGGGGCAATGTTGGGGTTCCTGTGGTACAACTGCCATCCGGCACAGGTCTTCATGGGTGACACGGGTTCACTGCCAACCGGGGCACTGCTGGGCTATGGTGCACTGGTGATCCGGCAGGAAGTATTACTGGTAATCATCGGCGGAGTCTTCGTCATCGAAACGCTGAGCGTCATCGCTCAGGTCACCAGCTTCCGACTGACAGGCAAACGAATCCTGGCTTGCAGCCCATTGCACAACCACTTTGTCCTGCGAGGTGATCCGGAAACCAGGATCGTCGTCAGGTTCTGGATCAGCTCGGCACTGCTGGCACTGCTGGGAGTTGCCAGCCTGAAGTTTCGATAGTCGAGTTCGTCGTGCTCAAGGTCATGCGTGAAACGTATCAGGCGGACTCACGGGCTCAAACGACGACTATTTCAGCCCTTCCCGTCGCGTAGGTCAGGCTGTGCCTGACTCTTGAAAGTCTGAATGTGACCGCAACTTGGCGGGGTGGCCCAGACGCTGCTTCAGCGTCTGGGTTCACAAGAGGAATTTGGAGCAGACGTACTTTAGGTTTGCCTCGCGTAGACCCAGACGTCCAAAGCGACGTCTGGGCCACCCCGCCTCGGTGATTTCCGGCGCAGCGATGAAACGCGTGCTCAGAAGATAGCCGACCGGGGCATTCGCGAATTGCATTTTCGGAACGACAAGTCCCTGCAAGAGACGGAATCGGTTCTGGAAGTGATTTGGAATGCGCTACATGAAACGCTCACATAGCACCAGAATGCGCGATGCCGCAAACTGAAGGAAGCCGGCATGCGCGATGCCGCAAACTGCGGGGGTTCAACGAAATTTGACACGAAGCTTCTACTTTGTGATGAAGAATAGTCCATGAACTCAAGACCGCAGTTCATGAAACCACCCATCTCCATAATGAAAGGTTAAAGCGATGCTCAGAAGTATTAAGTATTTTTTGAATGACGATCGCGGTTTTGTGGTTTCAAGCGAACTTGTCTTAATCTTAACAATTGGCGTCATCGGCCTGATTGTTGGCCTAGACTCCGTCCAGAATGCTATTGTCGAAGAGCTTGCCGATGTCTCCGCAGCTGTGGGGAGCCTGAACCAAGGGTACAAGTATAATGGATTCTCTGTCGGCACGAACATCTTATCACAAGGATCCAGTTTCACCGATAACGCAGACACTAACGATAGTGCTGGTAGTTCTGGCGCAATTTCACAGGGCGTCAACATCGTTTCAGCAGTTGCTGAAATAGCTTTATGAGATGAAAACGCCCGAAAAACGGAAGCCGCTGGGAGAGGGATTGGTTGTGGTCATCCTCGGGCCAAATGGGGCGTAACGCTGTTATAAGCTCCTCGGTACATTCAATGTACAGCTTCTGGCAATTTCGTCATACCGATAGGCTCAAATTAGCCAACCGGGGCTGCCTTGCTCATTTACGTCACGAGATCGCTTGTTTGATGATCGGTGCGTCTTCCGCAATTAACTTCATGAAACGACCTTAGGCTTTTGACCCATCTCACCGATGCCAGGACTACCTGGGTCGGAAAGGGACACAAAGTACGGCATTGCTGGCACTGCTGAGAGTAGACAGCTTGAAGTTCCGATAGTCGATTTTGCCCTGCTCAAGGTCATGCATGAAACGACTCATGGGCTCAAACGAAATCTATCTCAGCCCTTCCAGTTTGCGATTTGCTTCAGCCTTGATGAAGACATCGCCTCGCGTTGCCGCGAGCTGATAATAGATCCGGGCGACACCTGGTTTACCGTTTTTTTCCGCAATCATCGCCCGTTCAAGACACTCGCGTGCGGACAAATCTGACGAGCGAGTTGATCCTTCCGGACGAGGAGCGGGTGGCAAGTCGTCGTTGGCTTGCGGGGCTTCGCGGATCGGTGCTGGTGCAGGAGGAAGGTCTGCCTCATCCAACCCCTGGGGCTTGATGCGGCCGTTTGAAGTCTTTAATTGCCCAGTCGCCATACGGAGCGCCAGAGGGCCAACAGGCGGGCTCACGGGAGGGATGCTGGCCATTCCTCCACCGACCATTGGGACAACTCCCGTGACAAACGGACGCTGACTGCCAATGAACAGATAGCCGGGATAGCCATTCGTTGTCGTAAGGAACGGTGTCACCGTCGAACTCGTCAGAGTTGCTCCCTGTCCAAATCCAAAATCAAACTGGGAGTGCCCCGTTGAAAACCCGCCGTGAAGTCCGGCGTTCGGAGTGTATCCACCGAATGGAGGAACGCCGCCACCCCCATTGAACCGCATGAAATAATGAGGGTTCTGAATACTCCAGCCAATATGCGAGTACTCGTAGAATGAGGCTCCGTTGTGCTGCAAGGGCGACTGAGTCACCACCTGTTGCCCGGAAGCAATGCTGACCGGTACGACCACCATTACGGCACAGCAGAGAGCCATTCGCCACATGATGACAACTTTCAGCAACAGTTTTGCGATGCAGACCTGATCAAGATCACCGCCGTTGAGCGTACCAATTGCCGAAGCGGATTTCGAGAGCAAGTCTCGCGTGTCTGCGTACGAACTGAAGAACCTGTGGGGCACCGCAGTCCTGGTATTCGTTCGATTCTGCGGACCAAGAATTGATCTCTCACGGAGGCACGGAGACACCGAGGTCATGAGATTGAGTTCGTCGCGATCTCTTTTCCATCTCTGCGCCTCAGTGGCTCTGTGAGAATCTCCGTCCTATCGTTCGGCTGGCGCCGACTGACTGGAGGCCCACAACTCAAGCTAAGAAGACTCTCGTTGTGTGATGTCGTGAACGAACTGACAGTCCGTCGAACAAAAAACTTCAGATTCTTGTTGACACCTGCCGAATCAAACATACAATCGTTTCATACAAACGTTTGAATCACAGCTTTGAACGGAGTCTGAAATGGCAGATGAAACTCGGCAACGACTGATTGATGCGGCTGGAACCGTATTTGCCGAAAAGGGTTATGAAGCGGCAAGTGTCCGCGACATCTGCAATGCCGCAAGTGCGAACCTGGCTGCTGTCAATTACCATTTTGGCGGGAAACGGGAGCTTTATGTGACGGCTGTCCGGCATGCGCAATGTTGTCGGCAGGAGGATGTTCCGTTTCCTGAGTATCCCGCCGACATGCCTCCCGAGACACGCCTGCGCGAGTTCATCGGGACGATGTTCGAACGGATGTTGTCGACCAATCGCCCTCGGTGGCACCTGGAAATCATGCTGCGCGAACTGGCTCGGCCGACCGAAGCCTGTGCCGCGGTCGTTGAAGACTATATCCGTCCGATGGCAGACGCATTGCGGACAATTCTCAACGAACTGCTGCCGGACGATCTGTCCGAAGAGCAGCGCTGGATGATCGGCTTCAGCACTGTCGGCCAGGTTCTGTTTTATTACGTCCATCAACCGATCATTCGCCTGCTGACCCAGAATCCCGAGGGAAACACGTTTTCATTGGAATTACTGGCGGACCATGTCACGCGGTTCACGCTGGCGGCGATCGGGGCCGGTCCTCCCGTGGTTTCCCGGGGCGCCGCATTCACTGGTACGACAACTGAGGCTGAATCATGAACTGGGTTGCCTGGAAAATGCTGACGGGAGACCGTGCCAAGTACCTGGGTACGGTATTTGGTGTGGCATTCGGAGTCCTGCTGATCTCGCAGCAGACTTCCATTTTTGTCGGTCTGATGCGTCGGACAGCTCATGCGGCGATCGATGTCCGCGATGCACAGGTCTGGGTGATGGACCCCTATCAACAGAACGCGGACGAGATCAAACCACTCTCCGAAACCGATCTGAACCGCGTACGTGGCGTTGAAGGGGTGGAATGGGCTGTCCGGTACTTCAAGAGCCTGGCGCGTGCGAAGATCGAAACCGGAAGCTTTCGCCAGGTCTTTCTGATTGGCCTGGACGATCATTCATTGATTGGTGCCCCCGTGAAAATGATCGACGGCTCGCTGGCAAACCTGCGACGTCCCGATGCGATTATTGTCGACAAGGCTGGATACGAATACCTTTGGGGTAAGGAACCGATCCGCCTGGGCAGAACTCTGGAAATGAATGATCGCCGCGCGGTTCTCGCCGGGATCTGTGAAGCGACTGCACCGTTTCAAACGTTTCCGATCATCTACACCCGGTATTCGCAGGCAATTCAGTTTGTCGCTGGCGAGCGTAAAGTGATGTCATTCGTGCTGGCACATCCACAACAGGGTGTCACACCGAAAGACCTGAGCTCCCGGATCGCCGAGCGAACGAATCTGATGACGAAGACTCGCACCGAGTTCATCTGGTTCATTGTCGGCTATTACATGCGCAACACCGGAATTCCGGTCAACTTTGGTATCACAATCGCTTTGGGATTCATCGTCGGGACAGCCATTGCCGGACAAACGTTCTATCTCTTCACGCTCGAAAACCTGAAGCAGTTTGGTGCCCTGAAAGCGATGGGCCTGAGTGATCGCCGGTTAACTCTGATGGTCCTGCTGCAGGCGACGGTCGTGGGGTTGATCGGATACGGATTGGGAATCGGGATGACGGCGTTGTTTTTCGAAGCCACCAGCAATGTGACCGCCCTTGCCGGTTTCTATCTTCCCTGGCAGGTTGCCGCGGGAGCAGCCGTCGCCGTTGGCCTGATCATTGTTCTCGCCAGTTTTTTGAGTCTGCGGAAAGTCCTGCTGCTTGAGCCAGCCATCGTCTTCCGTGGATAAAGGTTCATCATGATTGCACCATTTGACAGTTCCAGCGGCGTCGGCACGTCTGCGACCACTATCGCTGACCGTGAGATTGCGATTGCCTGCCGAGGGATCGTGAAAGACTTTGGAGACGGCAACACGAAAGTTCGAGCCCTGCATGGTATCGATGTTGACGTGTTTTCCAGTGAATTGACTCTGCTCGTTGGCCCCAGCGGTTGCGGCAAGACGACGCTGATTTCGATCATCGCCGGATTACTCAATCCGACTGCAGGCGATCTGGACCTGTTCGGAATCAAGCAATCGCAATTGCGAGGCCCGAAGCTGGTGGACTTTCGTGCCCAATCGGTGGGATTCGTATTTCAGCAATACAACCTGCTTCCTGCGTTGAATGCCACGGAAAACGTCGCGATTCCGCTGTTGATTCAAGGCTGGAAGCGACCTGCTGCACTGAAGGCCGCTTTGGCTGCACTGGAGGCCGTTGATCTGGGATCACGGGCTGAGCAGCGGCCAAACCAGTTATCCGGAGGCCAGCAGCAACGCGTCGCGATTGCCCGGGCATTGGTTCATCAACCCCGCCTTTTGGTTTGCGATGAGCCGACCGCGGCTCTGGATGCAGTCTCTGGACAGCGTGTGATGGAACTGTTGAAAAAAGTGGCCGTACAACCGGGCCGGGCGGTCATCGTCGTGACACATGATGACCGGGTGTTTGGGTACGGCGATCGGATCATCTCGATGGCCGATGGTCGGATCGAGTCCGTTGGAAATCGAGTCAGCGAATTGAATTCTGCAGGGAAAAGGGAAGAGTCATGAATCGTGCTTTCGGCCTGCCGTTACTAGCCGCGACCGCGTTCAGTTTCATGTCGTGGCATCTGGTGAAGTCTCATGAACCCGCCCCCGATGCCGAACCACCGGTCATCCCCAGTCGCAATCCGTACACCTCAACAATTGCAGGTGCAGGCCTGGTGGAACCTCGTTCCGAGAATCTGAAAGTGGCTGCGATCGTTCCCGGGGTTGTTACAAAAGTACATGTCCATGTCGGGCAATGTGTCCAGGCGGGGGATCTGCTCTTTGAACTGGACAACCGGCAGCGCCAGGCAGATCTGATTGTTCAGCAGGCCGCCGTCGCGGAAGCCAGGGCATCTTTATCGCGAGCCCGGAAGGCTCCGCGAACCGAAGACCTTCCGCCAAGTGTCGCACGAGTGGAAAAGGCCCGGGCCGAGATGACGGCTCAGAAGGATCAGTTCGAACGAACGAAGGAACTCGTTTCCACAAGGGTATTGACCCAGGAAGATTTTATTCAGCGCCAGCAATCATACCTCGCGGCTCAGGCGGCCTTGTCACTTGCGGAAGCAGAGGATGCCAAGCTGCGGGCGGGGACCTGGAAGGAAGACCTGTCTGTTCTGGAAGCACAGGTCGCTCGTGCTGAATCGTTGCTCCAGCAGGCAACCATTGAAATCGAACGATTGCAGATTCGAGCTCCGATCGCCGGCACAGTGCTTAAAGTCGATGTCCGCCCCGGCGAGTATGTCGGAACGCCCCCCGGCCAGACGCTGCTGGTTCTGGGAGATCTGTCAAAGTTGCATGTCCGCGTCGACATTGACGAACAGGATCTGCCACGATTTCGACCTGGCTTAGCAGGAACAGGGTATGTTCGAGGCGACTCCCAAACACCGATTGCACTGGCATTCGTCCGGGTGGAACCCTATGCCGAACCGAAAAAGTCCTTGACAAATGCAGGGGGCGAACGCGTTGATACGCGGGTCCTGCAGGTTCTCTATGAATTGCAGTCGCCCCCTGAGACAGTCTATGTCGGTCAGCAGATCGATGTGTTTCTGGATGCCAGCCAATCAGCTGCGAAACGTAGTACGGATTGAATCGATACTCGAAACTCTTGAAACCATGGCCCTGAGAACCCGATCCGCGAGAGTGACACCCAACGCGGGCAACCATTTTTAGCAGCCATTTTTTGACGGTGATTCGTGAGAGCAACGTTGCCCGCCTGGGTGCGAATTGCACTCCACGACCATGGATTGCGTTCGACGTTGAAGGCGTCGCAGACCGTAGTTCTCCCGCACCTCGGGGTGCATACAAAGGGAAGGAACTCTGGTCGATTCTGGTTATTTGTGTGGCCAATCTGCGATATGCAGCCAAAACGGGAGGGCGAGGCGCGAGGCTCCCGCCGAGCCGCGATTTGGTAATATACTTCCTGATCCGAAGACGGTTCGGCTGGAGCCTCACCCCTCACCCTCCCGTTTCGGGGATTCTCGACCGATTTGGCATTGGTACAGACGTAATGTTCCTCAGGAGCCGAGGGCGGACTGAAGCTTTGCCCCCCGGATCGAAGAACGCGCCAATGCATGATTTATGGAGATTGCATTCCGGCGAAACGACCGATCGAAGGTCTTCTCTTCAGTTTCATGAAAGTCAGAATTTGGCAGAACAATGGGGGCAGAACGATGAAGAATAATGATTTAGATATCTTCTATCGTTCTGCCCCCCATCATTCTGCCCTTCTGAAATTAATTTGACGAACGGCACGGATGTGTTCCTCCCCTACATATGCACCCCAAGGTGCGGGGGAACTACGGTCTGTGATCGCTTCGCGATCAAGATGAATTGCGTCGATTGAAGCTGCTGGTACCACCATGACGTGAAGACCTCAACCTTCGCGATTTCAGCCATAGTAATCGTTACCCTCGTTGAGTGACACCTTCGGCTGTCATCGCGGCCAACGGAAAAACCAAGATCGGACTACTGATCAACGTCAAAAAACCAGCCGTTTCGTTCTCTCATTCCTTCGCGCTCTTCGTGGCCTTCGTGGTAAAAACGAGCCGTACAAGACGGCCTGCGTTGGCTCATTCCGACTGTGATTTGACGACGACTTCTCCTGAAGCGACTCGCCGCATTCGGTAGATTGGAAGTGATGTCGATGATTCTTTGAGTAATCCTTCGGCAGCTTTCAAGTCAGTCTTGCCATCAGGTGACTCAACAAACCATGACATGGACCGGCAGGCGCGTCCGTAGACTGTGCATTCCAGTTCAGGATTAATCTCAGTACTACGTCGGTAAATCAATACCGCCATCGCCAGACCATAATCCTTTCCTTCCGTGATAAAGATCTCGCCCTGCGGCTTTGCCCCATACAGCGACGTCAGCGCTGATTTTTCGTCGAAATGCGATCCTGTAATCTTCAAGGATCGGCTACAGCTTCCCTGCCAGACGAAGAATCTGGGAACTTCGGGGCGCGTGGCATCTGCGACCGCTTCTGGCTCTGCCCAAGCTGCTGCACTCATCAGGGTCAGCATGCCAACCATCAACGTTCGGACTACGGTAATTGTCGTCTGGCTTCTCATCGGTATACTCCTGCGAAAGTGTTTTGGAACAATTTTGACCTCGCCACCGTCTAACACGTAAATCAGTCGATTGACCGGACAACGATTTTCGTTGAAATTCAGAAGTCGTTCGTTTGCTGCAGCACAGCAGAACGTAAGTTTCAAATGGAAAAGGGCTTCCGATCGAAAGCAATTCGCAGGATTTATTATTGAAGATCGAGCAGGGAGATGAATCCGCTGCTGCGGAACTGGTCCGAATGTATCTGCCCGAGATCCGTCGTGCTGTGCGAGTCCGCCTGACCGACCCTCGACTGCGTCGCGTTCTGGATTCTGCGGATGTCTGCCAGTCGGTGTTTGCCAATTTCTTTCTGCGGGTGTCACTGGGTGAGTACGATCTGGATCGTCCTGACGATCTCGCGGCACTGTTGATCGCGATGGCTCGCAACAGGCTGCTCGATCAAGTCCGGCATTTGCAGTCACAAAAGCGGGATCAGCGACGGATGGTTGTTGACGGTGATCAGGCAATGCAGGGAGTCGTCGATTCCTGCGACAGCCCGTCTCGAATCGTCGCCGATCGTGATTTGATGGCGGAAGTCCGTCACCGTATGACGACCGAGGAACTACAACTTGCTGATCTTCGTGCCGCTGGCCTGGATTGGAATGAAATCGCTGTGAAGTTGAAGGGAAATCCAGATTCATTACGGAAAAAGCTGACTCGGGCGGTGGACCGAATCACGACGGAATTGGGACTGTCTCAGTTCCAGTGACGTCTGCAACGGACCAGGGATCGAAGCAGCAAGCCGTGCGGAAATGGTTGAATCCGTGGAAATCTTTTGACAATCTGTCTCGACATCGTGTATCGTTCCCCCACACGGTCCCAGAGCAGTCCCTTCTGGTCTGCTGGATTCCCTCGAAATCTGCGGTATTGGATCAACAGGAGTTCATGTCATGCGGTCGAAACACGAATTCAATAGAACTCGTTTCTGGTCGAGTCTCGGTCTGACTGTCATCCTCAGTTCAGCTCCTTTGGCAACACCGCTGTTCGCTGCTGAAGAGGCAGTTGAAGCACAAGCTGAGGCTGCCCCTCGAGCAAACCTCGCCGATTTCCTGGGTACTCTGTTCGGCGCTGCGGCGGAAGCAGCGCCCGCCGGCCCTGTCGCGAATCTGCCCGGAAGCACTCACAAGCAGATCGGTGATATCAAGATTCGCGGTGTTCGCTCGGGGCACCAGTTGCAAACGTTCTGTCTGAACAAGGAAGGGGTCATCTTCGCAGTGGTAGCTCCGCCGCGACCCTACGGAGCGAAGCTGGAAGGGAAGAACAACTCGGCCGAAATTCGCGTTCATGATGCGGATGGCAAGGAACTTCGTCAGTGGAGCGTTGACTTCGCAGCCCAGGCGATCGCTGCAGCTCCCAACGGCAATATCTTCGTCGCAGGAAACGGAAAAATTGCGAAGTTTGATCCCGAAGGGAAATTACTGGCTTCGTCTGATGCCCCACATATCGCGGCACTGCTCAAGAACTCGGCCAAGTTGAAAGAGGAAGCCGAAGCGCAACTGGAAGAGGAAAAGGAGCAATACGAAGAACAGCGAAAGCAGCTTGATGTCAATGTGGAAGCACAGAGAAAGCAGTTGGCCGAACTGAAAGAAAAGCTCGATAAGGTCCCAGAAGAAGAACGCAAAGCCGCCGACAAGCGAAAGGTCCGCACGCTTGAACTGCAGGTCAAGAATCTGGAAGCTCAGAACAAGGCGATGCTTCAGTATTACAAGCAGCGGGGTGAGCGATCTGTGGATGACGTCATCGCCGAAACGACCAGCCGCCTGAAAATTGTGAATGCCCTCACGGCATCGGATCGCGATGTCTTCATTGCCTCGGGCGTACCCAAGGGATACGGCTACGCCATCTGGCGAACCAGCCACGAATTCGAAGGAGCAGATCAGATTGTCTCGGGGCTTTCGGGATGCTGCGGCCAGATGGACATTCGTTGCTGCGAAGACGGAGTTTTCGTGGCGGAAAACAGCCGTAAGAGAGTCCTGCAGTACGATCGCGAAGGAAAGAAGCTGGCTCAATGGGGTGAAGGGGATCGCAACGGCTCAACGGGTGCTGGCTTTGGTGGTTGCTGCAACCCGATGAATCTCTGTTTTGGATCGGCGGGTGAGGTCTTCACGGCAGAGTCAGAAGGTTACATCAAGCGATTCAGCAAGGAAGGCAGTTTCCTGGGGATTGTCGGCCAGGCAAAAGTCAGTGGCGGCTGCAAGAATGTCGCCATCGCGGTTTCGCCTGAAGGGGACAAAGCCTATTTCTTCGACCTGCAGGGATCGCGAATTGTGGTTCTCGAAAAGAAGGGGGAAGAAAAATCTGATGAAAAGGGTGAGGAACCCAAGCCCACAGATAACAAGCCAGCCGAAAAGAAAGCTGCTCTCGAACAACCGGCCGAAACCGTCAAGACGGCTAAAGCGGTCAAGGCCGTCAAAGTGATCAAGACGATCGACGCTGTCGAGCCCGCGGTTGAGGAAACGACAGCGAAGAAACTCACCCCACGCTGATCCAGGCCAGAGCCAATTTTGGTCAAGTGCCGTTGTGTCTGCGTAAGACAGAGTTTCAGAGTAATGCAACCGGAGTTATCCCCATGGGAACCATGAATCGACGTACCGCATTGACGGCGTTGGCAGCATCGCCAATCGCAATATCTCAGGTATTATCAGCCGCGGAAAAGAGTGGTGTCACCAGCGAACTGACGATGCTGGTCATGGATCCACTCTCCAAAGAGCTGTCATGTCCGTGCGTGAAGGGCTACGCCCAGCGCGAATACAACGAACTTGGCAAGCATCTTTCGCAGCGATTGAAGCGTCCCGTCAAAGTCGTCTACTCGGAAACTCTGGTCGGTGCGACAAAGACTGGAAAACTTCCCGATGGGGTTGATCTGATCATCGGGAAGCGGTCAGTCGTGGAATTTGATGCGAAGGTGATTCAGGCCGCAGTCACACCGCTCGCTTCATTGTCGGGAAAAGACGGGATTACAACTCAGTATGGAATGATCGTCGTCCCAGCGAACGACCCGGCAAAGAAAGTTGCCGATCTGAAGGGTTACCAGATCTATTTTGGTCCTGAAGACTGCGACGAAAAGCACAAGGCGGCAATTGCGTTGTTGAAAGAGAACGGCGTTACCATTCCGGCAAAGCTGGAGACCTGCTCAGCATGCAGTGACGGGGCGACCAAGATTCTGGAACTGGGAGCCGACGTGCGAGCAGCAACGGTGATCAGCAGTTATGCCGCACCGTTGCTGGAAGGATGTGGAACCATTCAAAAGGGGGATCTGCGAGTCGTCGGAAAGACAGCTCCGGTTCCGTTTGTTACTGCGTTTGCGACATCACGGGTCGGGGAAAAAGATCAGGCCGCGATTCGTGAGATTCTGCTGGAACTGATTGAATCGCCCAAGCTTTGTGAGGCACTCGAAACGCAGTTGGGCTTCGTTGAAATCGCTGCGGTCGATTCAAAAAAAAAGTAGACTTACCCGCAATCGTTGAGTGGACCGGCTGGCGCGGCCCCAATCGCGATGCGCATGTCCCCTGGCTTCCCGAAAAATTCCCAACCGAACTTGCGCCGGTTTGGAAAAAGCGGCTGCGAAGCACGGGAGTCGGAGGTGTTGCAGCGACGTCGAAATACGTCATCGTATCCGGTCGCGAATTGAATGATTCTGCCGATGGGTTCCGCTGCTTTGCCGCGGATGACGGCACCGAAGTCTGGAAGTTGTCGTACCCCGTCAAAGGGGATCTCGACTACGGAAACTCGCCCCGGGCCACGCCGCAAGTTCATGGTGAATTCGTCTATCTGATGGGAGCATTCGGGCACCTGCACTGCCTGAAGCTTGCTACGGGCGATCTGGTCTGGAAACGTGACTTGCGTCAGGATTTTCAGGTCACCAGCAAGATGGTCTGGGGGCATGCCTCGTCGCCACTCATCGTCGATGACCGTTTGATCGTGAATCCAGGTGGCCCCGGAGCGGGATTTGTTGGACTCGAACCTGAAACCGGTAAAGTGATCTGGAAGACAGAGGGGGACGCCGCGGCATTCGCGTCGTTTATTGTTACGACCGCTGGGGGACGACAGCAGGTGATTGGCTACGACGCAACGTCGCTTGTCGGGCTGGATCCCAAAACGGGCGAGAAGCTCTGGAGGTATGTCCCCGCCCGTCCGCGCGACTTCAACGTTCCGACTCCGATGCTCTGGCGAGACAGATTAGTTCTCACCTCAGAAAATAATGGAACGCGATTGTTTGCATTCGACGCCGATGGACGGCTGATTAACAAGCCGCTGGCCGAAAACGATGACCTGGCTCCCGATACTCACTCGCCAGTCATCGTCGGAGATCGACTGTTTGGCGTCTGGGATGCCCTGTATTGCCTGGATCTGAAACAGGGGTTGAAGACAATCTGGTCCGGTGAAAACAAGATGTTTCATCAGTACACCAGCTTGATTGCGTCGAGTAATCGACTGCTGGCCATGGGGATTCACGGAGATGTCCTGCTGATCGACGCCACTGCCGACAAGTTTCAGGCGATGTCGACGGGGAGTGTGGTCGACGATGAATCGGGCCTGTTTTCACATCCGGCAATTGTTGGTGACCGGATGTACGTCCGGACCAGTTCAGACATCCGTTGTATCTCTCTGAAAGCCACTTAGAACGGAGTTTCCCCGCACCTTGCGGGTACATCTGGAATTGCCCCACCAAAATCTTCATGAGGCCTGAAGGGCCGGTCGTTCCTTTTGACGCGTCTAAAGACCAGAGGAATGTTCGGCCCTTCAGGCCTCAGGTCCTGTTATTGAATCGATTTCCAGGGCCGCAGGGCCCTGGCTGGGTGAACTGCTGGCCCACTTGGGCCGCAAGATGGGAACCTCCCGAGGCTCTGAAAAACACTCCCTGTCGACCGATTTGGCATTGGTACGGACGTGATGTTCCACAGGAGCCTTCAGGATTTTTCAACTGACAGTTTGTTCATCTTCAGTTTTCGGCCATGACACGGAATTGCGTCTGGCCGAAGTGAGTAGTAGGATCACCAGTATCGTTCGACTGAATTCTTGCCATCTTTTCAGATGACTCAGTGAACGAAACAGAGCGGGCGGTCCCGCTTGGACGACGAGCATTACACATCTCTGTCAGGAGCTCGAAACATGTCCCGAAAAAGACTCTTTCAAGTCGCTGTCTGTTGCTTCCTGGGTATCACGGCTCTAGGAGCTGGTCGTGGTGCGATCACCAAGCTGACGCTGAATCCAGACGCACCCGTTGTCGATCTGTTCGAAGGTAAGGAACAGGGACAGTTTGACGTTCGGCTGGTCGCCATGAACGCTCATGAAGGTCGAATCTTCATCACGAATAAAACTGACAAACCTCTATCGGTCTCCGTACCCGCCGGTCTCGTCGGAGTTCAGGTGAACCCGCAAATTGGATTCCAGCAACCAGGGGGCATCGGAAACTTCTTTGGGAACGGGCAGCAGAATCCACAGCAGGGACAGCAACAAAATCAGTCTGTCGGAGGTAATGCCGGACCGCTCAACGGAAATGGTGCCGGATTCCAGAATGGGTTCCAGAATGGGAATGGACTATTCAACGGCCAGAATCAGGGAAACGGATTGAATTTCTTTTCAATCCCACCGGAAAAGACTGTACAGCTCGCCTTTCATTCGGTCTGCCTGAACTACGGGCGTCGCGAACCCAATGCCGCTTTGAAGTATGAACTGGTCAAAGCGGATTCGTTGACCACCGATCCCGTCTTGCTGCAGTTGCTCGAAGACTATTCCCCGCGAACAAACCGCGAAGCTCAACAAGCTGCTGCCTGGCACCTGGCGAATGGGTTGAGCTGGGACAAGATCGCTCAATTGAAGGACGAAAAAGTCCCAGGCGATCCACGTCCTCTGTTCACGGCTCAGCAGATCCAAGCCGGTCGCACTCTGGCAGAACAAGCTCAGAAGAAGGCTGCAGATCGACCGAAAAAGGTCGATGCCGCTCGATCAGTCGTCGCCAAATAGGCGTTTTCTGACAATCTTCAGAAGCTCATAATCTTACGTCATCGCTGCTGGCGATCATCTCGCCGGCGGCGATTTTGTTTTTTATGGCTGACCTTAAGTAGCTCCTGACGAACATCTTGCCGGTATCAATACCAGAAAGACCGGCGAGCCCGCGAACATGCCCAATCATTGCCAGGCAATTGGGCAGAACGATGTGGGGCAGAACGATGAAGAATCATGATTCAAATTTCTTCCATCATTCGGTCCCACATCATTCTGCCCTAAATGGAATTGACGACATGGGAAAACTGAGACTTCGAACATTCAGATAGCCCGCCCTTCGCGATTGAAAGACAGGCAACATTCACGGTATCGTCTGCGTTCCATTCAGATGAAGTGATTCGACCGACGTCAAAATCACTCGTCGCCAAAATCCGATTAATGCCTGGATTCAACGGGAATGACATTCATGGACCAATCGACTCTTGCGTCAGCCACATCGATGACCAGTCACATCGCCGGGCGATCTGTGCGAAAGCGGCGACTGATCGTCTCCGCAATTACTTTGACGATCATGGCCGCCATCTGCGGACATGCTTTGGGAGTCTTTAAGCCGACCGAAACGAATGTGACTCAGCTCGCGCCAGGCGTCTACTTCCGCAAAATGGAATGGCAACCGAAGTTCATTGGATGCAATCAAGGCTGGATTGTGTTCGAGGACTTCGTGCTGGTCATTGAAGCGAGTTTTCCGAATCAGGCCGAAGAACTGGTGAAAGAGATCCGCAAGACCACCGACAAACCGATCAAGTTCGTATTCGACACGCACTGGCATGGAGACCACGCCGACGGGAACCCGATTTTCATCGCTCAGGGAGCCAGTGCGATTGCCTCTGAACAGGCACGTGAGCAATTCGTTCAGAAAGGTGTTCCCTCCTATGAAAAGCAGAAACAGGAAAAGCCTGACGAGTATGGAAAGTTGAAGTACGGCATTCCTTCAATTTACTTCCCGAAACGGATGATCATCGAAGATGCGACGCAGCGAGTTGAGCTGATTCATTTTGGGCATGGGCATACTCCGGGAGATGCCGTGGCCTGGCTGCCGAAACATGGAATTCTGTTTACGGGCGACAGTTGTGTGAATGGCCCCTTCAACTACACGGGCGAGAGCAATACAGCCAGCTGGATTGCTGTCTTGACCGAAATGTCCAAGCTGCCGATCAAGACGATTTGCCCGGGCCATGGCGAGCGGAGCGACAACCTGCTGATCGATCAACAGCGACGCTATTTCGTGGAATTGCGTCAGGCCATTCAGGAGGGGATCAACGCAGGCAAGTCGCTGGACGAGATCAAGAAGTCTGTCGATCTTCCGTGGTATAAGGAATGGGCGGGTGTGGACGTGAAGGAACGAGCCGAGAATATCGAGCATGTCTACAAGGAACTGACGCAGAAATAGAGCGTGGCTCGTTTCAGTATGGCATATCCCGCAGGCATCAAATTGCTGCGTCTACGCCATGTTTCGACGTGACACGGAAGCGCCCCGCACCAGCCCTGAATATCCGATCGAAACGGGGCGAGATTGACGACGATGTCGTCATGGTGTTGCGGGCGTTCCATAGAGCATGGAACGCCCCGGCAGCGCAGAATCGCTTGAGTGTTTATTCGCGGTAAACGGGAACAGGCAGTTGGCCACGTTGCCATTGCTGGGCCGTTTCGCTGTCGGGGACTGCGGCACGCACGCGGACGACAAACGTCTGGGACGGCCCTCCGGGAGCGTTCTGCATTCGCTTGTCTGCGAATTGTTTCGGCAGTGGTACCTGCTTCAGCGGCGCAATATTTGGCAGCAACCACTCGGCGTACGTTCCTGAATCTGTCTCGACCGTCACGTGAAATGACATCGGTCGCAAATGCGAAATATTCCGCATCCGTCCTTCCGTCTGCATGGCGCCGTTACCAACACGACCGGCGGTCAGTTCAACTTCAGCGAGGTTGGCCTGAGTCAGCAGGTAACCTGGTGGCTTCGGGGTTTCCAGCGTGACTTTCTGCTTCTTCGCAGCCAGTTCCAGTGCCTGCGGAAATTCGCTTTGTAATTTACCGACAGGCTTGCCGAAAATTCGCTCGAAGTCGGCCGTTCGAGTCTGTCGATCGTCCCGCTGCAGCGTCTGCTTCTGAGAAAGCAACTGCAGGTATTCGATGTACTGCTTCCGGTACTTTGTCGCGAGGAACCAGTGGATACTCCATGCGTGAGCATATGCTTCGCCCGCCAGGACATCACCTCGAAAGGCCCGATCATCCGCAACCACTTCGTCCCAATTGACGGTACGAGCCCGCATGGCTGCACGCGAATAGCGTGTGTTGACTTTCAGCGGACCGGCGTTGATACGATCTCCATTCCCTTCGAATCCGGTCGCGATCCCTTCATTGAACCACGCCGGGGCAGGTGACAGTCGCTGCAGCACTCCACGATTGTAAACTTGCTGATGAATGGCCTCGTGCAAGGGTGTTTCAAACGTATGGCACTCACTCATCCGGATGACGAGATGATTCGTCAGGCCGCTGTAGTAGCCAAGAATGTTTCCCGCCGATAGACCTCGGCCCCCGGTCTCTTCATTTGTGAACCGGATAAAGTCATCATCCGTCTCAAAGATAATCAGCACCAGCGGATAACGTGGCTTGATGATGTCGATCTTCAGGTCATCAACAAATTCGAGAAAGACCTTTTCCACGAGTTTCATGAATCCTGCCCCCTTTTTCAAAAGGGCTGCTGCTTTGGCATCGAATTGCTTCGGTAAGGGTTCCGACAGGACCAGGCCGATGACATAGGTGGAGTCGGCATGCCCGCGAAATTTGTCTTTACCGAATCTTTCTGTCAGACGATCGAGGACTTCCGCTGTCGAGAGTGGTTCCGGGCCTGGAGCCATTTGACGCTTGAGCACCTGACCGAGCGGGACAATTTCAATCCGTCCGTCGCGTCGTTCCAGAGCCATCGATCCCTGGCCCTCACCCGCCAGGCGAGCTTCGATGGTCACGACGTTATTGTCGTCCTCGCGTACGGTGAATACGTCCGCTACGACTGCAGCCGCAGATCCCAGTAAACTGACTATCAACACTGTCATTCGCAGTGCAAATCGTTGGTGAAAATCGTTTACCGAGTGAGTCGATCTGTCCATGCAATTCTCCAGCGAAAGAGACAAATCATGCCCAGCAATTGTCATCTGCGACCGGTGTGAACGGCAAGTCGCCGGTTTAATGAACGAAAAAAATGACGACTTTGCGTGATAAAATGTTTCTGATGGATTATCCTGTCGTCAGGCGCAAGTTGCCATTCGGTAATCGCTGTTCACCGAAATCAGCCCGAATCTCACACGTAACCGCCATTCCTGATGCATTGCGACTTCTCGCGATAGTCGGAAAAGTCACCACGGAAACTGTTCGCATTTGGTGGCGAGGCAAAGAATGCCGATTCGGTAAGCTGTAGGTACTGACACAATAATTGACTTCTGCTTTGACGCAGTTGGTACGGGCCCGTTTAAAGAAATCCTTGACGCAAAGAGACTGAGGTTCCCATGAAAACACGTACAATCGCCCTTGGAATGATAGTCCTGACTGCCATCGCGGACAGCGTCTCGGCCGGAAGCAGGAAGGTATGCTGCGATCCGGTTGCGACGAATATTCAACAGCGATGCTGCCAGGGAACGTTGCTTCCATATCACGAAGCGATTCGCCGTGCTGATGACGCCACGCGTGCCGAAGCCGCTTTGGCGAAAATGACTGCTGATCGCGATGCCCTGCAGGCAGAACTCGCAAAAGTTCAGGCCGAATTGAAGTCGGCAGTCGCCGAACGCAACAAAGCCAACGACGAAAAGAAAGTTGCACTCGCAGAACGTGACAAGGCCAAGGCTGCCGAAGCTCAGTCCGCGAAGGTCGCTGCTGAACAGACGGCTGCCGCCAAGAAATCGGCTGAAGCAATGTCTGTCGCTCAAAAGGCCCAGAAAGATGCCGAAGTCACTATGGCCAAGGCCAAAGATGACGCTGCAAAGGCACAGGCCGAAGCGACTAAGGCGACTGAAGCCGCTGCCAAGCAAGTGACCGCTGCCCAGGCCGAAGTCAAGACCGCGATGGAGCAGGTCAAGAAGGCTGTTGAAGAAGCCAAGACCGCTGGCGAACAGGCGAAGGCTGCCAAGACCGAAAGCGAAAAACTTGCGGAAGAAGCCAGGAAGTCGGCCGAAGAATTGAAGAAGGCCAACACCGAAATCGCCAGCCTGAAAGAAAAGCTCGCCGCAGCAACGAAGCCAGAAGAAAAGAAGGAAGAGAAGAAGGACGAAGAAAAGAAAGATGACGCCAAGAAGGATGACGCGGCAGCATCGACCGAAGCAAAGACCGAAGACAAGTAGATCTCTCGAAGATCTCTGAAGCAAATCAAGCCCCGAACATTACGTTCGGGGCTTTTTTGTTACCACGACTCAAATTGGATTCCCGGGTCTTGTCGCTCCTGACGCATCTTGGTCCGGGAAGAATTTTATTGCCATCAACGACCACGACGACATGCCCCCTGGTCACTGTGCCGTCTGAGTAGCCCCGAGAGTTCCGAGTTGCGTGGCCGAGTTGGCTCGACCGAGTTTGGGTTCAACCGAGAACAGGAAACTGGCGTTATTCTTGCTCCAGTCGTAGTTGGCTCCAAAGTGAAACAGCATCCATTCACCGATGCGCGTGATCGTGACTGACTGACCACGGCTCTGGTTTTGTGCGATGTCATACGAGGCACTCATGGTCGACACCCACTTGGGGCTCATCGCATAGCTGTAACTCCCGGTCAGGATCTGGCTGTCGAGCGAGGCCCCTTTGATTTGCTGCACACCCACATAGACGCTGCCGCGGAAGCTGCGCTGACTCATGATGCCGATGTTCCACCATTGCTGGCCGTTATTGAAGAAGTCGTACATCGAATCGGCAATGACGGTGGTCCGGTCGCCAACGTTCCATGCATAGTGAGCACTGAACAGTCCGAAGTTCTCTCCGAAGTTATCTCGGTTCGGATTGGGGAAGTACGAGACTCCCAGGTCCAGCGACATCCAGTCCTTGATCCGCTGACGGTCCGGTGGGCCAACCTTGGTTTGCAACCGCTGGCTCAAGCCCAGCCGAAGTGCCTGCTGCGAATCAACCAGTTCATTATATTGAGCACTGACGCTGGTAGCCGTTCCCGAACGGACTGCGTAAAACCGCGGATCAAACTGTGGTGGCACGACGCCCCCGAACGTGTTTGTCACGAACCGTTCCCGGAACCGTTCCTGAGCATTATCTTCGAACTGGTTCCATTGGGGAATTTCCGAAAGACTGCGACTCGCCTGCGCGTACCCAAAGTCCGCGTCGACAGAGACCTTATGTGCCAGACCATTCAGATTCAGGATATCGCTCTGAATCTGCGGGTACGCTCTCCAGAATTGAACATTTGCCCGCACACCCCCTCGCCCATAAAACCGGTCGATCGCAGAATTGGTAAAGCTATCACTCCAATAGGCCGCTTCGCCCATCAGATAGGGTGACAATTTGACTGGTCCGAGGTTGAATGGAGCGGTCAGCTCATGACGAGTCATCGTCACCAGACCGTTGGCATCGGTAAAGTACGGAAGTGGCGTGAATGTGTCCTGAGGATTGGTCGGAGCCTGCGCCTGGTTCAATGCCGCATAACCGAGTGACGTATGCTGACTCCAGTTCAGCCAGCCGCCCAGCAGTGGAATTCCGAGTGAATTCAGGTCGCCACGCGGCAACCATGCTGTGTTGTTCTCAAATTGATTGACCGTCGGCTGAACGAGCAGCGACATCGTCCAGTTTTCGTCAGGCTGATAACGCAGGTAGCCGAGGATATCCAGATCTTTGCCAGTATCAAAATCCTTTTCGAAATAGCTTTCACGGAAGTTTCGGTCCGAAGCGGCTCCCACTTCGGTTAACAGTTTCACGTTGTATTCGGGAAAGACGTGGCTGTGCTGCCACTGCAACAGACCTCGATTCGGGGCAGCCGGATCAAGTGCCATACGGTCGCGCCCGAGATTGTCGACGCCACCATCATACGCATAATAGGCCAGGCCATTTCCGGCGAACGTGTTTCCGTACTGATCAGTTCCCGAATACTTGCCATCGGTTCCAAGTGCTGGTCCGCGATAGCTCAGGTAGTCCAGCAGTAGATTCCAGCGTGCGTCAACTCCTTCGGGGCGTTGTATGCCAAAGCTCGCAAAGGCATCCCAGCGACTGCGGATCTGCGTTCCAAAAATTCGATCCTGGCCAACGCCCAGTCCGACAAGGGGAACGCCGGGATCTTCAACGGGTGTCGACAATCGAGGCACGTAAAGCAGCGGTACTCCTTCGGCGACAAGCCGCGCATCCTGTGCCGTCACCCAATAGACGTCTCGCGGTACCGCCAATCCCGTCTGCGGATCAACCTCCAAGGCACTATTCGAGGGACGGGGCTCCAGGAACAGATCCTGAGCCTCCACCCGATAACCAGGTTCACCGATCTGGCTGGTCGTGAACCACGCATTTTGAGCATGGTACGACTTCAACGAATTCTGACGAATGCGCTCCGCACGGACGCGGAATGTCGCATCCATCGACGGAATGTACGACTGCAATTCCGCATCGAGTATCAACGCTCGGTTTTCGCGAGCATCATAGAAGGCTCGCGTCGCACGAATCACATTGCTGACTTCCGGATTACCCAGAACCGGCAGGGTCGACTGCTGGCGAATGACGATATTCCCTTCCAGATAGAGCTGAAACGATGTTTCCATGCGTTGCAGCATCTCGGGTGAGAATTGTTCTGAGGCTTCGGTCCAGATGATTACGCGGTCAGCACTCAAGTCGACGGCACCAGCTTCTTCACCTCCGATGGTCATTCCATCGACAACAATATTCGCGCCTCCAGTAATCAGCGTGATTTGCTCCGGGGGCGTCGTTTCATTGGAGGTGTACCCGTGAACATTAAACGGCATGTTGATACTGCGAGGTGAAACACGGATGCGACGCAGTCCTGCTTGTTTTTCAAATTGGACGTTTCGCCAGGTCGTATCGACAGCGGCTGTCTCGGGAACAGCAACCGTCAGTTGTGTCTGCCTCAGGACGGTACGAGCCGTTCCGGGTCGCGCCACAGCCCGTCGATACAACGGGTCTTCCTGGCCGGGACGATTGGGAACACGCCCCTTAACCGACAACGAGATTCCGCGGCTTGATGTCAGATCGATCCAATGAGACTGCTCGCTCCGCGAACCGGTGGAAGACTGAATCTGAACCCCGTCTTCCAGATAAACGCGAACGTGATGCCGCTGATCGCTGCGGTTGGCCTTGTCATGCGCCCAGACCACCATGCTGTTGGCGGTATAGGTCTTGTCTCCTTGAGCAACTCGGCACGAACCTCGGAACAATGCGATCGTTGCGCCAGCTTCCCGCCATTCCTGCGACCAATCTGCCGATATTTGTATCGGGGCATCATTGATCTCCTCGGGAGATTCGTCAGCCAGACCATGGACGTAAGGGCGCGTGATCACAATCGCTATCGCCATAAACGCGATAGTGAAGGCAACCAGCCATCTGGTCCGCAACTGGAATTGACTGCCCCGCACGGGCGCTCCCGAGTGGATTGAGTCCGAAATCGACCGTCCCTGGTGAATCTAGCCTCAGTCGTGAACCAGCTTTTCGTGTTGAAGAACTTCGCCTCCGCGAATCTCTCCATCAACTGGTTCGCGACAGAACCCCGGTGGAAGTGGGCTGCGAGTATATGGCAGCCCGTTTTAGAGTGTCAATTTGGGTTTACGGCGGAACTCGCTTCTCGTGAGTCGAGAAAGCGCCGAAATCTTACGCAACCCATTCCGGAGAAAAACGTTACAGCGAATCTGCCGGCAGGGGGCCGTGAAAGCCAGTTTGGTGTAACATTCTTGGCAGTAATAGGATACGCGAGTTTACCAATTCGAGGCATCTTTCGTATTCCAAGCAGCCCGTGTTGAGAGCGGTCGGGTGGCCGGGTCTGGACTGA
>CAZSTW010000056.1:0-6110 GCA_964609845.1 uncultured Planctomycetaceae bacterium | reverse complement strand
AGGAAGGCCCGGTCTTCGTGTGGAGCGCACATCCCGGGACTTCGCGAAGACGCTCCAATCCCGGCCACCACCTCGGGTGAGGCGAATCAGCCTGGCAATCAACTGCCAAATGATCCTGAGGCCGTCCTACTGCCTGGCCGTCCCTGATCGCGATCGAAACCGGTACCTTCGCCGAATCGGTTCGGCAGTTCTCGCCGTGATTTCCCGCGATACCGCCATTTTTGCTGTGAAACAGAGGCTGGATTGATAGATTCATCAGGTAAGGTCTTGCAGATCACGCATGACTGAAAGTATCACCACTCCTCATCTCCCAGATCCTGTTTATGAAAAGTTTTCAACACGCGGGTGCACCAGTTGGTCGCATCGGACGGGCGCTGCTTGTCGCCTGGTCGGTGTTTCTGATGTGTGGATTCGTCGTGGCCCGTTGGCTGGAGCCCGACCCACGTGGGTTTGGTACCCATCAGCAACTCGGTTTACCTGAATGTACGATTCGAATGTTGTTCTCGCGGCCATGCCCTGGCTGCGGAATGACCACCTGTTTTTCGTATTTTGTCCGCGGTGATTTCCCCTCAGCAGCTCGAGCCAATCCGGCGGGAGTCCTGCTGGCGATGTTATGCATATTGATGATTCCATGGAGTATCACGAGTGCCGTACATGGAAGATTCTGGATGGTGGACGAGCCACTGACTTCACTGGCTGTGATGATCGCAGCCATCGGAGTTGTGGCGTCGCTGGCGTGGTTGTTCGCATTCTTGCGTCATGCTTGATGCGCCTGATCGTGACAGCGGATTCGATGACAGGAATTCGGTAGTTGGAATGGAAGCCAATTGGAACCTCGTCACTTCTGACGACCGGTTTCAACGACGGCGAAGGATCGCCCTATGAAAAAGCCCTCAATCGATCTGAATCCCGCCCGTCGACTGGTACTCCAGTTCCTGACAGCGGGCATTTGCAGTGCTGTCGTCACAACATTACCGGGATGCTCCCTGGGTGTGATGATGGGCAAAATGATCGCCGGTGAGCCAAAAATCCCGGCTGAATTCCGGAAGATGACAAAGGATGATCTGACCAAGGGAAAACACACTGTCCTCGTCGTATGTACCGCTCCCGAATCCATCGATTCCGAGAACTCAACACTCGCGTACGATGTCATCGACGGGGTCACTCGACGAATGAAGCTGCATGGCATCAATGTTGTGAATCCAGATCTCGTCGCCAATTATCTGGATATGAACGGCGGAGGGGAAATCGATCCCACACAACTGGCCGAGGAATTTGACCCCGATTATATCATCGTTATCGAAATTCAGAACTTCAGCTTCCGCGAACCCAACAGTCCGAAGCTGTTGCGAGGCCAATCCAGCGGGATTGTGCGTGTCGTCGAAGTCTCGGAAATCAACGGACATAAACGAGCGAGCTCAGTATTCGGGACGGAATTCGCTTCAACGTACCCGATCCATCAACCCGTCTCGGAACAAGGCCGGTCTTCGCTGATCTTCCAGAAGGAGTACATGGATCGGTTCTGTACTCAACTGGCCGAGAAATTCTACGACCATCGCCCCGGAGACGATATTTGACCTCGCTCCCATGGCTGACGTCTGTTTCACATCGTAAACGTGCACTTACCCGCCTGAGGGAATCAAAAATATGACACGCCGAATTCTCTCGTTGCCGACTCGTACTCTGCTCCTTCTCCCGCTTGTCGCCGTATCCCTGCTGCTCAGCGGATGTCGTGCTGGCATGTTGTTGGGGCTGTTGATCGCAGGTCCGCCCACGGTTGAACCAGAATTTGACAAGCAGACCAGGGAATCGATGACGGACAAAGATGTGACCGTCGCAGTTGTCTGCTTTGCACCGACGGAAGTGAAATACGCCTTCGAGAACATCGACCACGAACTGGCAAAGTTTGTCAGCTTCCGCTTGCGCGAAAACAAGATTTCGATCATTTCGCCTGACCACGTTCGTGCCTGGCTCGAAGAGAACAAGGATTGGGATAAGCCGGAAGAGATTGGTGCAGCCTTCAACGCCACATATGTCATTTACATCGATCTGAACGAGTTTTCGCTGTTCGAAGAAGGGACCGCCACACTTTACCGCGGTCGTTCGGAAGCGGTTGTAAGTGCCTGGAAAATGGATAAAGACGGCAGCGGCGAGAAGATCTTCAGCATGGAGAAGATCTCGAAGTACCCTCAGCAGCAGCCTGTCAGCACGTCTGAAGAGACCTACAACAACTTCAAGGCTCGTTATCTGGCTCGTTTGAGCGATGAAATCGGTCGGTTCTTCTACGAATACTACCTGGCTGATGAAATTGGAACCGCGAATTGACCATCGCTGAACCGATTTCGAAAGCGATGCCATGACTGACTCCACGACGAAGCTGCGTGAACTGTTCGCCAATCCAGGGATCATTCGCAGCCTGGCTCCTCATGATGCCTTTTCGGCAAAGGTGATGGAACAGGCCGGAATTCCGCTCTTGTTCCTGGGTGGCTTTGGAGCTTCGGCCAGTGCCTTTGGCCTGCCAGACCTGGGCCTGCTTGGTATGGCGGAAATGGCGGAAGCGGCACGGCGAATGACTGCGGTCGTCCATGTTCCGGTTATTGTCGACGGAGATACGGGTTACGGAGCCATCCCGAATGTCATCCGGACAGTAAAGGAATTCGAACGCGCGGGTGCGGCGGGGATGCTGCTGGAAGATCAGCTCTTTCCAAAACGCTGTGGACATTTCCGGGGGAAACAAGTGGTCCCAGTGGAGGATATGTCAGCAAAACTGAAAGCCGCTTTGGAAGCGCGCCGCGATAAAAAATTTGTCGTAATCGCGAGGACCGATGCACGGGCTGTTGAAGGACTGGATGCCGCGATTGAACGCGCCAACCGATATGCCGAAATCGGTGCCGACATGATTTTCGTCGAAGCGCCGCAGTCGAAAGAGGAACTGGCCAGGGTTGCTCGCGAAATTCCAAAACCTCAGCTGGCCAATATGCTCGTTGGCGGAGCAACGCCGATTCTATCGGCCATCGAATTAGAACAACTCGGTTTTAAAATCGTCGTTTCACCCATTGAAAGTCTGGCGGTCACTGCATTCGCCGTCGACCATCTGGCCAAAGTCATGTTAACAGAAGGTCGCGTCGATTCGCTCGCTGATCGGATGTGGACATTTTCAGAGATGAAGCGACTGCTGGGTGTGGACGTCTGATGGACAACAAAAACACGACCTCATCGAAAATCCGATCCGCTGCGATCTCACGCAGTCGATTTTTCGGCTGCATTTTGACAGCCACGGCAATCGGCTGCGGGACGACCCGAATTTCTGACACCATGCGAACAGGCACGGAACAACTGCTGCTTTCCAATGCCATTGAACGTGCCGTCAATGACATGGACTTTTCGATCCTGCAGGGCAAAGAGGTCTACTTTGATCCGCAGTACTTGAAAGGGGTTTCGGATGAGGGCTATATCATCAGTTCCATCAGGCAAAGATTGCTGGCAGACGGAGTCTTGTTGAAAGGAAATCGCGACGAAGCGGTCTATGTGGTGGAAGCGCGAGCCGGAACGGTTGGGACAAATCGCCAGGACGTGTTGATCGGTGTGCCGCAAGTGACCTTGCCGACGGGATCCATGATGACAGGTGTCCCTTCGGCGATTCCAGAAATCCCGCTGGCAAAGAAGACTCAGCAGCGTGGCATCGTGAAGCTGGCGGCCTTCGCCTACAACCAGCAGACAGGGCAGGCGATCTGGCAATCGGGGACCCATCCCATCACGGCGGATTCTCGAGATACGTGGTTTCTGGGAACGGGTCCATTCCAGCGTGGTTCTATTTACAATGGGACCAGCTTTGCGGGACAGCGAGTCCGCTGGTTTGGCGGGCCGCCCGCAGAGTCTCACGTACCGGCACCCGGAATCTCGATTACGGCAGCCAATACGTTTACAGAAGATCAGGAACTTGCGGCCGCCAAGGCCAGTGAAATCGCGAAAGCCAAAACGAAGGATTCGGCGAATAAAGTCGCTCCCGCGACATTTACTCCGGCAAATCCTCCAAGCCTTCCGCAACCGGGACGACTCCCTTCAACGACGCCAGCTGCCACAACTCCGTCGGCCGCAACGTCCGGGTTCAGTACTGGGAGCAGCAGTCAGGATCAGCGAGCCAATTCCGGTGGTAACGCCGCTGCGGCTGGCCTGCTGATGCTGCAGAAGCGAGCGACAGACGCCAGTTCTCAATAGTCTCCGAAGTTAAGCTTCCGCCTCTTTGCGCAGGATCTTGTCCATCGACTTTCCCTTGGCCAATTCGTCGATCAATTTGTCGAGATACCGGATTTCGCGCATCGTCGGCTCTTCAATCTCTTCGATTCGGACGCCACAAATCACTCCCTTGACCAAGGTACGTAATGGATTCAGCCTCGGAGCCTGAGCAAAAAACGTTTCAAAGTCCGTCTTGTTGCTGAGCTCTCTTTCAAAATCGCCTTGCGTATATCCAGTAAGCCACCGAAAGATTTCATCCACTTCTGCTTTCGTGCGACCTTTCTTTTCAGCCTTTGCAAGATAGTGGGGATACACGCTCGCGACACTGGTCGTATAGATTCGGTGCTTCGCCATTTGATTCCTTCTTGATTTGCCCGCGGATTCTTTGGTTCTGCAAGAATGTGGATCGGCAACTCAGATTGCTGCCATTTTCCTGTCACCTGGTCGATGACTTACGAGACTACGACCAGAGAATAAACGCATCCTGTCCAGTCTGTTGAATCTGGCCAAGCCATTTTACGAGGTCTTGCACAAATTGCTTGCTGCCATCAGACAAACAGGTGACCATCGTCCTGGCATATTCATCGGGTATGCCTTCTGGCAAAGCCCTTTGAAAATCTGCTGCGGCTTGAAAGACCGGGATCATGGCGGCAAGATCACCGTTGCTGAACACCGTGTAGAACGACCAATCCGTGCGGAAGTCGTCGCCAAATAACGGCGTCCCGTTGCTGAGCCCCGACATCCATGAAAAATACTGCACACAGCATCCGCTGGATTTTGTGAACCCGCACGACGCCAGTTCGCGATAAAGCATTCCCACGGCGGGGTGGGACCAATGAGAAGATGCCGTTGCGAGATCCAGTCCGTCACTCGCAATCGAACGCACCAGGCAGAAGTTCGCAACAACATGAGCCTCGGTTTCCATCTTCACGGTGAGCAGGTCACCGTCAACGGCTTCCGACGGCTCTCGTTCCTCCCAAAGCGGATATCCCCTTTCCACGAGAGTGTGAAGCCATGCTGATGCCTGCGTTCGGACCGGTTCTTTGGGAAGCGTTTCTGAGATCAGCGAGCTGGCCTTTTCCAAAACGGCAGTATCCTTGCTTCCAAGGATTTTCCGGAATTCAGCCAGATTCCAACCATAGATGTTCATGCGAAGCGACATTGCGAACCCTCAACTTGAAACGCGAGAATGCTTTCGTCGGATCAAATTGAATGCGCTACGCAGATTCTCCGCAAGCGATCTGCAAACGTACCCGGCTGCGATTCTTGAGTTGAACCTTGGACACGGATGACACTGAAGACGCGGAGGAACTCAAGTGACTTGCGAATCCCTCTCGCATTTCGTCCGGCGAAAGATTCTCTTACGATGCCTTGCAATGGCTATTTGCACCGTATTTGCACCAATGGTATCGTCAATCAGCTGATCTGTGGACCGTATTCTGGGCCGAGAAACGAAAGTGATTCAATGTCCGAGTTCTTCAACGGCTCGTCGACTGACAAGAAAGCTGCATGGATGCTTTCCAAATGGTTTTTGTTGTCTTTGGTTCTGCCTGTCCACTTCGCATTCGAGCCTCCGTATCAGATCGATTGGGGAATCAGCTACTTTCTCGTCGGAGCCATGACTTTTCCATTCATCCCAATGTGGTGGGCCAATCCATTGTTCTTTGGGGGACTCTATTGTCTTACCAAAGGCAAGTATCAACAGGCGGTGTACTTGGGCTCAGCAGCTTCGTTATCGGCATTGAGCACATTCTCGTTAGTCATTGAACGCTATTGGCGTCTGCAAACATTCGACGGGACATTTGGACCGGCGTTTTACATCTGGGTGGGATGTATGGTCGGGTTGACTGTCATTTCCGGAAATGAGTATCGGA
>CAZSTW010000055.1:0-41623 GCA_964609845.1 uncultured Planctomycetaceae bacterium | reverse complement strand
ACTGCTGGAATCTCAACGGGTTCGGAAAAACTGAACACATCCACAGTTACGTCTGTGCTGATGTAGAGTGGGACCAGCGGCGCTTCGCCGCGGAGGCCCACCATCAATTCTCGACGTACCTTATGGTGGGCCTGCGCTCGAAGCGAGCTGGTCCCACCCTACTTCCCTCGCAACTTCAAGAAGACATAGGCTTTGGCTGAAGCGTACCCTCACTTTGAAAAATGACGATTGGTCTTTCACGTATTCGGCTGTTTCTGGTGTCCATGAACAGATACCGATATGATACAGAGCATGCGTTCTGGCTTCGCAGGTTCCGTCTCTATGAGTTTCGAAGGAGTTTTGCCGATGATCCGTCTGAAGTTCTTCCTCGCCGCGTTCATCGCGCTGGGGCTGTCAGGATTTTCCCAAGGTGCAGACAATGAACCACCGGCCGGTTTTGTCGCACTGTTCAACGGCAAGGATCTGGCTGGCTGGCACGGCTATGAAACCAAGGACCCTCGAAAGTTCCAGGAAATGTCTGCTGAAGACCAGCAGGCCGCGCGTCAAAAGAGCCTGGATGACATCAAGAAGCACTGGACGATTCAAGGTGCCGATCTGGTGAACGATGGCAACGGTTTGTATCTGACGACGGATAAGAATTATGGCGATTACGAACTGTGGATCGACTACAAAACAGTTCCCAAGGCTGACAGTGGGATCTATTTGAAGGGTGTTCCTCAGGTCCAGATCTGGGACTTCACCGATCCTTCGAAATTCGGTCTGGGTGCAGACAAGGGCTCAGGGGGTCTCTGGAATAACAGTGCCGGAAAGCCCGGGAAGGATCCACTGGTCCTGGCTGACAAACCGCTGGGTGAATGGAACCGGTTCCACATCATCCAGATTGGAGCCCGTACCACAGTCTACTTGAATGATAAGCTCGTCGTGAACAATGCGATCCTGGAAAACTATTTCGATCGCTCACAACCGCTTCTTCCTCGCGGTCCAATTCAGTTGCAGACGCATGGTGGTGAAATTCGCTGGAAAAACATCTTCCTGCGTGAAATCCCCAGCGACGAAGCCTCGACAAAACTGCAGGCCGCTGCTGACAAGGAAGGCTTCAAGTCGCTGTTCAATGGAACGGACCTGACAGGTTGGGCGGGAGCCGCAGACAACTATGAAGTGGTCGACGGAGCCATCCGCTGCAAGGCGGGTAAGGGTGGTGTGCTGCACACCAAGGACGAGTACTCAGACTTTGTGGCACGCCTGGAATTCAAGGTCCCACCTGGAGGCAACAACGGCCTTGCCATTCGTTATCCGGGTCAAGGCGACACCGCCTATGTCGGGATGTGCGAACTGCAGGTTCTGGACAATGATGCTCCTCAGTACGCGAAGCTCGATAAGCGTCAGTACCACGGTTCGGCCTATGGGATGGCACCGGCAGCACGCGGCTATCAACGGCCTGCTGGACAATGGAACTACCAGGAAGTGACCGTGAAGGGTTCGACGATCACCGTCGAATTGAACGGTAACATCATCCTCAATACCGATCTCAGCAAGATCACCGAGTACATGGCGAACTCGCCACATCCTGGCAAGGATCGTACTCAGGGCTTTTTCGGATTCGCCGGTCACGGTGATGCGGTCTCATTCCGTAACGTGCAGATCAAGTCATTAGCAAAGTAGGATGGGACCAGCGGCGCTTCGCCGCGCCGGCCCACCATAGATCGAATCGTGTATGACTTCGATGCCTGGCTGACTTCAGCCAGGCATTTTTTACTCGCCTTGCCAATCGGTCAGGTCAGGAAGCGTCTCGATCCCGTGTCGCAATCGTTGCCTGCCCGTCAGTGAGGCAGAACCCGAGGGTTGAACCGCTTCTGACGGCTTCCCCTTCAGCCAGAATTTTTCGGCCAGCCATCAGTTTGACTTGCGACGATACTGGCACGGAAAGCGATAACACTGAGCCCGGAGCCAGATGACACAACTGAGCGAGGGGGACGCGTTGTCGCCCCAGTTCCACAGTGACACGCACGGGGACTTTTGCGATTTGCTGTGGCAGACTCGAGTCAGACATCGATGAAATTCCGGAACGGGTTTCCGTATCACGAAATTGCATCGACTGAAACAAAGTCAAAACTTGCACGAAACTTGCTGGTGATCGGCAGTTCTGGCCAGCCGTCGTCAGGAATGTTCAGCTTCGGTTTCTTTTGCGTCCGAATCGGCGGAGGGTGTCTGTTTTGCACGCAAAGTTTCCCGGCGGTCGGCGGTCATTGCGGCCAATCCCAGGACGATAATCGCCACAACTTCAACCATCATGACCACCGTCCCCTGCTGGTTGAACCAGATCGCAATCGGGGCCATCGGGTCGCCGAGCATCATCGCGACCATTGCCAGAATTGTGATAATGAAGGCAGTCGTGGCGAACGCAGTTAATTGAAAAAGTATGCGCGACATCAGGCGGACTGCTCCATATCGAGCAATCGCTGCTTCAGACCTGTTCCTGCGGGTGATGTGTAGCCACCCAGTTTCCCCCCTGCCGCCAGGACTCGATGGCAGGGGATTATGATAGGGAACCGGTTTGTCGACATGACGGTTCCCACAGCTCGCGCGGCTCCGGGATGCCCGACATCGCGAGCCAACTGGCCGTAAGTGGTTGTTTCGCCGTACTTCAGGCGTTGAGTCACCGCCAGGACTTTGTCGCGAAACGGTGTCCGTTCCGGAAGCTGGAGTTTGAAACTGGTGAAATCGATGGGGATTCCCTCAGCATAATTCTGAAGTGCGGCTCTCAATTCGGGATGCCAGTCTTTCTCAGCAGGCATTTTGTCAGACCCCGCTTCCGACTGTGACCGACGGACGGCAGACTTCACGGAATCCGCCGAAGGGTGTCCAACAAAGACAGAATGGACGATTTCCCGGTTTCCAGTGATCCCCATCCAGCCGATTTCGGTTGGGAAAACCGCAAGGAATTCATCGGTCTGCACGTCAAATCCGGCAGTTTTTGCCGCGATGGCTCTGGACATGGCAACCCTCCTCTTTGACCCCCGTTGGGCAGCCCTATACAATCCCCGGTGTAGTTTGCCCACAGTAGTCTGCGAAATCCGCCGGGTGGCTGCAATCGATCAAAGGCCAATCGAGAGAATTCACATCACGATGGTTCTTGAGTCCGATTTTCCGGCGGACAGGTTTGCGGCAGGTCGGTATCGAACCGACTTTCCACAAGATCCGGGCAGGAGTGACAAATGACGTGCCAGACGAGCCAGGCTGTCGAATAACCAGATCACTCGGCATACGGTACGTCACGCTTTTTTGAGGAACAGACAAATGAATCCATACGCGTCCCTGGCCGACGACTTCTACGTCAATATGACTCTCAATACCGAGATGCAGCTTCCAGCGGGACGCGAAACGATTCTGGGCTTCTTCGAACGAGTCCAGAAGAAGTATCCGACGATGCGCAACTTCTACACGCGCGACAATGGCGACTTTGTCCTTGAAGAGGATAAAGACAATGGACATCAGCGCTGGGTGACCCTCGAACCACGTCGAATCTGCAGTGGCCAATTCAACCCCGAAGATGTCGACAACGCTGTCGAACAACATTCGCTGATTCTGGACCTCGTTCCATTCATGCTCTCGGTCAGTCCTCTCGACTGCGAAGCACTCGACTACATGATGGGGTTCGAATTCACTTATCGCGGAAACCACGACGAACTCGTCGCGGAAGCACTTGGTGTCAGTCCTGCGATGGAAGGAATACTGGAAATTCCCGGCATGAAGATGCTGAATTACGAACCGACGATGACCATCGCGCTGGATGATTCCTGTCGACGGCAGGCACGATTGACGATCGAAACGCGTACGAATGCCTACCAGGTGCGGCGGGGCGAATTTCCGGAAGAACCAATCGTTGTCTTCTTCACGGTTCGTCAGTATGGCAGCCTGGAATCACAAATGTCCTACGAAGCAACATTTGCTCAACTGCGGACATGCGCCGAGCAACTGCTGGAGCGACATGTGATTGATCAGGTGCTGCGACCGCTGCAGCAGGCCATTTCGGCAAAGTGATCGTATCGCTTTCTCCGACCGATATTCCGGGATTCGAAAATGCTTGAGACGAATCGTCGTGAGTTCCTGCAGGCTGCTGGTGTCCTGGCAGCATCATCGGCCTTGTTGCATTCCACACGGGCGTTTGCCGCCAACGACACCATCAATGTCGCCTGTATCGGTGTCGGTGGCCGCTGCCGCAAGCTGATGGAATCTCTACGCACAATTCCGGGGGTCAAGATCACGACATTGTGTGATGTCTGGGATCACCCATTGGGGTTGGCAAAGCCACTGGCAGATGAAAAGGCGAATGTATCCAAGGACTGGCAGGAAGTCCTCGACGACAAAGAAATCGATGCGGTCGTGATCGGCACGCCTGACCATTGGCACGCACCGTTAACGCTGGCCGCGTGCGAGGCCGGGAAAGATGTTTATGTCGAAAAGCCGCTGACTCACGATCTGTCGGAAGGTGCGGCGCTGCTGAAAGCTGCGGCCGATTCCAAACAGATTGTCCAGGTCGGAATGCAGCAGCGTTCGATGCCACACATTATCGAAGCCCGCGATTTGATTCAGGCGGGGCACATCGGTCGTGTGGTGCGGGTTCACCTGAGCTGGAATCGCAACCAGGATCGCTTTAAGCGGAATATCCCGCCGCTCGACTTCAAGAGTGTTGAGTGGGACAAGTTTCTTGGCAGTGCGCCCGAGCAGCCGTTTGATGAATACCGGATGCTCAATTGGCGCTGGTTCTGGGACTTCGGCGGTGGGATTTTTACGGATCTGATGGTTCACTGGATCGATGTCGCTCATTGGATCCTGAATGTCGATCACCCGGAACAGGCCGTCAGCATCGGCCAGCACATCAATGCTGAAGGACTGTGGGAAACTCCAGACGCTGTCCAGACGCTGCTCACTTATCCAGGCAATATCCAGATGCATTTCGAGGGGATGTTCTCGAATGCTCGCAATGGTTCGCGGATTGAATTCCAGGGGACAGATGCCTCGATCCACATCGATCGGGGTGGTTATCACGTCATTCCCGAACGGAAGTCCAAGGTTCCGGCGTCGGAATTGATTCTGGGAACCGGACCGCGCGGTGCAGACTTCTACGATAAGCCGGATGGGGAACTGGTCCATCTGACGAACTGGGTCGACTGCATCCGTACGCGGAAACAACCGACGGCCCCGATTGAAGCGGGAGTTTCCGCAGCTTCGGCGGCTCATCTCGCCAATATTGCCATGCGCGAAGGTGGCTCTGCCGCCTGGAGCGACCACATTAATCCTCCATCCAACAATCGAAAGATCTAGATCGATGGCGCATCATTCACCCCGATTCCTGCAGATCGTGGAATCGGTTCGCCCTCACATACGCGAATGTGTTGTTGCGGACGTTCAAAATCGATTAGCCCGCGGAGACAAGTTTCTGTTGATCGATGTTCGCGAAGAGAGCGAATTCAATGCAGGGCACTTGCCGACAGCGCGCTGGCTGGGAAAAGGGATCATCGAACGGGACATCGAGTCCATTGTCCCTGACCCAGATACCGAACTGGTCCTCTATTGCGGCGGCGGGTTTCGATCGGCTCTCGCGGCCGACAACCTGCAGAAGATGGGCTACACAAATGTCATCAGCATGGACGGTGGTTTTCGAGGCTGGAAGGAAGCCGGACTGATGATCGAAAAGTAAGCCCACGGGTCAGCAGTTGTCCACTGGCGGCCAACGGGCTCCCGTACACTCACGTCAGCTTGAAATCAATCACGAGCGGAAGATGATCTGAGGCATCGCGCGTCAGTCGTCCTCGAACGATGTGGGCTCGCGTGATCTCGATTGGGCCTCGGACAAAGGCTTTGTCGAGAGACCAGACAGGGAGCCAGGCGGGGAACGATCGAAATCGTGACGGGGGCGATGTCGCCTGCCGATATCCGTGAATATCGAAGGGGCCGGTCGCGAGTTTGTTTCGCCAGTCATTAAAGTCCCCGACAATCAACGAAGGGAATCTGGCGGCCTCTCGAAACAGGTGGTGCTCCAGCACATGACGCGTCTGCCAGTCTCGTTCCCGCTCGGCCAGTCCCAGGTGCCAGTGAGTCAAATGGAACAGGCCTGAAGGGGTTTCGATCACCGCCATCTGTGCTCCACGAGGTTTTTTCTGATGCCGCGTGATCGAAATCTGGTGGTGAGACTGAAAAGGCCACCGCGACATCACCAGGTTTCCGTATCCCCCATCCCGCACCTTGACGTTGAATTGAAAGAGATGGGCGGCCGCCTGAAACCATTCCGTCAGAAGCACTGGCTGGTTATCGAACCTGCTGCGACGCACGTTGCGATCGACTTCCTGTAAGCAGACGATATCGGGAGCTTCCGCTTCGATCACCTGTTTGATCCGTTCCAGGCGATAGAGACGATCCCGGCCCCCGATTCCCTTGTGGATATTGTATGTCAACAAACGCACCGGAAACTCCGTGAAAGACTGTGGCAACGGCAGTTCAGTTCTCTGGAAATTCCATGTTTACCACGCTTCCCGTTCAATTGGGAGTGGATGCCCCTGTTCCCCGGGTGTTCCCAGGTGCACGACGAGCGCATTCTCATTCTTGCGACGCTACACTCTGACACGAATTCATCGTATTCTGGCGACTTCGCCAAGCGTTCTCCCTTTTGTTCCCGTCGAGAAAACAGTGCGTTTATGGAAACCATCTCTGGACACCTTTACGACTTTCCCAAGTACTACGACCTGATTTTCGGTTCGGACTGGGCTGCCGAATTCCGTTTCCTGAAGGCGTGCTTTGAGAAGTACTCGTCGCGCCCCGTGAAACGCGTGTTTGAACCCGCATGCGGGACCGGTCGTTTGCTGGTGCAGTTTGCCAAGGAGGGGTATGAAGTCGCCGGAAATGACCTGAATGCCAAGGCAATCGAGTATTGCAATGCCCGACTGGAACGGCAGGGCTTCAAACCGACAGCATTCGTCGGTGACATGGCTGATTTCACCGTCAAGAAGAAATACGACGCGGCGTATAACTTGATCAATACATTCCGCCATCTTCCCAGCGAAGAGACTGCCGAAGCTCACTTCAAGTGTGTTGCTGAATCGCTGAACAAAGGGGGGCTGTATCTGCTCGGATTGCACCTGATCCCCAAGACACCACAGAAATGCACGGCCGAAACATGGACTGCCAGTCGCGGTCCCCTGACTGTCGTTTCGAATCTCTGGTCGATTGGGATCGATCTCAAGAAGCGAGTCGAACGGATTGGGGTGACCTATGACGTTTCGACTCCGACCAAAACCTTTCGCATCAAGGATGAGACGGCGTTTCGAACGTACACCGCCGAACAGATGTTTGATCTGATCGCGTCCGAGCCTCGCCTGCGACTGGTCGAAACCTTCGATTTCCGTCACGACATCGACTGGCCGATCGAAATCACCGGCGACACCGAAGACGTGATTTACCTGCTGCAACGCGTCTGATCTCGTTCACTTGAGCGACGCGACGCCGGCATATGCAATTATTTCGTTGCGGGTTTTCACCAGGCAACCTTGTTCGTCGCTGGTGACGGACTGGACTTCGTTGCCAGCAGGCAGTGTCAGTCGTTGCAGGATTCGTCCTGTGCGAGCATCGCACCAGACGACGAACGGCGGTTGGGATTGATTCAATTCGATCGGCCAGGCGGCGATCAAGTCGCCGCAGGCCGCGACTTGCCATTGATCAGCCGTACTGCCAAGAAATCGTTCCCACTGGCAGTCACCGTATTTCAGAGAGATACGTCGCAACAGACCGTGACTGGCTGCAAACGCAGCGTCTCCGCTGGCGATGATTTGCCGTTCGGGATATTGCAGAGGCAGATGGGCGATTCCAACAGTCCACTGGGCCGTTCCCGTCCGGCGATCAAGACTGCTCAGCGTCATTCCGTCGACGGTCAATAACAATTGACGGTTGGCTTGCCACAGAACGGGGTCAACATGGGAAAACGACATTGCTCCCTGATACAACCAGGGATTGTTGACCGAATTCTGTGAACGCGATTCGATTCGGCGCTGTGCATTCATCGTTACGATCAGATCTTCGTCGAATACAGGCCCTTGCAACCAGAGGTCCGGCACGCCGGGTTGCTCAACAGCGACACATTCGGGACCGATATCAATCAACCAGAAAGTGGCAGGTTTAACTCCCAGCAGTGCAATCTGGCGATCTCCACACGACCATTGCCAGAAGGGAAATTTACCCCGCTTGAATCCCTGGGCTCTGTCACCGCGCGGTGTAAACGTCCAGGCTACGACACCGGTTCGCGTATCAATGACCGTCAGCCCAATGCGCGGATCGAACGCTACGACCCAATGATCACGAACGCAGATCTGAATGGAGGGAACCGGCGTGGCGTTTCGATCACTCGATTCCGGCAATCGCCACGTCGCACCATCGGCATGAACCAGTCGCATCGGTGTTGTGTCTCTTGATGCCGTTAAAGGAATCGCCCATTGCTCCTCACCGGATTCCAGCGAAACAGAGAAAAGTGTCGTCCCACCCGCAATCATCAATCCAGTTCCTGAGTAGGCTGACCACTGCGGGGTTTCAGCAAAGACGCGATTCCAGCGGACACGGCCTGTTGCGCGATCTACACAGTCGCACAGAAGCCAATTCTCGGAGGATGGATCTCTTCTGAGGATTATCAGACAAGCCAGCGAAACCGCCGGTGCTTCATTGATCGGTATCAGAACTCTGGCAACTTCTGGCATCGCGGGAAGCTGCTTCACGGTGGGATCGATTGTGAGATCAAGTTCCCAGGACCGATGGAGTGATCGGATCGGCTCAGTCGGCTCGTAGACGCGAAACGCATCCTTTTCAAGCCGTTGCCTGGCGAGTTCACTGGAACGCAACCGAGTCCCGGACCAATTGATTTCGGTGTCAGCCATGTCAGCAGCAGCCAACTGTTTCCAGGCATTTCGGGCAGTCCGAAGATAACCAGCAGTCTCAAGTATATCGGCCCAGTCTGCGAGAGTTGTCGCACGGGCTTCGAGGGATGTGGCCAGTCGCATTGAGCGTGCGACGATTGGCAGCGCTGCAGCGGGTTTCCCGGCACGACGTGATTCTGCATTGAGTTGCCGCCACGCCAGCAACGACGATTCCGAGTTTGGAAACCGGGCAATGGCACTCCGCAATCCTTCCAGATCACGCGATTCCACCAGCGCCGCGATTTCTTGACTCGCCCGACGTTCAATATCCGCGTAGACCGCACGGCCTCGCAGCTTGATCAGCCGCGAGATCTCAGAAGATGCCGCTGCCGCTCCCGTTGATGCAAGATACGCTGACCGACCAAGCTGGCTGTCATTCAGGATCTGCTGCAGGATCTCAACGGCAGCAACCGGGCGATTCCGAGCGATTTCTGCCTGCGCCGTTTCCATCAGGATTGTGACCACCATGGTGGGATTGGTGGTCAGTTTTCGTGCCTCAATCAGTTGTTCCAGCGCTATGTCTGGATTTGCATCTGCCAGCGACTGGCGGGCTGCCCTTCGCAATAGCTCCAGTTGCCGGGTTCGCAATGAGTCGGCCGAAGAAACCTCAATTGCGGTGGCGGCTTCAATCGTGTCGATCCCTTTTCTCAACGTTGCAGTTGCCAGTTCCAGGTCTCCCTGTGGCACTTCCAGATTCGACAACCGCAGAAACAGGTTTTCGACCGGCCTGCAATCTGCCCCCGAGCTATCAACTTCGAGTGCTATCAGTTTTCCCTCAGGGCTGATCCGCTGCGACAGATCTCGTTCCAGTTTCTGCTTCAGTAAACTGTAATCGCAGTAAGCCACCAGTCGCTCGGGCTGTGCAACCAGCAGCAGCCCACCCGCAATCGCGAGATTTCCGCCAACTTGTGCACTTCCAGGAGTATTCAGCTGTTTGATCTCAAGTGGCGTTCCCGTTGCCGCATCGATCACCTGTATTGCCTCGCGCGTCGGCCAGAGAATCTTGTCGCCTGCGATCAAACCCCGCCCGAAACCCTGTTCGGCTGCGGGTGGACGAATCGCCTTGCGGGGACCATAGACCAGCTTTCCAGTAGCGATATCGATAGAGCTCAACGAGGCTCCACTGATAATCAAGCGCCCTTCAGTTCCCCCTCGGATGACACCCAGAAGATGTCGCCAACGGACGGGATCAGAATTCTTCAACTGCCAGCGAACGCGACCTGAGTCTGCTTCAATACAGAAAATCGAACTGCTGTCATTGGGGGCGACAAACACCAGTCCGTCATGAAACATCGGAGGATTCAAACCATAGGAAAGCGGATTCACATTGGGTCGCACCGCGCCAGTGCTTTCATAAGTCACGGCCCATTCGTCGCGTCCATCTCTGGCGTTGACTGCAATGATCGCTCCGGCGTCAGACGACAAGTAAAGTCTTCCAGCCCCGGCAGTGAGCAGCAGATGACTGACGCGATTCTGCGTCTCTTCCACATTCCCGCGTGCCATGATCACCGGGCGATTCCACAACAAAATTCCCGTTGACGCTTCGAAACAGGCGATGGCCAGTTCGAACTGCGGACGCCGACGACTGACAGCGATATACGCACGGCCACCGATAACGAGCGGTGAACCCTCGAATCTCCAGTCTTTCAGTACCGCCTGAGCTTCCAGCTTCCAGACCAGTTTTCCCTGGCCCTCGGCCAGATCCAGGCAGACCAGATCGCTTTCAAAGGTCCCGTTCTCAGTTTCCGTCGTCGCGTTTGTCGATTCGCTGGCGGGGTTGGTGACGGATGAGCCCATTCGAGCGTACAGGCGCCCGTCGGAAATCGTCATCGAGTGAAACGGCACACCGCTGCAAGGAAGATTCGGGACACCGGCATTGTCTTCGGGGGCAGGAGGGTAGATCTCGGCATTACCGCGATCAGAAGGCCATGCCGGTTCGCCTGTCAGCAGATTCAATGCCCAGATCGAACGTGCATTGTTGACCAGTACGATGTCACCAAATGTCACCGGGTGATAACTGAGTGGCCCGCGATTCGGTGTGGCATTCGGAGAGGCAGGTCCAATCTGAGACGACGGCAGCGGGTGCGACCATTTGACGGCACCAATTTCAATGACGGCGGACTTTTGACCATTACGACCTGGATTCAGCGCGAAGGTCGAAACATCATCTGCAGCATTCGGCGAGGACCATTTGGATGATTCCTCAAGCGTCTGCGTTAACAGTTCGATCAGATGACCGGTGCGACCTGCAAGGCGTCCTGTCGCATCCGGGAACAATTGTTTCAGACGATCGATCTCAGCCGCGGCTCGATCACGATCACCTTCCATGATCGAGCAAAGAACGAGCCGCGAAAGGATCTCGGCTTGATCCAGATCACTGTCAGGATACCTCAACAGTGTTGGGGTATTGATCGCTTCGGCCCGCGGCCCCAGAGGAACGAGCTGCGTCCAATACAGGCGAGCGAGCGGAAAGTCGGCCCGGTCCCAGGCGGCTTCACCCAGTTCCCAGAGGGCCTCGTCACCGTAGCTGCTCAAATAGCCTTCGCGAACAACACGTTGCAAGTCCGCCTCATCACGTGACTGTTTCCAGTGATCCAGCCAGCGGCGCGCCTGAGGATCGACTCGTTTACGGTAGGCCTGCAGCCCTTCGGGTGGAAATTTCGACAGCAGGACATTGCAGCGTGTGGCAATGTTCAGATAGTTCGACGTCTCACCTGCAGCCCCCCTTTGGGCCAGAACAAGCTTGCGTCCATCGGTTTGAGCGGTCTCCTGCAGAACCTCGATCGCATCAGTCCAGCGTTTCTCGAGCACGTACTCTTCGATCGTGCCGAAACGCTTCAAGACATTGCTGTCGGCAGTAACGGTGGCTGTTTCACGCATCTCGCGTCTGGCCGCAGGCTTTGGCGGATTCGCACCGGTGCAATGATCCCCCGACAGGCCCAGCAGGGTGACGCTCAAACCGAGCAGAATGTATCGCAGACGGTCGTACACGGACAACCTCTTTCGCGGAACCATCAATCATCGATCTCAGCGCGACTCGCGCAGTCGAGTCCCGATCCAGAACAAGACCGCAGCCACCGTCAGCAGACTCGGCATCCAGATTAGATTAAATCCAAACTGCAGTTGCCACCATGAGATCAGTGGCGTCGCTGTCAGCACCAGAAACTGTAATATCAACCCAATGTGCTGTTTCACATTGTCCCTCTTTGAATTCACCGTCGCAAACGTGCGACGGTTGAAAGCGGCGACTTTATTGACGATGGACAACCCAACCCGGAATGTCGACCCGCACATGATACAACGTCTTGCCAGCCGTGATATACAAAGTTTTCAGGTCGGATCCCCCCCAGGTGCAGTTCGTGATGACATCTTCGTAAACCGGAATTCGTCCCAGCACCTTGCCATCAGGCCGGACAGCATAAACGCCTGGCAGGACATCATTCGTTTCGTAGGGATTTCTCGCTCGCGAAACGCCGGCAGCGATGTAAAGCGTTCCCTGAGAGTCGACACACATTCCATCTCCGCCTCGTCCGGGCGCAAAGTCGATCACCAGACTCTGACTGCTGAGTGTTCCATCCTGAGCCAGATCAAAGGCCCAGATCTTGCGATGACCACCGGCTACAGGACAGCTATCCACGACATACAGCGTCCTCTCATCAGGGCTGAGTGCCACGCCGTTCGGCCGCTGGATCTGAGGCTGCGTCAGAACCCGGGTCACCTTCCCGTTCGGATCGATGCGATAGACCGACTCGTGATCGAGTTCCATGGTCGTTCGGTCGAAGTAACAGGGGTCCGTGAAAAACAGCTGTCCGTTGGAACAGGCCGCGATATCGTTGGGGGAGTTCAGTCGCTTCCCTTCCCAGCGGTCAATCAGAACTTCGACGTTGCCCGTTTTCAAATCGGTCCGGGTGACTCGCCGGTTCCCGTCATTTGGACAGAATTCGTTGCCTTCACATGCCAGTAATCGGCCTTGAGCATCAAACAGCAGGCCGTTGGCACGTCCGCTCGCTTCACGAAACGTTGAATACCGACCCGTCGTCACGTCGAGTTTAAGTATGCGATTGTTGACGATGTCGGTGAAGTAGACATCACCGTTCTTGTCGCAGGCTGGCCCTTCGGTAAATGCGATGAATGTTGCAGATGCCGGAGGTGCGGCAACACCCGGGGGCAGATTGAGATTCTGAAACATGATTAGATGATCTCCAGGCGGGGAAACGACCACTTTTAGCGATTCTTGCCGTACAGCGTCAAAGCATCTGAAACCAAACCCTCACCAGGCCGCTTTCAGAATCTCCAGCAGATCTGCTTCTGTCGGCTGACGGGCATTCAGAAGCATCAACCGCTTGATTGCGAATGCCTTGCTGGCAAACGTCGGTAACTGGTCTTCGGTTCCGCCCAGATCACGAATCCGTTCTGGAATGCCGACATCGCGTCGCAATCGCTCGACCGCCGTGATTGCCCGTTCCGCAGCAGCTTCGTCTGACAGTCCCGCAGTCTCTTCACCGAGTAACCGGGCAATGCGTCCAAATTCGGGAATACGAAGTGACATGTTGTAACGCATGACGTATGGCAACAGCAGTCCGTTTCCAGCACCGTGCGAGCAGTGCAGCGCACCTCCCAGCGGGTACTCCAGCGCATGAACGGCAGCAACGGCGCTGTTGGAAAAGGCGAGGCCAGCGAGTGTCGCGGCCAGTGCCATCCCCTCGCGAGCGGGCAGGTTGCCAGGTTCGCGAACAGCGGTCACCAGATGTTTGCCGACCAGTTCGATCGCTTTTTCTGCCATACAGTCAGCGATCGGCTGCTGGCCGTCGTACGGGAATGGTTCATCAGCCGGAACATTCAGCTCGTTGTAGCGAGTTGCAGTCATTCCTTCGATGGCGTGCGTCAGAGCATCAATCCCACTATCTGCAGTTGCTCGTGGCGGACAGGAGAGGGTCAGTTGGGGATCAACGAGAGCCAGTGCCGGTCGAATGTAATGACTGAGGATACTGAGTTTCATCTGGGTTTCAGTGTCGGTCAGCACGGCGGCATGCGAGACCTCACTTCCCGTCCCTGCCGTCGTCGGAACACAGACGAGAGGCATGACGGGACCGGGGACATTGCCAAATCCCGTAAAATCACGGCAGGCCCCCCCGTGCGTCAAAACCGTGGCAACGACTTTGGCCAGGTCCATATTGCTGCCGCCACCAACACCCAGCAACAGATCCGGCCTTGCACTCCGTCCAAATGAAATGGCCTGATCGGCGATTGCAAACGAAGGCTCAGGCTCCCCCCCGTCGAACACATCGACCGTCAATCCCGCCGCCTGAAGCGGGGCCAGCACACTTGCCACCACGCCCGCTTTGACAAGTGCTTTATCGGTGACAATCAAGGCCCGCTTTGCCTGCCATGGCTGGATGAATTGTCCCAGCCTGCGAATCGACCCCGACCCGAAGACAATCCGGCCCGCTGAAAAGAAGCTCCAGTAATCCCGCTGCGGTGTTGTCATGAATGGTTCCCTGCTATGCAGATGGTCACAGCGGTCCTGCCGCCGGTTCGCAAAACTTCAAAGGAGTGCCATGTCGTGAGACATGGCAACATATCTATCGATTCAGATCAGCCGATTGTCTGTGAGGTCAAACGGTACGGGCGGCTTCGCCTAAAACGCAAAGACCAGTGGAGTCAGAGCCACTGTGATGGCCATCATCACCAGGTCGAGAGGGATACCGACTCGCAGGTAATCGCTGAATTTATATCCACCGGGACCGTAAACCATCAGATTCGTCTGGTACCCGAATGGTGTGGCAAAACCCATCGAAGCGGCAATCATGATTGCGATCATGAACGGCACGTGACTGACCCCGAGTGTCTTTGAGACTTCCAGAGCCAGCGGAAACATCAGCACCGCTGCCGCATTGTTGGTGACCAGTTCCGTCAGGATCATGGTCAGGAAATAGATCACCACCAGTTGCAACCAGGCATTGGAACCACATAACACGATTGATTGTTGAGAAAGGTAGCGAGCCGCCCCGCTCAATGAGATCGCTTCACCAATCCCCAGCGAAGCACCGATGACGATCAGCACAGACCAGTCGATCGACTGGCGAGCCTGCGTTCCCGTACAGCAACGCGTGACAATCATTGCCAGCGCGGCAATCAATGCCGCAGGCAGCAGGAAGTCAACGGCGGGTCGTTCCGGTGTGGCATCGCGGCTGAGGAGCGAGGCGAGCAGGATCATGCCACCGAGAATTGAAATCGCAATCCAGGAGCGGTCGTGGCGGATGGGTTCCGAATTCTCGACATGACTTACCAGGAAGAAATCACTGGAATTCCTCTGCTGCGTGGCGAAGTCGGGATGGCCTTCGAGCAAAAGGGTGTCACCCGGTTGCAGGACGATGTCACCGATCTTGCCGGGGATATGCTTACCATCGCGAGCCACAGCGATCACCGCCGAGTTGTAGCGTGAACGAAAATGTCCGTCGCGGATTGTCGAACCAATGATTGGGCAGCGATTGGAAACAACCGCTTCCATCAGGCAACGGTGAGATGTCGGTGTATCCAGTTTGAAGACCTGATCCGTGGCGGGAGCCAGACCACGCATTTTTCTCAGGTCCACGACCGACTCAATGATCCCGACGAACACCAGGCGGTCGTTCGCCTGAAGCCTTTCGTTCGGGGCGACCGCCGCCAGCGCCTGACCGTCGCGTTCAATTTCTGCCAGATAAAGGCCTGGCAGGCTGCGCAAACCGGCTTCACGAATACTGACGTTCACCAGCGGACCGCCGGGTTGAACGAGCATTTCAACTGTATATTGCCGTAAATCGTCGCTCAAGCTGATCGCAGGCTTGCGATCGGGCAGCAGTTTCTGGCTGAAGAGCAACATGAAAATCACGCCCCCCAATGCACAGGGAAGGCCAACCCACGTGATGTCGAAAAAGCCCAACGGAGGTAGCCCCGCTTTTTCCATCGCCCCCTTCACGACCAGATTGGTGCTTGTGCCGATCAGCGTACAGACGCCACCAAAGGTGGCTGCAAATGCCATCGGCATGTAGAGCTTGGAAGGACTGATCCGTGTTCGTTTGCAGATGTCATCCACAACGGGCATGAACATTGCCACGATGGGCGTATTGTTCAGAAAGGCGCTCAGAAACGTCACGGGAAACAGCAACCGGACCTGGGCACTGAAAACGGTTTGAGGACGGCCGACAAACCGTTCTGTCAATAACCCCATCGCACCTGTCTGCATCAATCCCGTGACGATGACAAACAGCACACCGACCGTGATTAATGAAGGACTACTGAATCCGCGAAACGCAAGGTTCACATCCGGCAACAGCTTCGTACCGAATACCGCCTGCCCCACCACCAGAATCAGCAGGCAACCGATCGTCAGCAAGTCTGGCGGTGCCCACTCCATCGCAAGGACAACCACCATCATGACGACAACAACTAAAACGAGTCCCGCTTCCCAGCCCATTCCATTCACTTTCCGTGAGATCCGCCTGTCTTACTTTCCACCAAATCGCAGTTCCGCGACAAACAATCGCCCGGACACTGATTGAAGTCAACGCTCAGACCATTTTCCCAGGCCACTCTCGTGAATTCCAACCAGGCCCGCATTTTCGGCCCTTGCGGCACATCGCGGGGTATTCGAACGCGTGGTGGCGGCCAGATTATTCGGTCACGTTCGGCGGTTGCAGTCCTTCGATCTGGCACCAGGCATTCTCGGCCGCCCGCTGTTCCGCTTCTTTTTTGTTGGGGCCCCAGGCGGGGGCAAACGAGTCGTCACCGATTGTTACGGCGATTTTGAAGCATTTCGAATGATCCGGGCCTTTCTCATCGAGCAACTGGTAGCTCGGCATCCCTCGATTGCTTTTCTGAGACAACTGCTGCAGCAGGCTCTTGTAGTTCTTGCCGTGACTCGTCTCAACCGTCCGTTCAATCTCGGGTACGACAACGCGTCTGACCAGCTCACTGACGTCATCATAACCGCCATCGAGATAGACGCCCGCCACCAGCGACTCAAACACCGCGGCCATGATGGAAAGTGGAATCGATTCGTGGTCAGACAACCCTTTGCCAAGCTGCAGGCATCGATCCAGTTCCAGATCCGTGGCGATTTTTGCACACGACGTACGGCTGACGACGACCGACTTGACCCGAGTCAACTCCCCTTCGGTTTTGTCAGGATACATGGTAAACAGCAGGTGACAGACAACGGCCCCGAGAATGGCATCTCCGAGAAATTCGAGGCGTTCGTTGGAGTCGAGACGAATCTTGGCGACCGAGGCATGTGTCAAACAGCGGAGCAGCAACTGCCGATCGCGAAAGTGATACTGCAGCGTCCGCTCACAGAACGACAATGTCTCGGATAAATCATCCGAATCGGGCTGTTCGGTCATGCGGCGGCTTTCTGGACTTCACTCTTGTGGCGGACACCCGGATGAGCATGAAACGCTGGAAACGTCTTGTGAATTCATGATTTGTGTTCACTTCTATATTTCGTGAGAGATATGGTGTCAATCCGCCCGACCCGATTGAACAGGACTTCAACCGGCCACATTTCCTTCAAATTCTGTAATTTCCAACACCTGTCGGAGGTCATGCGTATTGTGTTGCAGTTGCAGTTTTCCCTGGAATGACTGCCTCGGGACCTTCGAATCTAACTCCGGAACTGTTGGCGTGCAGCGGTTTAAGATGAGATCGGCGGTGTTCTGCAAGCAGTCATGAAGCGTTGGAAATCCGGGAAAGTCGACGGGCTCGCCCGACTGCATAGGATTGGGAACCAAGCCGCCGAAAGGCGGAACTATTACAACAGCGGGATGTGTTTTGCCTGCGATATTACACGCCTGACACGAAGGCTTTCGCTCTGCGGATGCCGGGTTCTTGAGGAGCGAGGACCAACTTTTCGCTCGAAGGCGTAAAGTCGCGCGAGATCAGTTACCGCTGATGGTCACAGAAATTAAGGAGAGTAAGAATGTCGACCGTTACGTCAGTTCGTCAATCGCTGATGATGTTGATGGCAGGAGGGGCTCTCGCAGTGAGCGCGGTGACGTGGTCACAACGCCCCGAAGCAGTGGCTGTACCACCACTTCCCCGGGCAGACGACTTGTCTGCAGCGTTTCGGACGGTTGCGGCGGAAGCAACACCAAGCATCGTTTCCATCGAAACGTCTACGAAGCCACGTCAGGCGCAGGGGCGGCGGGACCTGAATGAAGAAGATATCCCGGCACCATTCCGTGAATTCTTCCGGAACGATCCGCGGATGGAAGACCTGTTCCGCGGACGAGGCCGAGCGGCACCTCAGCGCCGTGGAATGGGTTCAGGATTCATTATCGACGCCAGTGGAATCATTCTGACGAATAACCATGTCGTCAATGGGGCCGATGAGGTCAAGGTCCGTCTGCATGATGGGCGCGAGTTCATCGGGAAAGATATCAAGACAGATCCACGTACCGATGTCGCGATCGTTCGTATCGAAGCTTCGGGACTCAAGGCACTTCGATTGGGTGATAGCCATGCAACGCAGGTCGGCGACTGGGTCTTGGCGATCGGCAGCCCGTTCGGACTGGATATGTCTGTCACGGCGGGAATCATCAGCGCCAAAGGACGCAGCAATCGGATCACTGCTCGAGCCGACTTCCTGCAAACCGATGCGGCAATCAATCCCGGAAACAGTGGCGGGCCACTCCTGAACATGCGAGGTGAAGTCATTGGCATCAACACCGCAATTGCGACGGAAAGCGGTGGCTATGACGGAATCGGATTTGCCATTCCGACTCACATTGCCGGCTGGGTCAGCCAGAAACTGATCACCAACGGTGAAGTCAAACGAGGTTACCTGGGGACAGAAATCAAGCCGGTGGATGCTGACGCGGCACGACAGTTCAACCTGAAGGTACGCGAAGGTGCTTTGGTCAAATCAGTTCTACCTGGTTCACCCGCTGAAAAAGCGGGCCTGGAACCGGGCGATCTGATCCTGAAGCTGAATGATCAGTCGATCAACGATCCGACAGCCCTGCAGGCAACGGTCGAACAGCTGACGATCGGGAAATCCTATCCACTGGTCGTGAACCGTGGAGGCAAGCAGCAGTCACTCAGTGTGACCGTTACCGAGATGCCCAAGAATCTGAGTGTTGCGTCCAATGAAGAAGAGGATCGGTCGCCTGCCAATTCCAAGTTCGACAAGCTGGGACTGGATGTGCGACCGTTGACTCGGGACCTCGCCAAACAGTTCGGACTGTCGGGAACGTCAAGTGGATTGATCATCAGTGGAGTCGAAGACGGCAGCGTTGCTCAGGCGGCGGGCCTGAAGAGCGGCGACTTGATCGAAAAGGCGGGTGGTCAGCCTGTCTCTACCGTAGAAGACTATGAAAAAGCCCGCGATCAATTCTCCAAGGGAGACGGACTGGTGCTGAACATTCGATCCAGCGATGGTCGCAAGTCGTTCATCGTGTTGAAGGATTAGCTTTCAGCGATCAGCAATCCGCTTTCAGCAGGACCGGGATTGGCCACAGTTTGGGCCAGTCCCGGTTTCTGCATTTCAAGCGGTCAGCAGGATCGATCGTAGTGCTGTCGCACTTCTCGGTAATTCCGAAATCATCAGCGATCATCCGCGGTTCCCTTCGCCTGTCAGCAGTACAAGTGACGTAGAGTTTGCGGTCTGGAAAAGAAAGTGCGAAGCGGCAGACTCCAAAGGTCACCAAACTGAAATCACTCCCGTAATTGCGGATGTTGAAGGAATCTGTTTGACATCTACGTGGAACGCGCATAATGTCAGTGGCGGCTTCAAAACGCGTCAAAAACCGTGCCTTGATCACGGCAATGAGTTGAGTTCAGGAGGAATTCATTCGTTTCGTTCCGGTCGTCCAAACCAGATCCTCCCCCCTCGACGTTCCCAAGGAACAATCATGCCGGTCCCCTCAGTTGTTCGAACTCTGGTCCCATTGGTAGTTGTCGCCTGCTCGGCACTTCCGGTCGTTGCTCAGGACTGGGGCGCCAAAATGCTCGACCGAACCGAAATCCGGTTTGGCTCTGTGGCCCGACTCGCAGATACGACTTTCAAAGTGAAAGTGAAGAATCCGTTTATTGAAGAGATTCAGATTTCCAATCTGTCCACATCGTGCGGTTGCATTTCCTGGCAGGACAAATTGCCAATTTCGATTCCGTCCAAGCAGGAACGCGAACTGACGATTCGGCTCGATACCGTTGGACATTCCGGGGACAAAAACGTCCGGGCGATCATTTCGATGTATGAGCCGACCAAGGGTTCCGCTTCGACGGTAACAATTCCTGTCCAGGGCCGTATTCGCAGCGATTTCGAAGTTCGCCCCAGCTATGTCGGATTCGGGCCAATCGATCTGGGAAAAAGCTACCTGCAGCGAATCAGCATCAATTACATTGGTGGACGACCAGGCTGGAAGATTGTTTCCGCGAAGGTCAGTAGCCCCCACCTGACCGCACAGATTACAGAAACGGGCCGCTCGGGTGGAACCGCCACATTCGATGTTGTCGTTCAAATCGACGCCAACGCCCCGCTGGGAGTGCTGCGAGACCAGTTGGTGCTGACAACCAACGAGCAGGGTGAATCCCCGATTTCAGTCCCCGTGGAAGCGAAAATTGAATCTGACATCGTGGTCACCGATGCCCAGTTTGGCTCCATCACTCCCGGAACCACCAAGACCATGTCCGTCATCGTTCGTGGCAAGAAACCATTCAAGATCGAAAGAATTGACCGGGTGACACGCGAGGTTCGAGCCAAGCCAGTCCTTGACGACTCTCCTGCCAATTCCTCGGTGGCGAACTCCGCTTCAGCCAACTCCACAGTTGCGTTGCAGGATGCCATCAAGATCAAAGTTCCAGAAACCGTCGCTCCCCTGCATATGCTGACATTGACAGTAACGCCGCCAGCCGAGCCGGGAATGTTTGACGAAGAGTTTGCCATTGTCGTGGAAGGACGTCCTCTACCGGTGTCTTTTAAGGTAAAGGGCCGAATCGTTCCTCCTGAAGTCTCGGGAACTTCGAAATAGCCCACCAGTTTCACTTCGTTGAAACGGACCATAGGCAGTCAATTCTGGAAGGCAGGCGAGTCATTTCGTCTGCCTTCTTTCATTTCGATTCCGGCAAATATTGCCGAACCAGACGCTGCGTCTTAAGAATCGACTCGGATTCGGCATAAACTGCGGGGCGGATCTTAATTTGGGCTGAATGTAACGATTTTGCCGTAAAGGGGTGGTGTTGACTTTGACGATAGCATCGACTGACGCGATTGCGCAAACATTTCCGGCGCATCGCGGCCCGCTCGATCACCTCCTGGAATCGGCAAAGAATGAATCAGCATATCCCCAAATCGCGACGACTTGCCTTTCGGCCGATGTCGCTGGCGATACATAGCCTGTCACTGGCGACGGCATCGTCGGTCTTCCTGTGGACCCTGGGAGGAGGGTTCGATACCCCATTGCCTCCATTGGCATCGGCTGCAACCAAGAGTGCGAAGACCGAAAAAGAAACTACACCCAAAACAGAGACGAAAGCTGAAGAGCCACTCTCCGCAGGTCCGTCCGCTGTAGGGACATCTCCAGAAGCCGAAATTCCCTCGGTAAAACTGAATCACATCAGCGCCACGTGGGAAAAGGTCATCAAGGATCTCGCCAAGCAGTCACAGTCTCAACTTGTCATGGACCGAGTCCCCAAGGGACGTTATACGCGGCGTGATTCCAATAAGTACAACCGTCATGATGCAGTTCGAATCCTCAACAAGGACATCGAACCCCTGGGCTTCCGCCTGATCGAAAAGGGAGACTTCCTGATTCTGCTGGATCTTCCCTCCCAGCGTCCCCGGTATCAGGCCGCAGTACTCCCTGCCCGTCACGAGCAACCAGACGCTGCAGAGCCAGACACAAGTTCGCCATTTGTCCAGCGCGTCGATTCCATCACCCGTCGCCCGGATGAGAAATCGCCATCATCAAAGCAGCCATCAGCCACAAAAACAGCGGCGACCGCAACCGGATCATCACAAGCGGAATCAAGGTCCGTTCGCCCGGTGGCACACGAAGATGCCCCTGAATTCAGCCCGCCAGAACAACTTGCGGACGAAGATGCATCCAAGGTCGTCTTTCGCCCACGACATCGCAAAGTCGTCGATCTATCGAGACAAGTCCACAAGACGATGAAGTCACGTTCGCAATTGATTTCTGCCGGACGAAATCAGTTGCCTGCGTTCAAGATTACAACCGCACTTCCCGGCGATGAATCCGCCGAATCAGCGACCGGAACGCAACCAGTCGTTTCATCGATCACGATTGCCATCGACGAGGCGAACGAAGAACTGCTCATCGACGGCACCCCGCGAGATACTCAGGCTGCGTTGAAGCTGCTGCGAGTCCTTGATCGACCTTTTGATGACGAGACTCCTGTCCAGCTGACTTCCAGCTCCAAATACGTCTGTCAGATTGCGCATCAATTACCCGACGAAATTGAAAAGCTTCGAGCGGCTCGGGGAACAGATGTTTCCGCCAAGGCGCCGAAGTGGAATGTCGACGGCGATCAAATCGCACAGCTCGATGAGCGTGGTGCACCGCGTGCTGCCCTGCCGAACGTCCCCCCGGCTTTAGGCGACGTCCTGGGAAGCCTGAAAGGCGAAGTCAATATCGAGGCGGTTGACGACCTTGGTGTGCTGATTCTGCGTGGTAACGAAAAAGATGTCGAACAGGTGATGAAAGTCATTCGCGAACTGGAAAAGCTCAGCGAAGCGACCGCACCTAAAGTACACCTGCTGTACCTGAAAAACGTCGATTCTGAATCTCTCTCTGATCTCTTGACGACTGTCTACGAGCGATTAACGAAGTTTCCTGGCAAAGCGACCCAGCCACGGCAAAGTGCCGCGATCCTGCCGATCAACAAGCCGAACTCGCTACTGATCATCGCTCCCGAAGCAGACCTGAAAGCGATTCTCGAACTCGCCGAGGAACTCGACAGTCCCGTTGATCCGCAGACCGAATTTCAGGTGTTCCGCCTGAAGAATGCTGTGGCTCAGGAAGTTGCCGACATGATCACTCAGTTCTATCTGGAACGAGTGAATCTGGGGGCCAAAGTCCTGGTGACGCCCGACGCCCGCACCAACTCTGTGATTGTCCGGGCACAACCTCGAGATCTCGACGAAGTCACGGCACTGATTCGCAAGATCGATCGGGATGAAACCGGGACCGTCAACCAGCTGCGCATCTTTCCATTGAAGAACGCTCTGGCAACCGAACTGGCCGCCGTCATGAACGCAGCGATCCAGAGTGTCATCGCCCCACCCACATCAGGAACGGGCGGCGGTGGTGGACAACTGGGAGCCCTGCAAGGTCTGAACACTGCCCAGATCGACGAAAAATTCAAGAATGTCCGCTCGGCGGTCCTGCAGATCTTCAGCACAGGTGGAAACGGCGAAAAGATTCGTTCGGGAATCCTCGCAGATATCCGGATCACTCCCGATTCCCGGGTCAACAGTCTGGTCGTTTCAGCCTCTGAAAAGAGCATGTCTCTGATTGAGGAACTGATCAAGCAACTGGACCGTCCCACGACGACAGTCTCGGAAATCAAGGTCTTCACCCTTGCCAATGCCGACGCCGAACTGATGGTGCAGCAGTTGAACGCCTTGTTCAACAACCAGCAGCAAGGCCAGGGCCAGGGAGCCAATCAGCGACAGAATCTCGGGATCGCTCTGGAAGGAGCCGCCGATTCGAGCAGCAGTCTGGTCCCGTTGAAGTTCTCGGTCGACAAACGAACAAACAGCGTGATCGCCGTTGGCGCGCGTGAGGCACTCGGGGTCGTCGAAGCAATTCTTTTGAGACTCGACGAAAGTGATCTGCGAGCACGTCAAAACGTCGTCATCCGGCTGCAGAACAGCCAGGCAACGTTGATCGCTCAATCGATCGCCCAGTTCTACCAGTCTCAGCGTGACATTGCTCAGGCTGACCCAAACCTGATGAGTTCCGTGGAGCAGATGGAAAAGGAAGTTGTCGTCGTACCCGATACGACAAACAACAGTCTGCTGCTCAGTGCCACGCCACGCTACTTCAAGAACATCGAAAGCATGATTCTGAAGCTGGACGCTGCCCCGCGGCAGGTGATCATCCAGGCCCTGCTGGTTGAAGTCGAACTGCAGAATACGGACGAGTTCGGAATTGAACTCGGCTTCCAGGACCCGACGCTGTTCAAACGCAGTCCCGTCAGCAACCTGCAACAGTTCAGCACAACGACGTCACAGACTCAAACCAGCACTGTGTCGACGAACAAACTGCTGTCACTCGACGGAACCCCGGGCTTCAACTTCAACAATCCTGCCATTCCACTGGGAAACAACGTTTCGAGCGATGCCAGCAACCCCGCAACGGTTGCGGCACAAAGCCTGACGAACTTCTCTCTTGGTCGCGTCAATTCGGACCTGGGATTTGGTGGCCTGGTGCTGTCAGCCGGGTCTGATGCCGTCAACGTCCTGATTCGAGCTTTGTCTGCACACCGGAAGATTACCGTTCTCAGTCGCCCACAGATTCGTGCGCTCGACAATCAGATGGCCGAAATCTTCAGTGGCCAGAACATCCCGATCATTACTGGCTTCACGGCCAACGGAACCACAGGAGTCAACACCCCTACGGTGACTCAGAAGGACGCCGGTGTGCAATTGCAGGTGATGCCACGTATCACTGCAGATGGCAACGTTGTCATGATGCTGTACGCCCAGCGCAGTCAATACCGTCAGCAAGGGGTTCCCTTGTCGACGGATGCGACAGGTAAGACGGTTTCGTCACCGATCCTGGACATCAGCCGCCTGCAGACAACGATCAGTGTCCCCACGGGGAACACCGTTGTGATCGGTGGACTGATCAATACCCGTGACGAATCCTTCACGAACAAAGCACCGTTCCTGTCAGAAATTCCGTTGCTCGGTCATCTGTTCCGATTCGATTCTCGATCGACTCGCCGCGTGGAACTGCTGGTCTTCCTGACGCCACGAATCATCAGCGGGCCAATCGACGAGGAAACCATCAAGGACGTCGAACTGGGACGGATGCACATCATCGAAAGCGAAGCGGAAGACCTGCACGGTCCGCTGCGAGCCCTTCCTTGTCCTGATGACATCTTCAATGACCCAAATAACACACCGCAAACGCTCCCACCGGCACCAATGCTGGACCCGGACACCAAGCTGAACCCGCCGCCCGCTCCTGCTCCAGATCCATCAACGTCTGTGATTCGGGATCCATCGTTCAGCCCTGCCTCGGCCCGGATCAAATACACCGAAGAAGATCCTCGTACATCTTCCAAAGTCGAACAGGCCAAGGGTGAAGCGAAGCCAAAGTCCGGCTTGTTTGGCAAGAAATCGAAGAAAACAGATGAGAAATGATCTCCAGGCTCCGTCAGCCTGAAGAGTAAATGACAGATTCCACGACTACCGCATCACGACTTGTTTTTTAGGTTGGCCCCATCAGTCGGAGCGAGCCAGCATCCGGTTCTAACCGTGGCTGGCACCCAGCCGCTTTCTCGATGGGACCGCACAAATGATGTACGCCTGCCAATCTGGAGAGTTTTTCATGTCGCCCGTCACTCGCCCCCTAGCGCGACTGCTTGCCTGCTGGCTGTTGCTGACCACGGTGGGTTGCGCGACATTGCACTTCCCGCACCTCGATCTCCGTTCTCGCAAGGCAACGGCCCGCAATCCGGTCGCCAAGGTCGTCTGTCTCTGGGAACCGGCCGAAGGTCGCGATCCGAAGGGAAACCCCTGTCACGGATTCGCCGGTCAGATCCTGTTTCTGAACAGCTCATCACTTCCCGTCTCAGTCGACGGCGACGTTCGCGTCTACTTGTTTGACGACCAGGGGACGATCGAAGAACAGTCAGAACCACTGCACAAATTTGATTTCGACAGTGGTGCCTGGGCTCAACATTACACTTATGGAACACTTGGGCCTGCCTACAATGTCTTCATTCCGTATATGCGGCATGGAACATACGAAGCAACCTGTGCGCTGCGACTTCGGCTGACTCCGAAACAAGGCCCCGCCATCTTTTCCGAAATGGCTTCGATCGAACTGATGAGTTTCCAAGGGGGAACCAAGCCGGTTTCGAAGAAGCCTCAGGTCGATTCACGCGTCGAAGCGGCAACTGCGGAAGACCTGACATCGGTCAACAAGCGTCGCCGCACCACGACCATCTCGCTCAATCCCAATGGTGCGAGTGAGCCTTCTGCAACGGGAGATCACGACAGCGAGATTCAACTCGCCGGATACGAAACTGAACCACGCCCCCTGACCAGCAATGACGCGAAAATCGCTCAACTGGAGCAAATGGTCAAAGAGCTTCGCGAACAACAACGAAACCAGGCTGCCCCCGTAAAACAGGCCGCCGCCCCCGAGGTCGTTCCTTCGCCACCGCCACGTCGCCTCGAAGAGGTGATCGAGGAACAATCCCGTGGTCGATTGAAATCGTCTACTCTGAAACCCGCCTCCAGCGACAAAGCTGAGACCGAAAAAGTCGAGGCCGAAAAAGCGGAGCCTTCCGCATCCACGGAGTCTGGCAGACGACCGTTGAAATCAAATGTCACTCCGCCACGTCACTTGCTCGAAGACGACGAACCTGCCGTCGTCAGTTCCACGGCATCAAAGGCCCATCCGTTAATGGACGACGAGCCCCCTGCTCCGCGCCGGGTGACTCAAACCAGTCGCAAGGCCGCACGTCATCCCCTGGAAGATGCTCTCGATGACGAACAGCCTGCGGTGCGTGAACGAACAGCCACACGGAAGGTTATCCCTTCTGACACTCCATCTGCGGGACAGGACCACGGCATCGTCGTTGATCCGTTCGATCCCATCGACATCGACGCGATCGAAACAACAGCGGTTGACGAACGGCAGATCACTCGCCGACAATTGCGGGCCGTGAACCATTGATTCGATGTATTTCCCTCGGTCGAATGTGATCTGTCGCATGTGACTTTCTGTCTCGTATTGATTCTCCGGAGAATCTCGTGTCTGAACCCCCGTCTGAAATGATCCCGCTCAAGGAACTGTCACGTAAGCAGCGGCGAGTGCTGGGCGTACTGCTGGAAAAAGCCTTTACCGTCCCTGACCAGTATCCGATGACATTAAAAGCGATCACCACAGGTTGTAATCAAAAGAACAATCGGGATCCTGTTTCCAACTATTCAGAGGACGATGTCGCCGACACGTTGACGCAATTGCAGCAGATTGGCTTTGTCGGTTGCCTGCATACGGAAGGTGGACGGACGGAACGCTATCGCCACTACATGCGTCACAAGACCAAATTGACAGAACCCCAACTGGCGATCATGACAGAATTGCTGTTGCGAGGTCGTCAGCAACTGGGCGAACTGCGGACTCGAGCCAGTCGCATGGTCGCCATCGACACCCAGGAAACTCTGCGAATTGCCCTGCAAGGCCTGCTTGACCTGGGGATTGTCCAGGCCAACGGACGCCTGGAACGTCGCGGGATTGAAGTCGACCACAACCTGTATCCATCAGGTGAAAATCACGATCAGATGGCAATGCTGGCGGAAGAGACCGAAGAGGAAGCCGCGGTGTCGGCTCCACGCACGGTTCATACGCCCTATGCAGTTCCATCAGCCGCACCCGATCCCGCTGCAAACGAACGCCTGTCGGGCCTGGAATCACAGATTCGTGAACTGAAGGACGAACTCGCTTCTGTCCGCTCCGATTTCCGCGAACTGCAGGATCGGTTTGACGAATTGCGACGCCAACTGGGAAGTTAGAATACGGTTTTCAGACCGGTCATGCCCCAAGAGTTGGCTTTCGTGATTCCCTTCGTCAAAATGAGGGTGCCACGGTCTCGGAGTCCTCGACAAGGCCGTGATTTTATGCAGGCCGAGTTCCTGATCTCACGGCCTTGTCGAGGACTCCAAGACCGTGGCACCCGTTTCATGGATTCAAACGAGCGGTTGTCTGCACGATTCCAGCGGCAACTTCGCCAACCGGGTCAAATCCTGTTAACCTGCCCTGCAAATTTCGCTTGCCACAACATCACCAAGGAATGACATCTGATGAGCAACTCAATCTGCCGCTGGGGTATCCTTTCCACTGCCAATATCGCTCGCAAAAACTGGCTGGCAATCCGTAACACGGGTAATGCTGTCGTCACTGCCGTGGCGAGTCGCAGTGTTGCCAAGAGTCAGCAGTTCATCGACGATTGCCAGGGCTACAGTCCGTTCGCAACCGTACCTCAGGCACTCGGCAGTTACGACGAACTGCTGAAGCGAGACGACGTGGATGCCGTTTATATTCCGCTTCCCACGGGGATTCGCAAAGAGTGGGTGATTCGTGCGGCCGAAGCTGGCAAGCACATCCTGTGCGAAAAGCCTGTTGGTGTCGTCGCTGCCGATGTCTCCGAAATGCTGGCGGCCTGCAAGAAGAACAAAGTCCAGTTCATGGACGGGGTCATGTTCATGCACAGCCAGCGGTTGAACAAGCTGCGTGAAGCCCTGGACGATGGCGAGAGTGTCGGTAAGCTCCGCCGCATCTGCTCTCAATTCAGTTTCGCGGCGACCGACGAATTTGTTGCGAACAACATTCGCGTCAGCAATGAACTGGAACCACTGGGATGCCTTGGTGATCTCGGCTGGTACAACATCCGGTTCACCCTGTGGGCGATGAAGTATGAGATGCCTCATTCGGTCAGCGGTCGACTGCTGACGAAAGCGGGAGGCTCAAGTGTCCCCATGGAATTCTCAGGGGAATTGTTCTTCCGCGACGGAGTCTCTGCCAGTTTCTATTGCTCGTTCCTCAACGAAAACCAGCAGTGGGCAAACCTGAGCGGTACGAAGGGATTCATCACCGTCCCGGGCTTCGTCTGCCCGTTCTATGGAAATGAAGTCTCGTTCGATGTCTCGAATGTGAAGTTCGTGCCTCGCGGCTGTGATTTCAATATGGAAGACCACACGCGACGCGTCTCGGTCCCTGAATTCGGCAACAGTGCTCCAAACGCCCAGGAAACGAACCTGTTCCGCAACTTCTCGCAACTGGTGCTGTCAGGCAAACTGGATGAATCCTGGGGCCAGATCGCCCTGCAGACTCAGCAGGTGATGGAAGCGACACTGACCTCGGCCCGGCAGGATGGAAAACTCGTGCCCGTCGCAACGTGATTTCAAAGTGCCGTCATGCCCTCAAGAGATCGAGCCACCTGTGAATCACGGGTGGCTCGTTTCATAAACGTTGACCAGTTCCCGCAGAGTTTAATTCTGGGTGACCCAGGTTGGCCGTCCGCGGCCTACCTGAGTCGCACCGCGACGAGAAGTTTGCCTTGTTTCAATCTTTCATTACTGCCCGAGACTTCGTCACCCCGATGCGTTCAACAACCTGAGTTTTTCGTGCCGTCCAGGCAGACGTGGATCGGGTGGGGCTCGACACGGAAAGGCCACATCTGCGTCAGGACAGGATTGAGTCGTCCAACGAACGATTGAGGTGACGCAACCCCATTCGGGGTAGATAGCTGTCGTGCGTCATGTACCCAGGGTAGCGAACTTCGTTCGCTACCCTGGGCTATAAGACGTAACTCCGTTGGAGTAGAAGCCCGCTCGTACGAGATAGACGGATTTGTTGTGGGTCGGACAAGCTCGACATGAGAACAGCGATTCGAAACAACGGAACTGCGGCATGTGGTATGCGGTACGTGAAATTAACATCGGCGATTGAATGAATGATAGGCCCTGACGAGCCCAACAAGGAAACACAAAAGTTCGCCTTCCTGCCGTCCGCCCCTCTGCTACTCCGAAGGAGTTACGTCATATAGCCCAGGGTTGCGAGCGAAGCTCGCTACCCTGGGTCTGCCGGATACGTCCATCGCCTACCCCAAAGGGGTTGCGTCGTCTTCCAGCCATTTTCCATGTTTGAATTAACCGACGTCAGGGTAGACTGGATGGCATTTCCCACAATCACGCGGAGCCCAAACATGCCGCAGTCGCTCTCAAACATCCTCGTTCATATCGTTTTTTCGACAAAGGATCGGGTGCCTTATTTGAGAGACCCAACACTCCGGTTAGAGATGCATGCCATCATCGGTGGAACATCCAAATCAATGAAGTGCCATCCCATTATGTCGAAGACCACATCCACCTCCTGGCACAACAGGCACGAACAATTTCATTATCCGATTGGGTGAAGGAACTAAAGCGCGTGACCTCAATATGGGCCAAGAATCGATCTCCCGAATTCTCGGAATTTGCCTGGCAGGCCGGGTACGGAGCATTTTCGGTGAGCCACTCTCAAACACCCATCGTATCCAAATACATTCAGAATCAGGAATCGCATCATCAAGCGAAGGATTTCAAAACTGAATTTCGCGAATTTCTGATACGCCACAAGATTGATTACGATGAAAGATACGTCTGGGATTGACTCTTCAGCGAAATCTGCAAAGTCGCTGGGTCGCCGAGGTTGCCATCCGCGGACGACCCGGGTCGCAACGCGACGAAAAGTTTACCGCGATTCAATCTTTCAAAACTCCGCGTGATTTCGTCACCTCGTTGATTCGGTGGGCCTGGACACCGAACGTCCACATCTGCGTTAGCACGCGATGAACTCGTCATCCAACGAACGATTGCGGAGACGCAACCCCGTTCGGGGTAGAATCCGGTCGTACGTCATGTACCCAGGGTAGCGAGCTTCGCTCGCAACCCTGGGCTATAAGACGTAACTCCGTTGGAGTAGGAGACCGTTCGCATGAGATTGTCGGTTTTGTCGCGCTGGGTGGCCCAGGTTGGCCGTCCTCGGCCAACCTGGGTCGCAACGCGACGAGAAGTTTGCCTCGTTTCAATCTTTCAATACTTCCAGTGACTTCATCACCCTGGCGTACTCAACAACCTGAATTTTTCAATAGGCAGAGGTGGCTTGGGTCTCGACACCGAAAGTCCACATCTGCGTCAGCACACGATGGAGTCGTTCAGCGAGCGATTGAGGTGACGCAACCCCATTGGGGGTAGATGGCCGTCGTACGTCATGGACACGTTCATCTCCTACCCCGAATGGGGTCACCGCTCGCTCGGTACACCATCCTGCCCCTCGGAGGGGCGGGTGAGCGGGTACAGCAACTGTAGCAGCAGGAAGATACCTAGCGGGGCGAAAACAAGGGTTCTCAGCAGGATCAGAACGGCTGGCGGCAATGGTATTGTGGAAGCAATTGCCAGATACACCATGACCAGCATTAACGTCGCGATCAGGACGCTGCAGCCGATGGCGGTCATCTGAGTTTTGAAAATGGCTCGTTCGGACATCGGCTCAAAATGAAGTTCGATCGTCCGGCGGCGAGTCACGGATCGTCCGGTCGCGTCAACCGTTTCAAACCCCTTGACCAGTTCCTGCCATTCGACGGGCCCCGCCGTCCCCGCATCCAGTTGGCTCAGGAAATCGCGGATCGCAGTACTGCAATTGCCGACCAGTCGCTCCCCTTTGGCGTCAATCAGGACCCATTCCTGCGACTGCGGATCGCGTTCGATTGCGGCGGTCCCTTGTTCGGCATGAATCGTTAATCGACTTTGCGATGATTTGCCTGCTCGTGCATCCCACGTCGCTTCTGGCAGGCTCTTACCCGCCAGTTTCACACTTTGAGTCAACACCCCAGCGTCGGACGCTCCCGTTCGCAAGGCCGTCACCTGATCGTAGTCCCCGACCAGCCATCGCAACAGATCGATGTCCGACAGCAAGGCGCGATTGATGTCAGCTTGGGCAACCAATGACGAGCCGCTGGAAATCTCACGCTGGAATTGCAGGAGTTGAACTTTCCCCAGTGTCGCGGATCGAATGATTTCCCGCGTACGAACCAGAGCAGGATCGCACCGATGCCAGATAGCCGGAGTGATCGACACGTGATTGTCATCACGGATCAAACTCAATTCGTAAACAAACGTCGAACCTTGATCGATGGCAGGAAGAAACAGCAGCTTCTGACCGGCCGAGGCCAGCTGCTTGATCGCTTCGAGCATTGTCGCGTCGCTGCCACCCACCAGGATGGCATCAAACGCCTTCCCCCCCAGCAGGTCTTCCCAATGAGGTGTCAGGCGGATGCCGGAGCGGCCCCGGAGTAACTCGGCACACCGAGGCGACGACGTCACTGCCAGCACGATTTCGTGAATCGGATCGCCTGCGATCGCGTCCAGCCAGGGAACAACTGTCGCATCATCGCAAAGCAGGGCAAGTCGCATAGTGGGGGCGGATTCCGGGCGGGTTCAGATCTTCTTGGTGACGACTTCCAGGCGTTGCCGGGCGTCGGTCGCATGCGTGGATGTGGGGAACTTCTCGAGCAGCAGTCGATAGGTCGCGGCAGCTTCTTTCCACTGCTGCTGCTGCTCATCGCACTTGCCCGATTGCAGCAGCGCAGCCGCCTGCCATTCGGGATACTTGTAGTTGGCAAATACCCGCTGGTAGGCCAGGAATGCCTCGGCCCACTTTTCCTGCAGGAACAGTGTTTCGCCAATCAGGAACTGGCTCTTGGCAGCCGTTTCGGTCTTGTCTGCAACAGGGTCGGCCAGCACACGTTCAAACGCCTTGCGAGCATCGTCAAATCGTGGCGGAGCCTGCTGCTTGTAACCTCGTCCGAGGACTTCTTCAGCCTGATACAGGAACGGAGACTTCGCGGGACGCTGACGTAATTCTGTCACTGTCGCTTCGATCTCATCGTACTTCTTTTGACGGAACGAAATCTCGGCCGATAGCACCCAGACTCGATCAAACCAGACCTGCGATTTCAGTTCCGGGTTGTCCTGTTCTTTACGCAGCCCCGTCACTTTTTCGCGAGCCACTTCCAGTTCCAGTTCGTTTGCCTTCAGATTCGCAAGGATCGCTTCGGCGATGCTGTAAGCGGCATACCAACGTTGCGGGCTGCCGGGATAATCGGCCACCAGTTTGTTGGCGAGTGGTACCACGTCACCCCAACGCTGCTGCTCGACCGCCAGTACCAGCAACTGATAGACAGACCGCTCTTTGACTTCCGCATCACTTTTATCAGAGGCCAGCAGCTGTTCGAATGCCTTTCGAGCGTCATCAAATTTTTCCGCAATCAAATCACTTTCCGCGAGACTCAGCCTGGCGTTGTCTGCCAGTTCGCTGTCAGGAGTTTCGGCAACGATCTTCCGAAATACCATGTCCGCTCGTTCGTATTGCCCGGCGTCATAGTTGAGCAGGGCCCATTCGTTCAATAACTGGTCCAGTCGTTGCGGCTTGGGAAACCGCTTGATCAGTTCTTCGTATTCGGTATCGGCTTCCTTGACGCGTTTTGCCTTGCGGTACAGTCGAGCACTCTGCAGACCGGCTCGATAGGAATAGAGTAACGGTGCCTGCAGTTCAGCCCCTGGTTCGGCAGGTTTGTCGGCAGGCACTTTGCGCAGTAGAGCAGCGAACGATGTGATGGCGTCGTCGAGTTGTCCAGCCTCTTTCAACGCATCGGCGCGGTAGTAGATACTTTCCGGGACCAGTCGATGATTCGGAAACTGCTGTTCGATCCTGGCGTATGTCTTCGCCGCGTCAGGCAGCTTTTGTTTCAGCTGTGCCCAGGCGAGTCCCCGGATGGCAAAGGGTTGCGATTCCAGGCCATTCCAGAGGGGGATCAGTGCCTCGTAATAGCGGGCTGCTGCTGGCCAGTCTTCGTTGCTGTCGGCAAGTTCCGCCAACTGCTGCAACGTCACCGCCCGCAGCGGATGTTCAGGAAACTCCTGTTTCAATCGTTCCACGGCCGCATCAACCTTGGCTGGTTCTTTGCGGTGCGCTGCTGAGACAGCCACGACAGAGACAGCCCGGGCCGCCTGTCGACCTTTCGAAACCAGCGTCAGATATTCCTGGGCCGACTTTTCGGCCTCGTCGTACTTCTTTTCGGCGAGCAGCGAATCGGCCTGCAGGACCAGGGCATCCACCAACTCGGACTTCGCACCCTCAGTGCGAACGAGTTCGACGAGCGGGGCCAGCAGTTCCAGTGCGGTGGCTCCCTTCCCCTGAAGCTGTCGCGAGAATGCCAGGTAGTAACGCGCCTGGTTACGAGTCAACGGGATCGTGCTGTTCGTCATGACGTTTTCGAATCGCTTGGCCGCCGCGTCATAGTGGACGGCAATTTCGGCAGGGGGTTTCTGATCTCGCAAACCGATCGCTGCCCGTGCCAGTTCCAGACGCCCCGACAACAACTCCATATGAAGTCTCAGGCCGCTTGACGGGAATTCTGTGGCGAATCGTGCCAGCAGGCGGTCTGCCGTCATCAGGTCGCCCGCTTCGATCGACTGCTCGGCCAGGGCATGCAGACAATCGTCGGCGTATTCTCCCTTAGCCCACTTGGAAAGAACGGTCTCAAACAACTGGCGGGCTTCTGCGACGTGTCCCAGATGTCGCTCGCACAATCCCTGCTGAAACAGAATCGATTCAGAGAGTGGCTGTTCCCCTGCGACGGCGGCAGTCGCTTTCAGCACCTCAGCAGCTTTAGCGTATTGGGACTGCGATTTCAGGCTCAGTCCCTGCCAGTACCCGGCCGTCACTCGCTGCGATTTCTCGGCAGTGGCAGCTTCGAATTGAGTCGCCGCTTCGGCGAATTTACCAGATTGAAAATAGGCATACCCGGCATTCAATTGCGACGCGGGAACAAATCGACTGTTGGGAAATTTTGTTACCAGCTCAGTGTAGGCCACGGCCGCTTCGGGAAATCGTTTTCGTTCAAAGGCAAGGGCCGCCAGATGAAACTGAGAATCGGCGGCACGCGGGCCTGTCGGGCGAGCGATCAGCTCTTTGTACTGAGCGATCGCCTCGTCGTCCTTTTTCAAGGCTTCGAGAGCACGTGCCCGACCGAACCGGGCGTCATCCACCAGGGGACCTTCCGGGAATCGTTCGATCGCCTGCTGGAAATTGATCAACGCGGCAGACGGATCGTTGGAGCGAAGCTGCGCGTCTGCCAGATAAGGAAGCGCGTGATCGTGAAACGTATCCTTGGGGAAGTCTTTCAGGTAGCTTTCCAGTTCTCCCCGGGCGGCAGCGAAATCTTCCATCAGGTAGCTGCATTCGGCGATGCGATAACGAGCCTGCGGGATATTGGTGTTCTGGGGGTAGTCTTTGACAAACGTCCGGAATTCGTCACGAGCCGCTTTGTAATCCTCCAGATTGACCAGTGTCAGGCCCAGATAAAGCCGGGCGAGCGGCATCTTTTCGTGCTTGTCGTAGTTCTTGGCGAAAGCCCGAAACCTTTGTGCGGCAGTTTCCCAGCGACTTTGCTTGTACAGGCCGACAGCGAGGTTGTACTCGTCGAGTGCCGCATCGGCCCAAACAGTTGCAGGGAAAAAGGATGCCAGCGCGACAACCCACAGCAGGCTGCCTGTCAACAGGGGCCAGCGAATCAAACGGCACGAGGAAATCGACATATCTTCAATCCCGCATTGCCTGTCACATCTCTCCAACGCGTCTCCGCAGGAGCACTCCAACGCGCTGCGAACCGCTTTGATAGTAGCCAGACCCGGCGTTACAGGCAAATCGCCCAGATTGAAGGGACGCAGCTCATTCGGAGCGATCGAGCTGACTTTTGCCTGGCAGCCCGTGGTGAAAGTCGCTGGGTTGTCAGGACTGGACTGAGGCTTTGCGAAGGAAGGCCCGGTCTTCGTGTCGAGAGCACATTCCGGGACTTCGCGAAGACGCTCCAGTCCCGGCCACCCCCTACGATAACAACTCAAGAGTTGTCATCGAAGCCCCCTGCGGTAAGACGATGCCGACGTGTACGTTCGGAACAGGGATGTCAATTTGTCATGCAATCGGCATGAGATTCCAGCTGTCAACAATTTCCGGCCTTGCAAATGACGGAAATCGTGCAGGCATCGAGCCTTCCGAACCGAAGAATACTGTAGGTGGGGTTTCGCTTTTGATCGCAAACTGCCGGAGCCGTGAATGCGGACGCTTCGCCGCGCCGGCCCAATAGCAAATACTGGAATCTCTTGATGGTGGGCCGGCGCTCGAAGCGAGCTGGTCCCACCCTACATTGAAAAACACGATTGCCCTGATGCGGACCAGAACACCGATTGACTCTGGAATCCCGCAGGATACATTAGTAGTAGTGAATGTTGATTTGGGGAGTCACGGGAAATGCGATTGCCAAGGGGCCAAGCGAATGCGATCCAGCGAGGGCTGTCCATCATAGGACGGTTGGCGCTGATTGTGTCGCTGTGGCATGCCCCCCTGCCAATCCTTCATGCACATGGTGCTAACGTCGCCGAGTCCGCTTCGGATGCTTTGGTAAACCATCTGGTCGAATTTCATCCCGACGTCACCCTGAATTCAGACGTTGACCTGGGATGGCATTGGCATCTGGTTCCACCACCTGCGGGGCACCCGTGCGAAAAATCTCCAGATGGGAACTGTCCATTCTGTCCACACGAAGCCCCCGCCACGCTGCCTCACGTTCAGACATCAATGACGTCGGTTCAGATGATTGATGTGGGGAACATGTTCGCCTGGCACTTGATGGCGCATGTCGCCGTCAAGCAGCCCTGTTGGAATGCTTCCGAAGCTCCAACACAGTTTCTCGATACTTATCTCGGTTCCGTCTCTCTGGGAACACTGTTACGAGTGGCCCGCTGCTGATTTTTCGTAGCGTTGAGCCCCGGGCAGCGTGTGCGATCCTATGGGAATTCGCTCCATCAAAACTGCCACTTCGAAATCGTTGCTGATTTTTTGATGTATTGTCGCCTACTGGAAAGTCTCGGTCAGAGGATTCTCTCTGAACCGGGGACTGGAGACCTTCGGTCGGGCGTTTCGGCGGGGTCGGGAGACCCGCGCCGAACGTCGAGATCTACGCCGAACTGTGACCGTCATTCATGATCGGATTTCCTATGTTAAAGAAACGATTGACCTCGATCGCAATGCTGCTGGCGGTCTGTGCCATTGCGGCCGGCGGATACTACTGGATGCACTTGCCTCCACGCGTGACTGCGGCCGAGCGGCCTGCTCCAAAGCCAGCTCGCGAACATGTTCTATTAACTGAAACAAAGATGGCTGCAGCGGCCATCACGATTGCTGCAGTCGAGCAGCATTCCATGCAGCCGATTCGGACCGTTCCAGGCCGGATTGAGTACAACGCGACACGCCATGTCGCGGTCAAATCTCCAACGGATGGACTGGCTCACAAAATTGCGGTGACTGTCGGTGAGCGAGTCAAAGAAGGACAGCTGCTGGCGATCGTCAACAGCCCGGATCTCGGCGAACGTCGGTCTGATGTTCTGCAGCAGGAAGCGGAGTTGCAACTGGCACAGCGTGAGCGTGACTGGTGGCGAACAATCCAACAGAACCTCGACGAGCTATTATCGCAGCTCAGACGCCCCCAGGAAATGGAAGCACTGGAGAAGGAGTTCCAGGACCGGGTCCTGGGAGATTATCGCCGCGATATTCTTTCGGCCTATTCAAAATTCAGAACAGCCGAGACGATCAACGCCAATCTGAAATCAGTCGCCAGCGGTGCGATCACCCAGCGGATGCTGCTTGAACAAGCCTCGGCTCGTGATTCCGCTTCAGCCACGTTTCAATCGGCCTGCGAACAGGCCACGTTTGATGTGCGCCAGAAAGTCGGAAAAGCAGACGCCGCGTACAGCGACGCTTCGCGCCGGTTGGCGGTTGCCCGTCAGCGGCTGACGTGGCTGACCGGCCAGACGCCTGAACAATTCGGTGATCTCAGTAACGAAGAAACGTTGAGCACCTGGCCGGTTGTCGCACCATTCGCAGCGACGGTCGAAGAAATCGTCGTGGCAGCAACCGAACGAGTTCGCCAGGGTGAAGAACTGCTGCTGCTGGCTGATACTTCCCGGTTATGGGTACAGGCCGAAATCAGGGATAAGGACTGGTCAGCACTCAAGCTGTCAGCCGGACAAAAGGTCCAGGTGCAGTCCCCTGCCCTTCCAAACCAGTCGCTGGAAGCGACCATCTCGTTCATCGGTCGGACAGTCAATGCGGAATCACGGGCAACACCGTTAGTCGCGGATATACACAACGATGACGGATTGCTGAAGCCGGGGATGTTTGTCCGAGTTCTCTTGCCCGACGGTGCCGCTGTCCAGACGACGGCGATTCCCGATTCGGCGGTTGTTCGCCATGAAGGTCGCGTGTTTGTGTTTGTAGAAACGGGGCCTCGTAAGTTCACTCCGCGCGATGTCACCCTGGGATTGGCCGTGGATCCACTGGTGGAAGTGAAATCGGGACTGCAGAAGGGCGAGCGGATCGCCATCAGCGGGACGTTTCTGTTGAAGTCGGAACTGTTACTGGAACCGGAAGACGAATGAAATGCCCAGCGCAGTTCGTGTTCGGCGCGAGTCGCTGCTCGGCGCGGGTCTCCCGACCCCGCCGGAACCCCGACCGAAGGTCTCCTCTTCTCCTCGCCATTCACAACATCATTTGAGCCAGTCCCAAATCGTCACTGAGGCATCATGCTTTCTCACCTGATTGAAATCTCTCTCAAGAACCGGATGCTGGTTCTATCACTGGTCTTCATCATGGGGGGCCTGGGAGCCTATGCGGCGCTGTCGCTCCCGATTGATGCGGTCCCCGATCTGACAAACGTCCAGATCCAGATCGTCACCGACGCCGGAGCGTTGTCTCCGCTTGAGGTCGAGCAGTACGTCACCTATCCCGTCGAAATGACGATGAGCGGCCTGCCGAAGGTCGAAGAAATCCGCAGCATTTCACGACTGGGGATCTCGCTGGTGACGGTCGTCTTTCACGAAGGAACCGATATCTATCGGGCGCGGCAACTGGTTCAAGAGCGATTGGCAGATGCTGCTGAGAAGATTCCGCCGGGATACGGAACTCCGCGACTCAATCCCTTGAGTACCGCGCTGGGGGAAATCCTGCAGTTTCAGGTACGTGGCGAAAACCTGAGTTCGATGGAACTGCGGACAATCCTGGAATGGCAGATCTCGCCCCGGTTGCGACAGGTTCCCGGGGTGACCGAAATCAACTCGCACGGTGGTTATTACCGTTCGTATCAAGTGCGTCCCGATCCCGATCGCCTCGCCAGCTTTGGTGTCTCGTTATCCGAGATCTTCCAGGCGCTGGAATCGAACAACTCAACATCCGGCGGTGGTTACGTTGTCCATCACGATGAACAGAGGTTCCTGCGGGGACAGGCTCTGTTAACGTCCGTAGACGACATCGATCATGTTGTCGTCCGTGCCGCCAAAAATGGTTCACCGGTTCTCATCCGGGACGTTGCGGAAGTCAGTATTGAACCGATGACTCGCCAGGGTGCTGTCACGCGAGACGGCAAAGGTGAGGCTGTCACCGGCATGGTGATGATGCTGTTCGGTGCAAACTCACGCGAAGTCGTCCACGCCGCGAAGGAGCGACTGGAAGAGATCAGCGAGACGCTGCCGCGAGGAGTCACGATTGATGTGATTTACGACCGGGCAGAATTGATCGAGCGGACGTTGCATACGGTGGAAAAAAATCTGCTGGAAGGGGGAAGCCTGGTCATCATCGTACTGCTGATCATGCTCGGCAGTCTGCGGGCCGGGATTGTCGTTGCACTCGCGATTCCATTGTCGATGCTGTTTGCAGCGAACCTGATGTGGCTGACCGGGGTCAGTGCGAGTCTGATGAGTCTGGGAGCGATCGACTTTGGGCTGATTGTCGACAGTTCTGTCATCATGATTGAAAACTGCGTCCGCCGAATCTCGCTCAATCGGGAAGGTCGACCGCATCTGGAAGTCATTCGCGATGCGGCGATCGAAGTTCGAAAACCGACGATGTTTGGTGAGTTGATCGTCGCGATTGTGTACGTCCCGTTGCTCGCCCTGCAGGGATCCGAAGGAAAGCTGTTCCGTCCGATGGCGTTAACAGTGTTATTTGCCCTGGCGGGTTCGCTGGTACTCTCGCTGACGTTTATGCCAGCCCTGGCGTCGCTGGCACTTCCGAAGAAGATGGAAGAGAAGGAAATCTGGTTGATCCGGGTCCTGCATCGGTTCTACCACCCGATGGTCCACCGCGTCGTGGCTCACCCAATCATTACGGCGGCAATCGCGTTCAGCGTGTTTGCGATCAGTATCCCGGTCGCTTCGCAGTTGGGTGCTGAATTCATGCCACGACTGGATGAAGGAGATCTGTTGATCGAAATCAATCGACTGCCGAGTGCCACGTTGGAAGACGCGATTCCGATGGGGGCCCAAGTGGAAAAACTGATGCTCACCCTTCCCGAAGTTCGCACAGCGTTCTGCAAGACTGGTCGTCCCGAGATTGCCAACGACATCATGGGTGTCCAGCAGACAGACCTTTGGGTCCTGCTGAAGCCACACCATGAATGGCCGAAGCACAAATCGCGAGAAGAACTGATCGACGAGATGAAGGCCTTGCTGGCAGAGAATGTTCCCGGGATTATTTTCGGATTCACACAGCCAATCGAAATGCGTGTTGATGAACTGGTGGCAGGTGTGAAAGCTGACGTAGCTGTTTTGCTGTATGGCGAGGACCTGCCGACGCTGGCGCACCTTGGCAAGAAGATCGAAAGCGTGATGCGATCGATTCCGGGTTCTGCGGACGTGAAGGCAGAACATCAGGCAGATCTGCCGACGGTACGCATTCAAGTGCGTCCCGACGCCCTCGCGCGTTATGGGATCGATGCCGCTCGCGTGATGGAGACGGTGGCGGCCCTGGGGGGAAAACGAGCCGGTCAAGTCTTCGACGGTCGAATGCGATTTCCCATCACTGTTCGCATCCCGCTGGAATGGCGTGCCGACGTCAATCGACTGGAACAACTGCCGGTATCCGCTGATGACGGTCGACAGATACCGCTGGGCGAACTTGCCAGTGTGATTGTCGAGGAATCACCACCGAGCGTAGAACACGAAGGGACTCGTCGACGCACCTACATTCAGTCGAATGTGCGAGGCCGGGACGTTGCGACATTCGTTCAAGAGGCGAAAGCCACACTGGCAAAGGAAGTTCCATTACCCGCTGGATACGAGATCAAATGGGGCGGAGACTTCGAAAACCTGCAATCCGCCAGCTTGCGTCTGGCACTGGTCACACCAGTGGTACTGCTGTTGATCTTCCTGCTGTTGCACACGACATTTCATTCGGCGCGCCTGGCAGCATTGATCTTCACAGCCGTTCCGATTGCGGCATCCGGAGGTGTGTTCGCGTTGGCGTTACGAGGAATGCCGTTCAGTATCTCGGCAGGCGTCGGCTTCATTGCGCTGTTCGGCGTGGCCGTACTGAATGGTCTGGTCTGGGTAAGTGCCGCCGAGCATCTGCGTGAAGCAGGCCACTCGCCGCGTGATGCCGCCGAGGAAGCGGCCATGGCACGATTGCGTCCAGTTCTCATGACGGCACTCGTCGCCAGCCTGGGATTTCTGCCGATGGCACTTTCCACGACGGCTGGTGCCGAACTTCAACGCCCATTGGCATCGGTGGTGATCGGCGGGCTGATTACATCAACGCTGCTCACGACTCTGGTTCTGCCAACGATTTACCCATGGTTCGCACCGAGAAAGCATCAGGTCGAGCAAGTCGCATAACCTATTGGATTGCAGACAATGACTGCTCCGCGTCCCTGGCATAGGACAATCGTTTTTTCAATGTCGGGTAGAGTCAATGTTACCCATATCTTGTCCCTGTGCTTGGCAGTTGCTGCCGCCATCCAGGTATGAATTTCGAGACATCGATCAGCCGGAACGCGCT